>DASZNC010000030.1:0-74610 GCA_035551615.1 Acidimicrobiales bacterium
GCGCCACCAGGGCCCGGCCCGGATGGCGCGCTCGTCGCGACGGCGGGGCTCAGGCCGGGACGGGGGCCTGGATCGGGTGGGGCATGCAGAGCTCGTCGTACTCGGCGATGACCAGCTGGTCGGCCGGGATGCTGCAGGCCGCGCACTCCGAATCCCGGTTGACCCGGAACGTGCGGAACGACTCCTCCAGGGCGTCGTAGGCCATGAGGCGACCGACCAGAGGCTGGCCCAGCCCGAGCAGGAGCTTGATCGTCTCCATGGCCTGGATGCTGCCGATGATCCCCGGCAGGACCCCGAGGACGCCGGCCTCGGCGCAGGAGGGGGCCAGCTCGGCCGGCGGCGGCTCGGGCACCTGGCACCGGTAGCACGGACCCTGGTGCGGGAGGTAGACGCTGGCCTGGCCCTCGAAGCGGAAGATGGACCCGTGGATGACGGGGATGTCCAGCTTCAGGGAGGCGTCGTTGACCAGGTAGCGGGTCGGGAAGTTGTCGGTGCCGTCCAGGATCACGTCGTAGCCGGCGAAGATGTCCAGGATGTTGTCGGCGCCCAGGCGGACGTCGTAGGTCACGACGTCGACATCGGGGTTCAATGCAGTCAGCGTCTTCTTGGCCGAGTCGACCTTGCGCTCACCGATGCGATCCATGTTGTGCAGGATCTGGCGCTGCAGGTTGGACTCGTCCACCACGTCCATGTCGATGATGCCGATCGTGCCGACGCCGGCTGCGGCCAGGTAGAGCGCAGCCGGGGAACCGAGGCCGCCGGCGCCGATGCAGAGGACCTTCGAGTCGAGCAGCTTGGCCTGACCGGCCACGTCGACCTCGGGCAGCAGGATGTGCCGCTGGTACCGGTTGCGCTGCTCGGTGGTCAGACTGACCGGGGTCTTCCAGTTCCGGCCCTCGTCCTTCCACTTGTTGAACCCGCCGGCCATCGACAGGACGTCGCTGTAGCCCAGCTGGGTCAGGGTGTCGGCGGCGAAAGCCGACCGGGTGCCGCCGGCGCAGTACACGACGATGTGGGCGTCGTGATCGGTCACCCGGTTCTCGATCTGGCTCTCGAGGTGGCCGCGGGGGATGTGGATGGCACCGGGCAGGGCGCCCTGCTGGTACTCGTCGGGCTCCCTGACGTCGAGCACCACGGTGCCCGGGCGGGCCACCTCGGTCTCGGCCTCGGCGGTATCGACCTCGCGGATGCGCGACTTGGTGTCTCGCAGAAGATCACGGAAGCTGGCCATCTTGCTCCTTCACTCGACCCGGTTCGTGTTCCTACAACAAGGAGACGAGCCGGGGATTCATTCCATCGAACTGTGCTGCCGAACGGCTCGGCGAACCGCCGGTGCCCGGTGCCCGCACGAATGGGGCACAGGACCGTCTCCTGAAATCCTACCGTTTGACTATGGAATTGGATGAGGCGATCCGGCGGCGCCGGATGTGCCGCGACTTTGCCCCGACCGCCGTGGCTGACGAGGTCGTGGACCGTCTTCTCGACCGGGCCCGGCGGGCGCCGTCGGCCGGCCACAGCCAGGGCTGGGCCTACCTGGTGCTGACCTCGCCCGAGGAGCGGTCGATGTTCTGGGCGGCCATCGCCGATCCGGCCTGGGTCGCCGACCCGTCGCCGCCCGGCCTGGTCCGGGCCCCGGTGATCATCGTGCCCCTCTGCTCCCCTTCCGTCTACCGGGCCCGCTACGCCGAGGCCGACAAGGCGGCGTTCGAATGGACGGTGCCCTACTGGCTGGTCGACACCTCGTTCGCCACCATGCTGCTTCTGCTCGGTGCCGAGGCCGAGGGGCTGGGCGCCCTCTTCTTCCGCCTCCACCGCCCGCCCACCGATCTGCGGGCCGCCTTCGGTGTACCCGACGGCTGGGAACCGATCGGCGCCGTCGCCCTCGGCTACCGGGGTCCGAACGACGCCGGCGACCGGTCCGGGTCGGCGGCCCGAGGCCGGCGCCCCTTCACCGAGATCGTCCATCGGGGCGGGTGGTAGGCAACACCTCCAGTTCGCCCGGGTTGTGAGCCCTGGATCTCATCAAAGGTGTTCAAAGTTGCTGATATAGTCCGCAAGTTTGCACAGCCTGGCCGAGCGCGACCCGTTCCAGCTCCCGCGAGATCGTCGGATTCGAGACCGTGCCCTGACCCGCCGTCAAGACAGCCGGCCCAGTGTGAGCCGACCCGGGTTGTCTGCCGGCCCAGGTGTCAGCCGACCCTGGTTGTCTGCCAGCCCAGGTGTCAGCCGACCCGGGTTGTCTGCCAGCACTGGTGCTGCCGACCCGTGGTATCCGCCGACCCGTCATGCCACTGAGCGGCCGGACCGCCGGTCAATCTGGCTGGTCGCCGGGTCCTTCGGCCGGCCGTGCGACCAGGTCCGGCAGCACATCGCTGATCGACGCCCTCACTACGGCGTCGGCGAGGCCGTCGTAGGCGGTGGGCTCCTGATTGATGATCACGATGCGGGCGCCGGCCTCGGCGGCGAGCGGCACCAGGCCGGCGGCCGGATGGACCCCGAGCGTCGTGCCGATGGCCATGAACACTTCGCACGACAGTGCCGCCATCTCCGCCCGCAGGATCACGTCCCGGTCGAGTGACTGCCCGAAACTGATGGTCGCCGACTTCAGGATGCCACCGCAGCTCCGGCACTCCGGATCCTCTTCGCCGGCCCGCACCCGCTCGAGTGCCACCTCCATCGGCGCCTCGTCACCGCACGTCCAGCACACCACCCGGCGCATGGTGCCGTGCAACTCGATGACCTTGGCCGGGTCACTGCCCGCTTGCTGGTGGAGCTCGTCGATGTTCTGCGTCACCAGTGCGACCAGCCGGCGTTGGCGCTCCAAGTCGACCAGGGCCCGGTGGCCGGCATTGGGCCGGGCCGTCCACGCCGGCGATTCGAGTCGGTTGCGCCAGGAGAGCTTCCGGACCTCCCGGTCCTCGAGGTAGTGGCTGAGCGTCGATGTCTTCTCGGCCGCCGGATTCCTGGTCCACACCCCCTTCGGCCCGCGAAAGTCCGGAATACCGCTGTCGGTCGAGATGCCGGCCCCGGTCAGAACGGTGATCCGGTTAGCTGCCTGAAGGATCGACCTGGCCGTCGACTCCATCGCCTCTGGATCCATCTGGTCGGCCACCCCTTGACTCTATCCGCCGTGCGCTATATACATGAAATACTTTGTAAATTACTGTGGAGGTGTGAGAGTGTCGCTGGTGATTTTCGACTCCGAGATGCTGACGATCAAGCCGTGGGTCGACGAGACCCTCGACCGGGTCGGCTTCGATCCTCGGAGTCCTTATGTCGAACGGTTCTGGCTCGGGGTCATCGGCCCGAGCACGACGTGGCTCATGCGACGGGTCGCAGCCGGCTTCGATGCGGCGCCGGACGGATTCGAGATGCCGCTCGAGGAGACGGCCAAGGCGCTCGGGTTGGGCGACCTCACCGGACGGAACCAGGCGTTCTTCCGCACGCTGAATCGGCTGGTCCAGTTCGATCTGGGCCGGGTGGCGGGTCCATCGGAACTCCAGGTGATGCGCCGGCTGCCGCCGCTGAGCCGCCGGCAGGTCTCCCGACTCTCACCGGCACTGCAGGAGGCTCACCACCGGTGGGAGACGTCCAGTCTGGCCGTCCCGCCCTCCGAGGCGAGCCGGCGCCGGAGCCGTCAGCTGGCGCTCAGCCTGCTGGAGCTGGGTGAGGACCCCGACGAGGTCGAACGGCAGCTGTTGCGGTGGCGCTATCACCCGGCCATGGCCCGGGAGTCGATGTGCTGGGCGGTTGACCGTCATCGCGACGCGCTCAGCGCCGTGGCCACGCCGTCGACCACCCCCTGACCATCCGACACCTCCACACACGGAGCTGTCGCGATCACCCCCTGAGGCCGAGAACTCAAAAGGCTCCAGATTTGTCGAGAAGAATCAGATTTGGTCCGAATCCGCTTGGTCTGTACCGGATCCGTCCGCAGGTGGGCCCGACCCCGCCGATCCCATCCGGCTCCCGGTGCCCGACCCCGCCGGCCACCCCGGCCCGTTCTAGCCACCCGGCCGAACCCACCCCTGCTGGCCCGACCAGCCCGCCCCGTTCCCCAACTCCGCACGTCGCCGGCCCCACCGGCGGCGGGCGGAACGGCTGGCCACGGGGCCCGCTGTGCCTCACCCAGGCTCCCGCCGGCCAGGTCAATGGGACCTCAGGCCGGCGCCGCCGCTTCGCAACCGAGGAGCTGACGCAGCTCCTCGAAAACCTCGGTGACGACGTCACGGTCCAGCTGAATCAGCCGGCTCCGACCCTCGCTCCTGCTCGACACGAACCCGGCTTCCCGCAACAGCTTGATGTGATTGCTCACCGTCGGCTGCGCCAGG
The DNA here is from genome assembly GCA_035551615.1 of Acidimicrobiales bacterium. Lineage (GTDB taxonomy): Bacteria > Actinomycetota > Acidimicrobiia > Acidimicrobiales > Palsa-688 > JAKCDU01. The sequence continues at coordinate 4,332 of DASZNC010000030.1, forward strand.
GAATAACGCCGGGCGATCTCCGTCACCGTCAGTTCGTGGCGGGCCAACCCGTCGAGGACGGCCAGCCGGGTCGGGTCGGCGATAGCCTTGAGCCGCCGGGCCAGAAGCTCGGTGCGGGCTCGGGCGGCCGACTCGCTGCGCACCCCGACGCCCAGAACCAGGGCACCGGGGACGTCGACGATCAGGCCCTTGCCGGCGAAGTAGGCGGGCAGGAAGGCCACCACACCGTCGGTGCCCAGTTCGTCGACCAACTCGTCGAAAGGCTGCTCCGTCCGGCAGATTTCCGGAGTGAGGCGCAACCAGTCGGGGTCACGGCGTAGCTCGGCCTCCCTCTGGGCGATCTCGGCCGTGATGGCCGGCATCCCGGCGCGCTCCCATTCGGGCCGGAGCTGCGACCAGACCCGGGACACGACTTCGAGGTAGTGCTGCCGCCGCTCCGATGACGAGCGGAGCACCTCGAGCCGGCGGTTCAGCTGTATCCGGGCCTCCGGCTTCTCGGTCAGGAACGGCAGGTGCGCCGGCGGATCGGCGGCGGCGTCGGCCAGCGCCGCAAACAGGGCATCGGTGTCGGTGCTGAACAGCATCCCGGCGTGGGCAGCCAGCACCTCGATCTCCGGAAAGCCGCAGTAGGGCAGCCTCTCATCGGCTCCCCACAACGACTGCACCTCGGCCACCAGATCAGGATGAGAGCGGTACATCTCATCGACGGCGGGCTGTGAGGACAGGGTCTTGATAGCCAAGGACAGCACCCAGTCCAACTCGATGGCGATGGAGGGCCGTACCACCACGTCGGGGGCGGTTGTCTCGATAGCCTCATCGTCGGGGTACATCGGCATAGTTATATGACTATATCAAAATATTTTTGAAACGCAATGTTTTTATAGATACACTTACCGCATGAATCCCTGGCTCCTCGAACTAGTGGCAGCCGCTCGCCGAGAGGAGTTTCTCCGGGCGGCTCGCCACCACCCATCCACCGCTGACCAGTCAGCTCGATCCCCCCGTCCGGTGCGCAACGCCGCCGGATCGCTCCTCATCCGGGCCGGCCACCGCTTGGCCGGTCCGGAGGTTCAGCCCCGCCCGGTCTTCACCGGTCGGCCGGCCATCTGACCTTCCGCCGACGCCCGGGGCAGAGACATCGCCCCTTTCGCCGACAACCGGATCGGACGCCATCTGAAGCGACGGTCGCGCCGTACCTTGATACCGGTGCCGCCGTCGCTTCCCCCCGCCCGCTCTGTACTCCTGCCCCGCCGGGGCCGGACCTGGGCCTACGACTCCGGCGGTTCCGGCGTTCCGCTCCTGCTGCTGCACGGCTGGACGTCGACCGCCGCTCTGAACTGGTACCGGTGCTTCCCCGCGCTCTCGGAGCGATACCGGGTCGTAGCCATGGACCACCGTGGCCACGGCCGCGGCATACGTAGTCGCCTGCCCTTTCGGCTCGAGGACTGCGCCGATGACGCCGCCGCCCTGATCGAGGAACTCGACCTGGGCCCCTGCACCGTCGTCGGTTATTCGATGGGCGGCCCGGTCACCCAACTCATGTGGCGGCGCCATCCCGACGCCGTACAAGGCATGGTTCTGTGCGCCACCGCCTCCCGCTTTCCGATCCGTGTGTTCAACCAGCCGGTCGGCGCGCTCGGCGCCGGCCTGACCAGTGCCCTGTCCCTCATTCCGAACTCGCTGCGCCGGGCCGGGATGAACTACGCCACGGCCCGCTGGACGTCCTCCAATGGTTCCGCCGACTGGGCCACAGAGGAATGGAGCCGGGCCGACCCGTCGGCTCTCATCCAGGCCGGCGCCGCCCTGGGCCGATTCGATTCCACCCCCTGGCTGGGCCAGGTCGACGTGCCCACTGCGATCGTGCTCACCCAGCGCGACATGACCGTGCCGCCCCGCCGGCAGCAGTACCTGGCCCAGCACATCCCGGGCGCCGTCACCTTCCCCGTCGACGGCGATCACCGGGCCTGCGTCGATGCCCCCCGGTCGTTCATCCCGGCCCTCTCGTCAGCCTGCGAGGCCGTCCGCCGCCAGCCCGCCCGGCGCTGACCCACCGGCCGGTCGAGCTCAACCGCCCAGCGCCGTGGACAGCTCCCCGGCCGCCGCAACTACCGCTGCTGCGTAGCGCCGGCCCGGCTGGCGGGTCGTCCGCTCGACCGGGCCCGACACCGACACGGAGGCCACCACGTCGCCGGCCGCCACGACCGGCGCACTCACCGACGCCACCCCCCGCTCGCGCTCCTCGACGCTCTCCGCCCATCCCCTGTGGATCGCGCTCGTCTCGCCGGATAGCACCTTGGCCGCCGAGCCCCGGTCCATCGGCAGCACCGACCCGACCGAGACGATGGTCCTCAGCCCGTGCGGCGATTCGGCCGCGGCCACGCACACGCGGGTCGAGCCGTCGCCAGAGCGCACGTAGAGCTGGGCGCTCTCGCCTGTCTCGTCGCGCAGGCGGCCCAGCACCGGCCCGGCCAGCTCGACCAACGACAGATGCGGGCGGGTCTGCGCGGCCCGGCCCAGTTCGGCCATGCGCCGGCCCAGGCGGTAACGACCGACTCCATCCCGATCGATCAACCCGTGCGCCTCCAACGCCGCCGCCAACCGATGGGTCGTCGCCCGTGGCATTCCGGTCCGGTCAGTGAGCTCGGAGAGGGCAAGCGCACCGCTCTCCAGAGCGCCAAGGATGAGAACGGCCTTGTCCAGAACGCCGACCGCGCTTATCCTTTGTCCCATACTTCAAGACACTATCTCAGAATGTGGGAATTGATGAGTAGCACACTTGCCGACAAGGTCTGGGAACGGCACGTCGTCCGTGCATCGGAGGGCGAGCCCGACCTGCTCTACATCGACCTCCATCTGGTCCACGAGGTCACCTCGCCGCAGGCGTTCGACGGGCTGCGGATGAACGGGCGGACGGTGCGCCGCCCCGACCTGACGGTGGCCACCATGGACCACAACGTGCCGACCACCGATCTGTCCGGACCGGTCGAGGATCCGATCTCGGCCAAGCAGATGGAGGTTCTGGCCGCCAACTGCCAGGAGTTCGGCATCCGGCTGTTCCCGATGGGTGACCCCAACCAGGGCATCGTCCACATCATCGGGCCGGAGATGGGTCTGACCCAGCCGGGCATGACGATCGTCTGCGGTGACAGTCACACGTCCACGCACGGTGCGTTCGGGGCGCTGGCGTTCGGCATCGGCACCAGCGAGGTCGAACACGTCCTGGCCACCCAGACACTGCCCCAGCAACGGCCCCAGACGATGGCGGTGAACGTCGACGGCGAGCTGCCGGCCGGCGTCACCCCCAAGGACGTGATCCTGGCCATCATCGGCCAGATCGGCACCGGCGGCGGCATGGGTTACGTCATCGAGTACCGCGGCTCGGCCATCCGGGCGCTGTCGATGGAGGGCCGGATGACGGTCTGCAACATGTCCATCGAGGCCGGCGCCCGAGCCGGCATGGTGGCTCCCGACGACACCACGTTCGCCTACCTGGAGGGCCGCCGCTTCGCTCCGTCCGGAGCCGCCTGGGAGCAGGCCCTCGACGAGTGGCGGTCGTTGACCACCGACGAAGGCGCCCGCTTCGACAAGGAGGTCACGCTCGACGCCGCCGCCTTGACGCCCTACGTGTCCTGGGGCACCAACCCGGCCCAGGTCGTCCCCATCGGTGCCACCGTCCCCGGCCCCGACGACTTCGACGACGATTCGAGCCGGGACGCGGCGTCCCGGGCGCTGGCCTACATGGGCCTGACCGCCGGCACCGCGGTTCGCCACATCGGCGTCGACACTGTCTTCATCGGGTCGTGCACCAACGGGCGGATCGAGGACCTGCGGGCGGCAGCCGCCGTCATCGAGGGACGCCGGGTCGCATCGTCGGTGCGGGCGCTGGTCGTTCCCGGTTCAGGAGTGGTCAAAGGACAGGCCGAAGCGGAGGGTCTCGACCGCATCTTCACCGCCGCCGGATTCGAGTGGCGCAACCCCGGCTGCTCGATGTGCCTGGCCATGAACCCGGACAAGTTGGCGCCCGGTGAACGGGCCGCCTCCACGTCGAACCGCAACTTCGAGGGCCGCCAGGGCCGGGGCGGCCGCACCCATCTGGTCTCGCCCGCCGTGGCCGCCGCTACCGCCGTCGCCGGGCATTTCGCGGCCCCGGCCGACCTGGATTAGGAGTCAACCGATGGAACCTGTACGCGTCGTCTCCGGGACGGCCGTCCCGCTCGACCGGTCGGATGTGGACACCGACCAGATCATTCCCAGCGACTGGTTGAAGAAGGTGGAGCGCACCGGCTTCGGCAAGGGCCTGTTCTCGGAGTGGCGTGACGAGCGCGACTTCGTCCTCAACCAACCCGAGCACGCCGGCGCCAGCATCCTCATCGCCGGTTCCAACTTCGGCACCGGGTCGTCACGTGAACATGCCGTGTGGGCGCTCACCGATTACGGCTTCCAGGCGGTGATCTCGCCCCGTTTCGGCGACATCTTCCGCAACAACTGCACCAAGGTCGGCCTGCTGCCCGTCCAGGTCCCGGCCGAGGTGGGGCGGGCCCTCATGGACGCCGTCGTCGCCGATCCGTCGTTGGAGATCACCGTCGATGTCGAACGGTTGACCGTGTCCGCACCGGCGGCCGGGATCGAGACCACGTTCCCGCTGGATGCGTTCACGCAGCACCGGCTCTTGAACGGGCTGGACGACATCGGGCTGACGCTCCGCCACGAATCCGACATCGCCCGACACGAAAAGGCCCGGGCCGGCTGGCTGCCCGCGCTGGGCTGACCCTCAGGCCCACGGGGTAGCTTGACCCCGTGTTCAGATATTTCCTGCGCGTCGCGCTGATGGGAACGTTGCTGTACGCCGGCCGCAAAGCGCTGAAGCGCTGGATCGAGGGCCCCGACCCCGAAGCCTCCTCCGCCGCATGGGCACCGCGCAGTCCGAGCCCTTCGGCCGACCCCGGGCCGGGCGCCCCCCCGGCCGCCGACCCTGGCGCCGACCCTGGCCCGGGCACACGCCCGGCCGCCGATCCTGGCGCCGGCCCGGCCGCCGGTTCGGAAGCGGGCTCCACGACTGAACCTGGCCCCGGCTCGGCGTCCAGCAACGGTGCCGTGCGCCCGACTGCCCCCGAGCCGACCCCGGTGTCGACCGATGGCGATTCCGGCCACCGATCGATGGGGACCGGAGCACCGACACCGTCACCCGGCGCGCCTAGGGCCGAGGCACCGGCCAAGAAGGCGGCACCCGTGAAGAAGGCGGCACCCGTGAAGAAGGCGGCACCGGCCACTACAGCGGGAGCGACCAAGAAAGCCCCCGCAACCAAGGCTGCGCCGGCTGCCGAGAACCCGGCCGGCGACCAAGCTGCGCCGGCCAAGAAGGCCGCCCCGGCCAAGAAGGCCGCCCCGGCCAAGAAAGCAGCGGCCAAGAAGGCGTCCGGGCCGGCCCAGAAGGCCGCCCCTCGCCAATCGCCGGGCGACTCCCCGCTGAACGCGACTTAGCCGCCGCTTCGAGCCACCGAATATCATCAAGTGTGTTCAAAGATGCTGATATAGTCAGCATCTTTGCACACCCTCCGGTCGAAGAACCGGCTCTCGTCCGCCTCCGGTCAGAGAACCCGGGCTCCGGCGTCCGCCTCCGGTCAGAAGAACCCGGGCCCGGTCGTCCGCCTCCGGTCAGAGCAGCGGCCCCCGCCCGCCCTCGACTCTCAGACCCCAGCCGCCTCCCGACCCTCAGACCTCCGGACCGGACGGCCGCCCCGCCTGTTCCTTTTACAAACCGATGGCCACGGCGTCGAGGATGCCGGCCGTCTCGACCAGCGACTCCACCACCGAGGCGGGCACCGCCTGCTCGAACGACAGGGCCATCATCGCCGTCCCGCCAGCCGCCGACCGGCCCAGTTTCAGGTCGACGATGTTGAGGCCCCCGTCGGCGACGATGGCGGCGACGGCGGCCACCATCCCGATGCGGTCGTCGTTGTGCAGGAGGACCATCCACTTGGCCACCGGCAACTCGATGTCGTGGCCGTCCACGGCGATGACCCGGGGGACGCCGTCGTCGAAGGTGGTGCCCGAGACGGTGTGGCCGCCGCCACTGACGGTGATCACGTTGCGGTAGCCACCCGACGAGCCGACCGTCGAGGAGCGCACGGTGAGGCCCCGTTCGGTGGCCAGCTGGGGCACGTTGACGAACGAGACCGGCTCGTCGGTCGAGACGGCGAAGAGGCCCTTCTGGGCGGCCAGGGTGAGGATGCGGGTGTCCTCGGCGGCCAGGTCACCGGCGAACTCGATCTCGACCTCGGCCGGCAGATTGCGGGTCAAGGAGCCCCACATGCCACCCAGCTGCTCGGCCAGGGGTAGCCAGGGCCGGACCGCTTCGGGCACGTCGGCGGCGGCGATGTTGACTGCGAATGGCACGAAATCGCCGGCCAGGGCCAGCTCGACCTGCTCGGCGATGGTGAGCCCGGCCTTGTCCTGCGCCTCCCGGGTGGATGCCCCGAGGTGAGGGGTGACGACCACAGACGGGACGTCGAACAGCGGGGAGTCGGTGCACGGCTCGCTGGAGAAGACGTCGAGGGCGGCGCCCGCGACCGTCCCTTCGGACACGGCCACCGCCAGCGCCTTCTCGTCGATGATCCCGCCCCGTGCCGTGTTGATGATGCGCACGCCCGGCTTCATGGACGCCAACCGCTCGGAGTCGATCAGGCCGGCCGTCTCCGGGGTCTTCGGCAGGTGGACGGTCACGAAATCGGCTTCGGAGAGGACCTCGTCCAGGGTGCCCAGCGTGGCGCCCAGCTGCTTGGCCCGCTCGGCGCTGATGTAGGGGTCGTAGGCCAGCAGGCGCATGCCGAAGGCGGCCGCCCGTTGCGCCACCAGGGCACCGACCCGGCCCAGGCCGACCACCCCGAGGGTCTTGCCGAACAGTTCGACGCCCTCCCACTTGGACCGCTCCCACCGGCCGGCGACCAGGGCGGAGTGGGCCTGCGGCACGTTGCGGGCCTGGGCCAGGAGCAGGGCCATGGTGTGCTCGGCCGCCGAGATGATGTTGGACTGCGGGGCGTTGACGACCATGACGCCGCGACGGGTCGCCGACTCCACGTCGACGTTGTCGAGGCCGATGCCGGCCCGGCCCACCACCACCAGGTCACGGCCCGCCTCCAGGACGGACGCCGTGACCTGGGTGGCCGACCGGATGATGAGCGCCGCCGCCCCCGGAACGGCGTCCAGCAGGGCGTCGGGCGACAGCCCCATCTGGACGTCGACCGTGTGCCCGGCCGCCCGCAGGCGGTCCAGGCCGGGTTCGGCGATCTCCTCGGTGACGAGCACCCGGGCCATGATCAGCCCCCGACCAGCTTGGCGATGCGGTTGATGCCCTCGATCAGCGCGTCATCGGCCAGCGCGTAGGAGAACCGGGCGTAACCGGGCGCGCCGAACGCCTCGCCGGGCACGAAGGCCACTTTGGCCTCGTCCAGCACCAGGGCGGCCAGATCGAGCGAGGACGACGCCGTCCGGCCGTTCGGGCCGAGCGGCCGGCCGAGCAGGCCCTCCACGCTGGGGAAGGCGTAGAACGCCCCATCCGGCTCCGGGCAGTTGACGCCCGGTATGTCGTTGAGCATCGAGGTGATGATCTGACGCCGGCGGTCGTAGGTTTCCCGCATCTCGGCCACGGCCGAGAGGTCGCCGCTGACCGCCACCAGGGCGGCCTGTTGGGCCACATTGCACACGTTCGATGTGGCGTGCGACTGGAGGTTGCCGGCCGCCTTGATCACGTCCGCCGGGCCGATCATCCAGCCCACCCGCCATCCGGTCATGGCGTAGGTCTTGGCCACACCGTTGACCACCACGCAGGTGTCGGCCAGCTCCGGCACCAGCGCCGGCATCGACGAGAACGTGGCCGACCCGTACACCAGGTGCTCGTAGATCTCGTCGGTCACCACCCAGATGCCCTTCGCCACCGCCCACTGGCCGATCTCGGCCACCGCGGCGGGCGGGTACACGGCGCCGGTCGGGTTGGACGGGGAGACGAAGAGCAGGACCTTGGTGCGGGGCGTGGTCGCCGCCTCGAGCTGCTCGATGGTCACCCGGTAGCCGGCTTCCCAGGTTGTCGGGATCTCCACCGGCACCCCGCCGGCCAGCTGGATCGATTCCGGATAGGTGGTCCAGTACGGGGCCGGGACGAGCACCTCGTCGCCCGGGTCGAGCAGGGTGGCGAAGGTCTCCTCGACGGCCTGCTTGCCGCCGTTGGTGACCAGCACTTGTGCGGCCGCCACCGACAGGCCCGAGTCCCGGAGCGTCTTGGTGGCGATGGCCTCCTTCAGCTCGGGCAGGCCACCGGCCGGCGTGTACTTGTGGTTCTTGGGGTCGAGACAGGCGGCGGCGGCCGCCTCGGCGATGACGGATGGCGTGGGAAAATCGGGCTCTCCGGCACCGAAACCGATCACGTCCTCACCGGCCGCCTTCAGGGACTTGGCCTTGGCGTCGATGGCCAGAGTCGCTGATTCCGAGACGGCGGATATGCGCTGTGAGATGCGTGCCATTGCTGTAATAGTTTCACAGTGACCAACGCCGCTCAGCCCGATATCCGGATTCCCGCCGACCTGCTGCCCAGGGACGGGCGCTTCGGGTCGGGGCCTTCCAAGGTGCGGCCCGAGCAGGTCTCGGCCATCGAGAAGGCCGGGGTGATGGGCACCAGCCACCGCCAGGCACCGGTGAAGTCCCTGGTCGGCCGGTTGCGCAAGGGCGTGGCCGAGCTGTTCGCCCTGCCCGACGGTTACGAGGTGGTGATCGGCAACGGTGGGACCACGACGTTCTGGGACGTGGCCACCTTCGGGCTCATCCAGGACCGCAGCCAGCACCTCAGCTTCGGGGAGTTCTCCTCGAAGTTCGCGGTCGCGGCCAGGACCGCTCCCCACCTGGAGGAGCCGGAGGTGATCGAGTCAGCGACCGGGACCCATCCGTGGGCCGAGCCGAGGGCCGGGATCGACCTGTACGCGCTGACCCACAACGAGACCTCCACCGGGGTGATGATGCCGCTGACCCGCCCCGACGGCACCGCCGGCCAGGCCCTGGTCGCGGTGGACGCCACGTCGGGCGCCGGCGCTCTCCGCTTCGATCCTTCCGAGGTCGACGCCTACTACTTCGCCCCGCAGAAGTGCTTCGCCTCCGACGGCGGCCTGTGGGTGGCCGTGCTGTCGCCGGCCGCCCTCGAGCGGGCCCGAAGCATCCACGATCAGAAGCGCTGGGTGCCGGCGTCGCTCGACCTGTCCATCGCCATCGAGCAGAGCCGGCTGGACCAGACCTACAACACCCCCGCCCTGGCCACGATCATCATGTTCGTCGACCAGCTGGAATGGATGTTGGAGGGCGGCGGCCTGGACTTCTCCGCCGGGCGGAGCGAGGCCTCGGCCCGCACCCTGTACGGCTGGGCCGAATCCTCGGACTACGCCACCCCGTTCGTGGCCAAGCCGGACGAACGGTCGAATGTGGTCGGCACCATCGACCTGGCTGACAGCGTTGATGCCACGACAGTGTCGAAGGTGCTCCGGGCCCACGGGGTCGTCGACACCGATTCCTACCGGAAACTGGGCCGCAATCAGCTGCGGATCGCCATGTTCCCGGCGATCGATCCGGCCGACGTGCAGGCCCTGACCCACTGCATCGACCACGTCGCAAACGCGCTCGCCGGGTGATTTCACACTAACCTTCGCTAGCTTGCGGAGACGTAAGCCCCTCGCACTGGTCTCGCTGGGCGCCGGCCTGATGTTCGCAGCACCGGCCACGGCCCAGACGGTGCCTTCGACCACCGCTCCCCCGCCGACCGCGACCGCCGAGATTCTGGTGGACGCCGATACCGGTCGTGTCCTGGTCGAGCACGACGCCCATGAAGCGCTGCCGCCCGGCAGCCTGACCAAGACGTTGATGGCCATGATCGCCGCCGACTGGCTGCCGTCGGCTGCGTCTGTGCCGGTGCCGATCGAGGCGTACAACGCCTTCCCCGACAAGGTCGGCATGAAGCCGGGCCAGCGGTGGCCGCTCGGAACCACTCTGCACGCCCTCATCACCGATTCGGCCAACGACGCCGCCTACGCCCTGGCCGTCGACATCGGCGGCTCACTCCAAGGCTTCGCCCCGGTGATGCAGGAGGCGGCCGGCCAGATCGGGATGACCGACCACCCGGTGCTCCAGGATCCAGCCGGGCTGGACGGTACAGAGGGGGTCAACGGGGGTAACCGGATAAGCGCCTGGGACCTGGCCATCGCCGGCCGGGACATGATGGCCAACCCGACGCTGGCCGCTATCGCCGGCCAGCACACCTTCGATTTCGAAGGCCCGGACGGCATCGCCTACCACCTGGTCAGCCGCAACTACCACTTCCTCGCCGGCTATCCGGGCGCCATCGGCATCAAGACCGGCTACACGGTCGCCGCCGGTTACTGCGACATGGAGGAAGCGGTCCAGGGAGGCCGGAAGATGATCGCAGTGGTGCTGCACAGCACCAACCCGGACGCCGACGCCGGTTCCCTGATCACCCAGGGCTTCGCCACACCGGTCGCCCGCGAGAGCCACGACCCGCAGTTGCCGGCGGTCACCGAACCGAAGCCGGTGCGGTTCACGCCCTCGCTGAAGGCCAGCGGGGCGGCCACTCCTACACCGACCGAGCCGACCGCCGTCGTGGCCGGGGCCGCCACGCGGCCCGGGCCCGACTGGCAGGAAGGTGTGGCTCTCGCCGGTGTGGCCGTCGGCGGGGTGATGTGGCTGCGCCGTATGGCGTCTAGCCCCCGGAAACGTCCTGGGGGCGGGCGGAACCGGCGTTGATGAACGGCATCATGCCTCGCAGCTGAGCGCCGACCTCTTCGATCGGATGGGCCCGGCCGGCCGCTCGGAGTTCCTCGAACCGACTGCGACCGGAACGGTTCTCGGCCACCCACTCCTCGGCGAAGGTACCGGTGCGGATCTCGTCGAGGATGCGCTTCATCTCGTCCTTGACGGCCCCGTTGATCACCCGCGGGCCACGGGTGAGGTCGCCGTACTCGGCGGTGTCGGAGATCGAGTACCGCATACCGGCGATGCCGTGCTCGTACATCAGGTCCACGATCAGCTTCACCTCGTGGAGGCATTCGAAGTAGGCCGACTCGGGCTGGTAGCCGGCCTCGACGAGCGTCTCGTAGCCGGCCTGGATGAGCGAGGTCAGCCCGCCACAGAGGACGACCTGCTCGCCGAACAGATCGGTCTCGGTCTCCTCGGTGAACGTCGTCTCGAGCACGCCGGCCCGGGTGGCCCCGATGGCGTAGGCGTAGGAGAGGGCCAGGTCGCGGGCCTTGCCGGTGGCGTCCTGGGCTACGGCGATGAGCGCCGGTACGCCGCCGCCGCCCTCGTAGGTGCGGCGTACCAGGTGGCCCGGTCCCTTGGGGGCGACCATGGCCACGTCCACCCCCTCGGGGGCGGTGATCAAGTTGAAGCGCACGTTGAAGCCGTGGGCGAAGAAGAGGGCGTCGCCCGCCTTCAGGCCGGGCTCGATCTCCGACTGGTAGATCGCCTGCTGTTCGGTGTCCGGTGCGAGGAGCATGATCACATCGGCCTCCCGGGCGGCGTCGGCGATGCTGGTCACCCGCAGGCCGGCCGCCTCCGCCTTGGCCTTCGACGACGAGCCGTCGCGCAGGGCGACGCGGACGTCGACACCGGAATCACGCAGGTTGAGCGCATGGGCGTGGCCCTGCGATCCGTAGCCGATGATGGCCACTTTGCGGCCAGAGATGATGCCGGGATCGGCATCGTTCTCGTAGTACACGGTTGCAGCCATCAAATTGCCTTTCTGAGTTTGGGGAGCGCGACCCGGCCGGTGCGCTGGAGTTCGATGATCCCATAGGGTCGCATCAGATCCTCGAAGTCGTCTAACCGGTCGGGGTCGCCGGCCACCATCACGGTCAGCGCGTTGATCCCGACATCGACGATCTTGCCGCCGAAAATGTCCACCAGCTCGATGACGTTGCTCCGGGCGTCCGATGCCACCGAGATGGTCATCATCAGCAACTCGCGCTCGACCGACTCGGACGGGAGCAGTTCGGTGATCTTCACCACGTTGACCAGCTTGAACAGCTGCTTGGTGATCTGCTCGACCGACGTCTCCTCGACGTCGATGACCAGGTTGATCCGGCTGAAGTTGGAGTCGTCGGTCGGGGCGACGGCGAGCGAGATGATGTTGAAGCCGCGCCGGGCGAACAGGCCGCTGACCCGGGCCAGCACGCCGGAGCGGTTCTCCACCAGCACCGACAGGGTCTGATGGGTCGCCGACGACGCCACTACTGGACCACCTTCATGTCGGTCGGCTTCTGCGACGGGTGCACCACGACGTCGTCGTTGGCCGCGCCGGCCGGCACCATCGGGAACACCTTCTCGCGCGCATCGGTGCGGAAGTCGATCACGACCGGCCGGTCGTCGATGGCGTTGGCCTTGTCGATGACCGGCTGCACCTCCGACGGGTCCTCGACCCGGAACGCCACGCAGCCCATGGCCTCCGCCCACTTCACGTAATCGGGCAGGTCAGGTGACAGATACACCTCGCTGTAGCGCTCCTCGTAGAACATCTCCTGCCATTGGCGGACCATGCCCAGGTAGGCGTTGTTCAGGATGGCCACCTTGATCGGGATCCGCTCACTCGACGCGGTCACCAGTTCCTGGGCGGTCATCTGGAAGCACCCGTCCCCGTCGACGGCCCAGACGGTGCGGTCCGGGCGGCCCACCTTGGCGCCGATGGCGGCCGGCACCGAGAAGCCCATCGTGCCCAGACCGCCGGAGTTCACCCATGTGTACGGTTCATTGAACTTCCAGTACTGGCTGGCCCACATCTGGTGCTGGCCGACACCCGAAGCCAGGATGGTGCCGTTGGGCGCCGAGTCCCGCAGGCCCTCCATCACCTGCTGAGGCTTCAACGCGTCGCCTTCCACGTGCGGGTCGTAGTGCAGGGGGAAACGCTCCTGCCAGCCGGAGATGCGGCTGCGCCACTCGGTCAGGTCGGCCGCCCCGGAGCCGGCGGCCTCCAGCGCCTTGATGATCTCGGTGATGACCTGGTTGCAGTCGCCGACGATGGGCACGTCCGGTTGGCGGATCTTGCCCAGTTCCGCCGGGTCGATGTCGACATGGATCACCTTGGCATGAGGGGCGAACGCCCCGACCCGACCGGTGACCCGGTCGTCGAAGCGGGTGCCGAGGGCGATCAACAGGTCGGCCTCCTGCAGGGCGGTGATGGCCGTGTAGTTGCCGTGCATGCCGGGCATCCCGAGGCACAACTCATGATCGTCTGGGAACGCGCCGCGGGCCATGAGGGTGGTCACCACCGGGATCCCCATGCGCTCGGCCAATTGCTTCAACGCCTCGGCCGCCCGTGCCTTGAGGATTCCGCCCCCGGCGTAGATCACCGGCCGCCGGGCCTGGCCAATCAGCCGGGCCGCCTCCTTGATCATGCGCGGATGACCTTTGGTGGTCGGGCGGTACCCAGGCAGCGAGGATGACACTTCATCATCGGTCGGCCAGTACCAGTCGACCTCGGCCTGCAGAACGTCCTTGGGCACGTCGAGCAGGACCGGGCCGGGCCGGCCTGTGATGGCCAGATGGAATGCCTGGCGCACGGCCAGCGAGATGCCGTCCGGGTCCATGATCAGCTCGTTGTGCTTGGTCACCGAGCGGGTTATCCCGACGGTGTCGCACTCCTGGAAGCCGTCAGTGCCGATGACGGCCCGGCCGACCTGGCCGGTGATGGCCACCATGGGCACCGAGTCCATGTAGGCGTCGCACAGCGGCGTGACCAAATTGGTGGCCGCCGGGCCGCTCGTCACCATGGCCACCCCGGGACGGCCGGTCACGTGGGCGTAACCCTCCGCCATATGGCCGGCACCCTGCTCGTGGCGCACCAGGATGTGTCGGATGGGCGAGTCCAGAATCGGGTCGTAAGCCGGGAGGATGCAGCCACCGGGCAGCCCGAAGACCACCTCTACCTGCTCCATCTCCAGGCTCTTGATCAAGGCTTGGGCTCCTGTGATTTTCATGGCAGTCGTTCCTTGGGTGGGAAAAGAAAACGACCTCCCGGCTGGGAGGTCGCTCGACACACACGCAGGTTGTGCGTGTGTGTCAGGTGGTGAGTACGAGAATCAGGCTACGGGCCACGGCCGGTCATATTAGCACCTCTTCCTGAGGATCAACCCGGGCCATGGGCGACCTCGGCACCGTCCGGCGTATCCTTCTGCGTGCCTCGAATTCGGACAATCCTCCGAGCGGCCCGTACCGGTCGCGCCCTCGCCCCTCTCGCCACGACGGCCAACGCCGTGCGGCCGGTGTCCTTCGGGCAGCCGCTGGGCACATGGGCCTTCGCCGTGGGATGGCACGTATCCGAGCTTCCGCTGGCCACCTTGGGGGTCCAGGCCGCCCTCACCGCCCGCGCCCTGCGAAAAGGGAAGTGGAAGACCCCGGCCGGTCTCCTGCGCATCGGGGCCCAGGCGGCCAGTGCGGCCGGGCTGTGGCAACTGCAGAAGGCGGCCGCCGATGCCAAGGGTGTCCTCGAGGAGGCGCTCGTGGCCGGGTTGGGAGCCGACTACACCGACCTGGCCGACAAGGCCGGGATCGGCCCGGCCGAAGGCCCGGAGATCCACCCGTGGGCGGCCATGCCGGCGTGGCTCACCCGGCGCAGCCGGTTGCGGGCATCGGCCATCCAGTACGGCCCGCACGGCAAGCGCAACCGGCTCGACATCTGGGCGTCACCCGACATCCAGCCGGGCGACAAGGCGCCGGTGCTGATCCAGGTGCCGGGCGGTGGCTGGGTGATGGGCGACACCCGCCACCAGGCCTATCCCCTCATGGACCGGCTGCGCACCGCCGGCTGGGTGTGCGTGCCCATCTCCTACCGGCTCAGCCCGAAGTCGACCTGGCCCGACCACATCGTGGACGTGAAGCGGGCCATCGCCTGGGTCAAGGCCAACATCGCCGACTACGGCGGCGACCCCGACTTCATCGTCATCACGGGCGGATCGGCCGGGGGCCATCTCAGCTCGCTCGCCGCCCTCACCCCGAACGAGCCTGAGTTCCAGCCCGGATTCGAGGATGCCGACACCCGGGTGCAGGCCGCCGTTCCCTTCTACGGCGTGTACGACCTGCTCGACTGGAACGGCAACGGTGGGCCGGCCGGCAGCGTCCGTCACATCGAGAAGATGGTGCTGAAGTCGTCGCCGACGGCGGACCGGGAACGCTGGCTGCACGCCAGCCCGCTCCATTGGGCCAGCACCGACGCCCCGCCGATGATGATCCTGCACGGCGACAACGACTCCCTGGTCCCGGTCGACGGCGCCCGCCGCCTCAGCCGGGCGCTCCAGGCGGCATCCAACCAGGCCGTGGTCTACGCCGAGCTGCCCAAGGCCCAGCACGCCTTCGACATCTACGCCTCGCTGCGCACCGCCTACACGGTCCGCGCCGTCGAGCATTTCCTGGCCTACGTGCGGGCCGGATACGTGCTGGCCGGCGGGCCCAGCGCCCCGTCCGCCAGCGAGGGCGTCACCAACTAGCTCAGCTCAGCGCCAGCGCCCCCGACGCCGCCTGGGCTCTCGCAGCGTCCGGGCCACCGACGCCGCCCGGTCCACCGACGCCGCCGGTCCACCGACGCCGGCCCGCCGGCCCGATCCCCGGCCGTGCCGTCGGCGAGTCAGGCGACGGTCACGGCCCCGTATTCGGCGCCGGTGGCCAGCCGGGCGTACTTGGCCAGCACCCCACTCGTGTAGCGGGCCGGCGGCGGTGTCCACCCCGTCTTCCGTTCCTCCAGCTGGGCGTCGTCGATCTTCAGGTCGATGGTCCGGGCCGTCACGTCGACCACAATGGTGTCACCATCAGTGACAAAAGCGATCGGGCCGCCGTCGACCGCTTCGGGCGAGACGTGGCCGACGCAGAAACCGTGGGTGCCGCCCGAGAAACGGCCGTCGGTCACCAGGGCGCAGTCCCCGCCCCGGCCGGCGCCCTTCATGGCGCCGGTGACGGCCAGCATCTCCCGCATACCGGGGCCGCCCTTGGGCCCCTCGTAGCGGATGACCAGGACCGTTCCCGGCTCGATGGACCCGGAGAGGATGGCCTCCATGGCCTTGTCCTCACCGTCGAAGACCCGGGCTGTTCCTTCGAAGCGATCGACGTCGATGCCGGCCACCTTCACGACCGCCCCGTTGGGCGCCAGGGACCCCTGCAGGACGGCGATCCCGCCCTCGGTGTGGATCGGGTCGCTGATCTTGTGCACGACCGTGCCGTCCGGCGCCGGGGGCTCCAGCCGGTCGAGGTTCTCGGCGATCGTCCGGCCGGTGACGGTCAGGCAGTCGCCGTGCAGGAGGCCGGCGTCGAGCAGCACCTTCATGACCATGGGCACACCGCCGACGCGGTCGATGTCGACCATGTGGAACCGGCCGTGCGGCTTGGTGTCGGCGATGTGCGGGACCCGGCGGCCGACCCGGTTGAAGTCGTCCAGGGACAACTCCACGTGGGCCTCGAAGGCGATGGCGAGCAGGTGGAGCACGGCGTTGGTCGAGCCGCCCAGCGCCATGGTCACGGCGATGGCGTTCTCGAACGCCTCCTTGGTCATGATCTGGCGGGGGGTGATGCCCTTCTCCAGCAAATTGATGACCGCCCGCCCCGACTCCAGGGCGAACTCGTCCCGGCGGGCGTCGACGGCGGCCGGCGACGCCGACCCGGGGAGGGCCATGCCGATGGCTTCCGAGATGGACGCCATGGTGTTGGCCGTGAACATGCCGGCGCAGCTGCCGATCGTCGGGCAGGCGTTGCGCTCGATGAGCGCCAGCTCCTCATCGGTGAGGGCGCCCGTGGCCCGCGCCCCGACGGCTTCGAAGACGCTGGTGATGTCGAGCGCCTCGCCCTTGGCGCCCCGCCCCGGCATGATGCTGCCGCCGTACAGGAAGACGGTCGGCAGGTCGACCCGGGCGGCGGCCATCAGCATCCCGGGCAGTGACTTGTCGCATCCGGCGAAGGTCACCATGCCGTCCAGCCGCTCGGCGTGCATGACCGTCTCGACCGAGTCGGCGATTATCTCCCGGCTGACCAGTGAGGCCCGCATGCCCTCGTGGCCCATCGAGATGCCGTCGGAGACGGCGATGGTCACGAACTCGATCGGGAAGCCGCCCGCCTCCCGGACACCTTCCTTGGCTTGCTTGGCCAGCCGGTCGAGCGGCATGTTGCACGGCGTCACCTCGTTCCACGACGACGCCACCCCGACCTGAGGCTTGTCCCAGTCGTCGTCGGTCATTCCGATGGCCCGCAGCATCGACCGGGCCGGTGCCCGCTCGAAACCTTCGGTGACTTCTCGGCTTCTCGGCTTCATGTCGGCCATCGTTCAGGCTCCTCGCTTGCTGCGCAGTAGGGCCGAGGCTTCCTTCAGGTCGGCCTTGCCCTCGGTAGCTTTCTTGATCTCACCGATGAACAGACCGGTGAGCTTGTCCTCACCGCCCTGGTACCGGGCCCACTCGTCCGGATGCCCGGCTATCACCCGGTCGACCACCTGCTCCAGGTCGCCGGCGGCCATCGCCTCGAAGCCCAGGTCGGCGGCGATCCGGGCCGGGTCCCCGCCGCTGTCCATCAACGTCTTCAACACGGTGCGGGCCTGGGCGGACGTCAGTTCCCCGCCCGCTTCCATGGTGACCAACCGGGCGAACGCCGGGCGGTCCAGCCGGCCGGCCGCGTCCAGGTCGGACGCCACTTCATTGGCCGCCCGCCGGACCGCCACCGATGCCGCCTCCTTGGAGGTGCCAGCCGCTTCGACCAGATCGTCGAGGCCGAGGCGCACGACCGTGACGACACCGTCGGAGTCGGGCGCCAGGCCGCTCATCTCGGCCAGCGCCGCCCGCCGGTCGGCCGGCAGGCGGGGCATGGACCGGGCCACCTGGTCGATCCACTCCTGGGCCGGGGCTATGGGCACCAGGTCCGGCTCGGGGAAGTAGCGGTAGTCGTAGGCCTCCTCCTTGGAGCGCATCGATCCGGTCCGGCCCGCGTTCTCGTCCCAGTGCCGGGTCTCCTGCACGATCTTGTCGCCGGCTTCGATCACCTTTATCTGCCGGGCCGCTTCGTAGTCGATGGCCCGGCCGAGCGAACGGAGGGAGTTCATGTTCTTGATCTCGCAGCGGGTCCCGAACCCGTCGCCCGGACGGCGGACCGAGACGTTGGCATCGACGCGTAGCGAGCCCTCCTCCATCTTCCCGTCGGACGCACCGGTGGCGACGAGGATGGATCGCAGTTCATCGACGTAGGCCCGGGCCTCGTCAGCCGTCCTCATGTCAGGAGCGCTGACGATTTCCACGAGGGGTACGCCGGACCGGTTGTAGTCGACGAGCGAGTGGGTGGCATCATGTATCCGACCGCCGCCGCCTTCGTGGGTCGTCTTGCCGGTGTCCTCCTCCAGGTGGGCCCGCTCGATGCCGACCCTCTGCCCGCCGGGCAGTTCCAGCCAGCCGTCGGCGTTGATGGGTACGTCGTACTGGCTGATCTGATAGTCCTTGGGCATGTCCGGATAGAAGTAGTTCTTCCGGTGGAACTGCGAGGCCTGGACGGTGCAGTGCAGGGCGGTACCGATGCGCATGGCGTACTCGACGGCCATCCGGTTGAGCACCGGCAGCGAGCCGGGCAGGCCCAGGCAGACCGGGCAGATGTTGGTATTGGGCTCGTCGCCGAAGCTGTTGAGGCAGCCACAGAACAGCTTGGTGGCCGTCCGCAGTTCGCAGTGGACCTCCAGCCCGATGACCATCTCCCAGTCGCCGGTCACAGGTCCCCTCCTCGCATCGATGCCACCACGGACGGTGGAGCGCCCGCCTCCAGCGCGGCGGCCACCTGGAACATGACCGTCTCCCCGAGGGCCGGGGCCAGCACCTGGACGCCGAGCGGCAACCCGTCGTCGCCGGGTCCGAACGGGACGCTGATGGCCGGGTGGCCGGCCAGGTTGGACGGGATGGTGCACACGTCGTTCAGGTACATGGTCAAAGGATCAGCCGTCTTGGCCCCCAACTCGAACGCCGTCCCCGGCGCCGTCGGGCTGAGGAGCACGTCGAAGTCGCGATAGGCGGCCTCGAAGTCGCGCAGCATGAGGGTGCGGACCCGCTGCGCCTGGCCGTAGTAGGCGTCGTAGTAGCCGGCCGAGAGGGCGTAGGTGCCGAGCATGATCCGGCGCTTGACCTCGGCCCCGAACCCGGCCGACCGGGTCTCGAGGTACATCTCGGTGATGTCGGCCGGGTGGGCGGCGCGCATCCCGTAACGGACCCCGTCGTAGCGGGCCAGGTTGGACGACGCCTCGGCCGGCGCGATCAGGTAGTAGGCCGACAGGCCGTACACCGCCGCCGGCACGCTGACCTCATCCACCTTGGCCCCGGCCGCCGAGAGCGCCTCGGCCGCGTCGTCGAGTCGGGACCGCACCTCCGACGACAGCCCTTCGGCGGTGGCCAGCTCGCGGACCACCCCGACGCGCAGCCCGTCCACTCCGGCATCGAGCCGGGCCCGGGCGCTCGGCGGAGCCTGGCCCAGGCAGGTCGAGTCCCGCCGGTCGGGGCCGGCAATGACGTCGAACAGCAGGGCGGCATCGGCCACGTCGAGGGCGAACGGCCCGATCTGGTCCAAGGAGCTGGCGAAGGCGATCAGTCCGTAGCGCGAGACCAGGCCGTAGGTCGGCTTGACCCCGACCACCCCGCACAGCGCCGCCGGCTGGCGGATCGACCCGCCGGTGTCGGAGCCGAGGGCCAGGGCGCTGAAGCCGGCGGCGACAGCCGCCGCACTGCCCCCCGATGAACCACCAGGAACCCGGGTCAGGTCGTGGGGGTTGCGGGTCGGACCGAACGCCGAGTTCTCGGTGGACGAGCCCATGGCGAACTCGTCCAGATTGGTCTTGCCGACCGCGACGGCGCCGGCCTCGGCCAGCCTTGTCACCACGGTGGCGTCGTAGGGCGGCCGCCATCCTTCGAGGATGCGCGAGGAACAGGTGGTCGGTATGCCGCGGGTGCACAGGTTGTCCTTCAGCGCAACCGGTACACCGGCCAGCGGTCCCGGGTCGCGCCCGGCGGCGACGGCCTCGTCGACGGCGGCCGCCTGGGCCCGGGCCTGGTCCTCGAGCACCAGGTTGAAGGCGTGCACGTCCCCTTCATGGGCGGCGATCTGGCCCAGATGGGCGTCCAGGATCTCGGTGGCCGAGCGCTCCCCGGCCCGTACGGCGGCCGCCATCCGGCGGGCCGTTCCCATGTCGCTCACGGCGCCTCCCCGAGAATGCGGGGCACCCGGAAGCGGTCCTTGTCCACCGACGGCGCGGCGGCCAGGACCTCGGCCCGATCCAGGCACGGTTCCGGCTGGTCGTCGCGCAGCACGTTGCTGATGGGGACGGGGTGCGCCGTCGGGGGTACCCCCGACGTGTCGAGGGCCTCGACGTCGCGGGCATGGTCGAGCACGGCGGCCAGCTGCCGGGTGAACTGATCCAGTTCGTCCGGCGTCAGCCGTAGCCGGGCCAGTTGGGCGACGTGGGCCACATCCTCGGTGGTAATCGGCTGCGACATGGGCCCAGACTAGGAGACACCCCGGACCGGTCCCATCCCGTAACGCGCATTATGTTGGCGCCCATCCGGATCCGGCAGGAGGCAACCGAATTGGCGCAGTACCCGTTCCTCAGCGATGAGTGGCTCGAGGAGACCCTCCGCATCCGCGAGGCCCACAAGAATGACGCCCCGGCCGTCCCGGTCGTGGTGCGCATGAACATGATCGTCAACGAGGTGCCCTTCGGCGACGGTGTCATCCGGGCCCATCTCGACACCTCGTCGGGGGTGCTCGACATGGAGGTCGGCCACCTCGACAAGCCGGATCTGACTGTCACCATGTCCTACGCCACGGCCAAGGCCATTCTGGTCGACGGCGACGCCGCTCAGGCCATGAATGCGTTCATGAGCGGCCGCATCAAGGTGGACGGCGACATCACCAAGCTGATCGCCCTGCAGACCGCCGGAGCCGGCGCCACGTCCAGCCCGGCCGCCGCCGAGGTTGTCAAGAAGATCCAGGCCATTACCGCCTAAAGCACCGGGGCCCTTTTAGTACAAATCGGACTTTTGGGATAGCCCGTAAAGAACCCGAAGAGGGTTTAGCGAGGGGGCGGCGGCACCGGCAGCGGCTGGGGATCGCAGCCTCAGCTCGCCGCACCCCTCGCATGGCGACTCTACACGACGATCCGAAAGGCACCATCCGCACCACGACAGGAATTTCGCCGAATATGCCCGATCGCGAACCGGTCGGAGTTGAATCCCCGGCGAATCCGCCGAGCCGACGCTCAGTTGGTGTCGATCTCCACTGAACTGCCGTACAGGACCTGAGTACCGGCCCCCGGAGACGTCCCGGTAACGGTATTAAGCGGGCTCCCGTGAACGCCGCCCACCTGCAATCCGTAGTTGCTCAAAGTCTGGGCCGCCTGGCCCACCGAGTCGCCGGCTGTCGACGGGACCGACACGTAGTGCGGGCCCTTCGAAACGGTGACGGCAACCGGACTACCCATCGTCGTAGGGGTACCCGAAGGCGGGTTCACCGAGATGACGTCACCTGCCTTCACCGTGTCGTTGTACTGCAGCGTCTCGGTGGGCACGAAGCCGGCCGTCTTCAGCGCCGCCTCGGCCTGGGTGTACGGCTCGGCGTTGAGCGTGATGGGCGGGATGGCCACCTTCGGCTTGCCGCTCGACTCCACGATCGTCACCGACTGACCGGGCAGGAGGGTCCCGGAATCCGGTGAGCTGCTGATCACCGATCCGGCCCGTACCGTCATGTCGCTGGCTTGGGTGATCGTCCACTTGAGGCCTCGGCCGAGCAGGATCCCCTCGGCCGTCTGAAGGTTCTGGTTCCGCAACTGGGGCACGGCTACCGGCTGCGGCCCCTGTGACAGCACGACCCGGACATGGGCGCCCTTCTTCAGTCGGCCCGACAGCGGCGACTGGGACAGCACCTGCCCTTTCGACTTGTCGCTGCTGTACTGCGAGCCGGAGACGGTCAACCCCAGGTGGTGGGCGGCCAGGGCGGCCGCAGCCTGGGACTGGGTGTCGCCGACAAGGGAGGGCACCGTCTCCTCCGGGGTGAAACGGCCGGAGGCCAGCGCCCAGCCCAGGCCGGCCCCCCCGCCCAGCAGGACCACCAACGCAATCAGAGCGGCGATCCGCAGACCGCGCCGTCGCCGCCCCTCCTCCGTCTCCAGGTGACCGCGGTCTGGGCCGAAGGTCTCGAGGACGGCGGCCACATCTCGGGCCGTCGGTGCCCGCGTGTCGGTCGGGCCCGCTCCCGTCGGCGGCACCACGTCACCCGACGCCGCCACCTCCCCCGACAGCACCGAATGACCCGTCGGTTCGACCTCCCCCGCCGGTGCGGCGACGGCCGGCAGGCGGACGCCGGCCCCGGCCCCGACGGCGGGGATCGGCTCGTCCTCCCACTCGGTCTGGTCGAACGGCTTGCGCCGGCCGGGCAACTCCGTCGGGCTGAACCCGTCCCGCTCGACCAACCCGGACTCGAGCGGCCCGCCCAGGGACAACGGCGCAGGAAAGGGCAGCTTTACTGACACGGCGTCCAGACCACGGGCCATGGCGCCGGCATCGATCCGATCGGCCGGATCGGCCTGGCCGGCCGCCTCGAGCACGTCCTTCAACGGGCCCACCTCGTCGGGCGCCTCGACCGACCGGCCGATGCGGGCGACCAGCGTGCCCAGCGATGTGTCGGTGGCGAACGGCACCGTCCCGGTCATGGCCTCGACCAGGACGAGGGCCAACGAGTAGACGTCGGCTTTGGCATCCAGTTGCTCGCCCCGTACCAGCTCGGGGGACACGTACCGGGCGGTGCCGACGACGGCGCCGGTCGGCTCGGTGAAGCTGGCCTCGGCCAGGGCCCGGGCCAGCCCGAAGTCGGCGACCGACACCCGACCCTCGTCGTCGAAGAGGAGGTTGGCCGGCTTGATGTCGCGATGGACCAGGCCCTGCCGGTGGGCGTAGTCGAGAGCACGGGCGGCATCGGCACCGACGGCGGCCGCCTGGGCCGGCGACAACCGGGCGCCGCGGTCGAGCATCGACCGGAGGCTGCCCCCGTCGAGCAGTTCCATCACCAGGTAGGGGGCGCCCCCGTCGTCGCCCCAGTCGTAGACGCGCAGGATGTTCGGATGGCGCAGGCCGGCCACCGCCTGGGCCTCCCGGCGGAACCGGCGGAGGAAGGCCTCCTCGGTGGCCAGCGCCGGGTGCAGCACCTTGACCGCCACCCGCCGCTTGAGCCGTACGTCCTCGGCTGCGAACACGTGGGCCGACGCGCCCACACCGAGGGGGCGGGTCAGGCGGTAACGGTCACCGAGGACGCGCCCCACCGCATCGGCGATGCGCGAGGTCGCCACACGAGCAGGCTACAAGCCGGTCCCGGTCTCTACGTGGACCCCTCGGCGGCGGCACCGGGCAGCTGACCGGTTTCCAGCAGCTCGGCGAAGGCAGCCTCGTCGAGCACGGGAACGCCCACCTCGTTGGCCTTGGCCAGCTTGGCCGCACCCGGCTCGGCGCCGGCCACGACCGCCGTCGTCTTCTTGGAGACGCTTCCCGGGCTCTTGCCCCCGCGACCCTTGATCGCCTCCTCCGCCTCCTCGCGCGACCAGCCCTCGAGGGTGCCGGTCACCACCACCGACAGGCCGGCCAGGACCTGGGGCAGGTCGGGTGCGTCCGGACCGGTGAAGTTGAGCCCGGCCGCCCGCAGCCGCTCGACCTGCTCGCGTATATCGGGGTCGGCGAAGTAGTCGTGGACGCTGCGGCCGATCACTGGTCCCACGCCCTCGACCGCCGACAGCTCTTCGGTGGTCGCCTCCATGATCCGATCCAGGTGACGTAGGTGGCGGGCCAGGATCTGGGCCCCGGTCCCGCCCAGGTGACGGATCGACAGGCCGACCAGCAGGTTGGCCAGCGGCCGCGTCTTGGATGCTTCAATGGCGGCCTGCAGGTTGGTGATGGACGTCTCGCCCCACCCCTCGAACGCCCCCACCCGTTCGAAATCCAGGTTGTAGATGTCGGCCACGTTGGCCAGCAGTCCGTCGCGGAAGAACTGCCAGACGGTGCGCTCGCCCAAATGCTCGATGTCCATGGCCCCCCTGGACGCGAAGTGGCTGATCCGCTGCACGTTGATGCCGGGGCACTTCTCGTTGACACAGAACGTGTCGCTCTCGCCTTCGAGGCGCACGAGCGGCTGCTGGCACACCGGGCACTCCGTCGGGAAGTGCCATTCCGGCAGGTCGGCCGGACGCAGGGCGACTACCGGCCCCCGCACTTCGGGGATGACGTCGCCGGCCCGCCGGACGACGACGGTGTCACCCGGTCTGACGTCCTTGATCCGGACCTGGTCCTCGTTGTGCAGCGTGGCCAACGAGATCTTGGCCCCGCCCACCACCACCGGCTCCAACATGGCGAATGGGGTGGCCTTGCCGGTGCGTCCGATCGAGACCATGATCCCCTTGAGAAGGGTGGTCTTCTCCTCCGGGGGGAACTTGTAGGCGATGGCCCAGCGGGGCGCCTTGGACGTGGCCCCCAGTTCCCGGCGCTGGGCCAGGTCGTCCACCTTGATCACCGTGCCATCGATCTCGTACGGGAGGGAGTGGCGTTTGCCCAGCCACTTCCGGCAGTAGGCATCCACCTCTTCGAGGCCGTGGACCAGGTCGATGTTCGGGTTGACCGGGAGGCCGGCGCCGCGCATCCAGTCGAGCGTCTCGGTGTGGTGGGTGAAGGCCGGACCGCCCTCCAGAGTCCCCAGCTGGTAGGCCCAGAACGCCAGCTCCCGCCCGGCCGTCACCGACGGGTCCTTCTGGCGCAGCGATCCGGCGGCCGCATTGCGGGGGTTGATGAAGGTCCGGGCCTCGGCCTCCGCCTGGCGCCGGTTGAGCTCCTCGAAGGCGGGGATGGGCATGTAGATCTCACCGCGCACCTCGACCCGCTTCGGCGCCGGGCCGGGCAGCGACTTCGGGATACCGGAGATGGTGACGACGTTGGCCGTCACGTCCTCGCCCACCTCGCCGTCGCCGCGGGTAGCGGCTCTGACCAGGAGCCCGTCCTCGTAGAGCAGGCTCATGGCCAGCCCGTCGATCTTCAGCTCGCACGTATAGGCGACGTCGCCGGAGATGAACCGCTCCATGCGCTTGGCCCAGGCCAGCAGCTCCTCGTAGCTGGTCGTCTTGTCCAGCGACATCATCGGGATGACATGGCGGACCTCGGTGAACAGCGGCGACGTGCCGCCCCCGACTCTCAGCAACGGGGAGTCGTCGGTCGACAGCTCGGGATGCTCGACCTCGAGGGCGGTCAGCTCGGCGACGAGCGCATCGAACTCGGCGTCGGTGATCTCCGGGTCGTCGTCGACGAAGTAGCGCCGCGTGTGGTGCTCGATCAGCTCCCGCAGTTCGGTGGCCCGCTTGGACCATTCGCTTTCAGCCACGTTCCGAAGATACCGGCCGGCTGCGACGGTTCAGCCGGGAACCGCGGTGCCCCCGCCCACGACCGCATCGCCCCGGTACAGCACGACGCTCTGACCGGGCGCGACCCGCCGGACCGGGGTGTCCAGGACGACGGCCGACGCCGCCCCTTCCCATTGTCCCGGCACCGGTTGGCCATGGGCGCTCATCTGCACTTCGAATCGCTCCCCGGCCGCCGGCTCGGCATCGACCCAGGCCAGCCGGTCCAGTCGGATGCGGGCATCGAGCAGATTCTCCAGGGGCCCGACCGTGACGGTCCCTGCGGCGGCGTCGACGTCGGTGACATAACGGTCGCCGATGGCCGGGCCGAGACCCTTGCGCTGGCCGACAGTGACCATTTCCACCGCCGGGACGGTGCCGATCTGGCTCCCGTCCTGATCGAGCACCCGACCGGGGCGCAGATCGATGCGGGTCGAGAGGAACGAGTGACGGCCTCCCCGGCGCGGAATGAAGCAGACATCCTGGCTGTCAGGCTTGCTCGCGGTGCGCAGGCCCAGTCGTCCCGCCACCTCCCGCACCTCGACCTTGGTCATGCCGCCGACCGGTAGCAGGACCCGAGCCAGCTGGTACTGACCGAGCATGTGCAGCACGTACGACTGGTCCTTGGCCTGGTCGGCTCCCCGCCGCAACGACCAGCGGCCGCCCGCCTCGGCCACGACCCGGGCGTGATGGCCGGTCGCCACCGCATCGAAGCCGAGCACCAGTCCCCGCTCGAGGAAGCGGTCGAACTTGAGATGCCGGTTGCACTCGATGCACGGGTTGGGCGTGCGGGCGGCCGCATGATCGGCGGTGTACGGGTCGACGACCCACCGGTCGAAGTCCTCGGTGAAGTTGAAGACGTGGTGGTCGATCCCGATCTGCTGGGCCACCCGTCGGGCGTCATCGACGTCGGATACGGAACAGCAGCCGGTGTCCGAAGGACCTCCCCACAGCTTCATGGTGGCGCCCACCACCTCGTGGCCGTCGCCCTGCAACAGGGCGGCGGCCACGGAGGAGTCCACGCCGCCGGACATGGCCACCAGAACCCTCATCGCCGGCCACCCGCCCGCAGCGCCGATACCGCCGATTCGATGGCGGCCGCCGCCGCCCGCACATCCGACTCGGTGGTTCCCGCCCCCAGCGTGAGCCTCAGCGACGACCCGGCCCCGTCCTTGTCCACCCCCATGGCCAGCAGGACCGGGCTCGGCTCTATGGCCCCGCTGGCGCACGCCGCACCAGCCGATGCGCAGATGCCCTTCTGATCGAGCAGGAACAGCAGGGCTTCGCTCTCCGCGCCCGGGAACCGGATATGGCAGTGACCCGGCAGTTTCTCGGCGGAAGGGGCGGTCAGCACCGCCTCCGGGCAGGTGTCCAGTACCAGCCGGCCCAGCAGGTCCCGCAGTCGGCCCACGAGCTCGCCTCGGGCCGGGTCGAGGGCGCGGATGGCGGCGGCCAGACCGACGATGCCGGCCACGTTCTGGGTGCCGCTGCGCCGCTCCTGCTCCTGGCCTCCGCCCAGGGCGCGGGCCCGGATATCGACGTGGTCGCGGACGCCGAGCGCCCCTATCCCCTGAGGGCCGCCGATCTTGTGCCCGCTGATCGTGACCAGATCGGCCGCCGCACAGAAGGCGGCCACGTCCATCCAGGCCGCAGCCTGCACCGCGTCGGTGTGCATCACGGCACCGGGCGCGCGCCGGTGCACGATCTTGGCGATGCGGGCGATGGGCTGGACGACGCCGGTCTCATGGTTGGCCGTCTGCACCGACACGACGGCGACCTCGCCGTCGAGCAGGAGCTTGAGGTGATCGGTGTCGACCACGCCATCGGCGTCCACGGCCAGAATCCGGACCTCCCGATCCGATCCGGCCGCCGCCTCGAGCACGGCCGGGTGCTCCACGGCGCTGACCACGACGGCGCCCGGCCGGGTGCCGAGCGGACCGAGGACGGCCAGATTGTCGGCCTCGGTCCCTCCTGACGTGAACACGACACCGGCGGGCGCCACGCCGAGGAAACGGCCGACCACATCGCGCGCCTCTTCAACGACCAGCCGGGCCCGGCGGGCGACGGCGTGACTCCCCGAGGGGTTGCCGAAACCCCCCTCCATCCAGTCGACCATGGCGTCCCGGGCTGCCGGGTGCATGGGGCCGCTGGCCGCGTGATCCAGGTAGACGGCCACCCATCGAGAGTACAAGCGGGCCGGTCGGAGCCTCCGGTCGGTCAACCACGAACACTCGATTCCCAAATGTCCCTTCCGTAGGGCGGGGGCGCGCGACCTTTGCCCTGTCGAGGACTACGTTCGTATACGTGACAACCGCGACGACGAGGAATCTGCCCAAGTGAGCCAGCTGAGGCTCGATCCGATGACCGGCCGCTGGGTCGTCATCGCGGGCGAGCGTGCTCAGCGACCCTCGGACTTCCTCCCCCGCCGCCTGCCCGTCGAGGACGACCCGCTCCGGCCGTGCCCCTTCTGCCCCGGGTCCAGTTACGAACCGGTGATCGAGCGTGTCGACAGCCAGGGCAACTGGGCCGTCCGCGTCGTACCCAACCTGTACCCGGCGTTCGGCGGCCACGACCCGATGGTGGTCACCCACCTCGGTCCGGTGTTCACCCAGGCCCCGGCCAGCGGCGTGCACGACGTGATCGTGCTGTCGCCCGACCACAACGTCAGTTGGGCCGACATGGACGCCGAGCATTCGGCCCTGATCATGTCGGCCATCAAGGAGCGGATGCTCGAGCACTCCGCCCTGCCCGGCCTGCGCTACAGCCAGGCCGTGGTCAACTCCGGCCGGGAGGCGGGCGCCTCCATCGAGCACCCCCACGGCCAGCTGCTGTCGATGCCGTTCATCCCGGGCGAGGCGGCCAACGAGCTGGCCGGGTTCGCCCGCTTCCAGGGCAACTGCCTGCTGTGCGCAGTAATGGACGCCGAGGCCGAGGTGGGCCACCGCGTGGTGTACGAGGACGACTGCGTCGTGATGCTCTGCCCGTTCTGGAGCGGCACCCCCTACGAACTGCTGCTCATACCGAAGAACCACGAGGTCCACCTGCACGCCGCACCCGACGAGGATCTGGCCGCCATGGGCCACTCGGTGCAGGTGGCGCTGGCGTCGCTGCGGACCCGTCTGGGCGACGTCGCCTACAACCTGATGTTCCACTCGGCCCCGTTCCGCACCACCGCCGACTTCCACTGGCACGTGCACGTGGTGCCCAAGATCTCGACCCGGGGCGGGTTCGAGATGGGTTCCGGGGTGCTGATCAACGTGGTTCCGCCGGAGCGGGCCGCCGAGGACCTGAAGTCGGCCTTCGCCCCAGCCTGATCAGGCCCCCCCTTTGACCATCTGATCGACTCGACCGCCGGGGAACAACCGGGGTTCCGCCGTCTCCTACTCGGGGGTCAACCAGAGGACGCCCAGCGGGGGCACCGTCAGTTCCGCCGAGTACGGCCGGCCGTGCCACGGATGCTCACCCGCCTCGACTGCGCCCATGTTGCCCAACCCGCTGCCGCCCCACTCGTGGGCGTCGGTGTTGACGACCTCACGCCAACGGCCCGCGGCTGGGAACCCGACCCGGTAACCGTGACGGGGCAGGGGAGTCAGGTTGGCCACGCACACGACCGAGCGGCCCCAGTCCCCGTCGGCCGGGCGACGGACGAAGGAGATCACGCTCTGGTCGGAGTCGTCGGCGTCGACCCACTCGAAGCCGTCGGGCGAATCGTCGCGTTCCCATAGGGCGGGGAGCTCGCGGTAGGCGCCGTTGAGGGCCCGCAACAGGTCGCGGACGCCGCGATGCGAATCCCACTGATCGAGAATCCACCAGTCCAGTTCCTGCTCGTAGTTCCACTCCCGCTCGGGGGCCAGTTCGGCCCCCATGAAGAGCAGCTGCTTGCCCGGGTGGGCCCACATCCAGGCGTAGAGCGCCCGCAGGTTGGCCAGCTGCTGCCAGCGGTCGCCGGGCATCTTGGTGAGCATGGAGCCCTTGCCGTGGACGACCTCGTCATGCGACAACGGCAGCACGAAGTTCTCCGACCAGGCGTAGATCAGACCGAAGGTAAGGGCGTGGTGGTGGTACCGCCGGTGGATGGGATCGTGCTCGAAGTAGTCGAGGGTGTCGTGCATCCAGCCCATGTTCCATTTGAACCCGAAGCCCAGGCCGCCGAGGTAGGTCGGACGGGAGACGCCCGGCCAGGCGGTGGACTCCTCCGCCATCACCGTGGCGCCGGGGTAGAGCCCGAACAGCGTCTCGTTGACCTGCTTCAGGAAGTCGACGGCATCCAGGTTCTCCCGGCCGCCGAACTTGTTCGGTACCCACTGCCCGGCCTCGCGGGAGTAGTCGAGGTAGAGCATCGAGGCCACCGCATCGACCCGGAGGCCGTCGATGTGGAACTCCTCGACCCAGTACAGGGCGTTGGCCAGCAGGAAGTTGCGCACCTCGTTGCGGCCGAAATTGAAGATCAGCGTGCCCCAGTCCTGGTGCTCGCCCTGGCGGGGGTCGCTGTGCTCGTACAGGGCCGTCCCGTCGAAGCGGGCCAGGGCGAACTCGTCCTTCGGGAAATGGGCCGGGACCCAGTCGACGATGACCCCGATGCCGGCCTGGTGCAGCGTGTCGACGAGGAAGCGGAAGTCGTCGGGCGAACCGAACCGCGACGTCGGCGCGTAGTAGCCGGACACCTGATAGCCCCAGGAGCCGGCGAAGGGGTGCTCGGCGACGGGCATGAACTCGATGTGGGTGAAGCCCAGATCTTTGATGTAGTCGGGCAGCACCTCGGCCAACTCGCGGTAGCGCAACGGCCGCCGCTCCCCGTCGTGGGTCCACCGCCACGAGCCCACGTGCATCTCATAGATCGAAACCGGCTCGTGCAACAGGTCGCCGGC
Source organism: Acidimicrobiales bacterium (assembly GCA_035551615.1). Classification (GTDB taxonomy): domain Bacteria; phylum Actinomycetota; class Acidimicrobiia; order Acidimicrobiales; family Palsa-688; genus JAKCDU01. The sequence continues at coordinate 34,665 of DASZNC010000030.1, forward strand.
GGCCCGGGCCTCGATCCATCCGTCGTCGGCCCACTGGTGGCCAGGGGCGCCGGTGACGATGCTGGCCGTCGCCGGCGGGACCTCCATGGCGAAGGCCATCGGGTCGGTCTTCAGGATGATGCGGTCGTCGGCTGCGACCAACTCGTACTTGTAACGGGCGCCGGCCCCAACTCCCGGCACGAACAACTCCCAGACCCCCGACGCGCCGAGCGCCCTCATCTGGTGGACCCGGCCGTCCCAGAAGTTCCAGTCGCCGACCACGCGCACCGCTTTGGCGTTGGGCGCCCACACCGCGAACGCCACGCCCTCGTGGCCCTCGTGCACCCGGCAGTGGGCACCGAGCACCTCCCACAGGCGGTGGTGGCGACCTTCGCCGAACAGGTGCAGGTCCACGTCACCGAGGGTGGGCCACGCCCGGTAGGGATCCGCGAAGCGGAACGTCGTCGGCGTGTCGCCCCGCTCGTAGTCGGCCTCGAGCTCGTAGACCGGGTCGTCCTCGTCGCCATCCAGCCGACCCTCGAACATCCCGGCCGGATGGGTCATCTTCATCTTGATCGCAGTGCCACCGGAGATGATCCGCATCGCTTTCGCATCGGGTCGGTAGGCCCGCACCGCACCGCCGTGGTGGCCGAGAATGCGATGAGGGTCGTTGTGCCGCCCGGCAACAACCAGTTCGAGTTCCCTGTCAGCCATTTCCGCCTCCTTCGACCAGCCGTTCGAGGGCGTCGAGGGGTATTGCTACCCAGTCCGGCCGATAAGAAAGCTCGTACTCCAACTCGTAGAGCGCCTTGTCCAACTCATAGGCGGTCATCACCGCAGCTGACGCCGGGGTGTCGGGCAGCAGTGCAGCCACGTCGGCGTGGCCCAGATACCCGTCCAGGAACGCCTGTCGATTGTGCGACTCCCACGCCCGGGCGGTCGGGATCATGTCGGCCCAATCCGGCACCGCCCGCTCCATCAGGGCGTGCCGGGATGCGTAGTGGAACGAGCGGAGCATCCCGGTTACGTCCTTGAACGGAGATGCCGGCACGATCCGGTCGTCGACCGACTTGGCCGGCTCGCCCTCGAAGTCGAGCACGAACCAGCCCAGGTCGGTCCGCATCACCTGGCCCAGGTGGTAGTCACCGTGCACCCGGATGAAAGGACCCGGATCGGTGACCGTGCCGAGGTGCTCGAGCATGGGTCGGGCCGCCTCGAGCAGATCCCGATCGAGGTGCCGTCCGGCCCCGGCCAGCCGGTCCGGCAGCCCGCCGATGAGGGCCGCCCACCCGGATCGGGCCACCTCGGTCGGCGCCGGCGCGAACGCCCGGCTCAGGGCCACGTGCATCTCGGCCGTGACCCGGCCCAGCCGCTCGGCCTCGGCGGCGAAGTCGCCGCCCGCCTCGCCCGGCACATCCACGTCCTCACTGCTGTAGAAGTTGCGGAGCGAGGTCAGGGCCAACGCCCATCCCTCGGTGCCCCCGGCCAGAAACTCCTGGGCGAAGGCCAGGTCGTAGGTCTCGTCGCGCCAGTGCACCAGGGGCCCGGCGACATGGGTGAACCCGTTCCCGGCCAGCGCCGAGGTCACCTCGATGTCCGGATTCCGGCCGGCATGGAGATGGCGGAACAGCTTGAGGATCAGCCGGTCGTCGAACACCAGAGAGGTATTCGACTGCTCCACCCCCATCGGTCGGCTTCGGGTCGCCGACTGCTGGCCTTCCGAGGCCACGGACAGCAGGCGCTTGGCCAGGTCCGGATCCCACACCGCGTCGTAGATGAACACCCCGTCGGCGGTGCCGAGCACGGCACTCTCGTGCCCGTTCAGGAAATCGGCCACCTCACCGGCCGGTCGCATGCCGAGCACCACCTGGTAGCAATCGCCGGCCACGTCGACCAGCAGCTGCCACATCTGGTGCTGCTGCCCGTCGGACCACAGTTGGCGTGACGTCGTGATCCGCACGTCGGCGGCCGCCGGCTCACCACCGGAGAACCACCTCTGGGCGCCCAGGTAGTGCGGGAGCCACTCGGCCAGCTCGACCGGCAGTTCATCGTTCACCCGCCACCCCCGGACGGGTCGACCAACTCGAACCAGTAGAAGCTGTAGGGCGCCAGGGTGATGAAGTACGGCAGCTCGCCGATCCGCGGGAACGGCACCCGCCCGAGCAGCTCGATCGGTACCCGCCCCTCCCACTGCTGGAGGGGCAGTTCGGCCGGCTGGGCCAGCTTGGACAGGTTGCAGACGCACAGGACTATGTCCGGCCCACCCGGTGCCAGCTCCCCTTCCGCCGGCTCGTGGTCCTGGGCGGGCGGCGCCTCGAGGGTCCTGACGTAGGCGAGCACCGACGGGTTGTCCAGGGTGACCACCTCGAACGATCCGGTACCGAACACGGGATGCTGCTTGCGCACCTCCAGCATCCGCTTCATCCAGTGCAGGAAGGAGCTCTGGTTGCGCATCCCGGCTTCGACGTTGACCGCCTGGTAGCCGTAGACGGGGTCCATGAGGGGCGGCAGATACAGCTGGGCGAAGTCGGCCGCGCTGAAGCCACCGTTGCGGTCGGGCGACCACTGCATCGGGGTCCGCACGCCGTCGCGGTCACCCAGATAGATGTTGTCGCCCATGGCGATCTCGTCGCCGTAGTACAGGATGGGCGAGCCCGGAAACGAGAACAGCAGGGCGTGCAGGAGCTCGGCCACCCGACGGTCGTTCTCCACGAGCGGGGCCAACCGGCGACCGATGCCGATGTTGCGCTTCATGCGCGGGTCTTTGGCGTACTCCGCCCACATGTAGTCCCGCTCCTCGTCGGTGACCATCTCGAGGGTCAACTCGTCGTGGTTGCGGAGGAAGATGCCCCATTGGCAGCCGTCCGGAATTTCCGGCGTGCGGGCCAGGATTTCCGTGATCGGATAGCGCTGCTCCCGGCGCACGGCCATGAACATGCGGGGCATCACCGGGAAGTGGAAGCACATGTGGCACTCGTCGCCCTGGCCGAAGTACTGGACCACGTCCTCGGGCCACTGGTTGGCCTCGGCCAGAAGCACCCGTCCCGGGTAGAGGGAGTCGATCTCCTTGCGCAGCCGGCGCAGGTAGTCGTGCGTCTCCGTCAGGTTCTCGCAGTTGGTCCCTTCCCGCTCGAACAGGTAGGGCACGGCATCGAGCCGGAAGCCGTCGAGTCCGATGTCGAGCCAGTACCGGCAGACGTCGATCATCGTGTCCGCCACCTCGGGGTTGTCGTAGTTCAGGTCCGGCTGGTGGTGGAAGAAACGATGCCAGTAGTACTGACCCCGCTGGGCGTCGTGGGTCCAGTTCGACTTCTCGGTGTCGACGAAGATGATGCGGGCGTCGTTGTAGGCCGACTCGTCGTCGCTCCACACGTACCAGTCGGCCTTCGGATTGGTGCGGTCGAGGCGCGACTCCTGGAACCAGGGATGCTGGTCCGAGGTGTGGTTCATGACCACGTCGGCGATGATCCGGATACCCCGCTTGTGGGCTTCCTCGATCAGTTCGACGGCGTCGGCCAGGTCGCCGTACTCCGGCAGGATGGTCCAGAAATCGCTGATGTCGTAGCCACCGTCGCGCAGGGGCGACTGGTAGAAGGGCAACAGCCAGAGGCAGTCGACGCCGAGCCACTGCAGGTAGTCCAGTTTCGACGTCAGTCCGGCCAGGTCGCCGGTGCCGTCACCGTTGCCGTCATAGAAACCCCGGACCAGGACCTCATAGAAGACAGCCGTCTGAAACCAGTTTGTCACCCGGCCTCCGAGCTGAGGTTGAGGGAGAAGATGTGGGCCACTCTTGTCTGCGGATCCAGCCTCACGTAGGGATCGGCGCCGATCCACGTGTAGGTCTCGCGCGACAGTTCGTCGTAGACGAGATAGGGAGTGAATGCGGGCAGGCCCATCTTGGCCGGATCGAGGTGCAACACAGCGTCCTGGGTGTTGTGGGGATCCAGGTTGACGACGGTGAGCACATGGTCGCGCTCATCGTCGCTGGTCTTGCTGTAGGCGACGATCTGCGGGTTCGACGTCGGCCAGAACTGCGTGGACCGCAACCGGGCGAACGCCGGGTGGTAGCGCCGGATGCGGTTGACCGATGCCATGAGGGGCGCGAGCGAGTCGGGCCGGTCGAAGTCACGGTGACGGATCTCGTACTTCTCGGAGTTGAGGTACTCCTCGTTGGTCTCCGCCGCCGGCGCGTTCTCGTACAACTCGTACCCGGAGTAGACACCGTAGGAAGGCGACAAGGTGGCCGCCAGGACGTAACGCAGCGCGAACGCGCTGCGTGGGCCGTTGCGCAGAGGCCCGGCCAGGATGTCGGGGGTGTTGGGCCAGAAGTTGGGGCGCATGTAGTCGGCCTTGGGGCCCTGCGCGAGCTCCTCCATGTAGGCCCACAGGCCTTCCTCGCCGTGCTGCTCTGTCCGCCAGGTGAAGTAGGTGTAGCTCTGGCTGAATCCGGACTCGGCCAGGCGGGCCATCACGTGCGGGCGGGTGAAGGCCTCGGCCAGGAACAGGACATCAGGATGTTCGGCCTGCACCTGCTCGATCACCCACTCCCAGAACGCCATCGGCTTGGTGTGAGGGTTGTCGACGCGGAAGATGCGCACGCCGAACGAGATCCAGTGGTCCAGTATCTGTTTGCACGCCGACCACATGGCCACCCGGTCCTTCTCCCGCTCGGGCCAGAAGTTCAGCGGGTAGATGTCCTGGTAGATCTTCGGCGGGTTCTCGGCGCAGGCGATGGTGCCATCCGGGCGGTGGTGGAACCACTCGGGATGCTCGTGCACCCAGGGATGGTCGGGTGAGCACTGCAGCGCGTAGTCGAGGGCCAGCTCCATGCCGTTGGCCTTCAGCTCGGCGATCAGATCCAGCAGATCGTCCTCGGTCCCCAGATCGGGGTGGATGGCGGTGTGGCCCCCCATCTCGCCGCCGATGGCCCACGGGCTGCCGGGGTCGTCCGGACCGGCCTCCAACGTGTTGTTGGGACCCTTGCGGAAGGTCCGGCCGATCGGATGGATGGGAGGCACGTACAGGACGTCGAACCCCAGCCCGGCCAGGTCCGGCACCCGGGTGGTCACCCCCTTGAAGCCGCCGAACGAGCGCGGGAACAACTCGTACCAGGCGCCGAACAACGCCCGCTCGCGGTCCACCCACAGGCGGGCCGGCTCGGCCGTCGTCAGGTCCACGGCGGTGTCGAAGTCGAGGGTCTCGCCGGTCATGCCGAAACGGACGGTGTGACCCTGCACTTCTATCCGGTGGCGCCCGATGCCGGTGGGGGTGACATATGCCTCCCACTCGTCGTTGCCGAGCGGCACCAGCTGGCACATGTCCACGGGCTCGGCGGATTCGTCAGCGAACAACAGCACTCGACCGGCGATCGGATCATGGCCGTCACGGAACATGACTGCCGTGACGTGGATCCGCTCGCCGGTAACCGCCTTGGCGTAGTGGCTGGGCAGGGGGGTTCGAGGCCTGATGTCCTCGATCACGAGGCGTCCGGTCACAAACGTCACGCTACCCCCACCGGCGCGGAGGGAATCGGGGGGTGGATCCAGTGGGTACCGTGGCGGGTGTGAAAGCCCTGCGCAGTTTCACTGTCCGCGCCCGCCTACCCGAGCCCCTGGTCCCCTTGCAGGAACTGGCTTTCAACCTCCGCTGGTCGTGGGACGTGCGGACCCGGGACCTGTTCCGATGGGTGGATCCACAGATTTGGGAGCTGACGTTCCACGATCCGGTGCGGCTCCTGTCGCTCGTCGGTCGCCAGCGCCTCGACCAGCTGACGGCCGATCCGGCCTTCATGGGCTCACTCAACGAGATGCACGCCGAGTTGCAGCGCTACCAGGGCGGTCCCCGCTGGTTCCAGTCCCGGAGCCGGTCCCCGCTGCGGGCGGTCGCCTACTTCTCGCCGGAGTTCGGCATCGCCGAGGCCCTGCCCCAGTACTCGGGCGGCCTGGGCGTGCTGGCCGGTGACCACCTGAAGGCATCCAGCAGCCTGGGGGTACCGCTGATCGGCGTCGGCCTGATGTACCGCCTCGGCTACTTCCGCCAGCACCTGGACTCCGAGGGCTGGCAGGAGGAGCGCTACCCGGTGCTCGACCCCCACGCCATGGCCCTCAACCTGGTCGACGGCGTCCGGGTCTCGGTGGATCTGGCCGGGTCCCCCCTGGAGGCCCAGGTCTGGCTGGCCCAGGTCGGGCGGGTGAAGCTCTACCTGCTCGACGCCGACGTCGACCCCAACCAGCCGGAGGTGCGCGAGGTCACCGACCGCCTGTACGGCGGGGGCACCGAACACCGCATCCGCCAGGAGATCCTGCTCGGCATCGGCGGCGTCCGGGCTCTCGACGCAGTGGGCGCCGACACCCAGGTGTTCCATACCAACGAGGGCCACGCTGGTTTCCTCGGCCTCGAACGCATCCGCCGGCTGATCACCAAGGACGGCCTGTCGTGGCACGAGGCGGTCGAAGCGGTGCGGGCCGGCACCGTCTTCACCACCCACACCCCGGTGCCGGCCGGCATCGACCGGTTCCCCCGGGAACTAATGGAGCGCTACTTCTCCGGATGGGCGGAAGAATGTGGCATTTCGATTGACACATTGATGGAGCTCGGTCATTTTCCCGGTGAGAGCCCGGCCGATCCGTTCAACATGGCGGTCATGGGCCTGCGCCTGGCCGGCCGGTCGAACGGCGTCGCCGCCCTCCACGGCCGGACCAGCCGGGAGATGTTCCAGGGTCTGTGGCCGCCGGTGCCGGCCGAGGAGGTGCCGATCACCTCGATCACCAACGGCGTCCACGGCCGGACCTGGGTGTCGTCACAGATGGACGACCTCTACTCCAAGTACGTGTCCCCGGCATGGGACGACGCCGGTCCCGATGAGTGGGCCGGAATCGAGGACGCCCGCGATGACGAGGTGTGGCGGGTCCGTGAGCAGGGCCGGGAGGCACTGGTCGATTTCGTGCGGGACAGGACGCGGGCCGGGCTCCACGAGCGCGGCGTCTCGAGCAGCGACGCGGTATGGGTCGACGAGGTCCTCGACCCCCGCCATCTGATCATCGGTTTCTCCCGCCGCTTCGCCACCTACAAGCGGGCCACGCTCCTCCTGTCCCAGCCCGACCGCCTCCGTCGTTTGCTGCTCGACGAGTTTCGTCCGGTGCAGTTGGTGTTCGCCGGCAAGGCCCATCCGGCCGACGACCTGGGCAAGGACATGATCGCTCAGATCGTGCGCTTCTCCCGGGATCCGGCGGTCCGCCACCGTATGGCCTTCATCGAGAACTACGACATATCGGTGGCCCGCATGATGTACCAGGGCAGCGACGTCTGGCTGAACACGCCCCGCCGGCCGATGGAGGCGAGCGGCACCAGCGGGGAGAAGGCGGCTCTCAACGGCGCCCTCAACCTCTCCATCCTCGACGGCTGGTGGGACGAGATGTTCGACGGCGCCAACGGCTGGGCCATCTCCTCGGCCGAGACCATCACCGACATGGACCATCGCGACGAGGTCGAGGCCAACAGCCTGTTCGAGATCCTGGAGCGGCAGATCGTGCCGCTGTACTACGAGCGCGGCGGCGGCCGGTACCCGAGGGAGTGGGTGTCACGCATCAAGGCATCGGCGCGCAGCCTGGGCCCGAAGGTCATGGCCTCACGCATGGTGAAGGACTACGTGCGCGAACTCTACGAGCCCACCGCCGGCCAGGCGGAGACGCTGGCGGCCGACGGGTTCGGCCGGGCCAAGGCACTGTCAGCCTGGAAGCAGCGGGTCAGAGCGGCCTGGGCGGAGGTCAAGGTGATCGATGTGGAGGCTGACGAGCCGACCGGCATGGTCGATCTGGGCGGTCGCCGCAACGTCACCGTCACCGTCGAGTTGGGGTCGTTGGAGCCGGGCGATGTGGCCGTCGAACTGCTGCACGGTCCGGTCGTCGGCGGTGACGAGCTGACCGATACCAAGATCGTCCACCTGACCCGCTCAGGAGGTGACGGCCCGCACCGCTACGAGGGCGTGTTCACCTGCGATCAGTCCGGCCGGCACGGGTACACGGTGCGGATCGTCCCGGCCCACCCGGACCTGGTGCAGTCCGTCGACCTGGGATGCGTGGCGTGGGCCTGATTCACCGCTCGGACAGCAGGCGGTCCGCCGCTTCGTAAGGGTCGATCTCCCGTTGTAAAAGGAGAGCGCTCGTACGGCCATCGGCCTTCTCCTCGACCTCCGCCCGGATGCGCGCCACCAGAACCTTCTGGAGCTCGTCGAGAGCCCGCTGGTCGCGACGCCGGGCCAGGTCGCCACTCTGTTCCAGGTGGGCGCGGTGGTCGAGGATGGACTGCCAGAGGGTGTCGGTGCCGTCGCCGGCGGCCGCCGAGCACAGAACCACCGGGGGGCGCCACTCGCCCATCGTCATGCTCATGTCGAGCATGTTCTCCAGGTCCCGGCGGGTCTCCTCGGCGCCGGGGCGGTCGGCCTTGTTGACGGCGAACACGTCGGCGATCTCGAGGAGGCCGGCCTTGGCCGCCTGTATGGCGTCACCCCAGCCGGGGTTGACCACCACCACCGTGGTGTCGGCGGTCCCGGCGACCTCCACCTCGACCTGGCCCACGCCCACCGTCTCGAGCAGGACCAGCGGGTAGCCGCAGGCGGCCAGCGTGCGCAGTGCCTCAGGGGCGGCCAGCGCCAGACCGCCCAGGTGGCCGCGGGTGGCCATCGACCGGATGAACACGCCCTCGTCGAGGGCGTGGCCCTGCATGCGGATGCGGTCGCCCAGGATGGCGCCCCGGCTGTAGGGCGAGCTGGGATCGATGGCCAGCACGCCGACCAGGCCGCCGCCGGTCCGGGCCTGGGCGATCAACCGGTCGGTGAGCGTCGACTTGCCGGCGCCCGGCGCACCGGTGATGCCGACCACGTGATCGGCCTGACCGTCGGCGTAGACCAGGCGCCCGACCTGGCGCGACGGGGCGCCGCCCCGCTCGACGAGGGAGAGGAGCCGCCCCAGGGCGGCCCGGTCGCCGGCCCGGGCGGCGGCGAACAGGGTCTCGGGGTCGCGGGCGGGAGGCATGGCCGACCAGTATCGCCCGCGACGGGTCGTAGGCTCCAGGTGTGCGAGAACACGTGGACGAGGACCGCCTGGTCGAACTGACCAAGTTGCTCGTGGCGGTGGACACCCGGAATCCCCCGGGCAACGAGGCGCCCATCGAAGCGGTTGTACGCGACGCCCTCGATCACCGCACGCACCGATGGCAGTCGGTCGAGCCGGCGCCGGGGCGGCTCTCGCTGGTCGCCGAGATCGAGCATCCCGACGGCGCCGACCCGGGCCGGCCCACGCTGATCGTCAACGGCCACCTCGACGTGGTGCCGGTCAACGCCGACGCCTGGACCCACGACCCCTTCGACCCGCAGGTCGTCGACGGCCGCCTGTACGGCCGGGGCACGGCCGACATGAAGGGTGGCATCGCCGCCGCCATCTGTGCCCTCGACGTCCTGGAACGGGCCGGGCGAGCACCGGCCTGCAACCTGGCGTTCCATCTGGTCGCCGACGAGGAACGGGGCGGCAAGTGGGGCACCCAGGCACTCCTCGACGCCGGCCTCATCCGGGGTGACGCCTGCTTGGTCCCCGAGCCGACCGACCTGGAACTGTGCGTCGCCGAGCGGGGTCTGCTGCAGGGGCGCATCCACATCACCGGACAGCCGGGCCACGGCAGCCGGCCGCGCGACGGCATATCGGCCGTGGAACACGGTGCCCTCACGGTGCTGGCCCTGCACGCCGCCGACTTCGGGGGCGAGGACCACCCGCTGCTCGGGCGGCCGACCGCCAACGTCGGGACGATCCACGGCGGCAGCGCGTTCAATGTGGTGGCCGAAACGTGTGTGGTCGGTGTCGACCGGCGCATCCTGCCCGGGGCCACCGTCGAGTCCACCCAGGCCGAGATCGAGGCCCGCATCCACGCGGCCGGGATCGACGGGCTGCGCTACCGGTTCGAGCTGGACACCTTCGGTGAGGCCAGCGAGATGTCGGCCGGCGACCCGTGGGTGAAGCACGTCGGTGACGCCGTGGCCCGGGCCACCGGGCGGGAGCCGGGGGTCATCGGCATGTCGTTCACGACCGATGCCCGCTTCGTGCGCAACCAGGCCGGCATCCCGGCCGTCGTCTGCGGACCGGGCGCCATCGACCAGGCCCACACCGACGACGAGTACGTGGACGTGGCCCGCCTGATCGACGCCACGGCTGCCTTCGCCGAGCTGTTCGCCGCCTACGGCGGCTGACCGCACGGGGGCCACCACCACCCGGCCAGGGCAGCTCCACCCCCCGGGCCCGGTGGGTCCGGCCGTCAGCTACCGCGGCGAACCCCCGAGCACCGGCCCCCCTCGCCCGTCGATTCTGGGCGATAGGACGTCACTATGACGTTCTATCGACCACAATGCCGAGCACCGGCCCCCCCGCCCGTCGATTCTGGGCAATAGAACGTCACTATGACGTTCTATCGACCACAATGCCGGCCCGGACCGGTGGGCCCGACGCCGGAGGTCGACCCGATGAGGCCCGACGCCGGAGGTCGGCGCCGCCGGCGGCCGGCGCCGGCAGCTACAACGCCGACGCCCAGGCCGTCGCCGTCTCGCAGATGCGGGGGTCGACGCCCTTCAGGCCGTGGTCCTTGCCTTCGATCCACTCGTGGGTCACCGGACCGGGAATGGCGGCGGTGGCCGATTCCATCTCGGCCGGGGTACCGAAGGTGTCGCGGGTGCCGGAAACGAACAGGCACGGGACCGACAGGGTCGGGAAGTGCTCGGTGCGCAGGGAGTCCGGCTTCCCCGGTGGGTGCAAGGGGTAGCTTACCAGCAGCAGCCCGACCGCCGGCAGCCCTTCGGCCACCGCCATGGAGCACATCCGTCCACCCATCGAGCGGCCTCCGAGCAGCAACCGCCGGACCGGTAGGGCGGCCGCCTCCTGGCACACCGCCTCGATGAGGACGGGCGCCCGATCCGGCGCCCGTCGGCCGGCCTTGCGGTACGGGAAGTCCATCCGGACGACAGTCGCCCCCAGGGCGGTGAAGGCCCGGTCCAGGGCCACCAGGGTGGCCTGGTCGCGATCGGCGCCGGCACCCGGCGCCAGGAGGACCCCCAGGTCTTTCAAACGACGGCGCGCAGCATGTCGTGCAGCTTGTCCGCCTCGTCGTAGATGTCCTCCGGGCTGTGCTCCTCCTCGATGGCCGTGGCCAGGGCCCGGGCCCGGGTCCGGATGCGGAACCAGTCGACCTCGTCCATGCCGATCAGCGGCGCGCCCTCCGACTGCTCGATCCATTCGAGGACTGCGTCCCGGCGGGAATCGTCGGTGGGATCGCCCGTCAGCCGGCCGCAGGCGGCGAACAACTCGGCGACCGCCCGGTAGCGGCGCTCGTCGGCGTCGTCGTCCTCGTCTTCACCCCCGCCGGCCACCCGGTCGAACAGGTCCTCGACATCGCGTTCGCGATCCGAGTCGACCAGCAGGTCGTTGCCCTCCCAGGAGTAGGCGATACCGCCCTGGTCCATGAGAAACCCGATCTCGGCCCGCTGATCGGGAAGCCAGTCGGCCAGGTCGTAGACCGTCCGTTCACCCGACGATGCGCCGGCGGCCGTGCCCGGCTCCCCGACCGGCAGGTCGTCGTCGAGCGGAACCGGTTGCACCGGGGCCAACAGCTTCTCCAGGATTCCGGCCTCCTGGCGAATCTGATCCTCCAGCGCCTCGTCGGCCCCGAGGGCGGACAGCAGGCGCCGGGTGACGCGCCCGACGGCCGCCCACTGGTCCTCGTCGAAGGGGCCGTAGTGGTCGGCACCGAAAACCGCCGCTGATGCCTCGGCCACGTCGGCGTCGGCCTGCATATCGGTGGGATCCTTGTGCAGGCGGTGGGCGGCGTCGGCCAACAGGCGCACCGAGGCGGAGAAGTCGTCGTCCGCTACGTCCTCCTCCTCGTCGCCGAACCCGTCGCCGAACCCGTCGCCGGATCCGACGCCGAACCCGTCGCCGTCCCCCGACCCGTCGACGTCGAGCGAGTCGTCCGACCCGGTCCCCGACCGGTCGGCACCGGTGTCGGCCAGGCCGGCCTCGGCGGTCGCCCCCAGGGCGGCCACCAGGTCGTCCACCCGGCCCTCGTCGCCGGCGTCGACGACCAGTTCGTCGTCTTCGAAACGGTGCTCGATGCCCAGGTCGTTCAGCCGGACGATGAGCTGGCCCCGATCCCGATCGGTCCAGCCGTCGATCCGATAGCCGACCTCGTCGTCATCGTTGCCGCCGGCCAGCTGCGGCAGCGCCGAGAGGGTCAGCTTCTCCCGGCAGGAGTGACACCGCCCGCCCCGCAGGCCGGACAGCTCGTATCCACAGGTCGCGCAGTACCAGATCTTGGCCACGGGGTCAGGGCTTCTGCTTCTTGGGCAGGATCGGTGCGTCCCGCCCGGTGCCGGACGCGGCCGATCTCGATGCGGCCGATCTCGAGGCGGCCACGGCCGCGGCGCCGACGAGCGGCTGTTCGTTGATCTCGTGGTACTCCTCCTCCACGTTCACCGACCAGACGTCGTGGTTGGCCCCGAACAGGTTCTCCACGGTGAGCATGGCGGTGTACATCGAGTGGTCCTGGTTGTTGTAGCGGTGCATGCCGTTACGGCCGACCGGAAACACGTTCCCGGCATGGTCGGCCAACCAGGCGCGGATGCGGTCGACGTTGGCCGCGTAGTCGACGTCGTAGTAGGGGTAGGCCTTGGGCATGCGCACCACGTAGCCCCCTTCGACCTTGGCCGGGTCGATCAGCCCGAGCCGGCCCAACTCGTCGGCGCCCCGGCGGATCAGAACGTCGTCGTCGGCGTTCCAGTCCTGGTCGCCCTCCTCGACGGTGTACTCGAGGCCGAGCACGTTGCGGCCCTCCTTGACGAGGAAGGGTGACCATGAGCCGAAGTTCTGGATCCGCATGGTCTTCACCGTGGTGTCGTGGATGTAGATCCAGTTGTCGTCCCATGGCACCTCGCTCTCGGGGACGACCAGGGCGACGGTGAGGAAGTCGCGGTAGTAGAGGTCGTCGGCCGCCCGCCGGACATCGTCGGGCACCGGCGGGTCGAAGGCATGCACCAGCTCGGCGATGGGCATCGACGAGATCACCGCCGACGCCTCGTACTCGGTGGGTGCGCCGGACTGCTCGGCGGTGACGGAGACGGCCCGGCCGCCCTCGTGTCGGATCCGGGTCACCTTCGTGTTCATCATCACCTTGGTGCCCTGGCCCTCGACCAGTTCCCGGCACCGTTCCCACATCATTCCGGGGCCCAGGCGGGGGTACTGGAACTCCTCGATCAGCGAGGTGATCTCCTTCTGGTTGCGCCGGGGCAGGAGGGCGTTGATCACGGCGGACGCCAACGACAGGTTCTTCACCCGTTGCGCGGCCCAGTCGGCCGGCATTTCGCTGGCCGGGTGACCCCACACCTTCTCGGTGTAGGTCTTGAAGAAGTGGTTGTAGAGGCGTGAGCCGAAGCGGGCGACCAGCCACCCCTCGTACATGTCCTGGCGGGCCGGCGGCCGGATGCGGGCCCAGATGTACGACAGGACACACCGGACGGCCTCGACCACCCCCAGGTTGCCCAGGGCGTTGGACGCCTTCAGGGGATAGTCGTAGAACTGGCCCCGGTAGTAGATCCGGCTCTTGCGGGGGCGGAGCATGAAGTCCTCATCCGGCAGGACCTCGTGCCAGAAGGCCTCTACCGGTGCCACCTTGGTGAAGAACCGGTGGCCGCCGATGTCGAACCGCCAGCCTTCCCGCTCGACGGTGCGGCTGATCCCGCCGACCACGTCGTCGGCCTCCAGGACGGTGGCCTGGCGGCCCGCCTTGCCCAGCTCATAGGCCGCCGTCAGGCCGGCGGGGCCGGCACCGATGACGACTACGTCGCGGGCCAGGTCGGCCGGTTGGTCACTCAAAAGAAGCTCCTCGCTGCTGGAGACCTACCCGGTGTAGCGGGTCAGGTTCTCGAACTCGTAGTAGGTCTTGCTGTTGGCATGCACCAGCGTCACACCCGCCGACGGACGCAGCAGGTTGAGCCAACTCTGCAGGTAGCCGCAGTCGCCGCCCAACCCCGCATAGCCGTCGCGCCACACCAACCACACCGTGTGGTTGGCGGTCACCCGGGTGATCGCCGCCTGGGCGAACTGCGACACGTTGGTGCTGGAGATCGTCTGCCTGTAGTCGACCCAGTTCACCCGTTGCGGGCCGATGGCCCGGGGGAAGGTGATCTCCGACACCCCGCGGACGGTGAGCAGGCGATCGACGGCCGGTCCCAGCTGATCGGGACAGTAGATGACCAGATCGCCGGGCTGGGCCTGGGCGTTGAGCACGGTGGCCACGCTGACCGCCTGGGTGCGGGTGGCGGCGTTCTCGGTCTGCCCGGTCATGAGGCCGGCCACCACCAGAACGGCGACGCAGCCGACCCGGAAGCGCCGCCCGGGGATCACGGCCACCCCGGCGCCCATCACCAGGAGGAACAGGGGCAGCACCACCGCCGTGTAGCGGGCCACGAAGGCGGCGTCGGCCACCGCGCCGAGGGCGACGGCGACGATGAGAGTGGCCACGCCGATCCCGACCATGGGGGCCATCCCGGGCCGGGGCTTCAACTCGATGACGACCGCCGGGCCGGCCTCGGCCTGCCGCACCCGGCCATCAGCATCGGCCAACAGCACCCTGGTGCCCGGTGCTGCGGTGCGGCCGAAGGTGCCGATGATGAACAACAGGAACGTGGCGTACATCAGCAGGCCGCCCCACGGCCCGCTTCCCGACCAGTCGGCGAACACCGTCAGCAGGTCGCCCGGGTTGGCCGAAGTGGTCCATGGCGTGCCCGTGTGCAGGGTCTGGAAGATGAAGACCGGCGCCCAGGGGAGCCAGACCAGACCGCCGATGATCATCGCATTCAGGACCGAGCGTCGCCGGCCCGACCGGTAGATCCGCCACATGAGCCAGAGGGCGGCGGCCAGGACCAGGTACACCCCCCAGTAGTGGGTGTAGAGCAGGGCGGCGGTGACGGCGCCGACGGCCACGCGGCGTCCCGGCGTTGGGTCCTCGTAGGCCGCACTGAGGGCGATGAACCCGAGCAGTGAGAGCAGGATCATCAACGAGTACATGCGCGTCGTCGTCGCGTAGTTGATGGCGAACGGTGACGACAGGGCCAGGAAGAAGGTGACCCACCCAACTGTCCGGCCCCCCAGGCGCCGGCCGGCGATCCAGAACACCGGGAGGGTCAGCACCGAGATCACACCGGACAGGGCCCGGACGGCGACGTCACCCGTCCCGAACAGCGCCATCCAGTAGTGCAGCAGCACGTAGTAGAGCGGGGGGGCGCCATCGTGGGCCAGGGCGCCGGGAATCTGGCGGACCGGCAGCCGGGCGATGTTGACGCTGATGGTCTCGTCCAGCCAGAGGGCGCTGGGCGCCCAGAAGCGCAGCGCCAGGCCAGCGACGACGGCCAGCGCCCCGACCGCAGCCAGGGCCGGGTGGGGACGCCGACGTTCGCCGAATAGGGTGTCCAGCAGGCCCTTTTCGACGAACGCGGGGCTGCTTGCCGTGGTTTGCACCGGCTTGAATCGTACCCAGCCGGAAACCCACAGTCATATCAAGGCGGCGGCCCGGCCACGCTACATTCGCTTCCGTGGAAGAGCATCTGGGTCCCCGACCGCAAGCCCCGGACCGCAACCTGGCCATGGAGCTGGTGCGGGTGACCGAGGCGGCGGCCATGGCTGCCGCCCGCTGGCTGGGTCGCGGCGACAAGGAAGGGGCCGACGGGGCCGCCGTGGACGCCATGCGCATCGTGCTCGGCGGCGTCCCGATGGATGGCGTCGTCGTCATCGGCGAGGGCGAGAAGGACGAGGCCCCGATGCTGTACAACGGCGAGCAGGTCGGCGACGGCACCCCGCCCCTTGCCGATGTGGCTGTGGACCCGATCGACGGCACCACGCCGACCGCCCTCGGGCGGGGCGGCGCCCTGGCCGTCATCGCCGTCAGCGCACGGGGCACGATGTTCAACCCGGGCCCGTGCGTGTACATGGAGAAACTGGCGGTGGGCCCCGAGGCGGCCGGCAAGGTGAGCCTCGAGCAGACGGTCACCGAGAACCTGAGGGCGGTGGCCGAGGCCAAGGGCGAGTCGGTCCGGGATGTCACCGCCGTGATCCTCGACCGGCCCCGTCACGCTGACCTGATCGAGGAGGTTCGCAGCAACGGCGCCCGCATCCGGCTGATCACCGACGGCGACGTGGCCGGTGCCATCGCCACCGCCTGGACCGACTCCGGGGCCGACATCCTCTTCGGGATCGGCGGCACCCCCGAAGGGGTCATCGCCGCCGCCGCCCTCAAGTGCATGGGCGGGGAACTGCAGGGCCGGCTCTGGACCCGCAACGACGAAGAGCGGGCGGCCGCCCTGGCGGCCGGCTACGACCTGGATCGGGTGCTGGGCCTGGACGACCTGGTGGAGGGCGACAATTGTTTCTTCGCCGCCACCGGGATCAGCGACGGAGAGCTCCTGCGCGGAGTCCGGTACAACTCCGTGGGCGCCCAGACCGACTCGCTGGTGATGCGGTCGAAGTCGGGCACCGTCCGCCGGATCGATGCCCGGCACCGGATCAAGAAGCTGTCGTCGTACGCGGCGGTCCGCTTCGAGTAGTCGCCACCGCCCAGTCGATGTGGGCCCGCAGGTGACCGCCGATCCCCTGGCCCCGGAGGCCGGGATCGACATACACCTCGGTGTTGACGCCGTCGGGGCCGGACCGGGCCCGGGCCCATCCGGCCAGGTCGCCCTGACAGTGGGCGGTGAGGACGATGTCGCCGGATTGATATCCGGTATCGGCCAGTTCCGCGAACCGGGGATCGATCAACCGGCCCCGGGTCAGCTCGACCATCAGGCCGCCGGTACCGATCCGGGCCGGTGATCCGAGGCCGGCATCGGCGACCGGGACCCACTGCCGGCCGGCCTGCTCCTCCAGGAGCACCACCCGGTCGACGGGCACGACCGCGCTGTAACCGGCCAGCGCCTGCAGGCAGGCCGGGATGCGGTCGGGCTCGATCCCATCGGCGACGGTCACATGGGGCACCCACGGCCACGACAGCCGCCGTTCGAGCGGTGGGCGGAACACCGCGTCCCGCAACGCCGTCAGGCGGTCCACGTCGCCTCCGACGGCCAGGTACAGCACCGGATTGTCGGGCATGAAGGTGCTGATCCGGCCCAGTGTGAGCACGAACGGGGGGACCGCCGCCGCCGCCTCCCGGAGCCGGCCGAGGGCATCGCCCAGTTCCGCCCGCCGGACGTTGACCGGCGGCACCAGCGTCAAGTGGGGCGGGATGCGGGCCAGGCTGGGATCGCCGACCGCGCGGCGCAGGCCGTCCACCTCGTCAGCCACCGGCGGGTCCACGACCACCGCCACGCCGAACCGCCGACGTCCGCTGGATGCCACCGGTGCAGTCTGCCCGCTGAATGACGCCGGCAGTAGCGACCTGGCCACCGGTCCCTCGACCAACCGCCGGACCCGATTCCCCAGGGCGACGAGGCCGAGGTCGACGGGGCGGCAACTAGCATTGGGCCCGTGCCGACGTCCTACGAGTCATTCCAGGATCGCGAGCTGTTCTCCATCATCGAACGCGAGGAGGAGCGGCAGAACACCACGCTGCAACTGATCGCCTCGGAGAACTTCACGTCCCGGGCGGTGATGGCGGCGACCGGATCGGTCCTGACCAACAAGTACTCCGAGGGCTACCCGGGCAAGCGCTACTACGGCGGCAATGCGGTGATCGACGAGGCCGAGGACCTGGCCCGCCGGCGGGTGGTCGAGCTGTTCGGCGGCCACCTCGGCGACGGCGCCATCCACGCCAACGTGCAGCCCCATTCGGGGGCCAACGCCAACCTGGCCGCCTACCTGGCCGTGCTCGAGGCCGGCGACACGGTGCTCGGCATGCGCCTCGACCAGGGCGGCCACCTGACCCACGGTTCACCGGTCAACGTGAGCGGCCGTTTCTACAACTTCGTCTCCTACGGCGTCACCGAGAGCGACGAGCGTCTCGACCTCGACCAGTTGGCCGAACTGGCCCGGGAGCACCACCCCAAGCTGATCGTGGCCGGAGCCACGGCCTACCCCCGCATCATCGACCCCGAGCCGATCCGGCGGATCGCCGATGAGGTGGGTGCGTTGTTCATGTTCGACGCCGCCCATGTCGCCGGGCTCATCGCCGGCGGCGCCCATCCGAACCCGGTCGGCATCGCCGACATCGTCACCTTCACCACCCACAAGACGCTCAGGGGCCCGCGCGGCGGCTGCATCCTGGCCCGGGCCGACCTGGGACCGGCCATCGACAAGGCCGTGTTCCCGGGCCTCCAGGGCGGTCCACTGGAGCACGTGGTGGCGGCCAAGGCGGTGGCCTTCCGGGAAGCGTCGCTGCCCGCCTTCAAGGAGTACGCGGCCGCCATCGTGCGCAACGCCCAGGCCCTGGCCGCCGGGTTGGCGGGCGAGGGGTTCCGGATCGTCTCGGGGGGCACCGACAACCATCTGATGCTGGTCGACCTGCGTGCCTTCGACGCCGATCTGACCGGCAAGGTCGCCCAGGAGGCCCTGGACCGCAGCGGCATCACGCTCAACAAGAACACCGTCCCCGGCGATCCCCGCTCCCCCTTTGTCACCTCCGGACTGCGCATCGGGACACCTTCGGTCACGACCGCCGGCATGGGGGAATCCGAGATGGCGGAGATCGCCCGGCTCATCGGGCGGGTGCTGCGCCGCCCCGACGACGACTCCGAGTCGGCCGCCGTGCGCGACGAGGTCGCCGTGCTGTGCTCGAAGTTCACCCCCTACCCGTAAGGTTCGTCCCATCAACGGATACGCCGACTACGGCGTCGTCGCCGCAGTAGCTGCGGTCGTCACCTGGCTGGCGACCTTCGCCGTCCGCCGGCTGGCGCTCCGCTTCTCGATCATCGTCCTGCCCGACCCCGAGCGGGTCCACGAGCAGCCGACGCCGACCGTCGGCGGGGCCGCCATGTACATGGGCCTCCTGGTCTCGATGATCGTGGCGTCGCAGTTGCCCGGGCTGGCCGACCTGTTCCGGGGCAGCTCCGATCCGCTGGGGCTGGTCCTGGGCGCGTCGATGATCTTCGCTGTCGGCGTGGTCGACGACGTCCGGGACATGTCCGCCCCGGCCAAGATGTCCGGCCAGATCCTGGCCGGCATGGTCCTCTACCTGTTCGGCGTGAACATGCTGTACTTCCGGACCCCGCTGGCCGGCACGGTGGTCCTGTCCGCCGATCTCATCCCGATCCTGACCGTCGTGTGGGTGGTCGGTATGGCCAACGCCATCAACCTGGTCGACGGCCTGGACGGCCTGGCCGCCGGCATCGTCGCCATCGCCGCCGCCGCGTTCTTCTTCTACTCCCACCAACTGGTGGCCGCCGGCACCATCCAGCCCAGCAGCGGCGGGCTGTTCTGCGCCATCGTCGTGGGCGTGTGCGCCGGTTTCCTGCCCCACAACTTCCACCCGGCCCGCATCTTCATGGGCGATGCCGGCGCGCTGATGCTCGGACTGTTGATGGCGGCCGCCACCATGTCCGTGGTGGGCCAGACCGACCAGGACTTCAGCGGGCGGACCTACTTCTTCTTCGCCCCGGTGCTGATCCCGTTCCTCATCCTGGGCATCCCGATCCTCGACACCGCGTTCGCCATCGTCCGGCGGGCCGGCCGGCGCACCAACCTGTCCGCCCGCGATATCAACCATCTGCACCACCGCCTCATGCGGCTGGGCCACGGGCAGACCCGTTCGGTGCTGATCCTGTGGACGTGGACGGCGCTTCTGTCCGGCCTGGTGCTGGTCCCGTCCTACCTCAAGGGCAGCCTGTCGATCGTGCCGTTCGGCATCGCCGCACTGGCGGTGGCGCTGTACACGCTTTTCGGCGTGCGCGGCCGGACCGCGGCCGAGAAGAACTGACTAGAGCGCAGCCGCCTCGACGCGTACCTGTGCCCACTTGAGCTCGGTCTCCGCATAGCGGTCGCCGTCCGACCCGGCGGCGTCCACCTTGGCCTGCGCCTCGCCCACCTCGCGCTCGGCCACCCCGCCGTCGATCTCGTCGGGTCGCTCGGCGATGTCGGCCAGCATGATCACGTGGTTGTCCTTGACCTCCACGAATCCGCCGTGGACGGCGATGGCGATCTCGGTGCCCTCGGCGTCGGCCGGGTTGACGATGCGGACGACGCACGGGTCGAGGGCGCCGATGAAGGCCTCGTGGTCGGCCAGGAAGGCGATCTCGCCCTCCACCGTCTTGCAGACGATCATCTCCGCCTGCCCCGCGTACAAAGTGGCAGAAGGCGTGACCAGGTCGAAACCAGTGGTGGCCACCGGCTCAGCTGTCCTGCTGGAGGGCCTTGGCCTTCTCCAGGACGCTGTCCACGCCGCCGACGTTCAGGAACGCCTGCTCGGGCACCTCGTCCAGGTCGCCGTTGACCAGCGCCTCGAAGGACTCAACCGTCTCGTTGACAGGGACGTAGATCCCGTCCAGGCCGGTGAAGTTCTTGGCCACGAACATCGGCTGCGACAGGAACCGCTGGATCTTGCGGGCCCGGGAGACGGTGATGCGGTCCTCTTCGGCCAACTCGTCGAGGCCGAGGATGGCGATGATGTCCTGGAGTTCCTTGAAGCGCTGCAGGGTCTCCTGCACCCGCCGGGCCACTGCGTAGTGGCGGTCGCCGACCACCTCGGGGGTGAGCACCGTCGACGTCGAGGCCAGCGGGTCCACCGCCGGGAAGATGCCGAGGGCGGCGATCTGGCGGGACAGCTCGGTCGTGGCGTCGAGGTGGGTGAAGGTGGTGAACGGGGCCGGGTCGGTGTAGTCGTCGGCCGGCACGTAGACCGCCTGCAGCGAGGTGATGGACCGGCCCCGGGTCGAGGTGATCCGCTCCTGCAGTTCACCCATCTCGTCGGCCAGGGTGGGCTGGTAACCCACCGCCGACGGCATGCGGCCGAGCAGGGTCGACACCTCGGAGCCGGCCTGGACGAACCGGAAGATGTTGTCGACGAACAGCAGCACGTCCTGGTTCTTGACGTCGCGGAAGTACTCGGCCATGGTCAGCGCCGACAGGGCGACCCGCAGGCGCACGCCGGGCGGCTCGTCCATCTGGCCGAAGACCAGAGCGGTCTTCTCGATGACGCCCGATTCGGTCATCTCCTGCCAGAGGTCGGTGCCCTCACGGGTCCGCTCGCCGACACCGGCGAAGACCGACACACCACCGTGCTGGTCGGCGACCCGGCGGATCATCTCCTGGATCAGAACCGTCTTGCCCACGCCGGCGCCGCCGAACAGGCCGATCTTGCCGCCCTGCACGTACGGCTCGAGCAGGTCGATGACCTTGATGCCGGTCTCGAACATCTGGGCCTTGGGCTCGAGGGAGTCGAAGGCGGGCGACGGCCGGTGGATCTCCCACCGGTCCTCCGGCTCGGCGAGGGTGTCGGTGTCGAGCGGGACGCCGATCACGTTGAACACGTGGCCGAGCACGGTGTCGCCGACCGGCACGGTGATGCCCCGGCCGGTGCTGGTCACGGCCGTGCCGCGGGTCATGCCGTCGGTCGGTTTCAGGCAGATGCAGCGCACCCGGCCCTCGCCGATCTGCTGGGCGACCTCGGCCGTGATCGTCTGCTTCTCGCCGTCGGTCTCGACCTCGAGCTCCACGGCGAAGTTGATCTCGGGCAGGTGGCCCGGCGGGAATTCGACGTCGATGACGGGCCCGGCGATGGCCACCACCCGGCCCTCGGCCTGCTCCCTGCTGTTATCGACTGCGGTCATCTCTGCTCCTCGGTGGGATGTTTCTCAGGAAAAAGGAGTGGGCTACGCCGGCTCGGCGACCGGCGCATAGGTGTCGTGGGACGGGCCGGAGTCATCTCCGCCCTTCTCCTGGCGAAGCGCCTCGGCGCCACCGACGATCTCCATGATCTCGGTGGTGATGGCGTCCTGGCGGGCCCGGTTCATGACCCGGCGCAGGTCCTTGATCAGCTCGTCGGCGTTGTCGGTCGCCGCCTTCATGGCTCGCTGCCGGGAGGCGTGCTCAGAGGCGGCCGATTCCAGCAGGGCGGCCAGGATCTCGGCCTCCAGCCAGCTGGGCAGCAGCCGGTCCAGGATCTCGGCCGGCTCCGGCTCGAACTCGTACACCGCCGTTGAATGCTCGGCGTTGCCGTCCTCGCCCGATTCCTCGGGGACGAGCGGGACCAGCTGCCGGGTGGTGACCGCCTGGGTGCCCATCGACACGAAGCGGGTGTACACCAGCTCGATGCGGTCGAACTCGCCGGCCTCGAACTTGGGGATCACCTCGCCCACGACCAGCCGGGCGTCGTTGTACGACGGCCGGTCGGACACGCCGATGAGGGAGAACAGGATGGAGTGGTTGCGGTAGCGGAAGTAGCTCTCGCCCTTGCGCCCGACGGCCACGATCTGGACATTGCGGCCGGCCGCCTGGTGGTCGCGCACCATCCGCTCGACGGTGCGGATGACATTGGCGTTGTAGCCACCGGCCAGGCCGCGGTCGGCGGTGATGAGGACGATGGCCACGTTCTCGGCGGACTCGACATCACGGAACAACGGGTGGTTACTGGTATCGGGCGAGTCGGCCAGGTGGCTGACCACCTCACGGATCTTGGCCACGTACGGGCGCGCCGCGTTGATGGCCTGCTGGGCCTTGACGATGCGCGACGCGGCGATGAGCTCCATCGCCCGGGTGATCTTCTTGGTGGATTCGACGCTGCGGATGCGGCGCCGTAGTTCCCGTTCCTGGCCACCGGCCATAGCTAGCTCCTAGGACTCGCTCGGGGCGAAGACGGCTTTGAACGACTCGATGGCCTGGCGCAGGCTGTCCTCGTCGGGCAGCGCCTTCTGCTCGCGGATCTGGTCGAGCAGGTCCTTGTGGCTCGACCGGAAGTTGGCCAGCAGTTCGGACTCGAAGCGGCGCACGTCGGCGACGTCGATGTCATCGATGAAGCCCTTGGTGGCGGCGAAGATCGACACGACCTGCTCCTCCACCGGCACGGGCGAGTTCTGCGGCTGCTTCAGGACCTCGGTGAGGCGGTAGCCCCGGTCCAGCTGGGCCTGCGACACCTTGTCCAGCTCGGAGCCGAAGGCGGCGAACGCCTCCAGGTCGCGGAACTGGGCCAGGTCGGTCTTCAGCGTGCCGGCCACCGACCGCATGGCCTTGATCTGGGCCGCGCCACCCACCCGGGACACCGAGATGCCCACGTTGATGGCCGGGCGGACGCCGGAGTAGAAGAGGTCGGATTCGAGGAACACCTGGCCGTCGGTGATGGAGATCACGTTGGTCGGGATGTAGGCGGACACGTCGCCGGCCTTGGTCTCGATGACCGGCAGGGCGGTGAGGGAGCCGCCGCCGCGCTCGTCGGACAGCTTGGCCGCCCGCTCCAGCAGCCGGCTGTGCAGGTAGAACACGTCGCCCGGGTAGGCCTCGCGGCCGGGCGGGCGGCGCAGAAGGAGTGACAGCTGGCGGTAGGCGTCGGCCTGCTTCGACAGGTCGTCGTACACGATGAGGGCGTGCTCACCGTTCTCCATCCAGTGCTGGCCCATGGCGCAGCCGGAGTACGGGGCCAGGTACTTGAACGGGGCCGGCTCCGATGCCGGGGCGTTGACCACGACGGTGTACTCGAGGGCGCCCCGCTCCCGCAGGGTGTTGACCGTCTGGGCGACCGTCGAACCCTTCTGGCCGATGGCGACGTAGATGCACTTCACGCCCAGGCCGCGCTGGTTGAGGATGGTGTCGATGGCGACCGAGGTCTTGCCCGTCTTGCGGTCGCCGATGATCAGCTCCCGCTGACCGCGCCCGATGGGAGTCATGGCGTCGATGGCCTTGATGCCGGTCTGCAACGGCTCCGAAACCGGCTGGCGGGCGATGATGCCGGGGGCCTGGACCTCGAGGCGCCGGGACAGCTCCGTGACGATCGGGCCCTGCCCGTCGACCGGTTCACCCAGCGGGTTGACGACCCGGCCGAGCAGGGCGTCGCCGACCGGGACCGACAGGATGCGGCCGGTGGCCTTGACCGTCTGGCCTTCCTCCAGGTGGTCGACGGCGCCGAGCACGACGGCGCCGATCGAGTCCTCGTCCAGGTTCAGGGCCAGACCGAGCTCGCCGCCCTCGAACTCGAGGAGCTCGTTGACGGCGGCGTTGGGCAGGCCGGTGACCCGGGCGATGCCGTCGCCGACTTCCTGGATGCGGCCGACCTGCTCGACGGAAACGCCGGCGGTGAAGCCGGACACGTTCCGCTTGAGGGCATCGCCGATTTCCTGGGCGTTGATCGTCAGTTCCGCCATCAGTGGCGCTCTCCTGTGGTGATGTTTGCCTCGGGCATGATGAGGCGTTCTTTGAGAAGTTCGAGTTGGCGACGGGCGCTGGCGTCCACCACCAGGTCGCCGATGGTGGCGACGAAACCGGCGACCACGCTCGGATCGACGGTCACCCGGACGTCCACGTCGCGACCGACGGCCCGCCCGAGGGCGGCGGCCAGCTGTCGACGCTGATTGTCGTCGAGTTCGACGGCCGAGCGGACCTCGGCCAGGCGCCGGTTGGATTCGGCCGCGACCCGGTCGACCAGAGTGGTCAGCAGGGCTTCGAAGTCGCGCGGCCGACCGACCTGGGTGGCATAGGTCGCTAGCGCCAGCGCGGCTGGGCTGACCTTGTCCTTCAGGAGGTCGGAGACGATGGCCCGACGGGCTTCTTTGCTGTAGTCCCGGCTGGACAGGGCGGCCCCCAGCTGCTCGGAGCCGGCCACGACGCGGGAGAAGCGGAACAGCTCATCCTCCAGATCGCCGATGGCCTTCTCGCCCTGGACCGTCTCGAGGATGGCAGAGGCGTAGCCGTCGACGCGCTCCTCGGCGCCGGAGACGCCGAGCACGATGTCGGCGATGGGCGCCTCGCCGCGCTTGGCGGCATCCAGGCGGGCGGCCAGCCAGGCCACATCGGCCGGTGTCTCGCTGGCCCGGGCTGCGCCCAGCACGAACGAGAGCAGGCGCATCGTGGTGGCGCCGACGTGCTGGGAGAAGAGGTCGGTGACCACACCGCGCCGCGCTTCCAGGGCCACGCCGGGATCGGCCAGCGCCCGACGGAGATCGTCGGAACCTCCGATCACGCCGTTGACGGCCGCCAGCTCCGATGCCAGCGTGCCCAGGCTGGACTCGCCGGTAGGGGCGGCCAGCTGGATCACTCCGTCGGTGTAGCCACGGATGCTCTGTCGCACCTAGGCGTTCCCTCCGGAGGTCGACCCGGCGGCGACCTCGTCGATGGTGCGGTTGATCAGCGCCGACTGGGCGTTGCGGTCGATGCCCTCACCGAGGACCTTCTCGGCGACGGTGATGGCCAGATCGGCCGCCTGCTGGCGCAGTTCGGCCTCGGCCCGGCGGGCCTGGGCGTCGACCTCGGCCTGGGCCGCAGTGACGATCCGGTCGTATTCGACCTCGGCCTGCTCGCGCTTCTCGTTGCGTGCCTGATCGGCCATCTTGTTGGCCTCTTCCACGACCGAGCGGGCCTGGGCGCGCGCCTCGGCGACGATGCGCTTGTACTCCTCCTCGGCCTCCGTGTTGCGCCGCTTGGCCTCCTCGGCGTCGATCATCGCCTGGTTGATGACCGCCTTGCGCTCGTCCATGACGGACTGGATGCGCGGGAGCAGCCGGCTGAGGACGAAGAGCACGATGAGGAAGGCGGCCAACTCGACGAAGAACGTCCCGTTGGGGACCAGGAAGTTGGAGGCCAACATCACCTGCGATTACCCCTTGGCGAGAACGAAGACGAACAAGGCCATGAAGGCCAGGTTGATGAAGTACATGCCCTCGACCAGACCGACGATCAGGAACATCGTGGTGTAGAGACGGCCCTGCACCTCGGGCTGCCGGGCGATACCGGCGATCGTCTGGCTACCGGCCAGGCCGTCGCCGACGGCGGCGCCGATGGCCCCGCCTCCGAGCGCCAGACCGCCGCCCACGAAGGCGCCGGCCAGCTCGATGGCCTTCTCAGTGCTTGCTGCCATTTGTAGCTTTCTCCTGTCTAGGGATCAGTGCCCGCCCTCTTCGACGGCGAACTGGTAGTAGAGAAGGGTCAGCAGGGCGAAGATGAACGCCTGCATGGCCCCGATGAACATGTCGAACAGCTTCCACACCGGGGTCAGGATGAGACCGAAGGCGGAGAGCTTGGGGAACGGGAAGCTGATCAGGAGGGCGATCATGATGCCCCCTGAGAAGAGGTTGCCGAAGAGCCGCAGGGCCAGCGTCAGTGGCTTGGTGACTTCTTCGATGATGTTCAGCGGGGCCATGGCCACCGGCGGACGGAAGTAGTGCTTGACGTAGGGGCCGATGCCCTTGGCCCGTATCGAAGCCCCGGTGAACATGATGAACACGGTGATGCCCAGCGCGTAGGTCAGGTTGACGTCGGCGGTGGGCGCCGGTGAGTAGTCGGTGTTGTGGAAGATGCCGGGGAGGATCTCCAGCCAGTCGGCCACCAGGATCAGCATGAAGATGGTGATGCCGAGCGGGACCACGTGGCGGTACTTGGGGCCGAGCGTGTTCTCGACCTGGTTGCCGGTCGTCTCGACGACGAACTCCCAGAACAGCTGCAGGCGGCCGGGCTTGTCGACCGACGCGTTGCGGGCCAGGTACCAGGCCATGCCGATGACGACGATGCAGGCGACCCCGGTCGTCCAGATGGTGTCCAGGTTGAACTCGAGGCCACCGAGCTTGCGGGTGACGTGATCGCCAACCGGGATGTTGATGGCCGGGAGGCGGGCGGCACTAAGCATCGGCCACCGTCCCGTCCTGGAGCCCGGCCCGGTGGTACCGGAACAGGGTGATCAGGGCGCTGCCGAGCATGACGCCCTGGAAGAGCGCCAGGCCGCCCATCACGCCCCAGCCGACCGGCTGGTCCACGATGAGCAGCCCGATGGCCACCGCCGTGCAGACTCCGAGGCGCAGGGCCACGCTGCCGGCGAACGGCTTGCGGTGCAGCGTCCCTTCCGGGTCGGTGAATCGCATGGCCGACGACTGGAACACACGGTGGTTGAGGATGGCCAGGATCAGGCCCAAAGCGATACCGGGCACGAAGTACGGCTGTCCGATCAACATGGCCACCCCGGCCGCCAGCGCTCCGATGATGATGGAGGCGATGGCGGTGCGGCGCACCACCCGTTCGATTTCACTGAGAGGTATGGCAGTCAGCAAGGTCTTTTTTGCTCATCCAAAAGATTGATTTGCGGTGCGCGTGAGTTTAGCTCGCGGGTACAGAAAACCTCAAAAGAAGCGCTTCCAGCTGGCCCTCGTCGCCAGCACTCCAGCCACGATCCCGAGCAGGAGCCCGACGAACATGAAGAGAGGAAGCGTGCCCAGAGATCGGTCGACCAGCCATCCCACGACCAGGCCGCCGCCGAGACAGACAGCGTTCATCAAACCCAGTCCGGCGAACTCCATGATGCCGGGAGAGGGCTTCTTGTCCACGTCGGTGAGAGGGTAACCGGCCGTCACGTGAGCATTTCACGAGTGTGAACACTCCGTGTCGATCAATCGGCACGGTCCCCATCATCCCATGCCCTACCTGGACGGGCAACTTAGGTGGCGGTCACCTGCAGGATCTCGTCCCAGCCCAGGGTGCCCTGGCGCAGCAGCTTCAGCACCTCGCCGGTGGCGTCCACCACGGTCGACGGTTCTCCGGCGCACGGCCCGGCGTCGAGCACCAGTTCCACCCCCGGCAGGTCGGCGGCCAGCACCGACGCATCGGTGACCGGTGGACGGCCGTGCCGGTTGGCGCTGGTGGTGGCGTAGGGGCCGAACTCCCGGCACAGCGCCAGGGGCACCGGGTGGCCCGGGCAGCGCAGGCCGATGGTTTCATCGTCCTCGCCCAGATCTGCTTCCAGGTCGGGCCGGCGGGGCACGACCAGGGTGAGCGGCCCCGGCCAGAACGCCTTCATCAATCGTCGGGCCGGCTCCTGCAGGTTGGCGGTCAGGTCCAGCGCCTGTTCGAGCCCCGACACGAAGACAGGGAGTTCCACGTTGCGGGGCCGTCCTTTGACCAGGAACAACCGGTCGCAGGCCCCGGAGTGCCAGGGGTCGGCGGCCAGTCCGTACACGGTGTCGGTCGGCACACCGATGATGTCGCCCCCGCGCAGGGCGTCCACTGCGGCCTGGATGGCCAGCTCCGGTGGCGGATCGCCCTGGGCGGCGATGATCGTCGTCACCGGCGATCCCTGCGCCGTCGGCCCGGTAGATCGTCCTCCGGCTCGTTGGTCATCGGCGGGCCACCAGCGCTCGGCCCCGCCCGGTCAGATCCGGTTTCACTTCGGCATCGGAGAAGCCATACCCGTGGGCCAGACCGATGACCCGGTCGGCCTGGTGGGGCGCCACCTCGATGACTACTGCGCCGCGCCCGGTGAGCCACTCGGCGGCGGCCGACAGGATGGCGTCCACCGCCTCGGTCCCGAGCGGTCCGGCGGCGAGGGCGCCGACCGGTTCCCAGTCGCGCACCTCGGCGTCCAACCCGGCCATCTCGACCGTACTTATGTACGGCGGGTTGGACACGACCAGGTCCACCCGCCCGCGCAGTTCGGCCGGCAGGGCGTCGAACCACGAGCCCTCGACCATCCGCACGCGGGTGGCGGCGAAGCCGGCCAGGCCGGCCAGGTTGGCTCGGGCCACGGCCAGCGCGTCGCTGGACACGTCCGTCGCCCACACGTCGACGAAAGCCCGTTCCTGAGCCAGCGCCAGGGCGATGGCACCGGAGCCGGTACCGAGATCAACCACGGTTGTCCTTTGACCACCGGAAACCCGGTCCAACTCGGCCAGCGCATAGTCGACGACCCGCTCGGTCTCGGGGCGGGGGATCAGGACCCGCCGGTCGACCATCAGCTCCAGGTGACGGAACGCCCAGGACCCGAGCACGTACTGCAGGGGCTCGCCGGCCAGCCGTCGCTGCACCATCGCCTCGAGGTGCCGGGCCGCCTTG
Organism: Acidimicrobiales bacterium; assembly: GCA_035551615.1. Lineage (GTDB taxonomy): Bacteria > Actinomycetota > Acidimicrobiia > Acidimicrobiales > Palsa-688 > JAKCDU01. The sequence continues at coordinate 63,611 of DASZNC010000030.1, forward strand.
GCCGGGGCCGGACCGGGCTCGCAGCCCGAGGCTTCTTCGACCATCCATCTGGCCTCCCGGCGGTTTCCCAACCGCTCGGCCGCCTCGGCCTGGAGGTCCTCCCAAGTCGCCGGGCGGGTCGAGGTCACGACGGATCGTCGGCCAGCTGGCGGGCCCGTTCGTCGGCCATCAGCGCATCGATTATCTCGTCCAGCTCGCCCAACATGACCTTGTCGAGCTTGTAGATCGTCTTGTTGATGCGGTGGTCGGTGACCCGGTTCTCCTTGTAGTTGTACGTGCGGATCTTCTCCGACCGGCCGCCCCCTCCCACCTGGCTGCGCCGGGCGTTGGACGCCTCGGCCGCGTGGCGGTCCTGCTCCGCCTTCAGCAGGCGGGCCCGCAGCACCTGCATGGCCTTCGCCCGGTTCTGGATCTGGCTCTTCTCGTCCTGCATGGCCACGACGATCCCGGTCGGCAGGTGGGTGATGCGCACCGCCGAATCGGTCGTGTTGACCGACTGGCCGCCGGGGCCGGTCGAGCGGTAGACGTCGATTTTCAGGTCCTTGTCCTCGATCTGCACGTCCACCTCCTCGGCCTCCGGCAGCACCGTCACCGTCGCCGACGAGGTGTGGACCCGACCCTGCGACTCGGTGACCGGCACCCGCTGGACCCGGTGGGGCCCGCCCTCCGCCTTCATGTGGGACCAGGCGGCATCGCCCTTGACCATGAAGGTGACCTGGTTGTACCCGCCCATGTCGGACGGATCGGTGCCCAGCACCTCCAGCCCGAGGCCCTTGCGGTCCGAGTAGCGGGAGTACATCTCGTACAGGTCGCGGGCGAACAGGTTGGCCTCCTCGCCGCCCTCGGCGCCGCGGATCTCGACGATCACGTTCTTGCCGTCGTTCGGATCCTTCGGCAGCAGCAGGACCTTCAGCCGTTCGTCGAGTTCGGCAATGCGAGCCTCGGCATCGTCCAACTCGCTCTTGACCGCATCGCGGTCCTCGCCAGCCGACGCCTCGGTCAACATCTCGCGAGCGGTATCACGATCCTCCGCCGCCGACTTGTACTCGCGGTAGGCCAGCACCACCGGCTCGAGATCGCGGTGCCGCTTGGAGACGTCGCGCAGCCGCCGTGAATCGCTGACCACATCAGGGTCCGACAGCTGGATCATGACGGCCTCGTATTCGCGTTCCAATCCGTCGAGGCGTTCCAGCATGGCTCCCCAGGCTACCGCCGCCGGGAAGGCCAACCTTTATCTTGGACGGCGTGAGCGCACCAGACGATTGGTCGGACATCAACCGCCGCAACTGGGACGAGCGCGTTCCCATCCACGTGGCGTCCACGTACTACGACGTCGCCGGGTTCCGGGCCGGCAAGGGGGCGGTGGAGCCCTGGGAGATTTCGGATCTCGGTTGCTTGGACGGCCTGCGATTCGTTCACCTGCAGTGCCACTTCGGGATGGACACCCTGGATCTGGCCCGGCGCTACCCGAGTTCGTCGGCCGTGGGGCTCGACTTCTCGGAGCCGGCCGTTGCTGCGGCGGTGGCGCTGGCCGACCAGATGGGGCTGTCGTCGCGGTGCTCGTTCGTCCACGGCGACGTCCTGGCCGCCGCCACACTGTTGGGTGCCGGCCAGTTCGATCTGGTGTACACGGGCAAAGGAGCCCTCTGTTGGCTCCAGGACCTGCGGCCATGGGCGGTCGAGTGCTTCGAGCTGTTGAAACCGGGTGGGACCCTGTACGTGAGCGAGTTCCACCCGGTCGGCTACACCCTGTCGCAGACCTCGCCGACGGTCACCGACGACTACTTCCGGACCGAACCCTGGGTGGACAACGACGAGGGAACATACGCCGATCTGTCGGCGCCCACCCGGGAGAACACCGCCATCTGTTGGAACCACCCGCTGTTTTCGATCTTCGGGGCATTGTGGGACGCCGGGTTCACGCTCACTGCGTTCCGGGAATTCGATGAGACCCTGTTCCAACAGAATCAATGGGTCGTCCCGGTCGACGAGGATCACTTCCGCTGGCCGTCCGATGACGCCCGGCTGCCGTTGATGTTCAGCCTGAAGGCGGTCCGGCCGGCGGCCTGATTGAGGCCGGCGGGGGTGGTGGGTGGCCGGCGGTGGGTGGTGGGTGGCCGGCGGGGGTTGGTGGGTGGCCGGCGGTAGGTGGCCTGCGGTGGGTGGTGGGAGGCCGGCGGGTGCCGGCGGGCTCAGGGGTGCCGCTGGCACCAGCCGGCGTCAGTTACCGATGACGGCCTGAGCCTGCTGCACCTGGAATCCGGGGATGGTGCCGGTCGTGTGCAGCCCGGTCAACACTCCGGTCTGGCCGGCCAACGTCCACGTCGCTGTCCAGGTCTCTTGAACGGTGACGGTGAACGTCCCCGCATCATCGAAGGTGTGGGTGATCTGACCGTTCGGGTACGGCTCACCCTCGGCGGCGTAAGGGCCCGTCCATCTCGGCGCCGAGCCATCGCCCCAATCGACCTCGTAGCTTCCGGTCGCACTAACCGTCAACGGCCCGAGCGGCGTGTTCTCGGTTGTGGCCGCCGGGCGGGTCTGACCGTGCGTCACCAGGTACGCCGTCTTGCCCGCTAGCGCGTACCCAGGCGGAATGCTCGGCTTGGGCGCCGGCAATGGGATGGTTTGCCAGAACTGGACGGCGTAGGTGCGGGGCGTGGCGACCGGCTTCGCCGGCGCGGGGTTGGCCGCCACTCCGGGGAGCGGCACACCGCACGTCCCACCTATCCGCGGCCCGGACAGAAAGCCCAAACAGTCCACCGCCAGCTGGCTCACCTGATACACGGTCGTCGGCGGGCTCGTCGGCCCCGGGGTCGAATGGTGCCTCGGCGCCGGCGCTGACCCCGGAACGACATAGCCGCCCCCGCAGTTGATGGTTGTTCCGAATCGGCCATGAAAACACCCCGCAGAGCTAGAGGGCGATGCTCCCGCTAAGGGGTGGACGGCCATCAACGCGACCGCTGCCGCTACGAGGCGACGCATTGATTTGGAATTGTCGTCGGAGTAAGAAAGTCCGCGTTGAACGACAGTGCCCAAGGCGTGGAGTTGAGCCGGCTCGGGTCAGCCCCAGGCTGCTTGAGACGTAGCATCCAGTACTCCGACGCGGCCGGTGTTTCAGGTTTCACAAGTACAGCGCTGTAGTCGCTATTCGTCTCGACGAAGATGCAGGTTGGTGACTCGGACAAAATGGCCCGAACGGTGATCCGGACATCTCCTACCGGGTGCAGCAAATCAGCAGAAGAGGTCGAACGGCTCTGCTGCGCGATTCGGATCTCTTGGCTGTACAGCGGATCGTTATAAATCGCTCGAATGTCGGCGATGACTTGCGGTGTCACCGACTTCGATTCGATCAGCGTTCGTGAAGCGTTTCCGTCGACATGCTCAAGGACCGCAAAGACGGCGTTGACGTAGGCGGGTGTGATCACGGCGGGGACTACGTCGGGGTTGGGTCCGGCGGGCTGGGTGGTCGTGGTCGGGACGGCGCGGGAATGGCCGCCGGACGAACAGCCGCCGGCCACCAGCATCATCACACCGACAAGAGCCAAGTTCAGCCGTCTCATGGTTTCTCCGCCACTTTCGCACAGCCCGAACGACGACGCAAGCGACAAAAGGTACGTGCCCAGAGGCGAACTCTGTTAAAAATTGTCAACTTTGTATAGAAGTTAAAGGAAATTACCGGTTTTACTACAAAGTTGTTGGAAAGTATCAGAGAATGCGGAATGAAATGCTTTGTAAGGCGCTAAGAGCGCCATTTCCGGTCTACTGTCTGCACCCGGGGCGGCCGCTCCAGCAGTTCGGCGAGTGTCCGGGTGATCGGGAGGTCGTCACCGGCGGGTAACAACAACACCAGCTCGGACGCCGGCCCATAGAGCAGCCGGCAGTCGGCCGCCGTCGGCAACAGGTCGAGGTCGATGCCGACCGAGCACACGACCACCACTGGCCGTCCGTCCGAGTCGGCCCCGATGGCCGGCGCCGGGCCGGCGTCGGGCAGGTCGAACCACGGCAACGGGGGCGCCACTGGTACGAGCGACTCGAATCCGTACGCCAGGGGTGCGGAGGCCACCACCGAACGCAACCACCGGGATCGGGCCAGCCGGTTGGCCGGGTGGGCCGGGGCGCCCGGCCGGCGCAGGTCGCGCACGGCGGCGACGGCCGATTCGAGGGCGGCGGGCACCGGCGTCTGGAACTCGACCCAAGCCATTCGGTCGTGGCGCCCGACGCCGACCTCCAGGTGGTCGCCCACCGTCCGGGCCACCTCCAAGCCGAGCACTTCGCCCCTCAGGACGCCGTGTTCCCAGACCACCTCGAGCCCGGCCGTCGACAGCAGCTCGACCAGGTCGGCGGGCGGCTCTCCGGAACCGGGATCGAGCGGCGCCGAGGGTGTGGCTGGGGCCTGGGTCCGCCCGGAAACCGTATAGACGTTGATCGGGTACGAGAAGGCCGAGGCTCGCCGGGCGATCACGCCCGCCCCGATGTCCGAGCCGGAAACGAGCACCGACAGCGCCGTCGCCCCGTGGCGTACCGCCCAGGCCAGAGCCGGCCCGAAACGGGATACCTCGCCGTCGTCGATGAGGACCCAGGCCTCCGTTCCCGTGAGCAGAGCAGCGCCCCCTGGCAGTGCCGAGGGGGCGCCAACGAAAGCGGTTGCTCCTTTGTCCTGAACCAGAGCCCGCAACTTGGCGATGCGGGCCCCGTCCAGGCTGCTTACTTCTTGCCCCCGCGCCGACCGTACCGGCGCTCGAAGCGCTCGACACGACCACCGGTGTCCACCAGCTTCTGCTTGCCGGTGTAGAAGGGGTGGCACTCGTTGCACAGTTCGGTGTGCAGCTCGGGCTTGGTGGAGCGGGTGGTGAAGGTGTTCCCGCAGGAGCAGGTCACCTTGGCCTCGGCGTAGTTCGGGTGGATTTCAGTCTTCATAGCGGTGCCTCCGATACCAATAAATCAGGATTTGGCCACTTCGGCCAGAAACTCGTCGTTGTTCTTCGTGGACTTCAGTCGTTCCAACAGCAACTCGATGGCGCCGGCGGAGTTGCCTTCGCCGGCCAGGGCGTTCAGCACCCTGCGGAGCTTCCAGACCTGCTGCAACTGGGCCCGGTCGAAGAGAAGTTCTTCGTGGCGGGTGGATGACCCGTTGACATCTATGGCCGGGTAGATGCGCCGTTCCGCCAACTTGCGGTCGAGACGCAGCTCCATGTTGCCGGTGCCTTTGAATTCTTCGAAGATCACTTCGTCCATGCGGCTTCCAGTTTCCACCAGGGCGGTGGCCAGGATGGTCAACGATCCACCCTCCTCGATATTCCGCGCCGCCCCGAAGAACTTCTTCGGCGGGTAGAGGGCGCCGGTGTCGATGCCGCCGGACATGATGCGCCCGGTCGCCGGCGCACCCAGGTTGTAGGCCCGGGCCAGGCGGGTGATGCCGTCCAGGATGACCACGACGTCCTTGCCCTGCTCGACCATCCGCTTGGCCCGCTCGATGGCCAGCTCGGCGACCTGGATGTGTTCCTCGGCCGGTCGGTCGAAGGTGGAGGAGATCACCTCGGCGTTCTTCACCGAACGGGTCATGTCGGTCACCTCTTCGGGCCGCTCGTCGACCAGGAGGATCATGAGGTGCACATCGGGGTTGTTGACCTCGATGCAGTGGGCGATCTGCTTCAGCACCGTCGTCTTGCCCGCCTTCGGGGGCGAGACGATCAGCCCTCGTTGACCCTTGCCGATCGGCGCCAGGAGGTCGACGATCCGGGCCGTGTCGTTGGCCGGATGGCTGGGCAACTCCAGCTTCAGCTTGGCGTCCGGGAACAACGGCGTTAGGTTCTCGAAGCGGGGACGGCCGCGAGCCTCTTCGGCGGTCAGGCCGGAGATCTTGTCGATGCGGAGCAGGGCCGGGTACTTCTCGTTGCCACCCGCCGGCCGGGCCGCTCCTTCGATACGGTCGCCGCGACGCAGGGCGAAGCGGCGCACCTGGCTGATCGAGACGTAGACGTCGCCGGGACCGGACAGGAATCCGGAGGTGCGCAGGAAGCCGTAGCCCTCTTCGCGCATGTCCAGAAAGCCGTCAACCGGGATGGGTTCGCCGCTGTACTGCTGTTCCGGAGCCTGCCCGGGCAGATCGCGCTCGGGTCGCTCGAAGCGGTCGCGGCCCCGGCGGCGGCGGCTCCGGCGGTTGCCCGGCTCACCGTCTCCCCCGCGGCCCGGGCCGTCGTCGGGGTGGTTGCCGTGGTCGGCCCCGGAGGGGCCCGACCGGCCATCGTCATCCGCGTCGCCGGTGTCCCGGTCGTTGCCGGAATCCCGGGTGTCGGCGGAACGACGGGAGCCCTGCGGGCGTCCGGCGGATGATCCATTGGTGCGGGCCGGCATACGGGTCGGCTCGGCGGCTGCGTCGGACCCGTCCGTTGACCCCGATGACGAACCGGACGACGCCGACCCACCCGATGAGGACGCGCCAGCGGTCGACGACCCGGCCGAAGCCGACTCACCTGACGAAGGCCCTTCCAAAGACGCAGACGACGCCTCGCCCGACGACGGGACCTCGGCCGGCACGGTCGCCGACCGGTCGGCTTCTGAGTCCGGCGAGGAGGAGTCCCCGGCCGCATCCAGAGGGAGCTGGGCCGATTCGTCCTCGGTCTTACGGGCCCGGGTGCGGCGCTTCGGTGCAGCCGGGGCCGGCTCGCTGTCGGCGTCGACATCGATGCCGGTGGCCTTCAGGATGGACGTGATCAGGTCGGCTTTCTTGGCCCGGGGGGCAGGCCGGGCGCCGAGGGCGTCGGCAATGGCCACGAGCTCGTCTCGCTCCTTGGCCTCTAACACCGACCGCTCGAGCTGCGGTTCGCTCATCTACAACCTCGTGGGGAGTTGGGTCCGCGTGGAATGGGACGGAGTCCACCAAGACTCAGAGGTGCTCCGGCGGAGCATCAGCGGAGATCGGCAGGTGCGGCCCCGAAGCCGAACCATCCCAGGTACAGCAGGAAGGGGGTCCGGTGGGCGCACCGTCGGTGGCGGAGGCCAACGACGACGGGCTACATCCTACCGATTCTGATGCACCACCGCCATGAGCCCCGCTACCCAGCCGCCCCTGCGCACCCAGCCCCCCGGCCGCCCAGCCTCCAACTGCCCGCCAGCCACCGGCCGCCGGCCAACCGGCACCCGGCACCCGGCCACCCGGCCACCCGGCCACCCGGCCGACCTACAGCCCGAGTTCGGTCCGCACCGCCGAGATGTCGGCGTCCACCGGCGTCGGCACGGCGATCTGACCGATGGCGATGTCCGGATCCTTGAGCCCGTGCCCGGTGAGCACACAGACGGCGGTCGAGCCGGGCGCCACCCCCGCCTTCAACAATCCGGCCACCGACGCGGCCGACGCCGGTTCGCAGAAGACGCTCTCCTCCTGGGCCAGGTACCGGTAAGCGGTCAGGATCTCGTCGTCGGTCACCGAGTCGATGGCTCCTCCCGATTCGGAGGCGGCCGCCGTGGCCCCGTACCAGGAGGCGGGCCGCCCGATACGGATGGCGGTGGCGATGGTGTCGGGCTGTTCGACCGGGTGGCCGAGCACGATAGGGGCGGCGCCGGCCGCCTGGAAGCCCATCATCCTCGGCAGTTTGTCGATCCGCCCGGCGTCCTGGTACTCCCGGTAGCCCTTCCAGTAGGCGGTGATGTTGCCGGCGTTGCCGACCGGGATGAAGTGGTAGTCGGGGGCCCGGCCCAGCACGTCGACGATCTCGAACGACGCCGTCTTCTGGCCCTCGATGCGGTAGGGGTTGATCGAGTTGACGACCGTGACCGGAGCCACGTCGCCGAGGGTCCGGACGATGTCCAGGGCGGCGTCGAAGTTGCCCCGGATCTGCAGTACCCGGGCGCCATGGATCAGCGCCTGGGCCAGCTTGCCCAGCGCGATGTAACCCTCCGGGATGAGGACCACGCAGGTCATGCCGGCGCGCGCCGCGTATGCGGCGGCCGAGGCCGACGTGTTGCCGGTGGACCCGCAGACGACGGCCTTGGCGCCTTCCTCGGCCGCCTTGGAGATGGCAACCGTCATGCCCCGGTCCTTGAACGATCCGGTCGGGTTGGCCCCCTCGAACTTGAGGTAGACCTGTCCGCCCACCCGCTCCGACAGGCGGGGTGCCGGTAGCAGCGGGGTGCCCCCCTCGTGCAGGGTCACCACCGGCGTGGCCGCGGTCACCGGCAGGAAGCTGCGGTACTCCTCGATCAGGCCCCGCCAACCGACCCCGGTCACCGGTGCCCACCCGTCACAGACGAGCCCTTGCGGCGCGACGCCCGGCATCCGTTCCCCGTCACGAGCCGATGACCCGCAGGAGTCCGCCGAGCGAGTGGACCACGTCGAGGTGGCGCAGCTCGGCCAGGCAGGCCTGGACGTCGCTCTCGTAGGCCGGGTGGGTCACGAACACCAGTCGGGCCTGACCCTCCGGCGGCGCATCGTCGACGGCCATGCTCTCCTGCTCCATCAGGCGGATGGACACCCGGTGCTCGCCCAGCACCCCGGACACGGCGTGCAGGACACCGGGCCGGTCGGCCACCTCGAGGGCGATGTAGTAGGCCGAACGCAGGTCGTCGATGGGCCGGATTGCCGTCTGGCGGAGAGCCAGCGTGCGGCCGGCGCCGCCGGTGGTCAGGTTGTGGGCGGCGTCGAGCAGGTCGCCGAGCACGGCGCTGGCGGTGGGCATGCCACCCGCCCCCCGGCCCAGGAACATCAGGTCGCCGACGGCGCCGCCCTCTACGAACACGGCGTTGAAACTGTCCCGCACCGAGGCCAGTGGGTGGGTGGCCGGGACCATCGCCGGATGGACCCGCACGGCGATGGACTCACCGCTGTCGCCGACGGCGTGCTCGACCACGGCCAGCAGCTTGACCACGTAGCCGAGCCGGTGCGCCATGGCGATGTCGGATTCGGTGATGGCGGCGATGCCCTCCCGGTAGACGTCGCCGGCGACGACCCGGGCGCCGAACGCCACGTTGGCCAGAATGGCCGCCTTGGCGGCGGCGTCGAAACCCTCCACGTCGGCGGTCGGGTCCCGCTCCGCGTAGCCGAGGCTCTGGGCCTCGGCCAGGGCGTCGTGGTAGCTGGCCCCGTCCTCACTCATCCGGGTCAGGATGAAGTTGGTGGTGCCGTTGACGATGCCCATCACCCGCTGGATGCTCTCCCCGGCCAGCGACTCGCGCAGGGGCCGGATCAACGGGATGCCGCCGGCCACGGCGGCCTCGAACAGGAGATCGACCCCAGCGGAGGCGGCCGCCTCGAACAGCTCGGCCCCGCAGTTGGCGAGCAGCTCCTTGTTGGCGGTGATGACCGGCTTGCCCGCCTTCAGGGCGGCCAGGATCAAAGTCCGGGCCGGCTCGATCCCGCCGATGACCTCGACCACCACGTCGACGTCGGGATCGGCCACGACCTTGGCCGCATCGGTCGTCAACACCCCGGCCGGGACGGGCACCTCCCGCTCGCGCGACTGGCTGCGCACGGCGACTGCGGCCAGGGTCAGATCGAGTCCGGTCCGGGCGGCGATCCGGTTGGCGTCCTCGACCAACAGACGGACCAGTGCCCCGCCGACGTTTCCGCAGCCGAGAAGGCCCACCCGAAGTGCCGATGACATGGACTGAAGGCTAGTTGCGGGCGCTCAGGCGTCCAGATGCAGAAGGTCGTCGAGGGTCTCGCGCCGGACGACGACCCGGGCCTGGCCGTCACGGACGAAGACGACAGGGGGTCGGGGCACCTTGTTGTAGGTCGACGCCATGGAGTGGCCGTAGGCCCCGGTGACCGGCGTGGCCAGGATGTCGCCGACGGCCGTGGCCGCCGGCACCTGGGCATCCCGGACGATGACGTCACCCGATTCGCAGTGTTTGCCGACGATGGTCACCGTGCGGTCGCGCCGGGCCTCGACATCTCCGACCAGGAACGCCTCGTAGCCGCTCCCGTACAGCACCGGACGGGGGTTGTCGCTCATCCCGCCGTCGACGCTGAGATAGGTCCGCAGGCCGGGGATGGCTTTGATCGTGCCGACCGTGTAACAGGTGATGGCGGCGGCGGCGACGATCGCCCGACCCGGCTCGGCGGTCAGCCGCACGCCGTCGTCGATGCCCGCGGCTTTGGCCGCCCGGTGGACCCGTTCCGCCCAGTAGGCGATCGAGGGGCTCTCTTCCCCGGCCAGGTAGGCCACGCCCAGCCCGCCGCCGACGCAGAGTTCCGGGAGGTTCAGTGGGACAAAGGAGGCGGCCAGCACCGCCATCGCCTTCTCGAACGAATCGAGCGAGAAGATTTGCGAGCCGATGTGGGCGTGGAAGCCGACCAGCTCGACGGGGCTGCCCGGACGGCGCAGCCGGGCCACCGCTTCCGCGGCCGCGCCGGCGGTGACGCCGAAGCCGAACTTGGAGTCGTCCTGACCGGTCATGACGTACTCGTGGGTGTGCGCCTCGATCCCCGGCGTCACCCGTATGAGGACCTGCGGGCGGCGTCGCCTCGGTGGGGCCAGTCGCTCGAGCCGGTCGATCTCGTCGAAGGAGTCGATGATGATCCGGGCCACACCCACCTCGAGGGCATGTCCCAGCTCCGCTTCCGACTTGTTGTTGCCGTGCAGCACCAGGCGATCGGCCGGCACGCCGGCGGCCAGAGCGACGTGCATCTCGCCGCCGGTGGAGACGTCGATGCACATGCCCTCTTCGTGCGCCAGGCGGGCGACCGCCTTGCACAGGAACGCTTTGGAGGCATAGGCGACCCCGTCACCCCAGGCGGCCACCGCCTCGCGGCAGCGGCGACGGATGTGGTCCTCGTCGTAGACGAACACCGGGGTGCCGTATTTGGCCACCAGGTCGACTACGTCGACGCCGGCCACCTGTAATCGGCCCCGGCCGTCGACCGCCGCCCCGTCCGGCAGCAGGTCGAGCGGCAGCGGGCTGTGGGCGTGGTCGGGCGCCGGTTCGGGTTCGGGATCGGGGAACAGCATCGCTCCGGCGGGACTCTCACACGTACGGCAGGGGAAGAATGGGAAGTGCCCTCG
>DASZNC010000031.1:0-2598 GCA_035551615.1 Acidimicrobiales bacterium
CGGCATTGTCTCCGAGGTCAAGGCCATGACCGACGGCCTGGGCGTCGACGTCGCCATCGAGGCGGTCGGCTTCCCCGAGACCCTGCTGACCACGGCCGCACTGGTCAGGCCGGGAGGCACCATCGCCAACATCGGGGTCCACGGCGTGCCGGTGGAGATTCCGATGCACGAGATGTGGATCCAGAACGTCACGCTGACGATGGGCCTGGTCGACACGGTGTCCATCCCCACCCTGCTGAAGATGGTGGCCAGCGGGCGGATCCCGGCCGAGAAGATGGGCACGCACACGTTCACGTTCGGCCAGATGGACGAGGCGTACGACGTGTTCAAGAACGCGGCGGCCAACTCGGCCCTCAAGGTCGTCATCACGCCCGCCTGACCGGCGCCCAGGCATCAGCCGCCCCGGTCGTCCAGGCGGCCCCCCGTCACATAACGGTGCCGATATGCCAGGGGGTGAATTCCTCTTCGCCGTACCCGAGGGCTTCGCTCCTGGTCTCGGTGCCCGAGGCCACGGCGCGGATCGTGTCGAAGATGACCGCGCCGAGGTCCTCGACGGTGGTGGTCCCGTCGACGATGCCGCCCGCGTTGATGTCCATGTCGTCGGACATGTGCTCGTACAGCGGGGTGTTGCTGGCGATCTTGATGCTCGGGACCGGCGCGCACCCGAAAGCCGAGCCGCGGCCGGTGGTGAAGCAGACGATGTTCGCGCCCCCGGCGACGATCCCGGTGACCGAGACCGGGTCGTAGCCGGGGGTGTCCATGAACACGAAACCCTTGGTCGTCACCGGGGCGGCGTAGTCGACCACGTCGGTCAGCGGGCCGGTGCCGCCCTTGGCCACGGCGCCGAGCGACTTCTCCAGGATGGTGGTCAGCCCGCCCGCCTTGTTGCCGGGAGACGGGTTGTTATCCATCGAGCCGCCGTTCTTCTCGGTGTACCGGCGCCACCACTCGATCCGGGCCAGGAGCTTGCGCCCCACCGCTTCGGAGGCGGCCCGGCCGACCAGCAGATGCTCGGCACCGTAGATCTCCGGGGTCTCGCCGAGGATGCCGGTGCCGCCGTGGTGGACCAGGCGGTCGACGGCGTTGCCCAGGGCCGGGTTCGCGGTCAGCCCGGAGTAGGCGTCCGAGCCGCCGCAGTTGGTCCCCAGCACCAGCCGGCTGACCGGCAGCGTGGTGCGGCGGCCGCGGTCGGCGTCGGTCAGCATCTCGCTGAGCCGCCCGATGCCGGTTTCGACGGTCTTCTTCGTGCCGCCGATCTCCTGGATCGTGCTGGTGACGACGGGCAGGCCGGGCCGCAGGTCCAGGCCGGCGGTGAGCGCCTTGATCTGGTTGTCCTCGCAGCCCAGGCCGAGGATGAGGAACCCGGCGAAGTTCGGGTGGGTGAGGTAGCCGCGCATGACCCGGCGCAGCACGTCCATGCCTTCCCCGCTGGGCGCCATCCCGCAGCCCAGGCCGTGCGTGAGCGCGACGACCCCGTCGACGTGGTCGTAGCCGTCCAGGACCCCGGAGTAGCGCATGCGGTTGGCGATCTGCTTGGCCGCGGTCGCCGAGCAGTTGACACTGGTCAGTATGCCCAGGTAGTTGCGGGTGCCCACCGTGCCGTCCGAGCGCAGGTACCCCTCGAAGGTGGCTTGCTCGGCCTCGGCGAGGATCTCTTCCGCTGTGGCCTCGGCCGGGAACTCGTACGCCCGCTCGAATTCCCGGTACTCCACGTTGTGGACGTGCACGTGCTCGCCGGCCGCGATGTCCGCCCCGGCGAAACCGATGATCTGCCCGTACCGGCGGATCGGGCGGCCAGCCGCGATGGCGGCCAGCGCCACCTTGTGCCCGCGTGGGATGTCCTCGCGGACCGCGATGAGCTCACCGCCAACATCGAGCGCCTGCCCGGCCGCGGTCTCATCCGTCGTGATCGCCACGTTGTCGGCCGGCTGCAGCCGGATCCCGCGGGTCGAGTTCGTCGCCGTCACGCTCCCCCTCGGCATCGATGTTCGGTGTCGCAGAAAACATCCGATTGATGAGAAACGCTAAAGCGATTTTGCGCACACTGTCAACGGTCCCTCCGGGCCCACAGCCATGAAAGGTCCGATGAATGCCGCCCGGTTAGGCCCCGCGCTCCGCAGGAAGCCCCGCCGGGTTCGGCCCCGTCGGCGCGCCATCCTGACCATCCTGATGATGCATGTTCTCCCCTGAGTCGAAACGAGCGGCTTTATGGGCGAATCGCACGGTACGGGTCAGCGGCCAACACCGATCAAACAGGGCGTGAGATGCGTATACGCCCTATGTTGCGGTGCGGGTAAATCAACTGGATCGAACAGCATTCCGAACGAGACACTGGTGACCCACCCCACCACCGGAGGAGCCAGCGCGATGCGGACCGCACACGGGGACCTGGAGCTCGACGACGACCCGGGCCGGGTCGACCTCGACGCCCTCTGGGCCTTCCTGTCTAGCGAGGCGTACTGGGGCCGGTGGCGGGACCGGGACGCCGTGGCCCGCCAGGTCGCGTCGGCCTGGCGGGTGGTCGGGGCGTACGAGCCCGGCGGGCGGATGGTCGGCTTCGCCCGGGCGCTGTCCGACGGCCTCGGCCTGGCCTACCTG
>DASZNC010000032.1:0-71015 GCA_035551615.1 Acidimicrobiales bacterium
CTCAGCACTGGCCCGCCGATCTGGACTACACAGCCCAGCGGGTGGTCATCATCGGCAGTGGCGCCACCGCCGTGACCCTCGGCCCGGCGATGGCCGACAAGGCCCGGTCGGTGACCATCCTGCAACGGTCCCCGACGTGGATGACGTCGGCGCCCTCGGTCGACCCGCTGGCCGAACGGCTGAAACGCCGGCTGCCCGCCCGCACGGCGCACGGCGCGCTGCGCTGGAAGAACGTGGTGATGGGCACGTTCTTCTACCAGTTGTGCCAGAGGCGCCCGGCCGTGGCCGCCCGGATGCTGTTGGGGCAGGCGGCCAAGCAGCTCCCGGCCGATTTCGACATCGCCACCCACCTGACGCCGACGTACGGGCCGTGGGACCAGAGGATGTGCCTGATACCCGACGGCGACTTCTTCAACGCCCTGAGCGACGGGTCGATGCGGATGGTCACCGATCGGATCGACCAGTTCACCGAGACGGGTATCCGGCTCGAATCGGGCGAGGATCTGGAGGCCGACATCATCGTGTCGGCGACCGGCCTCGACCTGGTGGCCTGCGGCGGCATCCACCTGACCGTCGACGGCCAACCGGTCGAACCGGGGGAGCGGTACGTGTACCGCGGATTCATGCTGAGTGGTGTGCCCAACCTGGCATTCAGTTTCGGGTACACGAACGCGTCGTGGACGCTGCGCTCCGACCTGACCGCCCGGGCCGTATGCCGTCTCCTGAACAGGATGCGCCGGCGGTCGGCCCGGTCCGTCGTCGCCCGGCCCGAGCAGGCGGAGATGCCACGTGAGCCGTTCCTCACACTGACATCGGGGTACGTGGCCCGGGCCTTCGAGGTGCTCCCCAAGCAGGGCCCGGTGGCCCCCTGGCGGATCCGGCAGAACTACATCCTCGACCTGCTCGACGCCCGGTTCAACGACCGTGGCGACAGCCTGATCTACGACGAGCCGGTCGGGGACCAGCCGGAGCGGGAAATGATCACCGCCACGCCTTTAGCTTAGATAATCTAATAATGTGGAAATCGAAAGAGCGGGAAGAACGGCGGCCCGGTTGGCCCGCCTGGTAGAGGTCGCCCTGGGCCAGGTGGAGCTGTCGCTCTCGCAGTACCGCATCCTGATGCTGCTCGACCGCCATGCCGCGGTCGCGTCGAAGTTGGCCCATCATCTGGCCGTGAGCCCGCCGTCGGTGACCGCAGTGGTGGATGGCCTGGTCGCCCGTGGACTGGTGGAGCGGCGGGCTCAGGAGGGCGACCGACGGCGGGTCGAGCACGCCTTGACCGGCGACGGTCGCCGGCTGCTGGGAGAGGCCGACGCCCGGATCGACGCCCGTTTCGGGGAGATCGCATCGTTCCTCGAGGCTTCGGAGGCGGCCGAGGCGGCGGCCGGGTTGCAGCGGTGGGGTGAGGCGTTGGATGCCTACCGGAGCAGCCGCCTGGAGGTGAAGGCATGATCGGGTCGATGCCGCGGCACGGCACCGGCGCGGTCTCGGAATGGGAGCCGCAACCGGAGACGTCGCACTACCAGCAACCGACCAGCTGGATCGACCTCGACACCGAGAAGAGTTGGCTGCGCCGGGCGCTCCCCATCGTTGCTGCGCACAAGGCCTCGTTCGCCACCGCCCTGACCATGTCGTTCATCGGCCTGGCGCTGCAGGTGGAGATCCCCCAGCTCCTCGGTTCCGACGCCCTCAACAAGTCGGTGGTCCCGTTCGTCGAGCAGCAGGGTCGACCCTTGGCCCAACGCCTGCCCGCCTCCCACTTCGATCACATGCTGCTCCACTACGTGATCGTCGTGCTCGTGCTGGCCGCCGTGGCCGGCGTCTGCGGATACGTGTCCCGCATGTTCCTCCTGTCGACCGCCTACCAGATCGAGTTCGACCTCCGGAACATGATCTACACCCACCTGAGCCGCATGTCGTTCGAGTTCTACGACCGGGTCCAGTCCGGCCAGCTCATCTCACGGGCCAACTCCGATATCCGTTCGGTGCAGATGTACCTGACCTTCGGCCCCTCCATCCTCGTCCAGTGCCTGGTCGCGGTGGTCGCCTTCGGCTACATGCTCTGGATCAACGTGGCTCTGGCTCTCGTCGCCATGATCGCCATGCCGTTCATCTACGTGGGCGGCGTGCGCATGCGCAAGGTGCTGTTCCCGGTGTCCTGGCTGATCCAGTCCCGGCTGGCCGAAGTGGCCACCATCGTCGACGAGAACATCAACGGCGTGCGGGTGGTCAAGTCGTTCGCCGCCGAGGACCAGCAGCTCGATGCCCTGGCCCGGGCCGCCAACCGCTTGCGGTGGGCCTATGTCAAAGACGCCGATATCCGGGCCCAGTTCACGCCGGTGGTGCAGAACCTGTCGCAGTTGGGTCTGGCCCTGGTGCTCCTGCTCGGTGGCTACCTGGTGATCCACGATCATCTCCAGGTCGGCACGATCCTCACGTTCAGTTTCTGGATCGTGATGCTGCAGATGCCGTTCCAGATGCTCGGCATGCTGATCATGATGGGCCAGCGGGCCTCCGCCTCGGCCGGCCGCATCTACGAGATCCTCGACCAACCGCCGGTCGTCGTCGATGCCCCGCAGGCGGTCGACCTGGTCGAATGCCGCGGCCAGGTCGACTTCGATCAGGTCTCCTTCGGCTACACCGACGGCGGCCCGATGGTGCTGGACGGGTTCGACCTCCACATGCGCCCGGGCGAGACGGTCGCCCTCGTCGGCCGCACCGGTTCGGGCAAGTCCACGGTGGCCCGTCTGCTGGACCGGTTCTACGACGTCACTGGGGGGGCGGTGAAGGTCGACGGCCACGATGTGCGCGATGTGACTCTGGCCAGCCTGCGGGCCCGGGTCGGCATCGTGCTGGACGAGCCGTTCCTGTTCTCGGTGTCGATACGCGACAACATCGCCTACGGCCGACCCGACGCCGACTTCGCCGATATCGAGGCGGCCGCCCGGGCGGCCGGTGCCGACGGGTTCATCAGGGAGCTGTCCGAGGGCTACGACACGGTCGTGGGGGAGCGGGGCTACACCCTGTCGGGTGGCCAACGGCAGCGGATCGCCATCGCCCGCACCCTGCTGGTGAATCCACCGGTGCTGGTGCTCGATGACGCGACCAGCGCGGTCGACGTCCAGGTCGAGAAGACGATCCACCACAGCCTGCGAGGTCTGATGGAGAACCGGACCACGCTCATCGTCGCCCACCGCCTGTCGACGATCAGCCTGGCCGACCGGGTGATCCTGATGGAGGGCGGACGGGTGGTGGCCGACGGCACCCACGCCCAGCTGCTGGCCGGTACCCCTCTGTACGCCGAGGTGCTGGCCCAGGCGGCGGAGATGGAGACCGCACCCGATGAGGAGGTGGATCGCTGATGGTGATGGGACCGATGATCGCCGGGGGCCACAACAACCGCAGCGCGGCCAACCCGGGCGGCGGCCTGCCCTTCGCCGGAGTGCCCTGGGAGATGCAGGCCGGCGTCGACAAGCTGCTGGCCGACGAGCCCGACCACGGTGACCCCGGCGTCCACTTCACCTATCGGGACGAGAGCGAGGTCGCCCCCTCCCTCACCCTCCGGTCACTGGTCGTCCGCCACTGGCAGCTGGCCGTCTGGGCCGGCCTGTTCGTCGTCATCGTCAGCGTGGCCAACCAGGTCGGCCCGGAGTTGATCAGTTACGGGATCAACCACGGCATGGTCCACCGGGACATGGCAGTGGTGGTGACCGTCGGGCTGTTCT
Source organism: Acidimicrobiales bacterium (assembly GCA_035551615.1). GTDB lineage: Bacteria > Actinomycetota > Acidimicrobiia > Acidimicrobiales > Palsa-688 > JAKCDU01. The sequence goes on from DASZNC010000032.1 coordinate 3,726, forward strand.
ATCTGCTGGCCGTGCTGGTCACCGCCGTCGCCCAACGACTGATGGTGAAGGTCACCGGCCGGCTGGCCGCCCGGGTGATGAACGATCTGCGCATCCAGGTCTTCACCCACCTGCAGCGGCTCGGGCTCGATTTCTACACCGACGAGAAGGCCGGCGTCATCATGACCCGGATGACCAGCGACATCGAGAACCTGCAGCAGTTGCTGCAGGACGGGCTGGCCCAGTTCGTGGTGCAGGGCCTCACGATGGTCGTCATCATGGTCGTGCTGTTCGTCACCAACGCCTGGTTGGCGCTCTTGACCGTCGCCATGGTCCTGCCCCTGCTGATCCTGGCGTCACTGTGGTTCCAGGCGGCATCGGAGCGCGGTTACGACCGGGTGCGCGACGGCATCGCCGACGTGCTGGCCGATCTGTCCGAGAACCTGCACGGCGTGCGCGTGGTCACCGCCCACAACCGGCAGGCCCACAACGTCGTCCACCACCGGAACGTGGTCGGTGTCTACCGCGATGCCAACAACTACACCGCCCGTATCAACGCCCTGTACGGCCCGGGCACCCAGATGCTGGGCTACCTGGCCCAGGCCGGTCTCCTGGCCATCGGCGGCGAGATGGTTCTCCACGGGAAGTTGACCGTCGGAGGCCTGACCGCCTTCTTCTTGTACCTGAGCCGGTTCATGATGCCCATCCAGTTGCTGGTGCAGCAGTACAACGTGTTCCAGCAGGGGCAGGCCTCGCTCGTCAAGCTGCGCTCGTTGTTCGCGGAGGCGCCGAGTGCGCCCGAATCGCCGACGGCGGTGCCGCTGGCGCCGATCGAGGGGCTGATCGTCTTCGATGCCGTCACCTTCGGTTACGACCCGACCAGCCCGGTGATCCGCGATGTCGACCTCACCATCCGGGCCGGAGAGACCGTCGCCTTCGTCGGGCCGACCGGTGCCGGCAAGTCGACGATGGCCAAGCTGGTCACCCGGTTCTACGATCCGACGGCCGGCCGGGTCCTGATCGACGGCCAGGACATCCGCCAGGTCGAGGTCGACTCCCTTCGCCATCAGCTCGGCGTGGTCCCCCAGGAGCCGTTCCTGTTCGCCGGGACGATTCGCGACAACATCTCCTTCGCCCGGCCGGGGGCCACCGACGAGGAGGTCTGGGATGCGCTGCGCGCCGTCGGGCTGGAGGACGTCATCGAACGCATGCCGGCCGGCATCGACACCGAGGTGCACGAACGGGGCCAGTCGCTGTCATCCGGCGAGCGTCAGCTGATCGCCCTGGCCCGGGCCTTCATGGCCCGGCCCCGGGTGCTGGTCCTGGACGAAGCCACCTCCAACCTGGACCTGGCGTCGGAGACCAAGATCGAAACCGCCCTGGACATCCTGCTCCAGGGTCGGACGGCGATCCTCATCGCCCACCGGCTCAGCACCGCCATGCGGGCCGACCGCATCGTGGTGGTCGACGACGGGCGGCTGGTCGAGATCGGCAGCCATGACGAACTGGTCCGCATGGGGGGGCGCTACGCCGATATGTACGCCACCTGGATCAGCCACGCCGAGGTCGGTTAGGCCCCACCCGGGGAGCGAGCGGGCGGCCGCCACATCGGTATCGTGTTGGGCGATGACTGACGTGATCGAGGAGAAGGAAGCCCACCAACGGCCCCGACCGATGTACCTGGGCGACTACCCGCTCATGGTCGGCCCGTTCACCCACCTGGTCGACGAGGCCGAGCGACTGGCCGGGCTCACGTGGACCCACTTCGAGGCGGCTCGGCTCAGCCCCACCATCGGCGCCGAGCTCACCGGTCCGGATCTACGCCAGGAACTGCCGGCGGCCGTCGTCGACGAGATCCGCCAGGCCCTGTACGAGTACAAGGTCATCTTCTTCCGCGATCAGAAGCTGACCTCCGAGCAACATTCCGCCTTCGCCGGGCGGTTCGGGGAGCTGGAGTTCCACCCGTTCATCCCGTCCAACACGGCGGAACCGAAGCTGGTGCGCTTCGAGAAGAGCGCCGCCTTCGGCGGTTACGAGAACCTCTGGCATCACGACGTGACGTGGCGGGAGTGCCCGTCGATGGGCGCCGTGCTGCACGCCGTCACCGTCCCGCCCCTCGGCGGCGACACGCTCTTCTCGGACATGTACGCCGCCTACGAGTCGCTCGACGACGAGACCCGGGTGTTGATCGACGACATGGAGGCGGTGCACGACTTCACCCGGACCTTCGGTTTCTCGATGACCCCCGACCAGCTGGCCCAGATGCAGGAGAAGTACCCGTCGGTGCGTCACCCGGTGGTGTGCACCCATGAAGGCACCGGGCGCCGTCACCTCTACGTGAACCGGGCCTTCACCGATCACATCGTGGGCCTGGAACCGGAGGAGAGCCGGGCCCTGATCGATCGCCTCTGCCGGCGGGCCGATGCCCCCGAGCACCAGTGCCGGTTCCGGTGGACGCCCGACGCCGTCGCCTTCTGGGACAACCGGGCCGTGCAGCACTACGCAGGCAGCGACTACTACCCGCAGGTCCGGGTCATGGAGCGGGCGTCGATCGTCGGTTCCCGCCCGTTCCGGTAGCGGTCAGGCGGCCGTCGACCACCGCTCGATACTGCGGCGCAGCACCGGCATGGGCAGCGAGCCGTGGTCCAGCACGGCGGCGTGGAAGCCCGAGAGGGTGAAGCGGTCGCCCATCCGGGCCATGGCCGCGTCACGCAGCGCCAGTATCTCCAACTTGCCGGTCATGTAGGCCAGGGCCTGGCCGGGCATGACCAGATACCGGTCGATCTCGGCGGCGAGGAACTCGGCCGGCATGGGCACGTGCTCGATGAAGAACGCCCGCGCCTGCTCGCGGCTCCAGCCGTAGTGGTGCAGGCCGGTGTCGACCACCAGGCGGGCGGCCCGCATGAGCGAGGCGCTGATGGCACCGAGCCGGGCCCGGTCGTCGGTGTAGAGGCCGACCTCGTCGGCCAACTGCTCGGTGTACAGCCCCCATCCCTCCGAGAAGACGGTGAGGCTGCGCTGGCGTTGCAGCGCAGGCAGGTGATCCAGCTTCTGGAGGCGGGACAGCTGCAGATGGTGGCCGGGGACGGCCTCGTGGAAGGCGACCACCTCGATGTCCCAACCGGTACCGGCCGTGGGGCGCTCGGTGTTGAACCAGAACGTGCCCGGCCGGCCGCCATCCAGCCGGGGCGGGGTGTAATGGGGGGCCACCCCGCTGGCCGCCACGATCGGGGGCATCGGGGTCACATCGCACGGCGGGGGCAGGGGCGCCGGGAAGAACTCGGCCGCCTTGGCCTCGGCCCGGCGGACCGCCACCAGGGCCTCGCGGATGGCGTCCTCGGCGCTGATGCGGCCGGCCGAATCCCGCAGGGCCCGGCGTACCTGTTCCAGGTCGTCCAGCCCCATCCCGGATCCGATCTCGACCGCCGCCCGCTCGAGGGTGGCGATCTGATCGAGGCCGGTCTGATGGAGTTGCTCGGCGGTGACCGGCAGGGTGGTGTGGGTCAGGATGGCGCGGGCGTAGTCGGCCTGACCGCCGGGCAGGTGGGCCAACCCGGCCCGATCCGACGGTCGGCTGCGGGGGAGCAGCTCCTCGACGGTGTCCACCCACCGGGCCAGCGCCGGTCGGGTGACCTCGGCGGCCAGACGCCGCCGCTCCGCCTCCCATGTTCCGGCGCCGTCCCATCCGGCTGGGGCGGTGGGGCTCAGCAGGGCCTCCGGGACCTGGGCGGCCAGCACCTGCCGGCCCCAGCCCACCGCCTCGGTTACGAGTGGGGCGATCGGGAGGCGGCCCCCGGCGGCCCCCGCCCGCAGGCGCTCGGAGACCTGGTCTATCCAGTCGCCGCTCAGGGCCAGGCGTTCGAGGTAGGCGTGGGCCGCGTCGGCGTCCACCAACACGGTGCGGGCGGCAACCGCCATGAAGCTGGCCGGATCGGCGAACGGCATGGCGGTGACCGTGTACTCCACCCCGGCCGAATCGATCACGGCCACCTCCTGGCGGGCCGCCTCCCGCATGCAGTGCAGGGTGATCTCGTCGGCCGGCTCGAGATCGGGCGCATCGAGACGGTCGGCCTCGGACGCGAACTGCTCGACCTCGGCCCGCCATTCGGCCTCGCCGGCCGCACTGGTGTCGGGCATCAGGTGGTCGTAGCCGGGAATGCCGTAGGAAGTGGCGGCCAACGGGTGCTGCTCCAACCACCGGGCGTGGAACCGGTCCGCGAGGTCACGAGGTGTCGTCATCGCCGGACAGTCTTTCCGATCGGTGCGGTCGGTGACGAGCGCCCGGCGCTACGGTCGGGCCATGGCGCCCGCAGATTTCAATCAACAGATCATCGACGAGTTCCGTAGCAATGGCGGGGTGGTCGGGGGGCCGTTCGCCGGCGCCCCGCTTCTGCTGCTGCACACCGTTGGCCGCAAGACCGGCAAGGAGCGGATCAATCCGCTGGCCTACCAGAAGGTCGACGCCGGCTGGGCCATATTCGCCTCCTTCGCCGGCGCGCCGACCAACCCGGCCTGGTACGACAACCTCATGGCCCGGGCCGACGCCACCGTCGAGGTCGGGACCGACACTCTGAACGTCGCCGTCCGGGAAGCCACCGGTGACGAACGGGACCGGATCTGGGCCCGCCAGAAGGAGGTCATGCCCGGCTTCGCCGAGTACGAGGAGAAAGCCGGGGGCCGGATCATCCCGGTGGTCGTACTCGAGCCGCGGTAGGCATCTGGCGGGCCGGCCCGCCGGTCGGCGATCATCTGGGTGGTGTCGGGGTCGTGGGACGAGTGGGTCGACGGGCAGCTGGATGACGTCCGGGCCGCCTCCCGGTGGCGGGAGTTGCGCCCCCTGGAGGGGGTGGGCCCGGAGTTCGTCGTTCCCGGTGGTGACCGGGTGGTGTCGTTCGCGTCGAACGACTACCTGGGCATGGCCGGGCACCCGGCCGTCATGGCCGTCTGCGCCGATGCGGCCGGCCGCTTCGGCGCCGGCACCGGGTCGTCGCGGCTGATCGTCGGCGACCGGCCGGTCCATCACCACCTCGAGCGGACGCTGGCCGGGTGGCGGGGGACCGAGGCGGCTCTGGTGTTCCCGACCGGTTACCAGGCCAACGTGGCCGTGCTCGCCACCTTCGGTCACGGTTCCGCCCGCATCGTGTCGGACCGGCTGAACCATGCGTCGATCATCGACGGGGCCCGCCTGGCCGCGGCCGAGGTGTGCGTCTACGACCACGGCGACGTCGACCATGCCCGCCGGCTGGTGCGGGAAGCGCCCGGTCCCGCACTGGTGGTCTCCGACAGCGTGTTCTCGATGGACGGCGACGTGGCCCCCATCGCCGAGCTGTCGACGGCCTGCGCCGCCGAGGGGGCGCTGCTGGTGCTGGACGACGCCCACGCCGTGTTCCCGCTGCCGGACGTCGACCCGGAGGCCGAGGTGCTGCGGGTGGGCACCATGTCCAAGGCCCTGGGGTCCCAGGGCGGCTTCGTCGCCGGCCGGGCTGCTTGGATCGACCTTCTGGTCAACCGGGCCCGCTCCTTCATCTTCACGACCGGTCTGAGTCCGGTTTCGGCGGCGGCCGCCGCCTGCGCCGTCGCCATCCTGTGCTCCGAGGAGGGCGCCGGCCGGCGGGCCCGCCTGCGGACGCTGATCGACGAGTTGGCGCCGGGCCATCCCACACCGATCGTCCCGTTCGTGCTCGGTGACGAGCAGGCCGCCGTCGACGCCTCCGGCCGGCTGCTGGCCGACGGTCTGCTGGTGCCGGCCATCCGGCCCCCGACCGTTCCTGAGGGGACGAGCCGGTTGCGGGTGTCGTTGTCAGCCGATCACCGCGTGGAGGATGTTCGCCGGCTGCGCCATGCGCTCGACCGGCTTCGCCCCGCTTGACCGGATAGTTTCCCACCGTGACCGAACTGCCCCGATCGACGCCGACGGAGGTCGGCGTCGACGCTCGTCGCATCCTGGCCTTCCTGGACGCAGTGGCGGACACCCGCACCGACCTCCATTCGCTGATGATCCTGCGCCGTGGCCGGGTCGTCGCCGAGGGCTGGTGGGCGCCCTACCGGTCCGATGACATCCAGTTGCTGTACTCGTTGTCCAAGACGTTCCTGGCCACGGCGGTGGGTATCGCCATCGGCGAGGGCCGGTTGGATCTCGACGATCTGGTTGCCGATCTGATACCCGACCATCTGCCCGACCCGGTCCCCGAGCACCTGGGTCTCCTCCGGGTCCGGCACCTCCTGGCCATGGCCAGCGGTCACCGCGAGGAAACCATCTTCCGGGTCCGGGCCATGGACGATCCCGACCTGGTGCGGGCCTACCTCTCCATCCCGCCCGACGAGCCGCCCGGGACGGTGTTCGCGTACAACCAGGGCAACCCTTTGACCTTGTCGCAGATCATCACGACACTGACCGGGGAACGGGTCGTCGACTACCTGCGGCCCCGCCTGTTCGACCCTCTGGGCGTCGAACGGGCCGAATGGACGACGGCAGCCGACGGGCTGGATCAGGGGTTCTCCGGGCTGCACGTAACCACCGAATCGATCGCCAAGCTGGGCCAGTTGCTCCTGCAGGGCGGCCGGTGGGGTTACGAGCAGCTGGTTCCGGCCGGGTTCGTCGCCGACGCCCGCCGGACCCATGTCGACAACCGGCGCCACTCGATCGCCCCTGACTGGCGGGAGGGTTACGGCTTCCAGATGTGGATGTGTCGGTACGGCTGCCAACGAGGCGACGGGGCCTACGGTCAGTTCGCCGTCCTGGTCCCCGATGCCGATGCCGTACTCGTCTGCACGGCCCAGGTGATCGAGATGCAGGAGCAGCTGAACCTCTTCTGGGACCACCTGGTGCCCGCCGTGCGCGGTGAAGGGGGCGACCCGGGCGCCGACGCCGAGTTGGCCGTGCGTCTGAAGCAACTGTCGACCGAGATCATCCCGGTCGGGGGCCCGGCGCCGGACCTGCCGTTCGAGCTGGCACCGACCGCGGTCGAGGGCCCGTTCCTGCGCAATATCGAGTTGGTGCGGATCTCCCCCCTGGCCGGCGGCTCGGTCATGGAGATGCGCATCGACGGCCGGGCCCACTCGTTCGTGGTGCCGGCCGGTGGTTGGGTCGACGGCGAATTGCCGGGCCTGCACAGCGCCTTCCCCGAAGTCTCGGTCACCGGCGGCTGGACATCGCCATCCGAGTTCCACGCCGACGTGGTCTCCCGGCGCACCCCCCACCGCTTAGAGGTGCGGGTCACCGCCGGCGTCGAGCCGCAGCTGGCCATCTCCTGGACCACGCCCCCCCTCCGCCTCTGAACCGTCGACGCCGGGCCGCTTCATGGCATTCATGGTGTCAAAGGTGGGCGATATTTCCGCTGTTGCCGGTGCGCGTCAGGCCGGGCTCAGTGTCAGGTTGTAGGCGCTGCCGTCGGCGAAGTTCGGTATCACGAAGCTGAGCACCTCGTGGCCGGCCCCGTCAGGATGGATGGTCGGATCCACGGCCTGGGTGGCGATCGGCCCGGACGAGTTCGCGCCGGGGGTGAACGGCTCGTATGACAGGTTGATGTGGGTGTTGGCCGTGGACCACGGGAGCACGACGCTCACCCCGATGGGTGCCGGCGCCACCGGTTTGGCGCCGGCCTGGCCCCAACCGGATTGGCACCAACTGGCCACCGCACACCCGACCAGGCGGCCGATCAGTGCCGTCATCTGTTGTCCGGACGACGAGCGTGAGGCGAGCGCAGCCACCTGGCTGCTCGTCGACGTCGCCTTGATCATGACCCCCGACATAGACGCGTAGACGACCCGTTCGTAGTACTCCGAGGTCTTGCCCGCGCCGTCATCGGGGAGCAGCCCGTCGGCGCTGGCCACCAGGCAGTCGTCCCAGCACGACCGCACGGCTGACGAGATACCGCCATTCGTGATGGCGGCGAGGAAGCCCACGTCCCACCCGGGGATCGACTGGTCGGCGCGGCTGCCGTACTCGTCCAGGAACATCTGCGGGTTCCCCAGGGCCGGCAACGACCGGACGAGCTGCCAGACCTGTGCGGCCAGGGCCTGGATCTGCGCCGGAGTCTGCCCGTTGTGATGCCAGGCCACGGCCGCCAGCTGCAGGTGGTGGGCGGCGGCGAAGTCGAGGAAGGTGGTCATATCCGGTTCGTGGGTGACCGGATCATCGGTCGGGTGCGGGGTGAACGCGGTGTCGCCGACCGAAGGGCCGATGATCCGCGCTCCGGGGTCGACCGCCTTGATGTCCTGGTAGGTGACCAGGAATTGCTGCAGGAGGTCGCTGACCGTCTCGCTCTCGAAGTCGGAGTGGCTGTAGTAGTTGTTCCAGCCCGGTTCGTTGTAGACGTCCCAGTAGTCGATCCGGTGGCCGCTCTGGACGATACCCTGCACGGTGCTCTTCACCCACTGGTTGTAGGTGTTCCAGTCGGACCAGGGTGTGGGTGGGGGACCGCCCGGATGGAGCTGAACCCACAGATCGGACAGGAGGAGGGTCGTCTGGGCCCCGGACTGGACAGCGGCGTCCCAGTTCGACCAGTTCAGGTGGTCAAAGGACGTGCTCGGTCCGTTGGTGCCCGGAGTCGCCCGGAACATGTTCATGCCGACCATGGTCAACTGGCTCACCGACGTCGGCCCGCCGGGGAGGAAGTTGAACCCGGAACCGGGATGGCTGACGGTGCCGATGGCGGAACTGCCGTCCAGAGTCACGCAGGCCGATTGGACGCAGCTGGGCGATGCCGGCGCCCCGGTCGTCACCGGGACCGAGCCGGAGGCGGCCGCCGGCGCGGGCGTGGCCACCGGGCGGGCGGTGGTCGGGACCACCGCTTTCAACGTCGTGGTCGGCCGCACCGTCGTGACCGGAGCGCTGGTCGTACTGCCCGGCGCCGGGTCGACCCCGACCACCGGCCCATGGTGTCGATGGGCGCCGCCGACACCGCCGACGGCGGCGACGAGCAGGTCGGCGATCAACAGGACCACCGCCGCCAGCATCACTGCGGTCCGCCGTCGACGGGCCACCCTGCGGGCCGTCCGCTCGGCCGGGGGGGAGATCATGCCGCCGACGATGTTACCGGCGATCACCCTGGGCGAATTGTCGCCCCCTCAGTTCTTGTCCCGGTGGTCGCGCCCGTGACGGCTCCCGCGGAAGTAACCCAACCGGTAGCCGGCCCATCCGGCGGCGGCCCCCACCAGCACCAGTTCGAGGAGGTGGAGGATGCCGAACACGACTCCGTAGACGAACCAGACGACCACTCCCAACACGGCGACGGCGGCCACGACGCCGGCCACGTGCAGACTCACCGATCCCCGGCGCTTCGCCGGGACGGCGACCGCCCTGGGCGCATCGGGCAGACGGGGGCATATCAGGCACTCCGAAGCCGGTAACCCGTGCGGGCAGGTGGTCGCCACACCCCGATGGTAGGTGGCATCGGCACCGTCAGTTGCCCGAACGGCCGGAACTTCGAATGGGCGCCAACCGGCCGCCCCGCTCTATCCTGCGACTTGTCATGAGCTGCCCGTCGTGCGGTTCCGAGGTTCCCGCCGGCGCCCGGTTCTGCCCTGCGTGCGGACACGGTGTGCAGGCTCGGGGTGACGAGCGTCGGGTGGCCACCGTGCTGTTCGCCGACCTGGCCGGTTACACCGGCCTGTCCGAGGCCATGGACCCCGAGCACCTGAAGAACCTGATGGACCGTTGCTTCGCCGAGTTGGCCGCCGACGTGACCAGTCACGGCGGCCGGGTCGACAAGGTCATCGGCGATGCCATCGTCGCCCTGTACGGCGCGCCGGTCGCCCACGAGGACGACGCCGAGCGCGCCGTCCGGACCGGCCTGCAGATGCAGCGGACCATCTCCACCCTGTCGGCCGATCTGGGAGTGGCCCTGCAGCTCCGGGTCGGCATCAACAGCGGGGAGGTCCTGGTCGGCGCCATGCGGGCCGGCGGCGACTACACCGCCATGGGCGACGCCGTCAACGTGGCCTCCCGCCTGCAGTCCATGGCCACGCCGGGAACGGTCGTCGTCGGACCGGCCACGTATTCGGCGACCTCGTCGGTCATGAGGTACGACGCGCTCGGCCCGCTCCACACCCGGGGGCGGGAAGCCTCCGTCGACGCCTGGCAGGCCATCGAATCGCTGTCCACGCCGGGCCGCCGGCCGCGGCGGGTGGATGCCCCGCTGATCGGTCGGGACGACGAGCTGACCGTGCTCCGGCAGTCGGTGCAGATGGCCATCCGGCGACGCCGGCCGTCGGTCTCGTTCCTCCTGGGCGAGGCCGGCATGGGCAAGAGCCGGTTGATCGAGGAGGTCGCCGACTGGGCCGCGCTGGAGTACGGCGCCCTGGTGCTGGAAGGTCGGTGCGTCCCTTACGGTGAGGCCAATCCGTGGTGGCCGATCGCCGAGGCCGTCCGCCGGGCCTGCGGGGTCGATCCCGGAGACACTGCGATGGTGACCGCCGACAAGGTCCGGCGGTCGGTCGCCGACATCTGCGACCTCGAGCCCGGGTCGAGCCAGGCCGGCCAGGTCGCCGCCGGTCTCCTGCACCTGATCGGCGACGAGGACGCGCTGCCCGATGTCGACCCGCCCCGCGCCCGGCAGGAGGCCCGCCGCTCTCTGCACGCCTTGATATCCGGTCTGACCCGGACCCAACCGGTGGTTCTGGTCCTGTCCGAACTGCACTGGGCCGACGACGTCGTCCTCGACCTGTTCGGGTGGCATCTCGACCGTCTGTCCTCGAAACCGTTCGTTGTCCTCACCACTTCGCGTTTCGAGCTGATGGAGCGGTGGGACCCCCCGTACGGGCGCTACAACCTCTTGACCCTCCACCTGGATCCCTTGGACCCGACCGCCACCCACGAACTGGCCGAGGCGTTGGGCGCCGGTTCGTTGCCCCCCGACGTGGTCGACGCCCTCGTCCAGCGCAGCGGCGGGAACCCCTTCTTCCTCGAGGAGTTGTTGACACTCGTCACGGACCAGTCCGCTGAGCGCCGGCCCGGCGATCTGCCGGTCACGCTCCGGGGCCTGGTGGCCGCCCGTATCGACGCCCTGGCCGCCGATGAGCGGTCGGTCCTGGAGGACGCCGCCGTCATCGGCCGGTCCGGGAGCCGCCGGATACTGTGCGCGCTGAGCGGCCTGCGCGGTGTCGAGGACGCCGAGGTGGTCGCCGACCGGCTGTTCGAACGCGACCTGCTGGGCGGCTCGGACGTGCACTGGGAGTTCCGTTCCGACGTCGTCCGGGAGGTCCTGTACGAGACCCTGACCAAGTCGGAGCGGGCCCGGCGGCACTGGGACGTCGGGTCCTGGCTGGCCGACGCGGGTCGCCGCACCGGCCGCACCGACGAGATGTTGGAGCTGGTCGCCCACCACTACGCCACCGCCGCCGAACTGGTCGCAGAGGTCGGCGTCATACCCGGGGTCCCGGCCGATGCGCTCGTCGTCGCCACCGAGGCGGTCGAGCGGGCCGCCGGCTGGTCGTCCCGGCGGGAACTGCCATGGGCCGCCATCCGCCAACTCGACCGGGGCATCGGCCTGTCCGCCGAAGGCTCGCCCACCCAGTGCCGTCTGCTCCTCGAACGGGCCCTGGAATGGACCGAGCTGCGGGATACGGAACGGGCCCGTCAGGACCTGGAATCCGCCGACCCGGCCGGCGACCCGACCCTCACCGCCCGCCGCCTGACCGTGCTCGGCGTGGTCGAGCAACTGGAAGGCGACCTGACCGCGTCCAGCCGTTCGCTGGCCGCTGCGGTGGAGGCGTTCCGTGTCATCGGCGACCGGGCCGGCGAAGGGGACGCGCTGCGCCGGGCCGGCCTGACCTACATGCACTCTGCGGATGCGGTGGCGGCCGAAGCGGCGTTCGAAGAGGCCCGCACCATCGCCCGCGACCTGGGTAGCCGCCGCGACGAGGCCTGGGCCATGTGGCACCTGGCCGAGCTGTCGTTCTACGCGGGCCGGGCCGAGGAGGCCGAAGCCCGCCTGCAGGACGCAGGCCGGGCGTTCGAGGAGGCCGGTGACACCGGTGGACTGGGCTGGGTACGGGGCCTGCTCGGCTACCTGCGCTACGTACAGGGCGACCGCGAGGAGGCGGCCGCCCTGGCCGGCAGCATCCTCGACGACGTCCGTGACCGCGGCGACCGCTGGGCCCTCGGTATGGTCCTGCTCCTCCTCGCATCGGTCCACCTGTGGCAGGGGCGGGCCGCCGTCGCCGTCGAGGAGGCGACCGAGGCGGGGGCCGCCTTCGCCGAGATCGGGGAGCTGTCGAGCGAGCTCCGGGCCACCGGCATCATCGCCCGGGCCCTGGCCGCCCTCGGGCGGGCGGCGGACGCCTGGGCCATCGTCGACGAAGTGGTGGAACGCCGGCCCGACGCCACGCGCGAGGACCCTGACCTGACCGTGCCCGGCGTGGCCGTCCACTTGGGCGACGGGGATCTGGCCCTCGACGTGCTCAGCCGGGCCCATATCATCGCCTTCGCCGAGGAGGTACGGATCATCCGGGGCCAGGCGCTCCTGCAGGCCGGCCGGCCCGACGAGGCCCGGGACTGCCTGGAGCAGGTCATGCTCGAGCACCAGGACGACACCGGTCTGGGGGCCAACGGGTGGGCCTGCCGGTCGCTGGCCCGGGCCGCCACCGGCGACGCCGCCGGCGCCCTCGACGCAGCCGACCGGTCGCTGGCCACCGGGCCCGCAGCGACCTACCGCGACCTGGTTCTGGCCCACACGGGCCGGGCTCTCGCCCTGCGGCAGATGGCCCGGTACGACGACGCATCGGCCGCCATCGCCGCCGCCCGCCGGGAATGCGCCGGCACCGACGACGTCGTCACCGCCGCGGTCGTCGAGTTGGCCGCCGCCCGCCTGGGCGGCGACGAGACCGATGTCATCGCGGCGCGGGCCGGGTTGGACCGCCTCGGAGCCTCATCGGCCGGCTGGGACACCCTCATCCGGGCCGGACTGGGGAAGTCGGCCGGACGCTCCGACTTCGCCGACGAGGCGGCCCGGTAAAGCGCCCGTAGGCCGGTCAGATGAGCATCCGTGGCCGGCGGGGCCGGGCGGCCGGCCGGGTCGGGGCCGCCCCTCGTGGGACCGGGGTCTGCGGCGGGTAGGGCGCCGGAGCCCCGGGCCCGCTCCTTTGATCTGTTGAAAGCCGCCAAACTTGTAGCAGAACGAGACCGCCCCTCATCTGCCTACATTTTTCGCGGTTTCCAACAGAATTCGAGCCTCGTGACCCGCCCCGCCGGCCACGCCGTCCCGGGGTCAGGCGCCGGCCGCGTCGAGGGCCCGTTGGATGCGGGCCTCGCTGATCGGCTCCGGCGTGCCCAGTTGCTGGGCCCAGAGGGAGACCCGGAGCTCCTCGATCATCCAGCGGATCGGGGCCAGGTCGGCGAGGGGGCGGTCGCCGGCCCGGGTGGCCCGGTCCAGGGCTTCGTCGTAGCGGTGCCGGATCCGGTCGACGAGCGCCTGCCGTTCGGCGTCGCGGCGGGCGTCGGCCGGCAGACGCTCGACCCGCCGGCCGGCGGCATCGAGATACCGGAGCAGATCACGGAGTCGGGTCGTCCCGGCCTCGGACACGAAGCCGGGGTGGACCAGCCCGTCGATCTGGTGGCGGACGTCGTCCAGTGAGGCCCGGCCTCCCGGGAACCGGCGCTGGGTCCGGTCGGCGGCGCTCAGGACCAGGTCGGCTGCGGCCAGCACCCCGCCGGCGATGGTCGCCACCCGCGCCACCCGATCGGACAGGCCGGAGCCGGCCCGCTCGGCCAGCCGGGCGAATCCGGCCGCCGTGTACTGCGGGCCGCCCCCGGCGACCATGACCTGCTCGGTCACCGCCACGGCGCAGTCCTCGAGCAGGTCGCTGATGGTGAACCCGGTGCGGGCCAGGGCCAGCTTGGTCTCGTTGGTCAACCGCCGCTGCAGGTGGGCCTCGGGGAGCGGCTGGCTGATCCGTATCAGGCGGCGGGTGCCCTGCCACATGCTGTCGGCCTGCGCCGAGGGGCTGTCGCAGACCGTGACCCCGACGGTGCCCCCCTCGTCGACCAGCGCCGGGAAGCCGGTCAGGTCGCCCCGTTCGATCCGCCGGGGGAGGTCGCCGAAGTCCCACGCCCGGGCGCCCCGCCGGATCAACTCCGGTGCCGCCCGTTCCAGGGCCGCCTGGATCCGGGGTCGGAGGGAGTGGGCGAGAGCGGCCAGATCGTCGCTCGCCGCGACCACGTCGTCACCGGCGACCGCCTGGAAGTGCACGTTCAGGTACGGCGGCAGGGCACCGCGGTCCCACATGGCCGGGGTGACCGGATGCCCGCTCATCTGGGCCAGCCGGCCGGCCACGACCGGGAGCAGGTCGCCGTCGGCGGGCGAGGTGGTGGCAACCACCTCACGGGCCACTTCGGCGGTCGGGCCGAGAGCGCGGCGCACCTCCTTGGGCACCGACCGGACCAGCGCCGCCACCAGTTCGGGCCGGATACCGGCGACATGCCAGTCGAAGCCCCGGGGCGACAACCGGTTCAGTACTCCGACCGGGACCAGCACCGTCACCCCGTCGTCCGCTGTCCCCGGCTCGAACCGGTACACCAGGCGCAGGCGGAGGTCGCCCTGTGCCCACAGATCGGGGAAGTCGGCCAGCGTCACCGGTCCGCCGCCCCGGTCGACCAGGACGTCGAAGGGCACGGCCAGGCTCTCCGGGTCGGCCCGGCCGCGGGACTTCCACCAGCGCTGGAACCTGGTCCCCGAGGTGATGTCCTCCGGTAGCCGACGGTTGTAGAAGTCGGCGATGACGTCGTCACCGGCCAGCAGGTTGCGCCGGCGCACCCGCTCCTCCAGAGCCAGGACCGTCTGCTTGCGCTCCTCGGTCAGGGTGAGAGGTGGGACCACCACCGGCCAGTCCCGTTCGACCAGGGCGTGGTCGATGAACCAGCGCCGGGCCTCGGCCGGGTCCATGCGGTGCAGTCCCACCGGTCGGGCGGCGACCAGCGGCAGCCCGTAGAGCGTGACCCGCTCCTCGACCACGGCCTCGCCCCGGCCCGGCTCCCACCACGGTTCGGAGTGGGTCCGCTTGATCAGGTGGGCGCCCAGGCGCTCGGCCCAGGCCGGGTCGATGCGGGCCACCGTGCGGGCCCATGTCCGGTCGGTCTCGACCAGTTCGGCGGCCATGGCCCATGCCGGCGGCCTGCGGCTCAGAGACGACCGCCGTCCGATCGACCAGCGCAGGTTGCGGGCGCCCAGGTAGTCGTTGCGCACCCGGTCGCGCATGCCGAGATGTGACAGCAAACCTGACATCAAGGCCTGGTGGATCTGATCGGGACCGGCCGGGTCGCGGTTGGCGGTGACCCCCCGGCCCCGACCGACCTGGCGGATCTGACCGGCCAGGTCCTGCCATTCGCGGATGCGCAGGACGTGCAGGTACTCTCGGTGGCACCGTTTGCGGAACTGGTTGCCCGAGAGGGTCCGCTGCAGGTCGGCCAGGTAGTCCCACAGCGCCACATAGGAGAGGAAGTCCGAGTCAGGTACCTCGAAGCGGGCGTGCATCTCATCGGCTTCCTTGGCCCGTTCGGTCGGACGCTCCCTCGGGTCCTGGATGGACATGGCGGCGGCGATGATGATGACCTCGCGCAGACAGTCTCGGCGTTCCGCTTCGATGACCATGCGGCCGAGACGGGGGTCGATGGGTAGCTCGGCCAGTCGCCGGCCGATCCCGGTCAGCCGGGGTCCGTCCTCGGCGTCCTCGAAGGCGCCCACCTCCTCGAGCAGGGCCCGACCGTCGGCGATGCTGCGTCGATCCGGCGGGTCCAGGAACGGAAAGTCCTCGATGGGCCCGAGCCCGATGGCGGCCATCTGCAGGATGACCGAGGCCAGGTTGGTGCGCAGGATCTCCGGGTCGGTGTACTCCGGCCGCCCTTCGAAGTCGTCCTGGCCGAAGAGCCGGATGCAGATACCCGGGCCGATGCGGCCACAGCGGCCGGCCCGCTGGTTGGCCGACGCCTGGGAGATCGACTCGATGGGCAGCCGCTGGACCTTGGTCCGGTGGTTGTACCTGGAAATCCGGGCCAGCCCGGTGTCCACCACGGAGCGGATGCCGGGAACGGTCAGCGACGTCTCGGCCACATTGGTCGCCAGAACGACCCGCCGGCCCTTGTGGGGGCGGAACACCCGGTGTTGTTCGGCCGCCGACAGCCGGGCGTACAGGGGCAGGATGTCGAGACCCTCGGGACCGGATTCGCGCAGGGCGTCGGCCGCGTCACGGATGTCCCGCTCGCCGGGCAGGAAAACGAGCACGTCGCCCGGCCCGTCGCGGACCAGTTCGGCCACGGCCGCGCCCACCGCCTGGTTGATATCGATGTCGTCGTCACCGGGCGCCGCCGTCGGGTCATCGTCGGAGTCGTCCTCGGCGCCGAGCGGCCGGTAGCGGACCTCCACCGGGTAGGTGCGCCCCGACACCTCCACCACCGGAGCGCCGAAATGAGCGGCGAAGCGCTGGGTGTCGATGGTCGCCGAGGTGATGATCACCTTCAGGTCGGGGCGGCGGGGGAGGAGCTGGGTCAGGTAGCCCAGCAGGAAGTCGATGTTGAGGCTGCGCTCGTGGGCCTCGTCGACGATGATCGTGTCGTAGGCCCGCAGCAGGCGGTCCCGCCGGATCTCGGCGAGAAGGATGCCGTCGGTCATCACCTTCACGAGTGTGTCCGGGCCCACCCGGTCGTCGAAGCGCACGGCGTAGCCCACCGACGTCCCCAGCTCGACATGCAGTTCTTCGGCGATCCGCTCGGCGACGGCACGGGCGGCGATCCGGCGGGGCTGGGTGTGGCCGATCAGCCCGGTGACCCCGCGGCCCAGGTCCAGGCAGATCTTGGGCAGCTGGGTGGTCTTGCCCGAACCGGTCTCGCCGGCCACGACGACCACCTGGTGGGCGGCGACCGCAGCGGCGATGTCCTCACGGCGCTCGCTGACCGGCAGATCCGGTGGGTATGAGATGGTCGGTACCGACTCCCGGCGGCGGGCGATCTGTTCATCCGAAAGCGACCGCGGTCTGCCCCCGCGGTTGCCCCTGGGCGGGTCGCGTCGAGCCACTTTCTTCCCGGCGCTCAGCCAGGGACCCGCATGAGCAGGTAGGCGCGCCGGGACGGGTATTCGCCACCGTCTCCGCCCCGCCGGACCAGTTGCGCCAGCGGTTCGAATCCGGCGTCGGTCAGGGCCCCGGTCTCGAGCGCCGGGTCGAGGAACCGGAACGTCAGGTCGACGTCGGTGTCGAACCAGGATCTCCGGTGGATGGCGGCCCCTGCGGCGTGCTCGGCGTCTTCGATGTGAAACGCGATGAGGGCCAGACCGCCGGGCCGCAGCACCCGCTCGAACTGCCGGTAGGCGCCCACCCGACGCTCGCGATCGAGGTGGATGACCGCGTACAACGACACCACCCCGGCCAGCGAGCCGTCCCTGAAGGGCAGATCCACCATGTCGGCGGCGACCGTCGGGGGACCGCCGACGGCCGCCCGCCGGCACATGCCGGGGGACAGATCGCTGGTGACCACCTGACGTCCCAGGTCCCGGATGAACCTTCCCGCCTGCCCCGGGCCGGCGCCGATGTCAGCGATCAACCCGTCGCCGGCCGACTCGGCGAAAGCGGTCAGCAGGGCTCGGTCGAGGGGTTTGTGGCCCAGTTCGTCGGCCAGCTCCGCGTGATAGTGATCGGCCACGCGGTCGTAGCTAGCGCGGGTCGACGAGGGGGGCGACCCGTCACCGTGGGCCCGGTCCCAGTAGCCGGACATCAACTGGTGGCTCCACACCGGCTGGCGGACCGGTCCCCGCGGCCCGAACTCGGCCATGTACGGCTTGATGTCGACGACCGGTGTCCCGTCCACTGCGTCCAGGTCGGCGACTTCTACGGTGAGCCCGTCCACGCCGACGAGCCGGCAGACGGTGACCCCCAGCCGGTTGGGGCGCATCCGGGCCCGTTGGGCCAGGATGCCGACCGATGGCCAGTCGGGATTGCTGCGTGGGTGGCGGGCCCCTCGTTCGACGACGGCCGGGTCCACCTGGTCGAAGACGTAGACCACCTCGACATGCGAGAACTGATCCAGGCCGGTGACGGCGGTGGCGTCGACCTGGCCGGGATCGAGGGTGATACGGCTGGTGACCGAATCCCAGTCGTCGTCGATCATCTGCGACCGGGATGATTCGACCCGGCCTATCGGTGTCAGATCCATCGGGCCGCGGCGGGCGCCGGAGCCGGGCCGGAAGTGGGTACTACCGGCGGCACGAGCCGGTCGCCGGTCGCCATTTTTCCGGCTGCCGCCGTCGGTTGGCCCGGCTCTGCCCGATTAGGCTGGCGTCCAGTCGTTCGACCCACGGAGGCCAAGACTACGGCGCGGGGGTTGCCTTGGGAGAACCGGTTTTGGACAACGAACCCCTAGGGCCGGATTCCGGCCGAGAGCTCCGGCGCAGCTACCACGATCGCATCGCCGATCTGCGGGAGCAGGCCCGGCTGATTCTGCACCGTGCCGGCCTGGGCACCGAGCGGGCAACCGATGCCCTGCTCGGTGAGGATCCGGGGGCGGTCACGGAGTTGCGGGCCGATGCCGACGCCATGCAGGCGGTCGCCGGTGCCGTCGACGAAGCCGTGGTCAACCTGCTGGCCACCGAGGCGCCGGTGGCCCGCGACCTCCGGGTCATCCTGGCCGCCCGCGACGTGGCCCAACTGGGCCTGCTCTGCAGCGGGCTCACGGTGGCCCTGGCCGGGCGGGCCGGCGGGATCGCCGATCAGCTGAGCCCGACGCTGCCCGGCCTCATCCGCCACGTCGGTGCCGCCACCGCCGAGCTGCTGCGCCTGGCCGAGACCGCCTGGGTCGGCCTCGACCAGGAGACGGCCATCGAGGTCGAGGCCCGGGCCGCGCAGGTGAAGCATCTGCACACCGGGTTCATGGCCGCTCTCATCGGGCTGAACGGCGTGCCCATGGAGGCGGCCATGGACCTGGCCATGGCGGCACGGGCCTACGAGCGGTTGGCCGACCACAGCGTGGAGACCGCCGAGCGGGTCTTGTTCGCAGTGGGGGCGGCCGGGTTGTCCGGCCGGCTCATCGGCGGCTGATCCGGACCGGCTACCGGCCGCGCCGCCAGGCTGGGGTCAGCCGGAACGCGGTCAGCCGAAACGACCGGCGACGTAGTCGTCGGTCCGCTGGTCGGTCGGCGAGGTGAAGATGCGGTGGGTCGGCCCCGACTCGACCAGCACACCGGTGCGCATGCCGTCGGTCTCCTCGACGGTGAAGAAGGCGGTCCGGTCCGATACGCGGGCCGCCTGCTGCATGTTGTGGGTCACGACCACGATCGTGTAGTCCTGCTTGAGCTCCGTGATGAGTTCCTCTATACGGATGGTGGCCAACGGATCGAGCGCCGAGCAGGGCTCGTCCATCAGGATCACCTCAGGCTTCACGGCGATGGTCCGGGCGATGCAGAGGCGTTGCTGCTGGCCGCCCGAGAGACTGAAGGCGCTGGCCTTGAGCTTGTCCTTGACCTCGGGCCACAACGCCGCCCGGGTCAGGGACTCCTCGACCAGATCGTCCATGTTGACCTTCATCCCGTTGACCTTCGGGGCGATGGCGATGTTGTCGTAGATGGACTTCGGGAAGGGGTTCGGCTTCTGGAAGACCATGCCGATCTTCCGGCGCAGGGCGATGGCCGGCACGCCGGAGCTGTACAGCGGCTGCCCGGCGAAGTCGAGGCGACCCTCGACGCGGGTGCCACTGATCAGGTCGTTCATCCGGTTGAGACAGCGCAGGAACGTGGTCTTGCCGCACCCGGAGGGCCCGATCAGGGCGGTGACCTCCTTGCGGCCGATGCGCAGATCGACGCCGCCCAGAGCCCGGTGGGACCCGTAGTAGAAGCTGAGACCTTCCACCTCGAACACGGCGTCGGTGACGTCGGCCGGCGTGTCGACCGCCGTCGGTGTCGGACGGGTCGTATGGTTGGCCGTGGTCATCTCGGTGGCGGTGGGATCGGTCATCGAAGCGGAACCTTTCGAGGGTGTCACAGCGCCATGCGGGCCGTCTGACGGCGGGCCCGTTGGGACACGATACGCCCCAGAACGATGAGGATGATGAGGATGACCAGCAGGACGAGTCCGGCGGCCGCGGCGATGTGCGGCGACTGGGCGGTCTCCCCCTGGGTCTGGTTGAAGAACACGACGTCGGTCAGGTAGGGGAGGCCGATCCCGTGGTTGGTGTGGGTCAGGGCGAAACTGGCGCTGCCGTTGAGCGTGGGCCCGGCCGTGAAGAGCAGCGGGGCCAGTTCGCCGGTCGAGATGGCCAGGGCCACGATGATGCCGCTGCTGATGCCGGGCAGTGCCGTCGGTATCAGGATCCGGCGGAGCGTCTGCCAGCGGGGCATGCCCAGGCCGGAGGCCGCCTCCCGCAGCGCCGTCGGCACCTGCATCAGCGATACCTCGGTGGTCTTGACGATGTAGGGGAGGACGAGGACCGAGAGGGCGATGATGCCGGCGGCCAGGGAGAACTGCCAGTGCAGGCCGACGACCAGGGACACGTAGCCGATGTAGCCGATGACGATCGACGGCATACCGGCCAGGATCTCGGAGAAGAACCGGAGCAGGCGGCGGGGCCGGCCGGTGGCGTATTCGGCCAGGTAGGTGCCGGCCGCCACCCCGATGATGCCGGCGACGATGAGCACCCCCAGCAGGAGGATGAGCGAGCCCAGGATGGCATTGGCCAGGCCGTTGCCCTTGGACGAGGTGAGCAGTGACCAGCTCAGGACCGGGGCCGCCTGGCGGATGATCGATTCGATGATCGAGATCGAGGGGGCGGCGATGAACAGGAAGGCCAGGACGCAGAAGCCCCAGAAGGCGAAGCCGGTCATCCGACGGCGCATGGAGATCATCAGAGACCGGCTCCCACGGGCAGGTTCACGCCACCGAAGCGCTGCGTGATCAGGCGGCCGGCGAAGTTGGTGATCAGGGTGATGACCAACAGGACCAGGCCGATCTCGCCCAGCGTGTGCATCAGCGACGGATCAGTCAACGCCGCGTCCAGGTCGCCGGCGATCTCGGCCGCCATCGTGTAGAAGTTGCCGAAGATGCTGTGGGGCACGCCGGCGCCGTCTCCCGAGATGATGAGTACGGCGATCGTCTCACCGAGGGCCCGGGCCCACCCGAGCAGGGAGGCGGCGACCACCCCGCTGCGGACGTAGGGGATGGTCACGAACCGCACCGACTCGGCCGAGGTCAGCCCGAGGGCCACCGCCCCCTCCTTGGACACCGTCGGCACCGACCGGATCAGCTCACGGGTGGTGGCGGCGATGATGGGCACGATCATCACGGCCAGCACGATCGAGGCGGTCAACAGGCCGGTCGCCTGCGGCCGGCCGTCCAACCACGGGATGCCCACATCGGACAGCCACCGGTAGATGTTGTGTGAAAGGAAAGGGCCCAGTGTGAAGTAGCCCCATATCCCGTAGACGACGCTCGGGATGCCGGCCAGCAGTTCCAGGAACACGCCCAGCGGGTTCTGGAACCGGGCCGGCACCTTTTCCGCCAGTAGGAGGGCACCGGCGACCGAGACGGGTACGGCGATCACGAGGGCGATGATCGAGCACATCAGCGTGCCGAAGAGCAGGGCCAGCACGCCGTAGCTAGCCGCCACGGTCGTCGTCCCGTAGCCACCGTTGCTGGCCCCCACCCCGATGTTGAACTTGGTCGAGGTGAAGAAGTGGGTTCCGTTGGCCGATATGGCGGGCAGGGCCTGGCGCAGCATGACGACGGCCAGGAAGACCAGGGCCGCCGTCGGGATGACCCCGGCGACGGCCAGGAAGGCCCGGATGACGCGGTCGGCGGAGGTGAGCTCCGACCGGCTCTTGGCCCGGGCCGACAGCGCCGGGGGCGCTGTCGGCTTCTGGGGCCGCTCGACGGTTGCCGTCATGATCCTGCTTTCGTGCTGGCTGCGATGTGGTGCGGGGTTACTGGATGCTGGCGATGGCGGTCTGGACCGGGCCGAGCACGCTGGAGGGCAGGGCCTGGAACTGGTCAGCGGCCAGGTTGGTGGTGCTGCTGCCACCGGTCGGGCTGATGGCGTAGGCCAGGAAGTCACGGATGGCCTGGGCCGTGCTGCTGCTCGACTGGCTGCTCTTCACCACGATGTACTCGAAGTTGACGATCGGGTAGGCGGTGGCGCCGGGTTCGTAGATCAGCGGCTGAGCCAGGTTGCTCGGGATGTTCGAGGAGCCGGCCTGCACCGCAGCCAGGACGTTGCTCGGCGTGTTGGCCACGAACGCCCCGGAGGCGTTCTGCAACTGGGCCGCCTTCAGGCCGGCCGCTTCCGCCTTGGACTGCGAGCTGATGCCGATGTAGGCGATGCAGCCAGGTGTGGCGCCGCAGACCTGGACCATGCCGGCGTTACCGGTGGCGTCCTTCTCGGCGCCCACCGACGGCCAGTTGACCTTGGTGTTGTAGCTGACCGTGCTGCTCCACGTCGGATCGGTCTTGGACAGCAGGCTGGTGAAGAGGAACGTGTCGCCCGAGGAATCCTGGCGTCGCACCGGGACGATGGCCTCGGATGGCAGCGTCACGCCCGGGTTCAGCGAGGCGATGGCCTGGTTGTTCCAGGTCGTGATCTTGCCCTGGTAGATCTGGGCCAGGACCGACCCGCTCAGCTTCAGGCTGCTCACGCCGCTCAGGTTGTAGTCGACGTCCTGCGAGGAGACGACGATCGGGATGTTCAGCAGACCGGAGTTGCTCGAGAACTCCGACGGGCTCAGGTAGGCGTCCGACCCGCCCAGGTTGGTCGTGCCGTTGATGGCGTCGGAGATACCGGCACCGGAACCGCCGGCGGCCGAGCTCAGCTTGACGTTCGAGTAGGCCGTGCTCAGGCCCGGGGTGATCGTCTGCAGGTAGGGGTAGAGCAGGCTGGAGCCGGCCTCGGTGATGGTGACCGGTGCCGTCGGGTTGGCGGTGTTCATGTTGGCCGATCCGCCCGATGAAGCGGTGGTCGCCGACGTCGCCGAGCTACCAGTCGAGGCAGTCGTCGACGAGTTGGTGCCGGTACCGGTCTTGGATGACGATCCGCAGCCGGCGACGGCCAGGGGGACGATCAGGGCGAGCGGGAGTAGACGCTTCATGCGGGGGAGCACCTTTCTGTTGGTGTGGTCGAGCGGTCCCGGCGTGTGGCGATAGGAGGCGCCATGTCGATGCCCGAGTGGCAATCAGTACGGGACCCGCGTGTTTTCCTTCGGATGGGGTCACCCTAGGAAGGCCGGGTTAGGCGCAGCCGAACTCAGGGTTAACATGGGTTGAACACTTCGAGAAGACCGGTCGAAGTGGCCTCCATGGTTCGCCAATCCTCAGGAGCGGCGCGCCTAGCCTCGGTGCCGAAATGAGGATCTGTCGATGATTCGGAGTCGGGGTTCCACCCGGGCGCCCATGGAGCGGCCGGTGCTTGAACCGCTCCCGGATACGGCAATCGGCGGTTCGTTGGTCGATCGCCTGCTCGCCGCCCTCGAAGGCATCGGCGAGGGGATCGTGGTGGGCGACGCATCCGGCAACATCGTGTTCCAGAACCAGTTGGCCGCCCGACTGCTCGCCGGACCGAGCGACGCCCTGGTGGCTCATGCCGTATCCGACGTCATCCGTGACGCCCTGGCCGGCTCCCACCCGGAACGCCGATTGGACCTGATCTCGCCGGCCCGGAGGAACCTGTCCATCAGGGCCTTCCCGACCGGCGCGCCGGTGCCCGACGGGGCGGTGGCCATCATCGAGGACATATCCGAGCGCCTGCGACTGGAGGCGGTGCGGCGGGACTTCGTCGCCAACGTGAGCCATGAGCTGAAGACGCCGACCGGCGCCCTCACCCTGCTGGCCGAGACCATCGACGGGGAGGGCGACCCGGAGGTGGTCGCCCGCCTGGTGCGGCGCATGGGTGGTGAGGCCGACCGACTCAGCCAGATCATCGACGACCTGCTGGATCTCTCCCGCATCGAGGCCAACGAATCGCCCAGCGGCGCCCTGGTGCCGGTGACGGAGTTCGTGTCCGATGCGGTGAACGCTTTGTCCACGGTGGCGTCGGGTCTCGAGGTCCAGATCGAGCTGGGCCCGATCCCCGGCGGCCTGGCGGTGGCCGGCGATCGCCGGGATCTGGTGTCGGCGGTCAAGAACCTGGTGGAGAACGCCATCAAGTACTCGGAGGCGGGCGACTGCGTGAGGGTCGAGGTCTCCTCGCAGGGACCGATGGTCACCATCTCTATCGGCGACCACGGCGTCGGTATCCCGGCCCGGGATCACGAGCGGATATTCGAGCGGTTCTACCGGGTCGATCGGGCCCGCTCCCGGGCCACCGGCGGAACCGGGCTGGGCCTGTCCATCGTCCGCCATGTCGCGGCCAACCACGGCGGCCGGGTCAGCGTGGAGTCGGTCGAAGGCGAAGGATCAACGTTCTACCTGACGCTCCCGGCGGTGCCGGTCGCCGACAACAGCTCACCGCCACCGGATCCCGGGGCGAGAGAAGGAGCCCTAGATGATGACGATGACTGACACCATTTCCGTTCTGGTCGTAGAGGACGAGGAGTCGTTCGTCGAGGCTCTGGTGGTCGGGCTGAAGCGGGAGGGCTTCCTCGTCACCGTGGCCCGCGACGGGGTGGAAGGCGTGGAGCTGTTCGACCGTATCCGGCCCGACCTGATCCTCCTCGATCTGTGGTTGCCCAAGAAGAGCGGCATCGACGTGTGCCGGGAGATCCGCACGCGTAGCCGGATACCGATCATCATGGTCACGGCCAAGAGCAGCGAGATCGACACCGTCGTCGGTCTCGAGGTCGGCGCCGATGACTATGTGACCAAGCCCTTCCGCTTGCGGGAGCTGGTCGCCCGGATGCGGGCCGTGATGCGCCGATCCGGGGCGACCGACGATTCGGTGCTGACCGCCGAATCGATGGAGATCGACGGACTGTCCATCGATCCGGAACGCCACGAGGTCCACCTGGACGGCGACCTGGTGCCACTCCCGCTGAAGGAGTTCGAGTTGCTCGAGCTGCTGATGGGCAATGCCGGTCGGGTGCTGACCCGGGAGACCCTCATCGACCGGATCTGGGGACCCAACTACGTGGGCGACACCAAGACCCTGGATGTGCACATCAAGCGGCTGCGGGCCAAGGTGGAACCCGACCCGTCCCGACCGTCACGGATCACGACCGTCCGGGGACTCGGTTACAAGTTCGAGATGCCGCGTTCGAACTGAGTCGGTCCGGCCCGGTCAGTCCGAGGCCGGCCGGCGGGCATAGGGATGGTGGGCCTTCCAGGCCTCGAGCCAGGCGAGGATCATGTCTCCGAATTCGGTCGGGTTGTAGACGTCCTCTTCCTCGCTGAAGAGCCCGTCGCCGGCGTAGACCAGCCTGGTCCAGTTGGCCGCCTCGTACTTCTGCCCGTCGCCCGGATCGTCCATGACGTTGGCCACCTCGCCGATGACCCAACCGTGTTCGGCATCGATCACGTGCCAGTTCCACGGGAACGACGTCATGTGGTCGACCGGGAAGGCGGTCATGGCCGGAACGATCCACTCCCGCACCTCGGCCCGTCCTTTGAACCGACCGTAATGGTGCTCGATGTAGTCGACGTCCTCGGTGAAGCAGCCGATGAAAGGTTCCCAGTTACCGGTCCGGCCGGAGTCGGCGGCCGCCTCGCGGTAGTGGTCAAAGGCCGCTTGAATCTCCTCGATCGGGTATCCCACGGCGCGGCAACGTAGCGGGCCCGAACGGGGATTTCCACCGTTTCCCGGTTGAGCGCCAATTGACAGGCTCGTTGACTAGCGACCTTCTGCCCGTAATACTCCCTCGACTGCTAACAATTCCCGGTTAGACCCAAATGAGGGACAACTTTGCCGACCACGCCTAAAGGCCCGAGCTGGCGGGAGCACCGAGCCTCCTCGGCGCGGGTGAAGGCGGGCACCGTCGCTTTCGGACTCACCGCCCTCGTGCTCGGCGTTCTGGTGGTGGTCGGGGCCAGCCGGGTCAGCACCCGGCTGGGGGCAACGGTCGTCTGGCTGCAGGCCTGGGGGCTGGGCCTGATCGCGGCGGCGGCCATCTCTGTCGGCCTCTGGTACCGCGCCGCCCGTCGGGTCCGCGCCCGCATGGCCGACCTGGAGAAGCTCTACGCCTACACGGTCCGGCTGGCCTCCCTGTCCGATACCGACGAGATCATCGGCGTCTCGCTCGCCGACTCGGGAGCGATGGTCTCGGCCACCCACACCGAACTGCGCCTCCCCGACGAGCTGGGCGGGATCCGGTGCTCGCTCGAGCCCGGGGGGGAGATGACCCGTGAGTTCGGACCGGCGACGGCCCTGGAGGACGAGGTCGCCGGTACCCGCCGGACGATGTGCGTCCGGCCGGACCGATCAGACCGCTCCGGTCACCCACTTCCGGCCCTGGTCGCGGTGCCCGTGTTCCTGGACGAACAGGGCGTGGCCGTCCTGGTGGTGGGAGACGACCGCCCGGACGGTTTCGGTGCCGAGGACGTCCGGCTGCTCGAGGCGGTGGCCGCCAATCTGGGAACGGCGCTGACCAGCAGCCATCGGCTCGATCAGCTCCGGCTGGAGGTGGCCGCCCGTCAGCACCAGGCCCTCCACGACAGCCTGACCGGCCTGGGCAACCGGGTGATGTTCGGCAACCGGGTCGGGGTCGCACTCGAGGAGCGCGGTCGCGATGAGCGGGTCGGGGTGATGCTCATGGACCTGGACGGGTTCAAGGACATCAACGACACGCTCGGGCACCACACCGGTGACGCCGTCCTGCAGGAGGTGGCGGCCCGCATCCTGGACCGGCTCGGCCTGGAGCGTTCGGCCGCCCGCCTGGGCGGCGACGAGTTCGCGTTCGTCATCCCCGAGGCCGAGGGGCCGGACCAGATCATGGGTATCGCCCGGGCCGTGCGCGACGCCGTGTCCCAGCCGGTGACCGTCGAGGGCGTGGCCCTCGAGGTCAGCGCCAGCGTCGGCGTGGCCGTGGCGCCCGAACACGGGACCGATCCCTCGACCCTTCTGAGGCGGGCCGACGTGGCCATGTACGAGGCCAAGACCAACCGCCGGGGCGTGGTCGCCTACGACCGGGATATCGACCAGCACGCCAAGCGCCGCCTCACGCTGACCAATGAGCTGCGGGCCGCCCTCGACACCGGTGACCTGGCCGTCTGGTACCAGCCGGTGGCCCGGATGGGCACCGGCGAGGTGGTCGGCATGGAGGCCCTGTTGCGCTGGCGGCACCCCGAGTACGGGAGCATCTCGCCGTCCGAGTTCATCCCGGTGGCCGAGCAGTCGGGCCTGATCGAGCCCATCACATGGTGGGTGCTGGACACCTCGTTGAAGGACCTGGCGGCGTGGCGGCGGGACGGATTCGAGTTGACGATGGCGGTCAATTTCTCGGCCCGCAGCCTGACCGGACCGGACGTCGCCGAGCGGCTCGGCCGCCTGCTGATGGCGACCGGTATCCCGCCCGCCGATCTGACGCTCGAGATCACCGAGTCGTCGATGATGGCCGATCCCGAGGGGGCCCAGAGGGCCCTCGAACAGCTGGATCGCCTGGGCGTCAAGATCGCCATCGACGACTTCGGCACCGGGTACTCGTCGTTGTCCCGACTGAAGCGCCTGCCCGTGCACACGGTCAAGATCGACCGTTCCTTCGTCATGACCATGCACCAGCACGAGGGGGACGAGGCCATCGTCCGGGCCACCATCGAGCTGGCCCGGAACATGGGTCACGAGGTCATCGCCGAAGGGGTCGAGCGCCAGGACGCATGGGATCGGCTGGTAGTTCTCGGTTGCGATCTGGTCCAGGGTCACCTGTTGGCGCCGGCCATGCCGCTGGAGATGTGCCGGGCCTGGTTGAACGGGCGCCAATCGCCGCGCATGGCCACCATCAGCCCGCTCCGGGCCCGCCTGGCCTGAGCGCCGAGAGCGCCGGCCGGACCCGGACCATCGCCGGCCGGACCCGGACCATCGCCCGCCGGGCCCGGGCCATCGCCGCCCGGCCCGACCTACTATCGCAGTCATGCTCATCGACGGAGGCATCGGCAGCGATCTGAATCTGGCCGGGGAATCGGCCATCAAGGCGGAGCAGGCCGGCTACGACGCCGTCTGGTCGGCGGAGACGGCCCACGATCCGATGCTCCCGCTCCTGATCGCCGCCGAGCACACCGAGACCATCGGTCTCGGGACCGGGATCGTGGTGGCGTTCGGGCGCAGCCCGATGACCCTGGCCAACTCGGCATGGGATCTCAACCACTTCTCCGGCGGCCGGTTCATGCTCGGCCTGGGCTCGCAGATCAAGCCGCACATCGAGAAGCGGTTCTCCATGCCGTGGTCGCACCCGGCCCCCCGCATGCGGGAGTTCATACTGGCCATGCGGGCCATCTGGGACTGCTGGCAGAACGGCACCAAGCTGGATTTCCGGGGCGACTTCTACACCCACACCCTCATGACCCCGTTCTTCGATCCCGGTCCGAACTCCTTCGGCCCTCCCAAGGTCTTCCTCGCCGCCGTAGGTGAGGGCATGGCCAAAGTGGCCGCCGAAGTGGCGGACGGGATGCTGGTCCACGGGTTCACCACCGAGAAGTACCTCCGGGAGGTGACCCTGCCGGCGATCGAGCGGGGCCTGGCCGCGTCGGGGCGGACCCGGGCCGACTTCCAGCTCTCCTACCCGGCCTTCATCGTGACCGGCGACACCGACGAAGAGGTCGCCGCGGCCGACGCCGGCACCCGCAAGCAGATCGCCTTCTACGCGTCGACGCCGTCGTACCGGGGCGTGCTCGAGGCGCACGGCTGGGGTGAGTTGCAGACCGAGCTGAACGCCCTGTCCAAGCAGGGGGAGTGGGACGAGATGGGTCGGCGCGTGAGTGACGAGGTCCTCGATGCGTTCGCGGTGAGGGGTACGCCGGAGGAGATCCCGTCGGAGCTGCACCGTCGCTTCGGTGACGTGATCGACCGCATCAGTCTGTACATGCCGTACAAGGACTCGGGCGTGACGCCACGCATCCTGGCCGGCCTGCGAGAGATCCGCTGAGGCTTTGCTGACGCTGGCCGAAGGCCTCGATCTGATCGAGGCCTTCCGGTCAGGATGGGCCGGCCCGGTGTGGCCTGATGACCGGCCGCTGATCGTGGTGGATGTCGACGGCGGCGATGCCGACCGGCTGTCGGTGCCGCCGGCCTTCCCGGCGGTCGTGGTGGCGGTCAGCCGGGACTCGCCGGACCTGGCCCCCGACGGCCCCGACGTGGCCATCACCGGCGCCCCTGATCCGCCGCCGCCGTGGGTGGCTGCTGCGATGTCGGTGGACGACCTGGACCGGGCGGTCACAGGCGCCCCGGGCGCGGCTGTCACCCTCGTGCACCTGCTCCGGGCTGGCGCCGGCGTGGATGGGATCGGAGGCGGCCTGATCCACGAATCGCTGGCCTACTCGGTCCTCCAGGCCGGCCCCGAGTTCGGCCGCTGGCGGGATCGGCGACCCGCCCCCCGGATCCGCCCGGCCGATGGCGGCACACTGCTCGTCGACCGGGACGGCCCGATCATGACCGTGACCCTGAACCGGCCGGACGTCCACAACGCCTACAACCGGCAGATGCGCGACGACCTGTGCGACGTCCTGGCCGCGGCCATGGCCGACCCGGCCGTCACCGTCGTCGTGGCCGGCCGGGGTCGCTCGTTCTGCAGCGGGGGGGACCTGTCCGAGTTCGGTACCGCCCCCGACCCGGTCACGTCGCACATCGTCCGGGTGGCCCGCAGCCCGGGGCGGTTGATCAGCTTGATGGCCGACCGGGTGGAGGCCCGCATCCATGGCGTGTGCGCCGGCTCGGGCATCGAGATACCGGCGTTCGCCGGTTCGGTGGTGGCCCATCCCGACACGCGCATCTGGCTGCCCGAACTGGCCATGGGACTGATACCGGGGGCGGGCGGCACGGTGAGCCTGCCCCGGCGCATCGGCCGGCAGCGAACGGCGTGGATGGCCCTCACCGGGCACCCGGTCGATGCCGGCACGGCCGCCCGGTGGGGCCTGGTCGACGCCGTCGGCTAGCGGGGCGGGACGGGCGCCGGCGGCTCCGGTGGCTGGGTCAACGCCAGCGAGGCGGCCGTGACCACGTCGCCCACCGAGGCGGCGATGGCCGAAGCCGTCGGGTGGTCGATCAGGGCGGCGGCGCGCGAGGGATCGACCGTCACCACCACAACGCCGGGCTCGTCGTAGCGGGATCGACCCCCGGCCTTGGCGAACACCTTCCGCATGGCGCGGTTGTCCTCGAGTACATGGGCGACGAGGGTGTCGACACCGGCCACCTGGGCGGCCACGCCCAGCGCGCCGAGCAGGAACGTCCCGACTCCCCGACCCTGGAAGGAGTCGAGAGTGGTGAACGCCATCTCGGCCGCCGGATCACCGGTCCGCCGGATGTACCGGGCCACCGCCATACCGGAGTGGGTCCGGCCATCGAAGGCGATCCAGGCGAAATGGTCGACGAAGTCGATGTCGATGAGATAGTCGACCAGGGCGTCGGAGGGGGCGCCGGCACTGAAGAAGCGGCGGCGCAGGCTCTGGCTGGACAGCGAGTGCAGGGCCGAGTCCAGACCGTTCCGGTCCGAGGGCAGCAGCGGCCGGATGATTATCTCGGAGCCGTCGGCCAACCGGGCGTGGACCGGGTGGGCGTCCTGGGCCAGCCGGGCGCTGGCCAGCCGGTCCACCCGGGCGCGCACCTCAGGCCCGGCCAGGATCCGGTCCATGGCCTCCTCGTCACCCGCCAGGAGCCGGGACGGCCGCATGGCGGTGATGGTCGCAGTGCGGGGCTGGCGCCGGAGGAGCGCCAGCTCACCGACGATGGCGCCGGGTCCGACCGTCGCCAGCCGACGGGTGCCGGCCGCCGTCCGCACCGTCACCTCCAACTCGCCGTCCACCACGAGCCAGAACCGGTGGCCGGGCTCGCCCTCCCGGCCGAGGACCTGGCCGGGCGTGGCCACGACCGGTTCGAGCAGCCGGGTGAGGGCGTCGATCTGGCCCGGGTCGGTGCCGGCCAGTAAGGGCTGGGCGGCCACGACCTCCAGGCCCGCCCAAGAGGTCATCGACCGGGAGCGTAGGTGTTCAGGCGGCCGGCCCGTTGGCCAGTACGACGGTGGCGTTCTGCGTCTGCCCGGTGGCGGTGAGCCAGGTGATGGCCACCTGGTCCCCCGGGTGGTACTTGCCGATCAGGTTGGTCAGAGTCGACGGGGTGTCGACCGCCTGGCCACCCAACTGGGTTATGACATCACCGGTGACAATGCCGGCGGCGGCGGCCGGGCCTCCGGAAATCGGCTTGCTGACGACCGCCCCTTGAGTGCCCTGAGCCGACTGCGACGTGTCGATCTCCACACCGAGGAAGGCGGTGTTGCCGATGTGGACCGATTGGCTGGCCTGCCCGGACCGGATCTGGTTGGCGATCGTGACGGCCGAGTTGATCGGGATGGCGAAGCCCTGGTTGCCCTGCGTCTGGAAGGAGAAGCCGGTCGAGGCGGCGGTGTCCATCCCGACCACCCGGCCGGACGAGTCGATGAGGGCGCCCCCGGAATCACCGGGTTGGATGTTGCAGTTGGTCTCGATGAGCCCGGACAGCTTCTCGCTGGTGCCGTTGGATTCGTCCTCGGCGGTTATCGACTGGTTGAGGTCGGTCACCTGCCCGGGCGCCACGCTGGGCGTGCCGCCCACGCCACCGGCGTTGCCCAGTCCGATCACACTCTCGTTGGTGGACACCTGCGACGAGTTGCCGATGGACGCGACCTTCAGGCCGGACGCGTTGCGCAGCTTGATCACGGCGACGTCGTGGGTGCGGTCGTAGCCGACCACGTCGGCGGTGTACTTCTGCCCGTTGGCGATATCGGTGGCGCTGATCGCCGTGGCCCCGGAGATCACATGGTTGTTGGTGAGGATGTATCCGTCCGAGGACAGGACGATCCCGGTGCCGGCCGCCTCGCCGTTGGCGTAGCTCAATACGGTGTCGATGTCGACCAGATCGTTGCTGGCCGCCGACGCCGCCGCACTGCTCGAGCCACCGCCGGTCCCGGTGCCGCCGGTCCCGCTGTTGCCATTGCCACCGAAGTTGTTGCCGAGGCCGTTGCTGCCGCCATTGGTGCCTGAACCGTTGCTGCCGCCCAGTCCGTTGTTGCCGCCCAGCCCGTTGGCCGATCCGCCGGAGGGGGACCCGACCGATACGTGGGAGTTCCAGACGCCGTGGCCGATACCGAGGCCGACGAGCACAGCCACCGCCAGCAGGAGGGCGGTCACCGTCCCGGGCAGGCTCCGGCGGGGCCGGGGTTGGCCCCACCCGTACCAACCAGGGGTGCCGGCATCGCCCGGCCGGCCGCCCCATTGCGGTTGCCAGTAGCCGTAGGGCTGGCCGTTCTCGTACCCCGGGCCGGGGCCGTAGCCGTAACCCCCGTTGGCGAACGGGGGTCCGGGCGGGCGGCCCCCCGGCGGAGGCGGGAACGGGGCCGACGGATCCCGCCAGCCGCGGTCCCAGCCCGAAGGTGGCGGCGGCGGCATCCAGCCCGGTCCTGGGGCGTCCCCGGCCGGCGGGTCACCCGGCGACCTTCGGTCCTCGGGCTGGCTCGATCCTCGGGCCGAGTCCGCCCACCCGTGCTCGGGTGCGTCCGGCTGGTCCTCGTTCGGGTGTGATTCGGGTGTATCGGTCATGGGTTCGTGGGCCAGACTACGTAGACCGGCTGGGGTAGTTAAACCTACGATTCTGAGCTTTGTGTAAGAAGGTGCCGAGCGGGTCCCTCCTGGACGGCCGGCGTGGTCGGGTCATTCCCGGCCGGGCCGATTGTGAATCTCTTGGGAGGGCGTTGCCGCCGGTGTGACCGCTTTCACCAATCATCGGTAGAAGTGGCCACCGAAGCGCGACTTGATGCCTGGCTGTCGGTGCTCCACGAGCGCGGCGGCTCGGACATCCTGCTCAGTGACGGCTCGGCGCCGGTCATGCGGTTGCACGGGGCGCTGGCGGCGATCGAGGGGGCCGATCCGCTCACCGGCGAGGAGATCGAGGCCATCATGCGCGCCCAGATCGACGACCACTACGGCGAGCGGGTCCACCTCGGACGGGAGATCGAGTTCTCCTTCACCTGGCGCAACCGGTCCCGGGTGCGGACGACGATCTTCTACCAGCGCAACACCTGCTCGGCCACGTTGCACCCGATCCCGCTGCGGATACCGACGCTCGGCGAGCTCGGGGTGCCGCCGGAGATGGGCGACCTGATCGTCGGCCGCCCCGGACTCGTGCTGGTCACCGGGCAGGCCGGGTCGGGGAAGTCCACGACGATGGCGGCCATGATCGATCAGATCAACCGGACCGAGCAGAGCCACATCATCGCCATCGAGGACCCGATCGAGTTCGTCCACGCCAACCGGCTGTCGGTCGTCAGCCAGCGCGAGGTGGGCACCGACACCCGGTCGTTCGCCACCGGTCTCAGCACCGTGCTGCGGGGCAGCCCCGACGTGGTCGTGGTATCCGACATTCGGGACGCTGAGACCATATCGGCGGTCCTGGCCATTGCCGAGACCGGACACCGGGTCATCGGAGGCATGTCGATCAACGATTCCGTATCCTGCATCGACCGTCTCATCGAGGTCTTCCCGGCCGGCGCCCGCGAGCAGGTCAGGGTGCAGCTGGCCGGCACCCTGCTGGCCGTGCTGTACCAGCGGTTGCTGCCGACCCGCGATGAGAGCCTGGTGCCGGCGTTCGAGCTCCTGGTCGGGGTACCGGCCATCCGCCGGCTCATCCGCGACGGTGCCACCGCTCACCTGCGGGAGGCCTTCGCCGCCCAGGACACGGCCGGCATGCGCACCCTCGAGACCAGCTTGTCGGAACTGGTCGCAGACGGGCGGATCGACCTGCAGACGGCGGTCGAAGCCAGCCTGTACCCGCAGGACGTGTACACCGCTCCGGCGGCCGTACGGGCCTGAGCCGCCGCCCCGGATTCTCGTAGTCGACGGATCGGCCGGCCCGGTCCGAGCCGACCGGTGCGCCCGGTCTGGACCGATCGGTGCGGTCGGGCCCGTCGGGAACGAGAAAAGTGGCGATCCCCGCCGGTACCGTCCCGACCAGAAGCCCGGACGGCTGCCCCCAGACCGGCGGGGATCGCCACGAACGTTCGGCGCCCCAGCCCCGCTCAGGAGCGGGTCGGCCCGAACCGATCAGACACGTGAACTACGCGCCCGACCTCCCCCGGATGGACACGGGCCCGCCAGCCGGTGCCTGATCCGAAGATCGCGCTCCAGTGGGCACCCACAGGGGACCACGGTAGTCTCCGGTTTCTACGACATTGACCGCTTCCACGCCTTTCAGTCTGGTGGGGCCGGGCCACGGCGCTCCCTCGCGGGGAACAACATGAGGTCAACTCGACTTCAGGTAGTCTCTCCGGTTGATCATGGCGCCGAAGCGTGACGCTCGCATACTCGTCGTTGACGACGACCCTCAACTGCGTTCCCTTCTCCAGCTGGTGCTGGAGGGGGAGGGCTATCCGGTCACCCTGGTCTCGGACGCGCCCAGCGCCGTGGCCGAGGTCGAGAAGGCCGAGACCGACCTGGTCGTGCTCGACGTATCACTGGGCGTCGACGACGGCCGCCTGGTGCTGGCCCGCATCCGGGAGCAGGGCGAGCTGCCGGTCATCCTGATCAGCGGTAAGGGCGACACGGCCGACCGGGTGCTCGGTCTGCGCCTGGGCGCCGACGACTTCCTGCCGAAGCCGTTCTCCCCGGTGGAACTGGTCGCCCGGGTGGAGACGGTGCTGCGCCGCAGCGCCCGGACCCAGCCCGGACCGGCGGTCGCCGCCCCGGCCGGCCCGGTGGAGGCCTCCGGTCTGAGGGTCGACGAGATGACCCGTGATGTCACCATCGACGGCCAGCCCATCGACCTGACGGCCAAGGAGTTCGACCTGCTGGCTTTCCTGGCCCGCTCCCCGCGGCAGGTGTTCAGCCGCGGTCAGCTGTTGGAGCATGTGTGGTCGTCGCGGTCGGAGTGGCAGGACGAGGCCACCGTGACCGAGCACGTCCGCCGGGTCCGGCACAAGATCGAGCAGGACCCGGCCAAACCCCGCTGGATCACTACGGTCCGGGGGGTGGGCTACCGTTTCGAGCCCTGATCCGGCCGAGGGAGACGACCTCGGCCACCCTGACCCGTAGCTGGTCGGGGGTGTAGGGCTTGAGCACGACCGGATCGCCCTGGTCCGGCGGGTTGTCCCGGGCGCCGGTGTAGCCGGTCATGAACACAACCGGCAGCCAGCGGTCCTGCCGGCGCAGCTCGGCCACCAGCTCGATGCCGGACTGGTGGGGGAGGATGACGTCGGTGACGACGGCATCGAATCCAGCCAGCGCGTCGGGCAGCAGGTCGACTTTCGCCTCTTCGGCCGACGAGAACGAGACCACCTCCAACCCGATCGAGCGCAGGGCGTCGACCGCCATCTCCTTCAGGTCGGCCTCGTCCTCGATGAGCGCCACCCGGCCCGACACCCGGCGACCGGCCGGCCACGTCTCGGTGTCGTCGGAGGCGGCGGTCACGATGGCGTCGCGCTCCAGCGGCAGCCAGATACGGATCGTGGTGCCCACTCCCACCTCCGAGTCGATGATCATCTGGCCGCCCCGCTCCTGCACCAGCCCGTAGACCGTCGGCAGCCCCAGGCCGGTCCCGTGGCCACGCTCCTTGGTGGTGAAGAACGGCTCCATGCACCGGGCCAGGACGTCGGCCGGCATCCCCGGACCGTCGTCGCGGACGGTCAAGAGGGCGAGCGGGCCGCTCGGCAGGCTGTGGCGCCGCACCTCGTCGGGCGGTGGGGCCGCCACCTGCACACTGACGTCGATCCGGCCCTCGCTGTTCATCGCGTCACACGCGTTGATCACCAGGTTGACGACGATCTGCTCCATCTCGCTCGGGTCCAGCCGCACCTTGATGACGTTGCGGGACGCCCGGATCTGCAGCTCGACCTTCGGCCCGGCCACCCGGGCCAGTACCGCGTCGAGGCCGGACACGGCCGAGCCCAGATCGATGACCACGCCGGTATCGACCCGCTGGCGGGTCATGTCCAGCATCTGCTGGGTCAACGTGGCCGCCCGTTTCGAGGCGGCCTCGATATTGGCGATCATGTCGAGCTGGCGCTCGTCGCTGATGCCCCGCCGCAGGATCGACGCGTACCCGATGATCAGGGTCAACAGGTTGTTGAAGTCGTGCGCCACCCGGCCCGCGACCTGGCCCATGGCGTCCAGCCGCTGGGCCTGGATGAGCGCCCGCTCGGCCCGGCGGATCTCGGTCAGGTCGACCCCGGCCACCAGGACGGTGTCGGTCTCGCCTGCGTACACCGGTGGCAGGCGGGCGCCCGACAGCGACACCTCGAGGCCCTCGTAGGTCGCCGTCCTGGTGACCATGTCCCCGGATTCGAGGACCCGATGGGCGACGTCGCCCATGACCCGGCGGAGGGCCTCCGGCGGCAACCAGGTCGTCGGGTCGGCGGTCCATCCCAGAAGGTCCTGGCCCCGTTTGTTGACCGAGGTGATGGCCCCGTCGGTGCCCAACTCGATGAGGGCGACCGGTGACGTGTCGAGGACGGCCCGCAACCTGACCTCGTGCTTGACCGCCGTCTCGGTGCCGAGGGCCCGCTCGAAGGCGACCGGGATGAGTGATGCCAGCGAGCTGAGGACCGGTTCCTCGTCGCCGGTCAGGTCCCCGGCGACGAACACGACCAGCCCGGCGTGCTGCCAGGGGTCGGTATTGGGCAGGGGGTAGGCGATCCAGCCGGGGCCGCGGTCGACCCGCCCCGACGTGACCGCCTCGAAGGCCCGTTCGAGCACGGACAGGTCGACCACGCCGGCCTCGGCTGCAACCGCGGTCCCGTCCGCCTTGGCCCATCGGGCGGCCGCACCGCGCGCCTCGTGGATGGCGCACGCCTCTTGGCAGGCCGTCTCCAGCACCGCCTGCGGGGTCGCCGCCCCGGCCAGGTTGGTGGCGGCCGCGGCCAGCCGCCGCAGCCGCCGGACGGTCCGGGCCTGCTCCCTCGACGCCCCCTGCATCTCCCGGCGCAGGAGGACGGAGTGGACGGTCAGGCCGATGCGGCCGGCGATCTCGGTGGCGACCCGCAGGGCGGACGGGCGAAACCCGCGCCGGTGACCGCCGGCGGCGGCGACCAGCCAGCCGACGATAACCCCGCCGGCGGTCACCGGGACGACCATCAACGACTGGGCATCCAGTCGCTCCATCGTCTGCCGGGCGGCCAGCGACTGGTGGCTGTCGTTCCCGGGGCGCCGGAAGCTGAGCACCGGCCGGCGATCGGGTGCGACCTGGCGCCCGACCGGGCTCCAGATGGTGGGCAGCTCCAGATCATGTTGACGGGCGGCCCGGTAGCTGACAACCGACACCCGGCCGTCGACGCCGATCGACTCGATGACGCACATGTCGGCGAAATCGGCCACGCAGGCCTCGGCCACGCTGTCGATGGCCTCGTCGTAATCGTCGAGGGCGGACTCGAGCAGGCCACTGACGGTGGCCAGCAACTCGAGCCGGGCCAGAGCCTCCCGCTCGCCGAGGAGCGCGACCTCGGTGCTGGTCATCCCGATCCGTCCCGGGTTGACGTCGGTCATCGACGCTGGAGGCTACCCCCGTCGCGCCCGACGAGGCGGTCAAAGGACAGGACCTTTGTCCGTATACGTCCGATTTCCAGGGGAACCGGTCGGTGTCGGGCGGGGACCGGACTCAGGGCCGGACCGCCGGGCGGGGCGCTTCCAGGTCGAAGGTGGCGCCGGTGCTGAAGCGGGCCAGGGCCAGCTCCGTCGGTTCAGGAATGGGTGGCCCGTCGAAGCCGATGGTCCAGGCCACCTGCTCGCCGGGCACCGATCGGTCGTCGGCCACCGTGGCCCGCCGATCTGCGGCCCGGGCTATCTCGGCGATCGGCTCGGGACCGAAGCGGTCGATCATGGCCCAGGCGGTGAACGGATCGGGGTGTTCGAGCGCGTGACCACCGCGCACGGCCAGCCGGACCCGGTTCCGGTCGGTGTCCACCGTCAGATCGGTGAGGGCCCGGGGGTGGAACAGAGGATGGTTCTGGAACAGCCAGGCCGCCCGCTCGGCGGCTCCCCCTCCGGGTGCATCCGGGAGGCGCAGGAGGCGTTCGGCGGTGAGGGCGGCCTGGCCGACGACCACCCGGTGGCCCATCCGGGTGGCGTCGTCCTCTCCGATGCGCCGGCCGACGGCCAGGGCATAGGCCCGCAGCAGTAGGTGGGCCTGATGGGCGAACTCGTCGAGGATGGCCGCCAGCGTGGTCGCCGCCATCTGCTCCAGGCGGAAGTCGGGGTCGAACGGTCCGGCGTAGTCCACCTGTCCGCCGCCGCCGGCGTCGGCGACGTCTCCGATCGACGGGATCGGCAGCTGGGCCAGGGGGGAGGTTTCCATCTCGGCCAGGTCCTCATGGACCTCGGCCGGCGGCCAGTCACCGGCCTGGCCGACGGTGACCGTCCAGTGACAGTGGGGGTGACGATTGGCCGGCACCCTCGGCGGGCGGTGCCGCGGCCGGACCCGGGCGTACCGGTTGGTCGCACCGGCGGTGGCGTCGAAGGTCGGATCCTCGATGGTGTGGCACATACCGACCACGAAGTCGGTGCCCATCGGTTCCACATCCATGAGCGCCCCGCAGTGGGCCAGCCAGAACTGGCCGTGGCGGTCGTCGTCGACCCGGTAGTGGAAGTCGAGGAAACCGTGCGGCGCGCCGATGTCGAGCTGCAGGTTCTTGAAGATGTCCGGCACGCCGTCGCCGCCGCCGCCGGCCGGGCCGAAGCGGAGCAGGCGCTGCATGCGTTTCGAATACACCGGGCTGGCGGTCATCCACTCGTCGATGGCCAACTGCTCCATGCCCTGACGACCGCCTCGGCCCAGCCACAGCGGGACTCCGACCCGGTCCTGCAAGTGGCCGTGCAGCAACCATTCCCGGCCCATCCGGGCGAGCGCGGCGCGCTCGCCGCTCAGTCCCACAGGCCGACCGGAGCCTCCCCGACGCGGTAGTGGCCGGGCAGGCGGTTACCCGACACGGCCCGCTCCATCCGCTTGGTCATGCCCGGCGAGAGGGTTTCGTCGCGGATCATCTCCATGAAGATGGCAGTCGCGTTGCCGACGTCGAAGAAGTCCCGTTGCCAGGCCCACTTGAAGTCCCCGCCGTAGCGGAACCAGCTACCGCCCAGGCCCGGAACCTCGTAGGTCCCGCCGCCCGGGCGGGGGGCGCCGGCGATCTGCTTCCAGAAGCCCACGATCTCGCCCTGGTGCTCGTCGATCAGGACCTTCTGGTACGGGTAGGTCCAGCCGTCGAGGCCGCCCATCTCCAAGCCGACGGCGACATCACGGATCTCGTCGCGACCGACGGCCATGAAGTCCTCCTTGGGGCCGATGTTCCAGCCGTAGGTCGCGTCCTCGGTGAACATGTCGGCCAGGATGGTCCAGTCGTCCTCCTCCTGGGACCGCCGGTTGGCGTCCAACCAGCGATCGACCATCTCTTTCAACTCGTCGTAGGGGTATGCGGGCACGGGTTCAGTCCTCCTGGATGCGCAGGGCGCCGGTCGGGCAGAACCGTACGGCAGCCATCGCCTCGGCCCTGCTGGTTTCGGGTGGGTTGGCGTCGACGACGGTCAGCTGACCGTCCTTCGACACCGAGAACAGGTCGGGGGCCTCGGACTCGCAGACGCCGTGCCCCTGGCACAGGTCGCGGTCCACTTCGATCCGCACGTCTAGGCGCCGGTGCGGGCCCGGTACCGGGCCACGCACGGTTGGGCCAACTGGACCACCATCTTCGAATGGTCGTTCCGGTACGACTCGGGGGGCTGGGCCAGCTCGAAGTCGTAGTTGCGGAGCAGGACCGTGAAGATGGCCTTCAACTGCATCATGGCGAACGGGGCGCCGACGCACCGGTGGCGGCCGGCCCCGAACGGGATCCACGTCCACGGGTGCTCGCGGTCGGCGAACTCGGGTTCCAGATAGCGGTCGGGTACGAAGGCATCGGGGTCGGCGAAGTCCTCGCCGATGCGGTTGGATACGGCCGGGCTGGCGCCGACCAGGGCACCGGCCGCCACCCGGTGCCCCAGGATCTCCATGTCCTCGGTGGCCACCCGTAACACCAGGATCAGGGGCGGGTGCAGGCGCAGCGCCTCTTTGATGGCCGACTCCAGCAATGGGATGTCGCGCAGGGCCTGGTAGGTCAGTTCGTCCCCGCCGGGCAGCGCGTCGACCTCGGCGCGGACCCGGGCCATGACCTCGGGGTGGCGCAGCATCTCGATGAGAGTCCAGGCGGCCGTTCCTGACGTGGTGTGGTGGCCGGCGAACATCATCGAGATGAACATGCCGGTGACCATGTCGGTGCTGAACCGGGGCCCTCCGTCGTCGTCGGTGATCGACATCAGCACGTCGAGCAGGTCGCGGTCGTCTTCGTCGGGCGGCGGTTCGATCCTCCGCCGGTCCATGATCTCCTGGACCAGCGCGACCAGTCCGACACGAGCCTCGTCGCGGCGACGGAAGCTCTCGATCGGCGCGTACGGGTCGACGTAGGCGACGGCGTCGGTGCCCCGCTCCAGTTCGTGGTAGAGCTCGGCGAAGCGCCGGTCCAGGTCGTTGCGGAAACGCCGGCCGATGAGGCAGGCCGACGACGTGTAGATGGTCAGCTCGGCGAACCAGTCGAGCAGGTCGATGGTGCCCTCGTCCGACCAGGTGGCGACCATGCCGGCGACCTCGCCGGCGATGGTGGCGGCGTGGCCGCGCATGAACTTGTCCCGGAGGGACTGGTTGTGGAGCATTTCCCGGCGGCGTTCCGGCGGCGCATCGAAGACGACCCCCTCGCCGAAGATCGGCTTCATGAACGGGTAGGCCTCGGCCTGATCGAGCTGGTCCTCCGGAGCCCGGAAGAAGAACTCATTGGCTTCTGCGCCGGTCAGCAGCACGACGTCGCGACCGGCCAGGTCGAACGCACCGATCGGGCCGCACTCCTGGCGGACCCGGTGCATCAGGGCGAGCGGGTCGCGCCGCAACTCCTCCAGGTGGCCGTTCGGTTCGCCGCCTCCGGACACCCGGGGCGGATCGGTGATCGTGGCCATTCAGCGCACCTCCACAGTCGTGGGCAGGGCGGCGAAGCCCCGCACGTTGATCGAATGGACCCGCTCGGCCTGTGCCTCGTCGACCGACCACCCGGAGATGCGTTCGACGAGCAGGCGCAGGACGGTGCGGGCCTCCAGTCGGGCCAGGGCGGCGCCGAGGCAGAAGTGGCGGCCGGCCCCGAAGCTGATGATCCCGGTCGTGTCGCGACCGATGTCATATTTGTCCGGATCGGGGAAGGCCCCGGGATCGCGGTTGGCCGACCCGAGCAGCAGCAGGACCGGGGTGTCGGCCTCGATCGGCGTGCCGAGCACCTCGATCGGACCGTTGGCCACCCGCACCAGCATCTGCGTGGACGTGTCGTAGCGCAGGGTTTCCTCGATCCAGGCCGGGATCCGCGCCGGCGCGGCCAGCACCTGCCGGGCCGCATCGCCGTGGTGGGCGGCCCAGTACCAGGCGTGGGCCAGGAGCTTGGTGGTCGTCTCGTTGCCGGCCACGATCATGAGGATGAGGAACGAGATGATCTCGTTGTCGGTCAGCCGGTCGCCGTCGATCTCCGCCACCGTGAGGGCGGTGGTCAGATCTCCGGTCGGGTGGGCGCGCCGGTCGGCGACCAGCTCGGCGAAGTAGGTCATCAGCTCGAGGGCGGCCTCGACGCCGGCCACCGGAACGTCCAGCACCCCCTCTTCCCGGTGGAGGAGCAGGTCGGCCAGGCGCCGGAGATCGGCCCGCTCGGAGCGGGGCACGCCGAGCATCTCGCTGATCACGTCCATCGGCACCAGCCCGGCCAGGTCGGCGACGAAGTCGAACTCGCGCTTCTGCAGGGCCGGCTCGAGGTGCTCGAGGGTGATCCGCTCGATCTGGCCTTTCAGATCGGCCACCCGCTTCGGGGTGAAACCGCGCGAGACCAGTCCCCGCATCCGGGTGTGGTCGGGCGGATCCATGGCCAGGAAGCTCATGGCCCGATGGGCGTCGGGCCCGAACGCGGACGGGTCCAGTGAGACCCCGTATCGGCTCGAGAACCGGCCCGGGTCGCGGAACGCGGCGACCACGTCCTCGTGGCGGGAGAGGGCCCAGAAGCCGTATTGGTCGTTGCGGTACAGCGGCGCCTCGTCGCGCAGGCGGGCATACACCGGGTACGGATCCTCGTGGACGGCGTAGTCGTAGGGGTCGTACAGGACCGGGTCCATGGTCGAGGTCATCGTTTCCCTCCCAGGATGAGGCGACCGGCGGCGACGAGGGTGACCGGCACCTGATCGGGGCGGAGGTGGCCGAGGCCCATCCAGAGGAGGGCGCCGGTGTAGAGGAGGTCGAGGGCGGTCATGACCGCCTCGTCGGCGTCCGGTCCGAGAGCGGCGGCCAGGCGGTCATGAGCGGCCAGGCCGATGCGCATGCGGATCGCGGACGTCTCTGGACCTGGTTGCAGCAGAGCGGTGGTCCCGGCCGCGGCCAGGGCCGGCTCGTCGGCCATGAACGTCCCGAGCAGCATCAGCTCCGCCTCCAGCCGTTCCTGGGGGGTGGCCCGCACGGCGGGGGCGGCGTCGAGCAGGCGTCTCATCTCCCGCCACATGACCTCGGCCAGCAGGTGGTCCTTGGAGGCGAAATGGGTGTAGGCGGTGGCCGGGGCCACGCCTGCCCGCCGGGCGGCGGCCCGCACGGCCATGCCGTCATAGCCGAGGAGGCGGGCTTCGTCGGCGGCCGCATCGAGCAGTAGATCGACGGTCCGGGCCTGGCGGGCCGTGGTCCGCCGGCGCCGGGGTTCGATCGGATGAATCGCCCGGTCCCCGGCTCCGCCTATGGGGCTGGAAGTAGCCATGCGTCCAAACTACAGTCTGGACACGTGTCCAGTAAACAGGTGGTTGGGGTCATCGGTCTCGGCGACATCGGAGCGGGAGTGGCATCGGGGGTGGTCCGGGCCGGCCACGACCTGGTCGTCTGTGACATCCGGGCCGACGCCACCGCCGGCTTCGCCGACCGGGCCACCATCGCCTCCGGACCGACCGACGTGGGTCGGCGTGCGGATGTGGTCATCGTGGCCGTCGTCACCGACGCCCAGCTGCTGGCCGTGCTGACCGGTCCGGAAGGGGCCCTCAGCACCATGGGAGCGGGAAAATCGGTGATCATCGTCTCCACGGTGTCCATCGAGACGGTCCGTGCGGTGGCCGGCGCAGCTGGCGCCAAGGGGGTGGCCGTGGTCGACTGCGGCGTGTCAGGTGGTCCCAGCTCGGCCGTCGCCGGAGAGCTGGTGGCGATGGTCGGCGGGAGCGACGCCGACGTGGAGGCCGCCCTGCCGGTTCTGGAGTCGTTCAGCTCCGACGTGGTCCGCATGGGGGAGCTGGGGGCCGGGTTGCGGGCCAAGCTGGCCCGCAACATCATCCAGTACGTGTCGTGGATGGCGGCCTACGAGGCCCAGCGGTTGGCCGAGGCCGCCGGCGTGAGCCTGACCCGGCTGGCCCGGGTGGTGAAGGCCAGCGACGCCAAGATCGGCGGGGCGACGACTCTCATGTTCCGCAGGACGGTCGAGCCGTTCGGTCCCGACGACGACCAAAGTCTGGCCGGCGCCATGGCCACCGCCGCCGGACTGGCTCACAAAGATCTCACCGCGGCTCTGCAACTGGCCGCCGAACTGGGAGTGGAGTTGCCGGTGACGGCTCTGTCGGAAGCGAGGATCGATCGAGTGTTCGGAATGCCCCAGTGACCGATGACCCGGGCGCCGGGCGGCGCCCGCCCCGCCCTGGCCGGGCCGCCGGCCAGGCCCGCATGCAGGACGTCTACGGTTTCAGCGGCGACCCCGACGTCGGTCCCGGGGACTTCCTGGCCTACACCGTGGATCATCTCTTCGGCGACGTCTGGAACCGGCCCGGTCTGGACATCCCGGCCCGCCGGCTGCTCTCCATCGGCGTCCTGGCCGCGCTCGGCCAGTCCGAGCTGTGCGACATCCAGTTCGACGCGGCCATCGCCAACGGCGAGCTGACCGAGGAGCAGGTACGGGAGGTGGTCATCCACCTGACCCACTACGTGGGCTGGCCGCTCGGCTCCCACCTCAACAACTCGGCCGAGCGGGTCATCGCCCGTCGCCGCAAGGCGGCCGAGAAGCAGGGCTGACCGCTCTTTCCCGACTTTCCTCGTTGTCTGCCGCTCAGGTGGGGGGCCGGATACGCCGATCTGCTTAAGGTGGATTGTCAGTTGTGTGGAGGGTCAGGTCACACCGCCGACGGCTG
Organism: Acidimicrobiales bacterium; assembly: GCA_035551615.1. Lineage (GTDB taxonomy): Bacteria > Actinomycetota > Acidimicrobiia > Acidimicrobiales > Palsa-688 > JAKCDU01. Next base: position 47,949 of record DASZNC010000032.1, read on the forward strand.
CTCCGTGCGCCCGAAATCCCGGATGGAATACCTGCAGTCGAGCCCGGGCGGTGAGTGGCAGCCGTCCTCGGAGCGGGTCATCGGCGCTGCGGCTGCGGCTCCGGCCCCGCCGGCGCCGGCCGATCCGACGGCGCCCCCGATTCTGGCCGCTCCGAACGCGGCTGATCCGATTCCGGTCGGTCCGATTCCGGCGACCCGATCGGTCCCCGCACCGATTCCGGCGGCTCCGAATGGGGCCCCTCCGGTTCCGGGCCGCCGGGCCTCCGATGCCCCTCCCGGCCCGGCCCCGATCCGCCGGTCGACCGATGACCCTTCTCGCCCGATCCCACCTCGCCGCCCCTCTCCCGAAGGGCCCCGACTGGCCGCCGTCTCAGACGAGCCGGCCGCGGCGCGCCGCGGTCTCAAGCCGGGCCGGCCGACCGAGCCGGTGCGGGCGGATCCCGCTCCCGACGCCCCGCCTTCGCGCTTCCTGAGCGCGCCGGCCACCCGTTTCCAACTGCCCACCCCGAGCGCGGCCGACGGACCGGCCCTCAGGCCGACCGGTTTCGGGCCGGCCCGCCGACCCGACCCACCGGCCGAAGGGACCGAGACCGGCCCGCCGGTTCTGTCCCAGGCCGACCTCGACGCCCTGGAACAGCTCACCAACGACCAGCGGGCCGTTACGCGCCCGGCCGACGGCCGGCCGCCGGCCCTGTCGCAGGCGGACCTCGACGCACTGGAGAAGCTCACCCGGGAGGAAAGGGCGGCGACCCGTCAGGCCGAGGCCCGGACGGCCGAGCGGTTGAGCCGCACCAAGGCCCCCAAACCGGTGCCGCGGCCGCTCGACGGCGACGAACCGGTCCCCAGCAGCCTGATCGCCATCGCCGCCGCAGCCGCCGCCAGCCAGCTCACCAGTTCGGGCGCTCTGGGCCAACCCCAACCCCACCCGGGCCGCCGCTCATCCGACCGCCCCACGCCGGTCGCCGAGCCCCGGGCCTCCGCTCCGGCCCCGGCACCTCGGCCGCCCGAGCCCGCTCCTACTCGGCCGCCGGCCAGGTCCGCTCCGGCGCCGGCCCCGTTGAATGTGGCGGCCACCGGGCCGGCCGAGTCGGCCCCGGTGCCGGCCCCGTCCGATGTGGCGGCCACCGTTCCGCCGGCCCGGTCCACCCCGGCGCCGGCCACCCCACCTCCGGCCACCCCACCTCCGGCCGGGCCGCCCCCGGTCTCGTCCCGGCCCCAGGCTGCGGCGGCGCCGGCCCAGCCGAAATCACCGCCGGCGGTGCCGACAACGTCGGCCGTCGCGGCGTCGCCCAGGCCGACCCTGGTCGGTCCATCGGTGGTCGATCGGGTCACCCCGCGCGCCGACGCACCCCATGCGGCCGCCGACCTGTTGAAGGAGTTGCTGGGTCGGCCGGCCACGACGGCGGCCGCGACCGAGCCGGGTCCGGCCGTCGAGCCGGCGCCGGCCGCCGAGCCACCGGACGCACCCGAGCCGCCGGCCGCACCCGAGCGGATCAGCGGGCGGCCGATGATGGGTTCCACCGTGGGCCGCCCGGATCTGGTCCCGAGCCCGGCACCTCCCGCCTCCCGGCCACCGGCGACCGTCCCGCCTCCCACCGCGCCGGTCGCCGCCGCGATCTCGGCCGCCGTGGTCGCGCCGCCCCCCGCTCCGGCCTGTCCGGCCGGGCCCGGGGGAGGGCCGGGAGCCGGAGGAACCCGTCCTTTGACCGCACCGTCACCGACACCCGCGCCGGCCACTCCGCCTCCGGCCGCCGCCGGGATCAAGACCTGGCCCCCTCGAGAAGTGGCCGACGGCTGGGCCGGCGCCCAGCCGAAGGGGCGCCACCACAAGAAGCTGGGGCCGGTGCCGTCGAAGTACCGCCCCTACCCGGGACGGCGCTCGGGCCTGGCCACGGTCGTCGCTCTGGTCCTGATCGTGGCCATCGCCGGTGCCGCCGCCTGGCAGTTCGTGTTGAAGCCGAAATCGGCGTGGCCGGCCCACTGGGATCCGCGGGTCGCCTCGATCGCCGCCTTCGTCCAGACTCACGCCGCCGTCACCTGGAAGCACCCGGTCCGGATCGTGTTCGAATCCAAGGCGGCGTTCGCCGTCGACGCCGCCGCCGCCCCGGCCGGCCCGTCACCTCAGGGCGCGTCGGTCGCCCGTTACGTGCCCGCCGACGCGACCGTCTACGTCAACGGCACGGCGGTCAACGTGTACGCCAAGGTGGCTCTGACCGGCCAACTCACAGAGGCCCTGGAAGCCCAGTACCTGTCGTCGGCGTCACCGGCCATCGACCGTGAGGCGGCCAAGGTCCAGGCGGCCATGATCCAGTCACTCCCGGCCACCCAGGCCGCCCTGCTCCTGCAGCAGACGCCCCGGGGTTGAGCCTCAGTTCCGGGGCAGATCCCGGAACGGCGTCACCTTGTCGTTGTTCGGCTCCTTGGGCAGGCCGAGTACCCGCTCACCGATGATGTTGCGCTGGACCTGGTCGGTTCCGCCGTAGATCTGCGGGGCCTGGGCGAACAGGACCATCTCGGTGATGCCGGCCCCCATCGGGCCGCCGGGCAGATCGGAGAGGGCGTCGCTGCCCTCGTTGTCATAGGCGTGGAGCATGCCCCGGGGACCGAGGATGCGGGGACCCAGGTCGCGGGTCAGGCGCAAGATGATGCTCATCGAGAGCTTGGCGATGTTGCCCATGCCCGGGATGTCGCCGCCCGTCTCGCGCAGCGCCTTCTGGCGCAGGCCCATGTACCGGGCGATCTCGGTGAGGGTGTAGAGCTGGGTCAGGTCCTGGCGCACGCCGGCGTCGGAGATGGCGCCCGTCTGCTCGGCCAGGGCGCTCAGCAGCTTGAACTGGCTGCCCATCCCGCCGGGGCCGCCGGCCCCGCCGCGCGAGCGGGAGCGGACCATGTCACCGACCCGCTTGCCCAGGTCGCCGGCGATGGTGCCGGGTACGGCCGTGCTGGCCGCCGCCGAGCCGCCACCCGCGCCCAGGCCGGCCCGCTCGAAGGCGAGGGTGGTGTTGGCCACCGCCCACCCGTTGTTCAGGCCGCCGATCATGGCGTGATCGGGGACGCGCGCCTCGTTGATGAAGACCTCGTTGAAGAGGGCCCGGCCGGTCATCTCCCGCAGCGGCCGGACCTCCACGCCCGGCTGTTTCATGTCGAAGGCGAAGTAGGTGATGCCCTGGTGCTTGGGGGCCTCGGGGTTGGTGCGGGCGATGAGCATGCCCATGTCGGCGATCTGGCCGCCGGAGGTCCAGACCTTCTGACCGGTGATGATCCACTCGTCGCCGTCCTTCTCGGCCTTGGTGGTGAGCCCGGCCAGATCCGAGCCGGCGCCCGGCTCACTGAACAGCTGGCACCAGGCCTCCTGGCCGGTGACGATGGCCTTGACGTACCGCTCGACCTGCTCGGGGGTGCCGTGGGTGGCGATGGTCGGGCCGGCCAGCAGGAGTCCCAGGCCGCCGGGAGCGGGTAGGGCGCCGAAATCGGCGATGGCCTCCTGCACCCGGACCGCCTCGGCGCGCGACAGGCCCTTGCCGTAGGCGTCGGGCGGCAGCATGGGGGCGGCCCAACCGGACGTGCCGAAGCGCTCCCACCATTCGCCGACGGTCAGATCCGGATCCCAGTTCGAGCTCAGCCACTCCTTGACTTCGGTGACTGCATCCACGGTGTCGGTTTTCGCCATCTCGGACCCCCGAATAAAAGAACGTGTATTCAATAATCTACAGGGGTACGGTCGGCACCGGCCAGCCTGGGCGGTACTACCGTGCCCCGAGGTGACTACCCGCCAGACGGTCTTTCGCCACCGGGTCCGCTACTTCGAGGCCGACCAGCAGGGCGTGGTCTTCAACATGTGGTACCTCGGCTACTTCGACGAGGCGATGACCCAGCACCTGGCTGACGGTGGCCTGTCCTACCTGGACATGATCGACGCCGGCTTCGACGTTCAGCTGGTACGCAGCGAGATCGACTGGCAGGCGCCGGTGCGGTGGCCCGACGAGATCCAGGTGACGGTGACCACGGAGCGGGCCGGCACGACGTCGTTCACTTTGACCTTCGAGGTGCGCACCGGAGCCGGCGCCATGGCCGCCACCGGCCACACGGTGTATGTGGTGGTCGCAGTGGACGGGTCCGGGAAGCGGCCCATCCCCCCGCAGTTGGCCGGCGCCCTCGGGCTGGAGACGGCGCCTTGACGACGGCGCCGTCCGGGGCCCGCCGGGTGGACCGGGCCGTCGCCCTGGCCGGAGAGCTGCTCGTCGAGGCCGATGCCCGTCGCCGCACCCGGGAACGACGCCAGGCGGCCCGCATGACCAGGCTGCTCGGCGACCCGGCGGGACGGTCCCAGATCCTGGCCATGACCGATGAGGTGCTGCGCATCCACGATGCCCGGCGGTCGGCCGAGGTGCTGGCCGGCCTCACCAGGCGGGGCAGCAACCCGGTCGACGACTGGCGGGCGGCCCCTTTTCTCCAACCGGTCGACCGGGCCGCCCTCGTCGCCGGCGGCCGGTTGGCCACCGCCGTGCCCGGGCTGGTCATCCCGGCCGTGCGCCGCCGCATCCAGCACGAGATGGCCGGTGTCACCCTGCCCGCAGCGCCGGCTCGCCTGGCCCGTCACGCGGCCCGCCGATCGGCCGCCGGTATCCGCCTCAACGTCAACCTGCTGGGCGAGGCGGTCCTGGGCGAGGACGAAGCGGTCCGCCGCCGCGACGCGGTCATGGCCCTACTCGACCGTCCATCGGTCGACTACGTGTCGGTCAAGATCTCCGCGCTGTGCTCCCAGCTGGACGTGCTGGCCTTCGACGACGAGGTGGTGCGCATCAGCGACCGGCTGCGCCCTCTGTACGGGCGGGCGGCGGCCACGGGCAAGTTCGTCAACCTGGACATGGAGGAGTACCGCGACCTCGAGCTCACCATGGCCGTCTTCCGGCGCCTCCTGAGCGAGCCGGCATTTGCCGGTCTCGACGCCGGCATCGTCCTGCAGGCCTACCTGCCCGATTCGCTGGCCGCCCTCCGGGATCTGGCCGGCTGGGCCCGTGACCGGCGGGCCCGGGGCGGTGGCTCGGTCAAGGTACGGATTGTCAAAGGGGCCAACCTGGCCATGGAAACGGTCGACGCCGAGGTGCACGGGTGGCGGCGCGCCCCGTTCGAAACCAAGACCGAGACCGACGCCAGCTACAAGCGGATGCTGGACGTGGCCCTCGATCCCGGCCACGACGGTGCCCTTCGGGTGGGTGTGGCCAGCCACAACCTGTACGAGATCGCCTGGGCCGCCGTCACGGCCGACGACATGGGGGCCCGGGACCGGATCGAGTTCGAGATGTTGGAGGGCATGTCCCCGGCGGTGGCCGAGGCGGTCGCCGCCCGCTTCGGTGGCCTCCTGCTCTATGCGCCGATCGTGGCCCCGAACGACATGGAAGCGGCCATCGCCTACCTGGTCCGCCGGCTGGACGAGAACAGCGGCGAGGAGAACTTCCTGGCCCACCAGTTCGACATGGCCATCGGTTCCGCAGCTTGGAAGACCGAGGGTGAACGGTTCCGCCGGGCCGTGACCGAATCGGAACGGCCGCCGGTGCCGACCCGTCGGACGCAGGACCGGACGCAGGAGGAGCACGACCCGGTCGGCCCGGACGACACCCGGCCGTTCGTCAACGCGCCGGACACCGACTTCACCCGACCGGTCAACCGGGACTGGGTGGCCGCCCACGTCCGGACGGCGATGACGTCCGGCCTGGGGGAATACCGGCCGGGGGGCGCCGGCGGAGCCGTGGCCGGCGGACCGGCCCAGCCGGGCATCGACCCGGGCCACCCGCAGAACCCGGCCTACACCTGGTTGCCGGCCGACGAGGCGACGGTCGACGCCGCCATCCGAGCGGCCCGCGCCGGGCAGGGCGACTGGCGATCGCGACCGGTGGCCGAGCGCCGTTCGATCCTGCACCGGGCCGGTCACGGGCTGAACGCCGGGCGCGGCCGCCTCCTGGCCACCATGGCAGTGGATGCGGCCAAGACGGTGCGGGAGGGCGACCCCGAAGTGTCCGAGGCGGTCGACTTCGCCCACTACTACGCCGACCACATCCCCGACGCGGAGGACTTCGACCCGTACGGGACGGTGGTCGTCGTGTCCCCGTGGAACTTCCCGCTGTCCATCCCGGCCGGGGGCGTACTGGCCGCCCTGGCCGCCGGAAACACGGTGATCCTGAAGCCGGCGCCCGAGACGGTGGCCGTCGCCGGTGAACTGGCCCGCATCCTCTGGGCCGCCGGTGTCCCGGACTCGGCGCTGCACTTCTGTCCGTGCGTCGACGGGGACGCCAGCCGCCGGCTGATCACAGATCCGGGCGTGGACGCCGTGATCCTGACCGGATCGTGGGACACCGCCCGGATGTTCCTCGACTGGCGGCCTGGCCTGGACCTGCACGCCGAGACGAGCGGCAAGAACGCCATGGTCGTGACCGGCACGGCCGATCCGGACTCGGCCATCGCTGACCTGGTCCACTCCGCCTTCGGCCATGCCGGCCAGAAATGCTCGGCCGCCAGCCTGGCCATCCTCGAGGCCGGGGTGCACGACGACGGGCGGTTCCTCGAGCGGTTGGCCGACGCCGTGCGCAGCCTCCGGGTCGGTCCCGCCGATCGCCTGTCCACCGCCATGGGGCCCCTGATCCGCCCGCCCGAGGGCCCGCTGGCCGACGCCCTCGGTCACCTGGGACCGGGGGAGCGCTGGCTGGTCGAACCGCGCCGGCTGGACGACGCCGGCTATCTCTGGAGCCCGGGCGTCAAGACCGGGGTGGCCCCCGGCTCGACGTTCCACCTGACCGAGTGCTTCGGCCCGGTGCTGGGGATCATGCGGTCGACCGATCTGGGCGAAGCCATCAGATGGCAGAACCAACCGGCCTTCGGTCTGACCGCCGGGCTGCACGCCCTGGATCCGCTCGAGATCGACGAGTGGCGGTCATCGGTCATGGCCGGGAACCTCTACGTCAATCGTGGCACCACCGGTGCCATCGTCGGCCGGCAGCCGTTCGGCGGCTGGAAGCGGTCGGTCGTCGGTCCCGGCGCCAAGGCCGGGGGACCGAATTACGTGGCCAGTCTGGGCCGGTGGAGGTCCGGGCGGCCGCCGGCGGAGAGCTTCGCCCGGGTGTGGCGGGACATGGCCCGGCCGTCCGACCCGACCGGTCTCCAGGCGGAGGCCAACGTGTTCCGGTACCGGCCGCTGCGCCAGGTCGCGCTGATGGGCGCGTCCGGGCGGGAGCCGGCACTGGCGGCGGCTCGCAGCGTCGGGGTCGACGTCCTGGCCGTGACCTCGGTCGACCAGGCCAAGGACTGCGACAAGCTACGGATCCTCGATCGGGTCGACGATGACACCCGCCGGGCGGCCCACCGCCGGGGACTGTGGGTCGACGCCACCCCGGTGGTCGCCGATCCGGCCCGTGAGCTGCAGAGATGGGTGCGCGAACAGGCGGTCAGCGAGAGCCGGCACCGGCACGGCAACGTCACCGGCCGGCGCCCGGGCCTGCTGCCGCCACCGTGACCCTCTCAGGTAGTGACATCGTGAATGCCATTCGGGGCGACGTGGGCCGGCGGCGGCCGGTGGACGGTCGTGAGGCCCGCGCCCGCCACCGCATGCTGGTGGCGCTGGGTCGCCTGGAGCGCCCCCTCGACCAGGCCTCCGACCCCACCCACGTGACCGGCTCGGCCATCGTCGCCGGCCCACGAGGCGTGCTGCTCCACCTGCACAAGCGGCTGGGCATGTGGCTGCAACCGGGCGGCCACATCGAACCGGGCGAGACCCCGTGGGCGGCGGCCCGCCGGGAGGCCGAGGAGGAGACCGGGCTGCAGTTCCGGCTGTGGACGTCGACGCCTCCGCTGATCCATCTCGATGTCCACCCGGGCGGTCGTGGCCACATCCACCTCGACCTGAGATACGCGCTCGAGGTCATCGGCGACGACTCCCCCCGGCCACCGGAGGGGGAGAGCCAGGAGGTCCGCTGGTTCCCGTGGTCCGAGGCCATTGCGCTGGCCGATCCCGGCCTGCGCGGCTACCTGCGATGGGCCGTGCCGGACGTCACCGGCGGCTAACCACCCACCGGATCACCGTCGAAGCGGTCAAAGGACGCGAACTCGGCCACCCGACCCCTCTTCAGACGGGTCGCCCTGGTCCCGGCCGGCCGGCCCAGGACGAGCGCGGCCGCCAGTGCCCACCCGTCGGGCACGCCCAACTCGGCCAGCACCGCAGGCTCCTCACGGCACAGCATGGTGGTGATCACGCCGCCCAGGCCCTCATCGTGGGCGGCCAGCAGGATGGACCAGGCGAACGGGTAGATCGAGGCGCCCCCGACGAGCGTGTAGCGGTGATGGTCCCGGTCGACGGCGGCCAGGCCCCGCAGGTCGGCGAGCAGCACGATGAGCACCGGCGCCCGGTCGAGTTGCTCGGCGAAACCGCCCGGGCTGTCTTCCGGCGGTTTCATGGTCGGGGCCTGCTGGATGGCGGCCGCCTCGGCCGCCCGGTCGGTGACCGGGGCCCATGGGACCAGACCGGCGGCACCAATGGCCAGGTATTCGTACCAACCGGTCAGGTACAGGTCGCGGAGGCGGGCCCGGGTGTCGGGGTCCTTGACGACGATGGCTCGCCAGGCCTGGCGGTTGCCGCCACTCGGTGCGAAGCGGGCGGTGTCGAGGATGCGCTCGACGACATCGTCGGCGACCGGTTCGTCGGCGAATTCACGGACGGCGCCGGTGGTCGTAAGGGCCTGGCGGAGTTCCATCACTCGTGCTCCTCGGGTGGGCGGGGCTGCAGCAGTACCTCCTGGGTGACCGTCGCCAGGTGGGTGCCGTCGCTGGCGAACACCTGGCCCCGGGCCAGACCACGGGGGATACCTACCCCTTCACAGCGAAAGTCGTGCAGCTGCCAGTCGTTGCCGGCCGGGGTCTGGTGGAACCAGATGGCGTGGTCCAAGCTGATGCCGTCCCAGTGGTGGCCGGTGACGCCGTCGGCCGTCTGCTGCTGCGAACGCACGCAGTCGGTAGCCAGGTCGTCCGACAAATAGGCGAGAGCGGCGGCGGCCCGGACCGGATCGTCCGGGGTGTCGGGAATTCGTAGCCAGGCCAGGGCCCGCCCGTCGGCCTCGCTCACGTACCGACGGTCCAGCATCCGGCTCCAACTGGTGTCAGTGATACTGTCAGGAGCGGGGGCGTCGGGGAACGGGTGGGTCTGCAGGTAACGCTCGGCCGACCCGGTCTGGAACGATGCCGACATGTGGAGGATGGCGCCGCCGGACTGGCGGGCCACCACCGCCCGGGTGACGAAGCGGCGCCCGTTGCGCAGCCGGTCGATGTCGAAGCGGATTGGTTCATCGGCGTCACCGCGGCGGATGAAGTAGGCGTGGAGGGAGTGGATGCGGAACTCCGGCTCGACGGTGTGGGCGGCGGCGACCAGGCTCTGAGCCACGATCTGCCCGCCGAACAGCCCGCCCCAGGGGTACTTGGGCCCCCGGCCGATCAGCGAATCGGGGCCCCGTTCGTCCAGGGCCATCATCTCTTGGTAACGCACCCGGTCAGTCTGGCCTGTGGTCGGCCGCCGGCGTCGGTTCCGGGCCGGTCCGCGATCCCGGTCAGCCGCCGGAAACGAGCAGTTCGGCGCCGAACGGGGGGGTCGGATCGTCCCGGGTCTCCAGCCAGCGTTCCGGCAGGGCCACCGGGCGCGGCCCGTCGGTGTGGCCCCGGTGCCAGCGGGCCGACTCCGGTGGCCGGCGCATGTCCGCATCGATCCCTGTCAGGCGCGCCTCCAGCTCGTCGACCGAGCCGACCAGGGCCAGGTCGCGCCGGGCGGCGGCTCCGACCGGGAACCCGGTGAGGTACCAGCCGGTGTGCTTGCGGAAGTCCCGGGCGCCGATCTCCGGTCCCAGGTGCTCGGCCAGCAACCGGGCGTGCTCGACCATCACGGCGGCCACCTGGCCGAACCTCGGGTGCCGGGTGTGACGACCGGGCGGGACCGGCCCGGTGCTGGAGTAGGCGTCGGCCAGCTCGCCGAACAACCAGGGCCGGCCCAGGCAGCCGCGCCCGACGACCACCCCGTCGCAGCCGGTCTGACGCTGCATGTCGAGGGCGTCGGAGGCCTCCCAGATGTCGCCGTTGCCCAGCACCGGGATGGACCGGACCACCTCTTTGATGCGGGTGATGTGATCCCACCGGGCGTGGCCGGCATAACGCTGCTCGGCGGTACGGGCATGGATGGCTACCGCCGCCGCCCCCTCGCCTTCGGCGATCAGGGCCGCTTCGGTCGCCGTCTCGGTCCGGTCGTCCAGCCCGATGCGCATCTTGACCGTCACCGGCACCCGGCCGGCGGCGTCGACGGCGGCGGCCACGATCCGCCGGTACAGCACCGGATGGGCGGGCAGCGCGGCACCGCCGCCCTTCTTGGTCACCTTGGGGGCCGGGCACCCGAAGTTCATGTCGATGTGGTCGACGCCGATCTGGCCGACCAGGATGGCCACCGCATGGGCGAGCGTCGCCGGGTCGACCCCGTACAACTGGACGCTGTGGACCGGCTCGCCGTCGGCCCGCCCGACCATCCTCCGGGTCCGGGGGCTGCCCTCGATCAGCGCCCGCGCCGTGATCATCTCGCTCACGTACAGGCCGGGCCCGAACTGCCGGCACATGGTCCGGAACGGGGGATTGGTCACCCCGGCCATCGGCGCCAGTACCACCGGTGGATCGACCCTCAGGGGCCCGATGTCGATCCCCGGGGGTCGGTCTAGCGCCACAGGTCGACGATGGCCACGCCCAACTGGCCGAGCAGCTGGCGCAGGAGCGGGAGGGATATACCGGTGATGGTGCCGTAGTTGCCTTCGATCCGGTCGATCCACGGCGCCGAACGGCCTTCCAAGGTGAATGGTCCGGCCACCTGCCGGCTCTCCTCGGTCCCCGCATAGGCGTCGATCTCGTCGTCGGACGGCGTCCCGAAGTGGACCGTCGCAGTGTCGGTCGCCGTCGCCCGGTGTCCGGACGCGGCGTCGATGACGTGGTGACCGGTGTGGAGCAGTCCGGACCGGCCGCGGAACCGCTGCCAGCGGTCGACGACCTCGGCCGGGCCGGCCGCCTTGCCCCACACCCGGCCGCCGAACTCGAGCAGCGAATCGCAGGCCACGACGATGGCGTCGCTCGGCCCGTCGCCGCCCAGCCGGGACGCAACCGCGTCACCCTTGCGCCGGGCCAGGGCGGCTACCGCGTCGGGCGGCGCCAGGTGGTCCACGCCGTCCTCGGGGACGTGGCTGACCATCACCTCCGGATCGAGCCCGGCGCTCTCGAGCAGCCAGCGGCGGGCCGGCGACGCCGACGCCAGGATGAGCCGGCGTCCGGGCACTAGTCCTTCGTGGCCACGTGGTTGGGTACGACGTGCATCGATGGCTCGAACCGGCCACTGGTCGACGGGCCACCGTCGCCGTCGGTGGTGGCCGCATAGGCATCGACCAGCTGGGCCCGGCACGACCGGCAGGGCCCCCAGAACCGCTCGCTGATCGTCGCCCGGCAACGGGGGCAGGCGAAGGGCTCCATCTCTTCCTCGGTACCGCTCATCGTCGGTCGAGGCTACTGGGAGGACGGGACCGGATCGGGTGACCGCGCCCGGCTCAGCTGAGCCCGAGAGCGGCCGAGCAGGCCGGCCACTGGCCCCAGCCCGACTCGGACTGCAGCTTCTGGGCGGCTGCGTCCTGCATGGCCGGCGGCTCCAGATCGGGCCGACCCGGGTATCCGAGGTTGGTCCACGTCTGGGCGCTGAACTGGTAGGCGCCGTAGAAGCCGTTGCCGGAGTTCTCCTGGTAGTTGCCGCCCGACTCGCACTCCCGCAACTGCAGCCAGACGCCACCTGCGTTGCCCCCCGACTGGACGGCCGGAGCCGGGCTGACGGCATTCTGCACGACGGCGACCAGGCCGCCGTTGACGGGCAGGCCCTGGGTACTGGCCGCGGCCGCAGCCGCCGCCTGGCGGGCCCGGGCTGCGGCGGCGACCTGTCGGGCCTGCTCGGCCGCCTGGGCCGCCTCCAGCCGCTGCAGCTGCGACTGCACCGACACCAGCTCGACCTGTACCGACGACGCCTGCTGCAGGGCGGCCAACCGGTAGGCGTCGGACTGGGCCAGCGCCTTCTGGCTGGCCTTCAGTTCAGTCGCCAGGGCCGTTTCGGCGGTGGTCACCTGGCCCTCCTCGGTCCGGTACTGGTCGGCCGTGTCCTGGAGATCACCGGACACCACCTCCAGGTACTCCTCCCCGATGGCCGGGTCGAGCGACAGACTGCCGCTACTGGGAGTGGCGGTCGCGCCACCGGTGTAGCTGATGATGGCGTCGTTGCGGAGGGTGGCCACGGTGGTGACCTCCTTGGCCTGCAACGCTCGCAATTGGGACTGGTCGACAGATACCTGCTGAGCCAGAGAACTGGCCTGGAAGCTGGCGTTCTGAAAAGCCAACGTCAGCGTCCTGACCTTCTGCGCGCTGGCTGTGACTTCCGCCTGCAGGGCCTGGACTTGGGCCTGCGTGCCGCTGATCGACGCGGCCGACGCCGGGCCGGCCGACGGTAGCGTGGACGCGCCGAACAGGACAACGGCGACACTCAGGCCAGCCATCGTCGGCTTAGCGAGCCGGACTCCCGGAAGAGACACTGCGGAGCCCGCTCGCACCAGCTTGGCGATGCGCAACAAGACGGTTGGCGACGCTAACCGTCTTCCCCCTACACCGCAAAAGGGTCGGGCCCCACGACCACTCAGCGTGGTCATCGGCGGCGGAGGTGCGGGACCGGCGGGGTCGGCCTACCGTCTTCCGGATGAGCCCGCGCCCGCCGTACCTGGCTGCCCGCCTCCGGGGCCTGGGCACCACCGTGTTCGCCGAGATGTCAGCGCTGGCCGATGCCACCGATTCCATCAACCTGGGGCAGGGGTTCCCCGACGAGGACGGCCCGGACGAAGTGGCCGACGCTGCCGTCGAGGCCATCCGCGCCGGCGTCAACCAGTACCCTCCCGGCCCCGGCCGGCCGGAGCTACGCGCCGCCATCGCCGGCCACCAGGCCCGTTTCTACGGTATCGAGTTGGACGCCGATCACCAGGTGCTGGTCACCGCCGGTGCCACCGAGGCCATCACGGCGGCGATCATCGCCCTGTGCGAGCCGGGCGACGAGGTGCTGTGCTTCGAGCCGTTCTACGACAGCTACACGGCGGCCATCGCCATGGCCGGCGCCGAGCGCCGCACCGTCACCCTCCAACCGCCGGACTGGTCGTTCGACCCGGAGCGTCTGGCCCGGGCCGTCACGCCGAGGACCCGTCTGCTGCTGCTCAACTCGCCGCACAACCCGACCGGCAAGGTGTTCTCCGACGAGGAGCTGCAGGCCATCGCGTCGATCTGTTGCGAGCGGGATCTCCTGGTCGTCACCGACGAGGTCTATGAGCACCTGATCTTCGACGGTCATCACCGGCCCATCTCGACGCTGCCGGGAATGGCCGAACGGACCGTCACCGTCTCGAGCGCGGGCAAGACCTTCTCGTTCACCGGCTGGAAGATCGGCTGGGTGACCGGGCCGGCCGACCTGGTCACGGCGGTGCGTACGGTCAAGCAGTTCCTCACCTACGTGAACGGGGCCCCGTTCCAACCGGCGGTCGCCACCGGGTTGGCGCTGCCCGACAGCTACTTCTCATCGGCGGCATGGACGCTCAGGGAGAAGCGGGACCTGCTGTGCGCCGGCCTCATCGCCGCCGGGTTCGCCGTCCACGTGCCGGCCGCGACCTACTTCGTGATGGTCGACACCGGCCCGCTCGGATTCCTCGACGGGGCTGCGCTGTGCCGGGAGATGCCGCATCGCTGCGGCGTCGTGGCGGTGCCCGCCGCCGCGTTCTACTCCGACCCGTCGGCGCCCACCCCGCTGGTCCGGTTCGCATTCTGCAAACGGCCCGAGGTGCTCGACGAGGCGGTCCGGCGGCTGGCCGGGCTGCGCCGGTCATGACCCGTTCCAGCCAACGACAACAGGAGAAGTGAGCCCGTGCAGTTCGGTGATGTCAGTGTGGACCTCGGCCGCGACCATGTCGCCGAGGTGGAAATCCACCGCCCGCCCAACAACTTCTTCGACGCCCGGCTCATCCGGAACATCGCCGACGCCTACGAGCATCTGCAGGAGGGGACGTGCCGGGCCATCGTCTTGTGCTCGGAGGGCAAGCACTTCTGCGCGGGCGCCGATTTCCATGGCCAGAGCGACGCCGACGCCCTGCCCACCGACGGCGCAGCCGATCTGTACGAGGAGGCGGTCCGCCTGTTCCGGGCCGAACTGCCGGTCGTCGCCGCCGTGCAGGGCGCAGCCATCGGAGGTGGTCTGGGCGTGGCCTGCTCGGCCGACTTCCGGGTGGGCTCGTCGGAATCCCGACTGGCGGCCAACTTCTCCCGGCTCGGGTTCCACCAGGGCTTCGGCCTGAGCGTCACCCTGCCCTACATCGTCGGCAACCAGGCATCCCTCGATCTGCTCTACACCGGCCGGCGCGTCACAGGCGACGAGGCCCACGCCATGGGGCTGGTCGACCGGCTGGTGCCGGCGGCCGACATCCGGTCGGCGGCCCGGGAACAGGCGGCCGCCATCGCCGGCGCCGGCCCACTCGCCGTGCGGTCCATACGGCGCACCATGCGCGGCCACCTGGCCGACCAGATAGCAGGTATCACGAGCGTCGAGGACGCCGAACAGAAGCGCCTGCGGTCGACCTCCGACTTCGCCGAAGGCACCCAGGCCAGCCTCGAACGGCGCGAGCCGAACTTCACCGGCCAGTGACCGCCGCTCGGGGAAAACCACGCTGAGCGAGCACTGAGATGCCCTGACCAGTCGGGTCGGCCCGGCTAGCCTCCCTGCGATGCCTGGCCCGGTCCCGCCCCACGGGTGACGCCTATCTACACCGCAGCCGGCCTTTTGGTGGTGGCGCAGATCCTCGGGATCTACGGTCTCGTCACCCGGAAGGCGGATTTCGTCTTCGCCATCATGATGGCCCTTCTACTGACCGTGGCCGTCGTGCTCGGCGGCTACGGGCTCTACCACAAGCTGCACTAGGGGGCGCGGTACCGCTCGGGTCGGCTCCACGCCCCGGTACGGGCGTCGAAGCGGGCCGCCTCGGGCAGCATCCATTCCACCCGACCGGCCCGGGCCAGAGTCGACGACACCGGACCATGGCCGGCCGCCACCTCCAGGAGCCGCACCCCGTCGGGCACGGCGGGCGGCCCCGCCGACCCGGGCCGGTGGGCCAACAGCACCGGGGGTAGGGACGCCACCGCCGCATCGCGTGCCGATGCGGAGCCGCCGTACCACCTGGGATCGACGACCTGCAACCACTTGTCCATCCCCATGATCACGGCGTCGAAGCCGGCCACCACATCGGCGATCAGGCGCTGGTCACTGACCTGTACGCCGAGCCACGGGCGGCTGGCGGCCACCTCCTCGAGGACGGCCACACGGTCCTCGAACGAGGGCACCGAGGGGGATTTGCCGAGCGGCGCCCGTGACACCACCAGCACGACCGCGTCGAGGCCGCCCTGCTGGAGGGCGGCCTCGGCCACGGCCAGATGGGCGACCGTCGGTGGATCGAAAGTGCCCGGGTAGGCGCCGGTCCGCATCAGAGGGGCGCCCTTTGACCGCTCGTAATCAGTACCGGTACTGATCGGTCTTGAACGGACCGCCCAGATCGACCCCGAGATACTCGGCCTGCTTCTCCGACAGCTGCGTCAGGTGGACGCCCAGCTTCTCCAGGTGGAGGCGGGCCACCTTCTCGTCCAGGCGGCGGGGCAGCACGTATACCCCCACCGGGTACTCCTCGGTACGGGTGAACAGCTCGATCTGGGCCAGCACCTGATTGGTGAACGACGCCGACATCACGAAGCTCGGGTGGCCGGTCGCACACCCCAGGTTCACCAATCGGCCCTCGGCCAGCACGATGACGGAGTGGCCGTCGGGGAAGTCCCACGAATCGACCTGGGGCTTGATGTTGGTCTTCTTGATGCCGGAGATGCGGGCCAGTCCGGCCATGTCGATCTCGTTGTCGAAGTGGCCGATGTTGCAGACGATGGCGTTGTGCTTCATCTGCGACATGTGCTCGGCGGTGATCAGGTCGCGGTTGCCGGTCGCCGTGACGAAGATGTCAGCGGTGGCGAGCGCATCTTCGAGGGTGAGGACCTGGTAGCCCTCCATGGCCGCCTGCAGCGCGCAGATGGGGTCGATCTCGGTGATGATGACCCGGGCCCCCTGGCCCCGCAGCGACTGGGCACAGCCCTTGCCGACGTCGCCGAAGCCCATGACGACGGCGACCTTGCCGGCGATCATCACGTCGGTCGCCCGGAAGATCCCGTCGATCAGGGAATGCCGGCAGCCGTACAGGTTGTCGAACTTCGACTTGGTGACCGAGTCGTTGACGTTGATGGCCGGGAACAGCAGCTCGCCCCGCTCGTGGCGCTGGTACAGGCGGTGCACGCCGGTGGTGGTCTCCTCGGTGACCCCCTTGATGCTCTCGGCCATCCCGGTCCAGAGCTTGCCGTCCTCGCGGAGGGTGCGGTTGAGGGTGGCCAGGATGACGCCGTACTCCTCGGAGTCCTCGGCGCCCAACTCGGGGACCTTGCCGTCACGCTCGCATTCGGTACCCAGGTGCACGAGCAGCGTGGCGTCGCCGCCGTCGTCCAGGATCATGTTGGGACCCTGGCCGTCCGGCCAGCGCAGGGCGGCTTCGGTACACCACCAGTACTCCTCGAGGGTCTCGCCCTTCCAGGCGAAGACCGGGATCCCGGCGGCGGCGATGGCGGCGGCGGCATGGTCCTGGGTGGAGAAGATGTTGCACGACGCCCACCGCACCTCGGCGCCGAGGGCCACGAGGGTCTCGATGAGTACGGCCGTCTGCACGGTCATGTGCAGGGAGCCGCTGATGCGGGCGCCGGCCAACGGCTTCTCGGCGCCGTACTCCTTGCGCAGGGACATGAGACCGGGCATCTCGACCTCGGCCAGGTCGAGCTCGCGCCGCCCCCAGTCGGCCAGGCCGATATCGGCGACGCGGTAGGGCGGTAGGGCGGTGGTGTCGGACATGGTTCGGCTCCTGTCAGTTTCGTCGGCTGGTGGTCCTCGTCGGCGCGGCGCGCCAACGCGAGCGGTTCCACCCGGCTGGGGCCTTCAGGCCCGGTCCATCAGGTCAGCCCGGCAATACCGATTGTACGCGGGTACCGTGCCCGGGTGCCCACACCGGAAGACTTCGAGGACCGGCCGCCCGGTCGCATCCTGGTGATCACCGCTCACCCCGACGATGTCGATTTCGGGGTGGCCGGATCGGTCGCCACCTGGACCGACGCCGGGGCTCAGGTCACCTACTGCGTCGTGACCGACGGCGATGCCGGCGGCTTCGACCCGGCCGTGCCGAGGAGCGAGATCGCCGGTATCCGCCGGGCCGAACAGACGGCGGCGGCGGCCGAAGTGGGCGTGTCCGACCTCGTCTTCCTCGGCTATCCCGACGGCCGGCTCGAGGTGAGCATGGACTTGCGGCGCGACCTGGCCCGGGTGATCCGCCAGGTCCGGCCCGACCGCGTCGTGTGCCAGAGCCCGGAACGGCTGTGGGACCGGATCTTCGCCAGTCATCCGGACCACCTGGCCGCCGGCGAGGCGGCGCTGTGCGCGGTGTACCCGGACGCCCGCAACCCGTTCACGTTCCCGGAACTCCTCGAGGCCGGCCACGAGGCCCACGCCGTCGGCGAGGTCTGGATCATGGCCGCGCCCCAGACCAACGTGTACGTCGATGTCACCGACGCCTTCGACCGCAAGGTCGCCGCGCTGCGGGCCCACGTGAGCCAGGAGACCGACCGGGACGGCAAACTGGCCGACCGCATGCGGGAGTGGCTGGCCGCCGGGGCGGAGCGGGCCGGGCTGCCGGCCGGGCGGATGGCGGAATCCTTCTTCCGGGTGGCTACCGCGTAGCAGCGGGCGAGCAGCCGCTCTCGGAGACCGGCTCGTCCTTGTCCAGGCGCGGTTCGGGGGGCAGGCCGAGGACCCGTTCGCCCAGGATGTTCCGCTGGATCTCGTCGGTGCCGCCGCGGATCGACAACGACGGGCTCATCAGGAACAGGCTCTGCCATTCGTCCGGGTCCTCGGTGCCGACCAGGCCGGCCGGGCCGTCGGCGAGCATGCCCAGGGCGGCCACCTTCTTGATCATGGCCGTGCCCCGCAGCTTGGACCCGGAATCCTCGGGGCCCGGCGGCCGGCCGGCCTTGCGAGCCTCGGCGGCGCGCAGCCCGGTCCAGCGGATCACCTCGAACTCGGCCATGCGGGCCGCCCACTGGTCCCGTGCCACCGGGTTGTCCGGGATGACGGTGGCCAGGCGGCGCATCTGATCCTCGTTGACGCCCAGGCCGCCACCGAGGGCGCCCCGTTCGAAGGTGAGACAGGTCAGCGCTACCCGCCAACCCTCGCCGGCATCGGCGATGCGATCGGTATCGGGGATCCATACCTCGTCGAGGAACACCTCGTTGAAATGGGCGTCCCGGTTCATCTGGACCAGCGGCTTCACGGTCACGCCCGGCGAGGCCATGTCCAGACCGAACGCGACGATTCCCTTGTGCTTGGGCACCGAGGTGTCGTAGCGGGCCAGCAGCAGGCCGAACCGCGAGTAGTGGGCGCGCGATGTCCACACCTTCGACCCGCTCACCCGCCAACCGTCGCCGTCGCGTGTGGCCCGGGCCTTGAGCCCGGCCAGGTCGGAGCCGGCGTCGGGCTCGGAGAACATCTGGCACCAGATCTCCTCGCCGGTGCGGATCCCCGGTAGCCAGCGGGCCTTCTGCTCCGCGTTGGCGTGGACCAGGATCGTGGGGCCGATCAGATCGAGTCCGACCAGCCACGGGTACATGTCGGGCGCCTCGAACGCGTTCAGCGCCGACCGGACCCCGCCCGCCTCCGGCCCGTCGAGCCCCATCCCGCCGTACTCGACCGGCCAGTCCGGCACCGCCCAGCCGCCCTCGGCCAGTTTGGCCAGGTAGGCCCGGCCGGCCACCAGGTCGTCGCTGCCGGCACCCAGCACCGAGACCCGGGCGTCGGGCCGGCGGGTGTCCAACCGGCTCGACAGCTCGGCAATGGCCTTTTCCCGGGCACCGGCGGCGCGGGCTTCGTCCTGTTCGGTCGTCACAGAGCGAATCTACCGAGAGGGGGCCGGGCAGCACCCCTCGTGGCACAGGTGCGGGTGACGATCAGTCCCGGATTCCAGCTCCTCGATCAGCTGGCCGACCATCCGGACGAACGCCGGGTGGGTGCCCGGCGTGGGGGAGCGGACCAGCACCATGTCGCGCCCGCGGGCCGCCTCGGCGGCCTGGGTGTCGAGGTCGTAGACCACCTCCATGTGGTCGGAGACGAAACCGATGGGCGTGACGACGACGCCGTCGGTGGCCGGCGGCATCCGGGCGATGGCGTCGAGCACGTCGGGCCCCAGCCAGGGCTGGGCCGGTGAGCCCGACCGGCTCTGGTAGACGAGCTGCCACGAGGCCACCCCGGCGGCGTCGGCCACCAGGCCGGCGGTGGTCCGCAACTGGCTCTCGTAGGCGCACGAGGCCGCCATCGACTCCGGGATGGAGTGGGCCGTCATCAGCACCGGGCTGCCGGCCGGGGCGGCGGCCACCGCCCGGCGCAGACCTTCGGCCAGCGGGGTGACGAAGCCGGGATGGTCGAAGTAGGGGCGGATCTTCACCAGCGTGGGCGCGCCGGCACCGACCTGGTTGCGGGCCCGTTCGAGATCGTCCAGGTACTGGCGGCAGCTGCTGTACGAGGAATAGGCCGACGTGGCGAACACCACCACCCGCTCGACGCCGTCGTCGCGCATGGCGGCGACGGTGTCGGCCAGGTACGGCTTCCAGTTGCGGTTGCCCCAGTAGAGGCGGCGGCGTCGGCCGCTCCTGGCGAATTCCTCGGTCAACGCGTCCATGAGGGCCCGGTTCTGGTCGTTGATCGGGCTGCGCCCACCGAAACGCATGTAGTGCGATGCGACCTGCTCGACCCGTTCGGGCGGCACCGGGCGGCCCCGTAGAACGTTGCCGAGGAACGGCATGACGTCAGCGGGGCCGTCCGGGCCTCCGAACGAGAGCAACAGAACGGCGTCGAAGTCCACCGGTGCAGACTACGAGCGTGTCCGTCGGGCCGGTTGAGGGGCACCGGGTCGGCGGTACTCCCTGAGGGCGCCGTCCGGGTCCTTTCCCTGGGTCCCTACCGGGCTCGGTCCGGGGGTCCGGCGCCGGCGGGTCAGAGCTCGGCGGTCAGCTCTGGCGCCAGACGGAGCGGTCCTGAACGCCCCAGTTGGCGCAATCGGAGTAGGTCGGTTCCCAGATGTCCAGGCGATGGCCCTTGATCGCCCCGCCGGTGTCCTGGGCGGTGCGTTGGCCGACGCCGTCGATGTAGATGGTGGCGCCCAGCGGGATGACCGAAGGGTCGACGGCGACGGTGGACATGCTGGTCTCGGCCCCGGAGGCGGTACGACCGTGAATGTCGTAACAGGTCACCTCGAAGGTTCCGAGCGGCGTGCCGTTGGGTCCCGTCGACTGGGCGGTCACCGTCTGGCTGTCCGACGGCGGGGCCGGCGTCGGCAGGGTGGTCAGCCAGTAACCCTGGGTGGCCGGCGACGAGGCGATGGCACCGACCTGGGTCGACGACGGCTGCGGGTAGGCACTGCCGTCGAAGCCGGCGTCACCGTAGGCGTATACACCCCCGTCGGCCGACGCCAGCCAGTAGCCGGCACCGCTCGGGGTGGCCGCCATACCCACGATCGGGCTGCTGCCGGCGCCCCCGGTCGAACCGTGGAAATCGGCGTCGCCATAGGCGAAGATGCCGCCGTCGGAAGCCACCAGCCAGTAACCGTTCCCGGTCGCGGTCGGCGCCATGCCGACGATCGGCTTGCTCAGGTGGGTGTTACCGGCGGAGCCGAGGAACCCGGCGTCACCGAACGAGAATATGCCGCCGTCGGCGGCGACCAACCAGTAGCCGTTCCCGCTCCTGGTGGCGGCCATGCCCACGATGGGCTGGCTCAGGTGGGTACTGCCGGCCGACCCGTAGAAACGGGCGTCACCGAAGGCGAACACACCGCCGTCGGCGGCGACCAGCCAGTAGCCGTTCCCGCTCTTGGTGGCGGCCATGCCCACGATGGGCTGGCTCAGATGGGTACCGCCGGCCGACCCGAAGAACTGGGCGTCGCCGTAGGCGAAGATGCCACCGTCGGCGCCGGCCACCCAGTAACCCCGACCGCTGGGGGTCGAGGCGATGGCGGCCAGCGGGGCGGCGGTGCCGGCACCGGGGCCACCCAGGGCCGGAACATTGCCGTAGGCACCCACCTCGCCCGCCCCGGACGGGTTGGACCGGGTCATCGACGACAGGTAGGCGGCCTCGGCCGCCGTCACATGGTTGGCGGCCCGGTGGGTGGCGGTGGACGATGCCGACAGAGCTGTTGCCGCCACCACGGCAAGGGGTAGGACACTTATAGCGGCTGCGGGCCGGGACAGCTTGCCCGGACGGCGGCGTCGCCCGTGTACGGGCTGATATTTGACAGTCCGACGCCGTTCGGCATGTGCCGCCGGACGTGTTTGATCAAGGCCCCCTTCGGGAGCCGGGAATGTGCTGCGGGTTGTTGACAACGCGGGAATGACCCTTTCGTCAGCGCGCCGGTCTGAACATGAGGCTCCCAAGAGCAACTACAGGGGGGATGCGGGAGATGCGGACCAGCGCGGTACTCCGCCGGAAAGGGAGGGGCGGAGATTGGCTCAGTGGTCCCTGTCGGCGGTCTCTCGGACGGTCACCTGGGAACCTGTCTTTTCTCAGTCGGCAATGTTACCGGAAGTTCGAGCTTTCAAACCGAATTGCACGAATGGGATTCGGACACACCACCCTGCGCGCGAGGGGATCGGTCCCCGTCGGGCGCCCGGACCGGCCTCTACACTCGCCCCCGATGGCGCAGGTGACCAGCCCGGCCGAGGTCCCGTCGACCGAGCCGCTGCCGCCCCGGGAGTACCCCGCCCTCCGTTGCTCGATCAGCCGGGCCTGGTACCCGGTCGCGGTGCTGGTCGGCGTGCGCCTGGTGATGTGGGCGGCCATCTTCCTGTTCTCCCACCTGTTCCATCGCTACGTCACCAATCCGTGGGACGGCGGGTGGTACGTACTGGCCGCCCAGCACGGTTGGCCCCACCACGTTAAGACCGGCTTCGGCAACGCCGCCCAGGACACCCTGGCGTTCTTCCCGGGATTCCCGGCCATCATCCGGGCCGTCCACTTCGTGCTCCCGATCAGCTGGATGCACGCCGGGGAGGTGGCCGCTTTCCTGACCGAGGTGGCCATGGTGATCGGCGTCTGGTTGCTCGCCGGGGAACTCTGGGGGCGGTCGGCGGCAGACCGGGCCGTGGTCGTGCTGTGCCTGTTTCCCGGCTCCTTCATCCTGGCCATGATGTACTCCGAGCCGCTGCTCATCGC
This sequence comes from Acidimicrobiales bacterium, assembly GCA_035551615.1. Taxonomy (GTDB): domain Bacteria; phylum Actinomycetota; class Acidimicrobiia; order Acidimicrobiales; family Palsa-688; genus JAKCDU01. Next base: position 70,396 of record DASZNC010000032.1, read on the forward strand.
CGCCGCCGCCTTCTGCTTCTTGGCCCTGCGGCGCCGGCAGTGGGTGCTGGCCGGGGTCCTGGCCAGCATCGGAACGACCGCCCGCATCACCGGCCTGGCCCTGGTGGTGTGCTGTGCGTGGGAGGCCGTCACCGCCATCCGCAAGGACCGTGAGTGGTCCGCCCTGTGGGCGCCGGTGCTGGCCCCGCTCGGCGTCATCGCCTGGTTCCTGTACCTCTGGGCCTCGACCGGCGCCAAGCTGGCCTGGTTCGACACCGAGAAGTACGGCTGGGCCCAGCACACCACGCTGATGGCCGTACCTGACCTGGTCCGGTCGGTCCTTCACACCCATCCGGCCGACCCCAACCAGTTCCTGCCCCTCGCCAGCACCGCAGTCGCCGTGATACTGCTGGCCGTCCTGCTCGTCAGCCGGCCGCCGGCCATGCTCAGCATCTACTCGGTGGTCGTAGTCGTACTGTCGGCCACCGCCACGAACCCGTCCGGGGTCCGGTTCCGGTTCGTGCTGGCCGCCTTTCCGTTGGTGATCGTCGTGGCGCGCTACCTGAAAGACGCCGCCTTCGCCTTGGCCGTGTCACTGGGGACGCTGATCATGGGCATCATGCTGGTGATCACGCTCATGG
>DASZNC010000033.1:0-4716 GCA_035551615.1 Acidimicrobiales bacterium
GCTACATGGCGGACGATGGACAGGCCGAGCCCGGTGCCGCCCGTGGCTCGGGACCGAGCCCGGTCGACCCGGTAGAACCGTTCGAAGATGCGCTCGAGATCCCGGCTGGGGATGCCGACGCCGCGATCGGCCACAGCGATCCGGACGGTCGGGCCAGTGGCGGCGGCGTTGACCGTCACGGTCCCGCCCGGTTCCGAGTACTTGATGGCGTTGTCCACCAGGTTGGCCACGGCCGACACCAGATCCCGCCGGTCGCCGGCGACCGCCAGCCCGACAGGAATGTCAGCCATCTCGATGGCCACGTCCAGCCCGGATGCCACCGTCTGTAGCGAGGTCACGGCCTCGGTCACGAATTCGCTCACGGGCACCAACGCTCCACTGGGCGCCTCGTTGGCCTCGATCCGTGATAGATCGAGCAGGTCGTCGATGATCCGGCTCAGGCGCTCCGCCTCCCCGCCCATCCGCCGTACGAGCCGGGCCACCACGTCGGGATCGGTCTCGCCGTCGATCGTCTCGGCGAGAAGGGTAAGGGCGCCGGTCGGAGTCTTCAGCTCATGGCTGACGTTGGCCACGAAGTCGCGGCGCACGGCCTCGAGACGGAGCCGATCGGAGACGTCCTCCACCACGGCCACCGCCCCATCCAGGTCGGGGTCGCCCGTCGAAAAGGCGCGGATGGACAGACTCCGCCGAGTAGGCGAGATCAGATCGAGGCGACGCTCCGGGCGCCGGCCGGCCAGGGCCTCGGCGATGACCTCGGAGACGGCCTGAGCCACCAGGGCGTCGCTCGCGTGCCCCGAGAGCAGCCGCGACGCGGCCTGATTCTGGTGGACGGTCCGGCCCCGGCGGTCGCAGACCACGATCCCCTCGCCGATTCCGTCCAAAGCGGACTGCAGGCGAACACTCAGCGACTCCGCCGATTCGCCGGTCCCTTCGCCTGAACCTGTGTCATCAGGATCTGTGTCACGAGGATCTGCCTCGTGAGGTTGGGCCTCACCCGGATGGGCCAGGCGTGCCCCCGGCCCGCGGGCCGGGGCCCGGCTCCACATCATCGAGGACTCCTCATCTGCATCGAGGCTAGGCCAGCCGACGCCGACCCCGGTTGGATGCAACTACCGGGACGGGCATGGTTTCCCGAAGTGTTCAGCCTACGTTCACCCCAGCTTCCACCGTCCGTAACCCAGGCTTCCTAGGGTTACGCCATCGAGACGCTCACCCCGGCGTTCCTCGGCGGAGACGGCGCCATTTGGCCGCGCCCCGCCCGCGGGGGCGGCGCGTCAGATTCGCCCGAGTGACCCCTCTAGTGAAAGGTTGAGCCCTGGATGAAGCGATTCGTCCCTCTTGCCCTGGTCGTCCCCCTGGCCATCGCCGCCGGGTGTTCGTCATCCGCCAAGTCGTCGACAGGATCGACCACCACCACCCCCGGCTCCTCCGGCTCCTCCTCCCCCGCCTCGGCGGCGAGCGCCACGGTCAATATGAACCTTGGCAACCCCGCCGGCCCGGTCACGGTGACCGAGGCCGGATCCAGCCTCCTCTACCCCTACCTGCAGGAGCTGGTGACACCGCTCCACGCCGCCTACTCCAACGTCACCCTGACGCTGGCCGCGGGCGGCTCGGGCAAGGGCATCAGCGACGCCATCGCCGGCACCACGCAGCTCGGCGGCTCCGACGCCTACCTGAGCAACTCGCAGCTGACCGCCAACCCGGGCTTGATGAACATCCCCGTAGCAGTGTCCTCCCAGGCTGTCGACTACAACCTCCCCGGCGTGACCAACCTCAAGCTCAGCGGCGACGTGCTGGCCAAGATCTACGAGGGCACCATCAAGACCTGGAACGACCCGGCCATAACCGCGCTCAATCCGGGCGTGACCCTGCCGTCGAAGGCCATCGTGCCGGTCCGGCGGGTCGACTCCTCCGGTGACACGTTTCTCTTCACCAGCTTCCTCTCGGCTACCAACCCGACGTGGAGCAACGGGCCCGGTTTCGGCACGACGGTGAGCTGGCCGACGGTGTCGACCGAGGAAACGGCCAGCGGCAACCCGGGCATGGTGCAGACGTGCAGCACCACACCGGGGTGCGTCGCCTACATCGGTATCAGCGCCCAGAGCACGGCCCAGACAGCGGGGCTCGGCGAGGCCGAACTCCAGAACAAGGACGGCAGCTTCGTGCAACCGAGCAGCACGACCGTGCTGGCGGCGGTGAGCGCGGGGGCGGGCAGCGTCCCGGCCAACCTGGCCGGATCGCTCATATACGAACCCGGCAGCACTTCGTACCCGATCGTCAACTTCGAGTACATCGTCGTGAAGAAGCAGCAGTCCAGCGCGGACGCGGCGCAGGCCATCCGCGACTTCCTGGGCTTCACCATCAGCCCCAGCGGCGGCAGCTCGCCCACCTATCTGACCAAGGACCAGTTCCAGGCCCTGCCGGACTCCGTTGTGCCGAAGGTTGAATCGGCCATCGCCTCCATTCAATAACGTCGCACCGGTGCGGAGAGGGGCATGACCGCCATCCTCGAACGGCCCGGCCCTCCGGGCCCGCCCGAACCCCTTTCGGAGCGGGCCCGCCGGCGGGCCGAGCTCACCACGAAGGACAGGGTCGTCCGGGGAGGCCTGGCGGTGGCCGGGATCATCCCGACCGCGGCGCTGCTGTTCCTGACCTACCAGATGGTGCGCCAGGCCATCCCCGCCATCCGCTTCAACGGGTGGCACTTCTTCCAGACCAAGACCTTCAACCTCGGGGCCCAGTACGGCAATCCCGTGACCAGGCACGGCGAGCAGGCGCTACCGAAGGCCCAGTTCGGCGTGCTGGCCATGCTGTTCGGCACCGTGGTGTCGTCGCTCATCGCGCTGGCCCTGGCGGTGCCCGTCTCGGTCGGCGGGGCCATCCTGCTCGTGGAGAAGCTACCGGCGCGGGTCCAGAACGTGCTGGGCGTGTTCCTCGAGCTGCTGGCGGGCATTCCCAGTGTGGTGTTCGGCCTCTGGGGCGTGTACACGCTCGGACCGGTGCTGCACCGGACCGTGTTCCGGTGGATATCGGACATCGGCATCCCATGGTTCGACGGGCGAACGGGCAACGGCCAGGGGCTGGCATCGGCATCGGTGGTCCTCGCCGTGATGATCGTTCCCATCATCGCCTCGATCACCAGGGAGCTGGTCCGCAGCGTTCCGGTCATCTCGAAGGAGGGCGCCGTCGCGCTCGGCCTGACCCCGGCGGAGAGCGTCCGCTTCGTCACCATCCCGTATGTACGGACCGGCGTCGTGGCCGCGGCCGTCCTGGGCTGGGCCCGGGCACTGGGCGAGACCATCGCCGTGCTGCTCATCAGCGGCAACGCCGTCACCATCCCGCACAGCGTGTTCGACCCGTTCACGACCATGGCGGCGTCGATCGCCGCCCTGCTCGACGGCGCCCTCCAGGACTCCACTGGGATGGACGTCCACGCCCTGGCCGAGGTCGGCCTCGTGCTGCTGGGCGTGACGATGGTCACCAACTTCGCCGGGCGCCTGCTGACCCGGCGCTTCTCCGACGCCGGCCTACCGGTCGGAAGGGGGGTGTGAGGGAATGCGGCGCCGCCGGCGGTTGACCGACCGGGTCTTCTGGGCCCTGTGCGGTCTGGCCTTCCTCGTGATCGCCGCCCCATCCGTGTCGGTCATCGTCAGCGTCTTCCACCAGGCGTTCCCCGCCCTCGGCTGGCAGCTCTTCACCCAGACCACCACCGGCCAGGGCATCCAGAATGCCATCCTCGGCACGCTGCTCCTCCTTCTCGGCGTGCTGATCGTGGCCGGCTCGGTCGGAGTGGCGGCGGGCGTGTACCTGGCCGAGTACGCGGCCGGCCGCAGCGCCGCCGTTCTGCGCTTCTTCTCCGAGGTGCTCGCCGGCACGCCGTCCATCGTCATCGGATACATCGGTTACGTGACGCTCGTGGTCGAGTTCCACTGGGGGTACTCGCTCCTGGCCGCTGTCCTGGCCCTCTCGGTGCTGGTCATGCCGTACATCGTCAAGACCACCGAGGTGGCCCTCCGGCAGGTTCCCACCACGCTGCGAGAAGGTACCGCCGGCCTCGGCATGCCCCGATCCGCATCGCTGCGCCGCGTCCTCATGCCGGTCGCCCTGCCGGGCATCATGAGCGGGCTGGTCGTGGCCCTCGCCATCTCCACCGGAGAGTTGGCTCCTCTGCTCTTCACCGCCAACGCCTCGGATCAGGATCCGAGCTTCTCCCTCTTCCACCATTCCGTTCCCTACCTGACCAACGTGGTCTACACCGATCTCTCCCTGCCCGGCCGGCGATACCGTGCGACATCTGCGGCCGCCGGACTGATCAGCCTGGCCATCCTGGTCATCCTCATCGCATTGGGGCGGATCCTGTCGGGCCGAGCCCGCCGGCAGACCGCCCGCATGTCCCTGTGATCCGAAAGGTCCCAACGTCATGCCCGACCGCAGCACCCAGGTGACCGAGAGCCCCGAAGTCCGACCGGCCGTGACGACGCCGGCCTCGACGACACCGGCATCGGGTACATCTGCATCGGACACAGCCGCCGGGGGTCAGATCACCGATCCCGTGTTCACCGTGGCCGGTCTCAACTTCTTCTACGGTTCCACCCAGGCCCTGGGCGGCATCAACCTCGAGATCGGACGGCGCGAGATCACGGCGCTGATCGGCCCGTCGGGCTGCGGCAAGACCACTTTCCTCCGCTGCCTCAACCGTCTCAACGACCTGATACC
>DASZNC010000034.1:0-30153 GCA_035551615.1 Acidimicrobiales bacterium
TCCAGCTCCACGGCGGCGACCCGGGCCGCCTGTTCGGTGTCGGCCGGATCGAGCTCGACCCCGGCGAACTCCAGCCAGTCGACGAACAGCCACACGCCGTACCACTGCTGCGGCACGACCCCATGGCTCTGTATGAGAGCGCTCAGCTCCTCGACGGTGTCGGCCCGGCCCGCCACCCCCAGTACGCCGATCTCGGTTCTCGAGTCGAATGACGCCAGTGCATCGGCCCATCGCCGCTCCAGGGCGGGCCGCACGACACCGGTTCTGGCGTTGCCGGTCATGATCGATACGACGCCTCCGGGGGCGGCGCAGCGGCACAACTGGTCGACCATCGGTCCGGGATCGTCGAGATAACCGAGCACGCCGTGGCACAGAACGGCGTCGAACCGCTGCCCGTCGACGGCCGCGGCGGCGTTCTCTCCCGACGACTCCACCAGCGTGACCCGCAGTCGGGCCTCGACTGAGAGCCGCTCCAATCGACCGCCGGCCTTGGCGAGCATGGCCGGCGACGAGTCGAGCAGGGTCACCCGGTAGCCGAGGTGGGCCAGAGGGAACGATTGGTGGCCGGCCCCGCCACCGACGTCGAGGATGGTCGCCGGTGGGGGTGGGAGGTGCTCCAGCAGCTGGTGGTGCATGACGTAGGTCCGGACGTAACCCTTGACCGTCGCGTAGGCCCCGTCGACGAACAGGTCGGCCAGCGGGGCCCAGGCGTCTTCGCTCACGCCCTCACGTTAGGGAAGCGGTCAGGCAGCGCCGTCCAGCCGGCGCTGCTCGTCCAGCCAGTCGCTCATCGTCGCCGCCGGGATGGGCTTGCTCACGTAGTAGCCCTGGGCCACATCGCAGGACATGGCCCGCAGGCGGTCCCAGCTCAACTGGTCCTCGACGCCTTCAGCCACGACCGACAGCCCCAGCTTGTGACCCAGCTGCACGATCGACTCCACGATGGTGGCATCGTTGGCGTCGGAGGCCATCCGGAAGACGAACGACTTGTCCACCTTGACCTCGTGCACCGGCAAGCGTTGGAGGTAGGACAGCGACGAGTACCCGGTGCCGAAGTCGTCGACGGACAGACGCAGGCCGAGTCCGGCCAGCCGATTGAGCACCGCGGTGGCCCGGTCCGGGTCGGCCATGACGCTCGACTCGGTGATCTCGAGGGTCAGTAGCTCGACCGGCACACCGCTCTCGGCCAGCATCGATGTGACCGCGTCGGGCAGCCGGGCGTCGAGCAGGCTGCGCACGGCCAGGTTCACGGCGACCCCGATCCGGTGGCCGGCCCGTTGCCAGTCGGCGCAATGGCGGAGGGCGGCGCGCAGCACGTAGCGGGTCAGATGCGGTTCGAGGCCGGCCTGTTCGGCGATCGGGATGAACTCGTCGGGCATGACCATCCCGAACTCGGGGTGGCGCCATCGGACCAGGGCTTCGGCGGCCATCACCTTGCCGTCGGCCAACCGGGCCTTGGGCTGGAAGTGGACGATGATCTCCCGGTCGTCGATGGCCTGGCGCAGCCGGCCGGCCAGCGCCAGCCGCCGGGGGGTGAAGCGATCCCGTTCGGCCGAATAGCGGGCCAGCCCGGTCTTCGCCGTCTTGGCCTCGTACATGGCCACGTCGGCCCGCTGCAGCAGGGTGGCCGGATCGGAGCCGTCCGACGGGGCCAGGGCGATCCCGATACTCGCCCCTACGTCCAGGGAAACCTCGCCGATCCGGAATGATCGTTCGAAGGCGTCCAGAATCCGGCGGGCGGAAGCCTCCACTCCGACGGCGTCGTTGGTGCCGCCCAGGAGGATGGCGAACTCGTCGCCACCGAGGCGGGCCGCCGAGTCTTCCCGGCCGAGTGTCTCGAGCAGCCGGTTGGCCACCTCGATCAGGAGCAGATCACCGTGGTGGTGACCCAAACTGTCGTTGACCTCCTTGAACCGGTCGAGGTCCATGAGCAGCACGGCGGCCTCGCCCCGTCCACCCAGCACCTCACCCACCTGCTGGTTGAACAGGGTCCGGTTGGGGAGCCCGGTGAGCGAATCATGGAGGGCCTCGTGGCGGCGCTCCTCCGCCTCGTGCCTGCGCTCGTCGGCCTCCTGACGCAGCTGCTGCACCAGACGGCTGTTGTCGAAGGCCACGCTGGCGTGGTTGGCCAGAGTCTCGAACAGACGGGCGTCCTCCTCGTCGAAGGTGCTCACCTGGCCGAGCCGGTTGGCCACCAGGATGGCACCGACCACGTGGCCCTCGGCCCGGAGCGGGGCCACGATCAGGTCATCCACCGACGAGGCCTGACGGACCGCAATCAGGCCCGGGTCGCGGGTGCCCCGGGGTACGACGACCGATCCGGTGCCGTCCTTGATCTGCTCCCACAGGACTGACAGGTCGCCGCCGGCCGCCGGATCCAGCAGGCCGGCTTCGGCGGGCGCGTCATCCTCGGTGATGGTCTGGCGGAGGGTGGCGTGGCCGGTCGTACCCTCGAACAAGATGACCTCCGCCCGCTCGGCGGCCAGGAGCTGGCGGGCCTGCGAGAGGATCTCCTGTAGCACCGCCTCGGCCCGCATGCTCCCGCCGACCGTCTTGGTGAAGTCGTAGAGCAGCTGGAGGCTGGAGTAGCGCTTGTGCAGGTTGAAATAGCCCCGGTAAGCGGTGAACGTGATACCGAGGACCACCGCCAGGAGGGCGATGGCCGAGGGGCTGGTCCACAGCAGATCGGCGGCCAGGATGCCCAGGCTGGTGTTGACCACGGAGACGACGACGGTCGTGGCCACGACCAGGGCGACCCGGGAGTGGCCGCCATGCCAGCGGATGACGGTGCTGAGGCAGGCCGACACCGGCAGTTCGGTGGTGATGGCGCAGCACACGACCAGCACCCAGGTGACGACCTCCTGGGGTCGGCGGGCCCCCACCAGGACGTGAAGGAGGGTCACGATCAGCCCGGCGTCGAGGACGAAGTCGGCTGCGTTGAAGAGGAGCTTCACGCCGAACTGCCGCCGGCGCAATGCCTGGAAAACGGTGCTGCCGACGATCCGGCACACGATCACGACCGGCGCCGGGGCGAAGAAGAAGCCGATGACGACGGGGATCTCGCTCAGGGTGAAGGTGTGGGCCTCGCCCCTGAGCTCCAGGTGGAACACGAACGCATCGGTACCCATGACCAGGAGCAGGAGCGCCCACCACGGGATGGCGACGGGGGCCGCCGGTGCCGGGAAACTGAGCGCATGGAGGCTGAGCGCGACACCCACCGCCGACATGACGAGCGACAGCACCACTGTCCTCGCCATCGGCGATCCGAGCCGTGCCCGTAACGAATACCGGCGGCTGACTGCCGGTTCCGTGCCTGTCAATCCGGACCCTCCACGCATGCTCCGTCGACCTGGTTGGTCGAAGATTTTTCGGGCCGGAACCAGGTTCGCCTTTAGGAATGACCGGGACGAAAGGGACCGACACGAAGCCCGGACCGATCAGATCGGCCCGGGCTCCGGCCAGAACGCTGGGGCCCGGTCAGCTGGCACCAGTGATGGGGGTGCCGTCATATGTGCTGCCGGCGCTGCCCCAATCTGTGCCATTCCACACGTGACCGTTCCAGGCGGTGCCGTTCCACACGTGGCCGTCCCAGGAGTTGCCGTTGAAGTCCTGGCCGTTCCACACATGTCCGTTCCACACCGACCCGTTCCAGACATGCCCGTTCCATACCGACCCGTTCCACACGTGTCCGTCCCAGGTGGTGGGCGCCGTGGTACTCAGAGGGGTCTGTGTGTTCAGGGAGGCCGGGAGCCCGTGCCAGAGGGCCGGGTTCCAGGTCGACGAGGTCCACGTGGAGCCGAGTTCGACGGCGGTGCCCTGGCTAGCCGGCGTGAGGGGCGTGTTCTTGGCCGAGCCGGTCCCCGTCAGGTGACCCCCGATGCTGACCTCGAACTGCAGGGTGATGAGGTCCTTCGTGTCGGTCGACTGCAGGTCGCCGGTGTCTGTCACTTTGGCGCTCTGGCCGGCCTGGTACACCGTGGCCCCGTTGCACAGGTCGGGCACCGTCGTCGTGCCGATCAGTGGCGGGCTCAGGTTGAGAGAGGCTCCGAGCAGAGGCAGGAAGCTGTAGGAGGTGGTCGGCAGGGGGACTTCGATGGCGCCTACTTCCGCGCCGCCTGCGGTGCACGAGGCGGGCAGGTCCACCTCGCCGCCGGCGACCGTCGCCGTCGGCCCGTACCTGTTGTTCGGAGCCGTGGCGACCAGTCCGGCCTGCACGGTGGCGCCCGGCAGCACGGCGAAGCCGGGCACGCCGGCGCTGGCCGATACCTGCCCGTAGCTCTGCGTGACCTGGTAGCTGTTCTGCGCCGCGCCGACGGCGTTCAGCAGACCGTGACCGTCGACGAACGGGTCACCCGTCGGCCCGGGCAGGGCCGAACCGAGCAGATCGGCCTTCACCTGGCCGGGCTGGACGTTGTGGGCCTTCAGGAGCAGGGCCACGGCGCCGGACGTGATGGCCGAGCTGAACGAGGTGCCCGAGCCGACGAAGTTGGCGGTGCCGACCACAGCCTGCGGGTTCTGGTCGGCGATGGTCGACCCCGGAGCCATCAGGCTCACGACCGATGCCCCGGATGTGGCCAGGTCGGGCTTGTACCAGCCGTCCGGATTGGTCGGTCCCACGCTCGAGAAATCCTCGGACGAATCCGCCGTCGGATTGGTCTGCCCGTGGTCGTTGACCGCGCCCACGGTGATGGCGAGGGGATCGTCGCCGGGGGACAGGACGGTGCCATTGAACGGGCCGCTGTTGCCGGCTGAGGAGACGACCACGATCCCGTCGTCCCACGCCCGTTCGACCGCCTGGTCCAGTGGGTTGATCGTCGTGGAGATGTTGGACTGCCACCCGAGGGACAGATTGATGACGCGGATCTTCTCGGTGACGCGATGGGAGATGACCCAGTCGATCCCCTCGATGACGGTGGCCACGTCGGTCTGGCCGTCGGCGCCGGCGACCTTGACCGGTACCAGGCCGGCGCCGGGCGCTTCGCCCACGTACTTACCACCCGACGACGCCCCGTTGCCGGCGACCAGGCCGGCCACGAAGGTCCCGTGGCCATACTGGTCGTCGGTCGGGTTGCCCTGCCCAGTGAGGTCGACCCCCGGCAGGATGCGGCCGGCGAAGTCGGCCAGGGGGTCGATGCCGGTGTCGATCACGGCCACGTTGATGCCGCTGCCGGTGTTGCCCTTGGCCCACAGCTGGCTGGCGCCCGTCTGCTGCGGGTACACCGCAGCAGGGGCGGCTCCGCTGACCGTCGACGGCAGGCCGAGCGGAAGGATGGCGGCGTCGGGCGTGACCTCGATGCCAGGGAGCGACTGCAGCCAGGCCACCTCGGGGGCGGTCAGCGAGGCCAGCACCCCGTCGGCCGACAGCAGATCCTGGACCAGGCTGCCACCGGCCATCAGAACATCGCTCGCCGCCAGCGTGGAATCGGTGCCCACGCTGTCGGTGACGATGAACGAACCGGTCGTGCTGGCCGAAGTCGGTTCCGCCCCGGGCAGCATTGATACGCCCAGGGCCGACACGACCAGTAACGATCTCCAGGCGACGCCACGCCGGAAGTACATCGAATCCATTCGAATTTCCTCCTACCTGCCCTAGGAGGGGATGGGTTCGCCACTCGCTCCTCCGGGATCAGGCGACCAGATACGACCCCGGACTCAATGCACACCCTCTGTTCTTGCTTCGCAGAGGTAATCGGGCGAAAGGACCCGGTTCCTGTACGGGCGGATCCCGACGTTCCGCCCAATCCGGACACATCCGAACGATCCGGTGTTTTCAGTGACACGATCCGGTGCCAACCGATCCCGGTTTCCGGCCCGAATATGGAGAAATTCGCGTAGCTCGCCGGTCCCGCAGCCAGTGTTGACAGTTTCTGACATCACAGATAGGTTGTGATGGCAGAGACTGACATGACCAGGAGGTCAACTATGAGGTTCTTCGTCACGGGCGCGTCGGGATGGATCGGCACGGCCGTCGTCAGGGAGTTGCTCGAAGTCGGGCATCAGGTGGTCGGCTTGGCCCGCTCGGACGCCTCGGCCGACAAACTCGAGCGGGCCGGGGCGTCGGTCCAGCGCGGCGATGTGGACGACACCGGGGTGCTGGCTCGGGCGGCGGCGGATTCGGAGGGCGTCATCCACCTGGCCTTCAAGCACGAAGTCGCCTGGAGCGGGGACTTCGCCGGCGCCGCGGCGACCGACCGCCGGGCGGTCGAGGCCATGGGCGCGGCGCTGGCCGGGACCGACCGGCCGTTCGTGCTGGCATCGGGGATGCTCGGCCTGTCGGCCAAACCGGCGACCGAGAACGACGGCCTGGTACCCGCCCCCGAAGTCCGGGCCGTTCCGGCTGGGCGGCGGGCGGCGACCGCCCTGTTGACGTTGTCCCTGGCCGGTACCGGGGTCCGTTCGTCGGTCATGCGTTACCCGCCGACCGTTCACGGCGACGGTGACCACGGCTTCATTGCCAGCATCGTCGGCGCGTCCCTACAGAGCGGCGCCGCCGGATACGTCGGTGACGGTGACAACCGCTGGCCGGCCGTGCACATCTCCGACGCCGCCCGCCTCACCCGGCTGGCCGCCGAATCGGCACCGGCCGGATCCGTTCTGCACGCGGTCGGTGATGAAGGCGTCCCGTTCCGCCAGATCGCCGACGTCGTCGGCCGCCACCTGGCCATCCCGGCCAAGTCCCTGTCCCCGGAGGAGGCGACCGCGCAGTACTCCCACCTGGGTCATTTCGTAGCCGTGGACTGTCCAGCCACGGCATCCATCACCCGTGAGCTGCTGGGGTGGACTCCGACCGGGCCCGGACTCATCGAGGACCTGGAACTGGGCCACTACTTCAAGATGTGACGACCGCCATCTCGGCCCCGCCACATGCGAACTGGTCGGCGACCCGCCGGGCGGAGCCGACCTACTCCTTTGATCTGAGGAACCGCGCCGTCGACTATCCGGTCTGCTGCGCGACGAACGCGGCCGCACCGGACAGGAAGGCGTCGAGATTTCGCGCCTTGCCGGCGGCCACATCCGCGAACCACCCGGGGACGTACACCTGTGACGCCTCCCGGTCGAGAGCGTCGAAGACGGCGGCGACCAGCTCCTCGGCCGGGATCGGCGTCACCGGATTGGCCGGCACCGGACCGTTGTCGGGCCGGGTGAACAACTCGGTGTCCACCAGCCCCGGGTACACGACCAAGACCTTCACGCCGGTGTCCCACAGGTCGATGGCCATGGCCTCGGAGAAGGCGGTCAGAGCCGCCTTCGATGCATCGTAGGCCGCCTCTCCCGGAGAACTGAGGGTGGCGGCGATCGATGAGATGTTGATGATCCGGCCCCGCTTCTGTCGGAGCATGGCGGGCAGCAGGGCCAGAGTCAGGGTCACGGCCGAGAAGTAGTTGATGTTCATCACCGAAGTCACTGTGGCGGTGTCGAGATCGGCGACCCGACGCCGCTTGGGGATGCCGGCGTTGTTCACGAGGATGTCGATCCCACCGAAGGAACCCACCATGTCGGCCGCCAATCTTTCGACAGACGCTGTGTCAGCGAGGTCGGCAACCCACATCCGGGACTCGGGGGAGTGGTCCCGGCATTCGGCCAGCACCGTCTCGAGCCGGTCCCGGCGGCGGGCGCAGATTCCGACGACTGCGCCGCGCCGGGCGAACTCCACGGCCATGACAGCACCGATGCCAGATGATGCGCCGGTGATCAGGACCCGCTGCCCGCTGAAGTCGTTCATGCCGTTCATTGTGGCCGAGTAGGTTGGCCGTTTCCCCCTACGCCCAGGAGGCGGCTGTGCCCAAGCCTGAAGTCGAGATTCCGGACACCAACCCGCCGGAAGAACTGGTGATCGAGGATCTGGTCGACGGCGAGGGCGAGGAGGCCCGGTCCGGGCACGAGGTCTCGGTCCACTACGTGGGCGTGGCCTGGTCGACCAAGCAGCAGTTCGACGCCTCCTGGGACCGCAACGAGTCGTTCGAGTTCGGTCTGGGCGCCGGCCAGGTCATACAGGGTTGGGACCAAGGAGTGACCGGGATGAAGGTGGGCGGTCGTCGCCGACTCACGATCCCCCCGGCTCTCGGTTACGGCCAGCGCGGCGCCGGCGGCGTGATCAAGGGCGGCGAGACTCTGGTATTCGTGGTCGACCTGCTGGGCGTCCGCTAGCGGGTCACCACGATCCGCCCGGTGGTGGCTCTCGACTCCATGTCATCGAGGGCGGCCGGGAGGTCGGCGAAGGCGACCGTCGCCCCGACCACCGGTCGGATGCTTCCGGCGTCGAGCAACTCCAGCAGATGGGCCTGGACGGCCCGGCCCACGTCGGTCGTCGGCGGGTTGAACCGGGGCACCGGTACCGGTGCGAAACCCGTCGCATGGGGCGCGTACGCCGGCTCGGTGTAGGCCAGGATCACGCCGAGCAGGTCGAAGTTGCCGAAACACAGGTCCCGTCCCGACACCAGCGGTACCTCCTCGGCCTCGATGCCCGACGCGAACCCGACGCACAGGTGGCGGCCGCCCCGGGCCAGGCAGCGCAACGAGTCGGTCATGGTCGGGCCACCCACTCCGTCGAAGCACAGGTCGACGCCCCGTCCCTCTGTCTCCTCGAGGGCCCGCTGGGAGAAGTCGCCGGTGCGGTAGTTGATCACCACCTCGGCGCCCAGCCCGGTCACCAGAGCCGCCTTGCTGTCACTGCCGACGGTGGCGATCACCCTGGCCCCGGCGGCGACCGCCAACTGGACGGCCGCCGACCCCACCCCGCCGGCCGCGGCATGGATGAGAACGGTCTCGCCGGCGCGGAGCCGACCCCGCTCGTGCAGGCCCAGGTGGGCCAGATGGAAGGGGTAGAAGAATGCGGCCGCCTCGACGTCGCTCAAATTCTCCGGTGCGTCGAAGGTCATCGACGTCGATGCCACGACCAGGTCGGCGTGGGCGCCGGTTCCGGCCCGACCGCTCGCCGTCACCCGCCTCCCCATCCAGGACTCCGCTCTGGCGCCGGTCGCCACAACGTGGCCGACGCACTCCATGCCGAGGGTGTAGGGGAGAGGCGGGTTGATGGTGAGATATCGGCCTCGGCAGCCGTCCACCTCGTTGTAGTTGAGGACGCTGGCCGTGGCCCGCACGACGATCTCCCCGTCGCCCGGCTCCGGATCGGGCAGGTCGCGCCACTCGAGCGCTTCGGATGGACGACCGTGACGTACTACCTGCCAGGCGCGCACGGGTCGGACGCTACCGGACGGTCCGGGTCTGTTTATCGTGTCCTGACCACGCACCTTTGGAGACAGACTGCGAATGCTGATTGACCCGCTCGACGAGTACCCGATTCATCAGGTCCCGATGTCCATGGCGTATGTGGCCACGAGCGACCGCAACGTCTACGACCGCTGCATCTTCCAGGGTCAGGACCATCAGGCCGAGGCCTACTTCCTGACCGGTCTGGGGGTCTACCCGAACGCCGGAATCATCGACGCGTTCATCTCGGTGCGCACCGGCGACATCCAGAAGTCCCTGCAGGTGTCCGGCATCAGACCCGGCGACCGGATGGCGCAAACGGTCGGTCCCTACCGCATCGAGGTCGTCGAACCGCTTCGTCAACTGCGGGTGATCTGCGATGACGCGGAGCTGGGCGTCGACCTCACCTACCGGGCCGACCTCGAGGTCCTGCGCGAACCGCAGCACATCAAGTACTCGGCGCCCACCGGGAAGGTCTCGCTGGAAGGCTGCCGGTTCGCCCAGATCGGGACCTGGGAGGGCCAGATCCACCTGGACGGTCGTACGATCGATGTGACGCCCGATCGCTGGACCGCGACGAGGGACCGGTCATGGGGCATCCGCCCGGTCGGCGACGCCGATCCGGCCGGCCGCCCCTCGGGGGAGGACCCGCACGTGTGGTGGGTCTGGATCCCTCTGTCGTTCGAGGACTTCGGCGTGCATGTCATGGTCGATTCAGAACCCGACGGGTTCCGGACGGTCAACTACGCCGTTCGGTGCTGGCCCTCGTCCACCGGACGCAAGATCGAACAGCTGGGCTGGCCCGAGATCGACATCCGGTATCGATCGGGCAGCCGGGTGCCGGAGGGGGCCACACTGCATCTGCGCACGGTGGACCGAAAGTCCCTCGAGATCGACATCGACTGCCTGACCGCCATCGCCTTGCACCTGGGCTGCGGTTACGGCAGCGATCCGGAGTGGAACCACGGGCGGTGGATGGGCGATTCCTGGCGGCGGGTGGTGACCTTCGACTACTCCGACCCGGACGTGCAGGCCCGCCTGCCGTGGGGCGGGATCGATCACCTGGCTCGGGCCACATGTGACGGTCGGACCGGTTACGGGATATTCGAGCACGGCACCGTCGGTCGCCACGATCCGACGGGCATGGCCGATCTGACTTCGGTGGCACCTTGAGCGAGGGCGCCGGCGCGGCCGGGGGCGAAGTGTCCGGTGGGTTGGCGGCGTCGCACGTCGGCATCTGTGTGGCGGATCTGGAGGCCTCGATCCGCTTCTACCGCGACGGGCTCGGCTACGCGTTGGCGGAGCGCTTCGATCTCGGTACCAGCCAGATGCCCGGGATCGAGCGCAGCCTGGAGGTGGACGGACCAGTGGACGTGGTGTCCCAGATGATGGTCCTTGGCGGGCACCGGATCGAACTGCTGTACTACCCCGACGGCCGGGCCCACGGCATCCCGTCCGCCACCCGCGACCAGAAGGGACTGACCCATCTGTCGTACCGGACCCACGATGTCGATTCCGTGGCCGCCCAGATGGTGGCGTGTGGCGGAACGGTGCTCGAGAACACGCGAACGAACGTCGGGATACAGCTGCTGTTCCTCGCCGATCCGGATGGCACCCGGATCGAGCTGATGGGAGCCTGACCGAGTCCTTCCGGCTTCGAGGTCATGGTCAGCGACCAAGGAGTTCTTTTGCAGCACGGGCTCCGGAGGCATCAGAATCCGGCCGTGCACGGCTGGGATGCCCTATGGCTGTTCCTGGCCGGGATCGGAGCCGGCCTGACGGGAAGCGTGGCCGGACTGGCGTCACTGGTGAGCTATCCGGCCCTGCTCTCGGTCGGGCTCTCGCCGGTGAGCGCCAATGTCACCAACACCGTTTCTCTGGTGTTCAGTTCGGTCGGGTCGGTTTGGGGTTCCCGTCCGGAACTCAAAGGGCAGCGGGCCCGGGCCAGAGGTCTGGCCATCGTGGCCATGGCCGGGGGTGTCCTGGGCGGCAGTCTGCTCCTCTTGACCCCGTCCGGGCAGTTCGCTCGCCTGGTTCCGTGGCTGATCGGCGGTGCGTCACTGGCTGTCCTGATCCCGCGCCGATCGCTTGCTCCTGCTCACGCTGAGGAGAAGCCGACATGGGAGTTGGCCCTGGTCGTGTTTCTGGTCGGGGTCTACGGCGGATACTTCGGTGCCGCCGCCGGGGTGGTCCTGTTGGCCGCCCTGATGCTGATGACCGGCGAACCGCTGCCGCGGAGCAACGCCTTGAAAAACGTCCTACTCGGGCTGGCGAACGGAGTGGCCGCCATTGCCTTCGCTATGTTCGGTCCGGTCCACTGGGTGGAGGCCGTCCCGCTGGCCGTCGGCCTGCTGATCGGTGGGCGCACCGGGCCGATCATCGTGCGTCACGCCCCGGCCGGCGCAATTCGGTTCGTGATCGCCTTGGCCGGGATCGGCTTGGCCGTGCACCTGGGACTGGACGCTTACCACTGATCGGCTGACAAGCCGGTTGGAGGCCATCCGCCGGGAGCGACCGAAGGAAGCCGTGATGCTCTGTCCAGCAGGACCCGAGCTACGGTCGGCGAAGTTCTACTTCGATGACTCTGACCATTCGAAGGTTGGCCACCGTGGCGATGGCCGGCCTGCTGCTCGCCGCCGGGACCGCGGTGACGCAGACCGCCCTGGCGGCAACGCCGCCTGCGCCGGCCTCCGGTCCGCTCCCCGTCAGCTACGACTTCCTGGCCAACGCCGTTCGCTACGGCGACGCCCAGAATGCGCCGGGCGAGAACAACTGGGCCTGCCGCCCATCGGCTGCCCACCCCGAGCCGGTGGTGCTGGTGCCGGGCACCGCGGGCGACGACGCCGACAACTGGGGAACCTACGCCGCCCTGCTCTATGACAACGGCTACTGCGTCTACGCCCTGACCTACGGTGTGCCGCCGGCATTGGCCTCGACGCCCCTCCAGTTCGGAGGTCTCAATACCATCGAGAGCTCAGCCGGTCAGCTCTCCACGTTCGTGGCCAGGGTCATCCGGGCCTCCGGGGCCCACAAGGTCGACCTGGTCGGGCACTCCCAGGGCACCCTCATGCCCGACTACTACGTGAAATTCCTCGGCGGTAGCCGATACGTGGACAAGTACATCTCACTGGCCCCTCTGTGGCACGGCGAAGGCCAGGCCCAGAGCGACGCCGAGATGTGGCAGTTCGCATCGCTCCTCGGAGTGGGCAACTCGTCGGAACTCCCCATCTGCCAGGCCTGTACCGAGATGGTGGGGGGCTCGGCGTTCCTTGACAAGCTGACGGCCGGCGGCCTGGCCGTTGCCGGCGTGCACTACACGAACATCGTGACCGAGCACGACGAACTGGTCATGCCCTACACCAGCGGAATCGAGTCCGGCATGACCAACATCGTGCTCCAAGACGGCTGTCCGACCGACCTCTCGGATCACCTGGAGATCGCCTCCGACCAGCGGGCGTCCGTCCTCGTTCTGGATGCGCTCGACCCGACGCATCCCTTCGTCGTGCCGTGCCATGTCGTTCTTCCCGCCGTCGGCTGAGCAGCTCCCCCGTGTCTCAGTAAATCCTCAGGATCGATTGGCGTCGTTATCCAGAAAATCGCCGATCACCTTGGCCATGAACATTGGGCGCGGAAAGAAGCCCAGTTTCAGGTAGAAGCGGTGAGCATCCTCGGTGTTCAGACCGATCTCCTGGCCCGGAACCCGTTCGGCCAGATAGGTCATCAGGGCGCTGCCGATTCCCATTCGTCGGCACGCAGATGAAGTCCAGACATCGAGCAGATAGGCCGCGCACACGCCGTCCGAGAGGAGACGGGCCATCCCGACCAGCCGATCGTCATACCAGGCAAAGGCCACGAATTGGGAGTTCTCGAACGATTTTTGTAACGCCGTAGGGCTGCGGCCATTGTCGAATCCGTCGGCGACCAGCCGCTCTTTCAGCTCGGTCCAGTTCACCCGGTCCAGGTGATCGTCGATGGTGACTGACATTCCGTCAATAGTCTCATCTTTGGGGACCCGATGACGGTTTCATAAGGTGAAATCAACGCATCGGCGGCAATTTGCTACGCCGATAGGCAGCTCCGTCGACATCGACCACCATCCCGGCCATGGGTCCCGTCTGGTTCGGCCCGGCGGACCGGAACCATTACCATCGTCGGGCCGTGGACGCCCGCACCTTTCTCGGCCTGGAAGCCAGCCACAATCCGTACCGCTGGATCCTCCCGGTCGCCCCCGGGGTGTGTACCCCTGAGGCGTTCCTGTTCGGTGGTTGTGGGCTGGGGGCCGGCATCGCCGCCATGGAGGGCACGACCGGCCGTCCGGTGGTGTGGGCGACGGCCCAGTATCTCTCCTATGCCCGGGTGGACGAGGTAGTGGACCTGGACGTGACGGTTCCGGTGGCGGGCCATCAGACGACGCAGGCCCGGGTCGTCGGGCATGTCGCCGACCGGGAGATATTCACCGTCAACGCCGCACTCGGCCAGCGGCCGATGGACGTCGAGGGCACGTGGGCGGAAATGCCGGAGGTGCCACCCCCGGCCGAGTGCTCGAGGCGCTCGCTGGGCTTCGGAACCAACGGCGAGTACCTCCACGACCGACTCGACGTCCGCCTGGCCCAGGCGATGTCCTTCGAGGACATGCCGGCGGAGGGGATGCCGGGTGGCCGATCCTCGCTGTGGGCCAAGTTGCCCGAGGTCCTCGAGATGTCCTCCGCCGCCCTGGCTGTCCTGGGTGACTACGTTCCGTTCGGAATCGGGCAGGCTCTCGGCCTACACGCCGGCGGTAACAGCCTGGACAACACCCTGCGCCTGGGCCGCATCGTTCCGACCGAATGGGTACTGCTCGACATACGCGTCCATCAGATCGTCAACGGGTTCGCCCATGGCGACGTGCTGCTCTGGTCCGAGTCGGGGACGCTCCTGGCCACCGCCAGCCAGTCGACCATCGTCCGCATGTGGCGGGACCTGCCGGGCGGGCGCAGGTAGACGATGTTCGTCCCGCCCGGCGACCGGACCCTCGGCGAACACGAATGGCGGCCGTTCGTGGTCGAGCAGGGCTTCGGTCAGCTGATCGCGCCCGGCGCCGGTCGGGAGTGGCCGGCCGTGGCTGCCACCCAGTTCGTCCTCGATGACGACCAGGTGCTCGTCCACTTCGCCGGTCCCAACCCGGTTCTGGCCGCCCTGGGCGAAGACCCACGGGCGATGTTGGCGGTGGCCGGGGACTGGGCCTACGTCCCCTCCGATTGGAAGACGATCGGGAACGAGGATCCCCGGTTGGGTATTCCGACCACGTACTACGGCGCCGTCCAGCTCAGGGGCCACGCCGAGGTCCTCCACGAACCGGCCCGGATCGCCGGTGTGCTCCGCCGCCAGCTGGCCGCCCTCCAGCCCGGTACGGACGTGGCTGATCCGGAGGAGGCCCACCCGGCCAAGCTGAAGGTCATCCGGGCAGTAGTGCTCCAGATCGACGATGTGGTCGCCAAGTTCAAGTACGGCGGCAACGTCGACGAGGAGCACCGCCGGGCGGTGGTCGCCCGGCTGGCCGCCCGAGGGGGGCCCGGCGACGGGGCCGCTGCCGCCCACGTCCTGCGTCGTCTGGATGGATCCGGCCCGGCCGGATAGCCAGCTGCGACCGGCATCGGGACAGCCGGCTGCGTCAGGGCCGGTTGGTCAGGCAGGTGGGTGACCGGCCAGCGTCTGGAGCGCGTCTCCGGTGAGCCGCCAGGTGGTCCACTCCGTCATCGGCTGGGCGCCGATGGCCCGGTAGAAACCCATGGCCGGCTCGTTCCAGTCGAGCACCGACCAGTCCATGCGGGCACAACCCAGCTCGAGAGCGGTCGACGCCAGCCGGGAGAGCAGTTGCCGGCCCAGGCCCGACGCCCGGTGGACCGGCTCGACGAACAGGTCCTCGAGGTAGAGGCTGGGCCTGCCGGTCCAGGTCGAAAAGGAGAGGAACCAGACGGCCATCCCGACCACCCGCCCGTCGATCACGGCCACGTCGGCCCGGGCAACCGGCGTCGGGCCGAAGAGTGACCGGATCAGGTCATTCTCGGTCGCCTCGACGGCGTCGGGCTCCCGCTCGTAGTCGGCCAGCGCCCGGATGAGGCGCAACAGATCGGGGACATCGGAGGGTTCGGCGGCCCGGATCACCAGCGCAGAGTAACAACCACTCGATTCGAACGCCCGTTCGACGTAGCATCGGGCCCGTGGCCGCCGTCGTTCCGCTCACGCTCGATCTGGAGTGGCCGGCGGTCGACCCCACCCGCTTCCACCCGGCGGTGGCCGAGTGGTTCCGACGACAGTTCCCGGACGGTCCCACGCCTCCTCAGGAGCAGGGTTGGCCGTCGATCGCCGGAGGCCGGGACACGCTCATCGCCGCCCCGACCGGCTCGGGCAAGACACTGGCCGGCTTTCTCATGGCCATCAACTCGCTGTACCTGGCCCACCAATCGGGCGCCGACGTCAGCCGGGGTGTGCGGGTGGTGTACATCAGTCCGCTCAAGGCGCTGGCCGTCGACATCGCCGACAACCTGCAGAAGCCGCTGGCCGGTATCGCCGCAGTGGCCGAGGAGATGGGGTTCCGACCGGCTCCCATCCACGTGGCCGTCCGCACCGGGGACACCAGCCCGGCCGAACGGGCCGGCCTGGTGCGCCACCGACCGGCGTTCGTGGTGACCACGCCGGAGTCGCTCTACCTGCTGTTGACGAGCGAGAAGGGTCGGGCCGCGCTGGCCACCACCGAGACGGTGATCGTCGACGAGATCCACGCCGTCGCCCGGGACAAGCGGGGAGCCCACCTGGCCGTCAGCCTGGAACGTCTCGAGGCGCTCTGCACCCGCCGCCCGGTGCGGGTCGGGCTGTCGGCCACGCAGCGGCCGATCGAAACCGTGGGCCGGCTACTGGTCGGCGACCGGCCGCTGCCGGCGATCGTCGACGTCGGTCACCGCCGGGTCATGGACTTGGCACTCGAACTGCCAGATGGCGAATTGGAGGCGGTGGCATCGGCGGCCCACATGGCTGATGTCGTCGATCGCATCGCGGAGATGGTCGGCCGTCACCAGACGACCATCGTCTTCGTGAACACCCGGCGTCTCTCCGAGCGGGTGGCCCACCAGCTGGCCGAACGGCTGGGCGACGAAGTGGTGGCCGCCCATCACGGCAGCCTCTCGAAAGAGCGCCGGTACCGGGTGGAATCCCGGTTGCGGGCCGGCGACCTGCGGGCGCTGGTCGCCACCGCCTCGCTCGAACTGGGCATCGACATCGGTCCGGTCGAACTGGTCTGCCAGATCGGCAGCCCCCGCAGCATCGCCACCTTCCTGCAGCGGGTGGGCCGGTCCAACCACAGCCGCCACGGCACGCCCAAGGGCCGCATCTTCCCGATGACCAGGGACGAGCTGGTCGAGTGCACGGCTCTGCTCATCGCCGTCCGAGCCGGCCGCCTCGATGCCATCGTGCCTGCCCGTCTGCCGCTCGACATCGCCGCCCAGCAGGTGGTGGCCGAGGTCGCCGCCGGTGGATGGCGCACCGCCGACCTGTACCAGCTGCTCCGCCGGGCCGCCCCCTACCAGGACCTGACCGAGGAACAGTTCGACGAGGTGATGGAACTGGTCACCGAAGGCATCCAGACCGGGCGGGGCAAGAGGGGCGCGTACCTGCACCACGACCAGATCAATGGTGAGGTGCGGGCCCGCAAGGGCGCCCGGCTGGCCGCCGTCACCTCCGGCGGGGCCATCCCCGAGACCGGCGACTACCGGGTCGTGGCCGAGCCGGACGACCTGTTCGTCGGCACGGTCAACGAGGACTGGGCGGTCGAGTCCTCGGCCGGCGACATCTTCCTGCTCGGCAGCCACTCGTGGCAGATCCGCCGGGTCGAGGCCGGAGTCGTCCGCGTGCGCGATGCCGGCGACACCCCACCCACCGTTCCTTTCTGGTTGGGCGAGGCGCCGGCCCGTACCGCCGAGTTGTCCGAGGAGGTGTCCAACCTCCGGCACCGCATCGACGAGCTGTTGACGGCCGGCGCTCCCGACCAGGCCCGGGCCTGGCTGGCCGGGGCCAGCGGCGCGGGCGAGGTGGCGTGCTCCACGATCGTCGATTACCTGGCCGCAGGGCGGGCCGTGCTGGGCGCCATGCCGACCCAGCAGCAACTGGTGCTGGAGCGCTTTTTCGACGAGACCGGCGGGATGCAGCTGGTGCTGCACTCGCCTTACGGGGCCCGGGTCAACCGGGCGTTGGGCATGGCCCTGCGCAAGAAGTTCTGCCGGCGGTTCAACTTCGAGCTCCAGGCGGCGGCGTCCGATGACGCCGTGGTTCTCTCCCTCGGGCCGCACCACAGCTTCCCGCTGGACGAGGTGATGGGCTACCTGGCGAGCGAAACGCTCGAGGACACCCTGGCCCACGCCATCCTCGACGCACCCATGTTCCAGTCCCGGTGGCGGTGGAACCTCAACCGGTCGCTCATGGTCCTGCGCTGGCGTGGCGGCCGTCGCAACCCGCCGCCCATCCAGCGGATGGAATCCGACGACCTGCTGGCCGCCGTGTTCCCGCAGGCCGCAGCCTGCCAGGACAACATCGTCGGTCCCCGCGAGATCCCCGACCACGTACTCGTCCGCCAGACGATCGACGACACCCTGCACGAGGCCATGGATCTGCCCACCGCCCGGGCCCTGGTCGAACGGCTCGAGTCCGGTCAGTTGCCGGTGCACTGTTGCGACACGACCGAGCCGTCTCTCCTGGCCCACGAGATCATCACCGCCCGGCCGTACGCCTTCCTGGACGACGAGGAGTTCCAGAACCGCCGGACGAATGCCGTCACGCTGCGTCGCGGGCTGGCCCCCGACCTGACCACGCTCGGCCGGCTCGACCCGGCCGCCATCGACGCTGTCCACGACGAGATCCGGCCGATGCCCGAGTCCCCGGACGAGTTGCACGACCTGCTGACCGCCGTGCTTTTGATGCCGCCGCACCCCGAATGGCAGGGGTTGTTCGCCGACCTGGCCGCACGGGGCCGGGCGTTGGCCCTACCTGCCGGCGCCGGCGCGGCCCGTATGTGGGTCGCAGCCGAACACGGGGGATTGGCCGATGCCGCCTGGTCGGGCGACGACGAGGCCGTGCTGCACACCGTGCGCGGCCATCTCGAGCTGTCCGGCATCACGACGGCGGCCCGGCTGGCGGCGACCACGACTCTGAAACCGACCCGGGTGGCCTGGGCTCTGGAGGCGCTCCGCAACGAGGGTTTCGCGTTCCAGGGGAGGTACACGCCCGACGCAGTGGAGGACGAGTGGGTGGCCCGCCGGCTCCTGGCCCGGATGCACGCCTACTCGCGGCGGGCCCGCCGGCAGTCGGTCGAGCCGGTGACGGCGCAGGATTTCATGCGGTTCCTCCTCGAGTGGCAGCACGTGGCTCCGGGCACGCAGCTGTCGGGCCCGTCGGGGCTGGCTGCGATCATCGAGCAGACGCAAGGCTTCCAGGCGGCGGCGGTGGCGTGGGAGCCGGAGCTCCTCGCCCGCCGGCTGGTCCGTTACTCGCCGGCCTGGCTCGATGCCATGTGCCACGGCGGGGATGCGGCCTGGCTGCGGCCCTCGCCCCGGCCGGCCGGCCTGCGAGCCATCAGCCCCGGCGTGGTCGGGGCAGGTGCCGGCCGTGAGGCGGCGACGGGACCGAGCGGTCCGGGGCCGACCAAGGCCACGCCGATCACGGTCGCCTTCCGGTCCGACCTGGATTGGTTGCTGGCCGCCCGGGCCGACCCGGAGGTCGAGATGGACGGCCCCCTCGCCGGGGTGGCCGAGGCGTTGGCCCGCCGGGGAGCGTGCTTCGCCAGCGACCTGACGGCGGCGACCCGGCTGCGCCCGGACCAGGTCGAACGGGCATTGTGGGCGGGGGTGGCCCAGGGCCTGTTCATGTGCGACGGGTTCGAGGCCATCCGGTCCCGGATGAGCGACGGCCCGGCGCCGGCCGGTCGCCGGGTCCGGCGCTTCGGCCACGGCGCCAGGATGGCCGGGCCGACGCCATCGTCGGCCGGCCGGTGGAGCCTGGTTCCCGCCGCCGGGGGCACCGATGAGGTGGACCGCCACGACCTGGCCGAGACCGTGGCCGAGCAGTTGCTGCAGAGATGGGGCGTCCTGTTCCGGGACCTGGCGGTACACGACGACCTCCGACTGCCGTGGCGGGATCTGCAGATGGCGCTGCGCCGGCTCGAGGACCGGGGGCTGGTGCGGGGCGGCCGCTTCGTGAGTGGATTCAGTGGCGAGCAGTACGCCCTGCCCGAGGTGGTCGACCACCTGGCCCGCGTCCGCCGCCGGCCCCGGACCGGCCTGCGGGTGGAGATAAATGCCACCGATCCGCTGAACCTGGTCGGGCTGATCCTGCCCGGTCCGGCCGTGCCGGCGGTCCGTACCAACCGTCTCGTCTACGTGGATGGAAGCTACGAGCCGGCCCCGGTGTTACAGACGACATGACTGCTACTGCGACCTGGAACGGCACGATCATCGCCAAGAGCGACCGCACGGTGGTCGTCGAGGGCAACCATTACTTCCCGGTGGAGGACGTGGCCGACGGCATCCTGACCCCGAGCGACACGCACACGGTGTGCCCGTGGAAGGGCACGGCCAGCTACTACGACGTCGTCGTCGGCGGCGACCGCAACTCCGATGCCGCCTGGTACTACCCCGAGCCCAAGGATGCGGCCAAGGAGATCACCGGTCGGGTTGCCTTCTGGAAGGGCGTGGAGGTCCAAGCTGACTGACCCGTCGCCGCCGGCCGAGAAGGACCCGGCCGGTGCCCTCAAGCGCATCGCCTACCTGCTGGAGCGCCAGCAGGCCGACTCGTACCGGGTCCGGGCCTACCGGCGGGCGGCCGAGGCGGTGGAAACGGTCGACCGGTCCCGGCTGGAGGGCCTGCACGCCGCCGGCCGGCTGAAGGATCTGTCCGGTGTGGGCGACAAGACGGCCGTCGTCATCGGCGAGGTGCTCGACGGCCGGGTGCCCGCCTACCTGACCGAGTTGGAAACGGCGCCGGTGCCGGAGGCGACGGCCGCCGCCGACCGGTACCTCAGCGCCCTGGTCGGGGATTGCCACAGCCACAGCGACTGGTCCGATGGCGGCAGCGACATCCGGACCATGGCCGAGGCGGCCGCCGCCCTCGGCCACCAGTACCTGGTCCTGACCGACCACAGCCCCCGGCTCACCGTGGCCCACGGCCTCGACGCCGACCGGCTGAAGGCCCAGCTCAAGGTGGTGGCCAAGGTCAACGAGGAGATGGCCCCGTTCCGCCTGCTCACCGGCATCGAGGTGGACATCCTGGATGACGGCGCCCTGGACCAGGACGAAGGCCTGCTGGCCGACCTGGACGTGGTCGTGGCCAGCGTGCACTCCAAGTTGTCGATGGAGTCGGCCGGCATGACGGCCCGCATGATGGCGGCCATCGAGAGCCCGCACACCGACATCCTCGGCCATTGCACCGGTCGGAAGTTGGTCGGTCGGGGCCGCAAGCAGTCGGCGTTCGACGCCGAGAGGATCTTCGCCGCCTGCGCCGCCACCGGCACCGCCGTCGAGATCAACTCCCGGCCCGAACGGCGGGACCCGCCCGCCGACCTGCTCGGCCTGGCGGTGGAGAGCGGCTGCCTGTTCAGCATCGACACCGATGCCCACGCCCCCGGCCAGCTCGAATGGCAGTGGCTGGGCTGCGAGCAGGCGGCCGAATCGGACGTCCCGGTGGAACGGGTGGTCAACACGTGGCCGGTCGACCGGCTCCTGGAGTGGACCGGGCGCTAGCCGGAAGGCTGTCCTCTTTGTCCGAATCGGAACGGCGCCTAGGCTGGGCGACGTGACCGACACCCTGCCGCCCGGTCCCCGCCTGCCGGCCTTCCTCCAGGCCCCCCTGCTGATCGCCGGCCCGCCGTGGCTGCGCTGGTGCCACCGCCGTTACGGTGACCGCTTCACCCTGCGGGTCGGTCGCTTCGGCCAGTACGTGTACCTGGTCGACCCGGACGACATCCGGGAGGTCTTTCACGGCGACGACACCATCTTCCACGCCGGCGAGGCCAACGCCCCGTTCCTGGGCCGGGTGCTCGGGCCCAACTCGGTGCTGGTCACCGACGAGGAGACGCACATGCGCCAGCGCCGGCGCCTGACCGGCCCGTTCCACGGCGGGTCGGTGGCCCGCCTGGTGCCGCGCATGGCCGCCATCGCCGCCGCCGACGTCGACACCTGGCCGGTCGGCGAGGACTTCCCCGTCCACGACCACATGCGGCGGGTCACCCTCGAAATCATCCTGCAGACGGTCATCGGCGTGACCGACGAGGCCCGGCTCGATCAGCTGCGGCGGGCCCTCCTGGACCTGACCGAGATCGACCTCCTGCAGATGGCCCAGTTCGCCATGCCCGGCCTCAGCCGATACCGGCCGTGGAAGAGCTTCTGGACCCGGAAGGCGGAAACCGACGTCCTCCTGTACGAGGAGTTCGAGCGGGTCCGCCACGATCCCGGACTAGACGACCGCCCCGACGTGCTGGCCATGCTGGCCCGCTTCCGCGACGAGGACGGCACGGCCATGACTGACGAGGAGTTGCGCGATCAGATCGTCACGTTGCTGATGGCCGGCCACGAAACGACCGCCACCGGCCTGTCCTGGGCGCTCGAGCGGCTCACCCGCCACCCGGCCATCCTGCGCCGGGCCACGGAGGCGGCCCGCCGGGGCGACGACGCCTACCTGGACGCTCTGGTGGTCGAGACGCTGCGGGTGCGGCCGGTCGTACCGGACATCAGCCGGCGGCTCACGACCGACTATCAGCTGGGCCGGCACACCATCCCGGCCGGAACCTACGTCGACCCGGCCATCGCCCTTGTCCACCGGACCGAGCGCTTCCATGAGGGGGCCGACCGGTTCGACCCCGAGCGGTACGTCGGCCGCCGCCCGGATCCGTCGGTGTGGCTGCCGTTCGGGGGTGGCAACCGGCGCTGCCTGGGCGCCGCCTTCGCCGCCACCGAGATGCGCATAGTGCTGGCCGAGGTCCTGAAGCGGGTCGACCTGGCCACGACATCGGCGCGCGCCGAGCGGGCCCGCATGCGCCATGTCACGTTGACGCCGCACAAGGGCGGGGTGGTGAAGGTGACTCAGGTGGTGGAGCGGCCCGACGTCCCGGTGGTCGCCGGCGGGCTGCCGGCGCCGACCTCCCCATGATCGCGGCAGCTGGCCTTCCAACCGGTCGGAATCACCAGCACCCGTAGGCGCCGCCCGCATTCCCGGCAGTGGCGGGGCGGCTCGTAGGTGCCGGTGCAGTGCCCGGCCGTCGGGCACTCCGCCCGGTTGCGGCCGCAGCCCGTGCAGAACAACTAGATCACCTTGGACAGGGCGCCGATCGGCATGCGCAGGTCCTTCAGCATGTCGAGGTCCTCGCTCGGTGCCCGGCCCAGGGTGGTGAGGTAGTTGCCGACGATGAGGGCGTTGATCCCGCCGGTCAGGCCCATGGCCTGCAGCTCGCCGAGGGTGATCTCGCGACCGCCGGCGTAGCGCAGGATCACATCGGGCAGGCCCAGCCGGAACAGGGCGATCCAACGGATGGCCTCGAGGGCGCTGACCGGCCGGCGGATCATGAGGGGCGTGCCCGGGCGGGGGTCGAGGAAGTTGACCGGGACCTCGGCCGGTTCCAGCTCGGCCAGCTGGGCGATGAGCTCCAGCCTCTGCTCATCGGTCTCACCCATGCCGAGCAGGACACCGCAGCACAGCTCCATCCCGTGGGCCTTGACCAGCTGGCACGTGTCGCGTCGCTCATCCCACGTGTGGGTGGTCACGATGCTCGGGAAAAAGGAGCGAGCCGTCTCCAGGTTGTGGTTGTACCGGTGAACACCGCCGTCGGCCAGCCGGGCCGCCTGCTCGCCGGTCAGGATGCCGGCCGACACGGCGATGTTCAGGCCGGTCTGCTCCCGGACGATGGGCACCAGGTCCAGGATGCGGGTCATGGTGCGCTCGTCGGGGCCGCGCACGGCCAGCACGATGCAGAACTCGCTGGCGCCCAGAGCGGCGGTCTCGCGGGCGGCGTTGAGCACCTCCTCGGTATCGAGGAACGGGGTGGCCAGCACCGGGGTGTCGAAGCGGGAGGATTGCGCACAGAAGTGGCAGTCCTCCGGGCAGCCACCGGTCTTGGCCGACAGGATGCCCTCGACCTCCACCGTGTCACCGCACCACTCGAGGCGCACCTCGTGGGCCAGGGCGGCGAGAGACGGCACCGCCGAGTCGGGCACCGACGCCAGGGCGGCGAGCAGTCCCGGCTCCAGCCGCTGGCGGTCGACGATCAGCCGTCGTCGGGCCGTGTCGAGCAAGTCTAGGGTCGTAGTCGTTGACACGAGCAGACATCGTAAGTGAGCCGCCGGCGGGCGACGAATGGGTCGTCCGCGACCGCCGGCGGGTGTGGCACGGGTTCACCCAGATGGCCGCCTACCCGGCCAACGCGCCGGTCATCGTGGAGCGGGCCGAAGGCCGGGAGCTGATCGACGTGGACGGCCGGCGGTACCTGGACGCCATCTCGTCCCTCTGGGTCACCACCCTCGGCCACCGGGTGCCGGAACTGGACGCCGCTCTGACCGAGCAGATGGGTCGCGTCGCCCACACCACCCTGCTCGGCCACGGGAACCGAATCGTCATCGAACTGGCAGAGGCGCTGGCGGAAGTGGTTCCGGTGGATGACGCCCGGTTCGTGTTCGCCTCCGACGGGGCGGCTGCCGTCGAGCAGGCGCTCAAGATCGCCTTCCAGTACTGGCGCAACCGGGGCGTCGCCGGCCGGGACCGGTATCTGGTCCTGGGTGACGCCTACCACGGCGACACGGTGGGCTCCTTGTCGCTCGGCGACGGCGGCTTCGGGACAGAAATCTTCGACCCGCTGCGTTTTCCGGGTGTCGTCCGCACCCCGGGCTACCGGGACCCGGACTGGTTGACCCGGGCCCTCCAGGCGATCGATCGCCACGGCCCGGCGCTGGCCGCCGTCGTGTTCGAACCGCTGGTTCAGGGCGCGGCCGGCATGCACATCGCAACGGACCCGGCGGACGTGGGCCGCCTGGTGCAGGCGGCCCGCACGGCCGGCGCACTGGTCGTGGCCGACGAGGTGGCCACCGGATTCGGTCGCACCGGAACGCTGTTCGCGTCAGAGCAGTGCGGCGTCCGCCCCGACCTGATGTGCATCGGGAAGGGGCTCAGCGGCGGGTACCTGCCGATGTCGGCGACGGTGGCATCGGCCTCGGTGGCGGCTGCCTTCGACGGCGAGGATCTGGGCCCGAAGACCTTCTACCACGGCCATTCCTTCGGTGGGAACGCCCTGGCTGCGGCCGTCGCCCGGCGCCACCTGGAGCTGTTCGCGGAGTGGGACGTGCTCGGGAACGTGAACGAGCGGGGCGCCGATCTGGCCTCCCTGCTGGCCTCGCGGGTCGCCCAGCAGGCCGGCGTCGGCCAGGTCAGGCAGAAGGGTCTGATGGCCGGGGTGGAACTGACCCCGCCGGCCGAGGGGTTGCGTTGGGGCCGGCGGGTCTGCGCCGCCGCTGTCGAGCAGGGGGTGCTGCTGCGGCCGCTCGGCGATGTCGTGGTGCTTATGCCCATCCTCACGTCGACCGCCGACGAGATCGACCGGATCGTCAGCACCCTGGCGACGGCCATCACCGGAGTCTGCGGATCGTGACCCGTCCGGCCCGGTTGGTGTTCGTCGCCGGGACCGGGACGGAGGTGGGCAAGACATGGGTATCGGCCCAGTTGCTGGGCCGGGCCCGGGCGGCCGGCCACACGGTCGCCGCCCGCAAGCCGCTTCAGTCCTTCTCGCCGGGCGACACGCGGACCGACTCGGTGGTGCTGGGGGAGGCGACGGGGGAGCCGCCGTCCGCCGTGTGCCCGGAGCGGTACAGCTACCCGGCGCCGATGGCGCCGCCGATGGCCGGCGCCGCGCTCAGCCAGAAGGTGCCGGCGCAGGCCGAACTGGTGGCCGGGATATCTGCGTCCTGGCCGGACCGGTGCGACATCGGGCTGGTGGAGGGGGCGGGCGGGGTGGCGTCCCCGTTGACCGCCGACGCCGACGGCGTGGCGGTGGCCCGGGCGCTCGGGCCGGACGTGGTGGTCCTGGTCACCGATGCCGCCCTGGGGGTGATCAATCTGGTCCGCCTGTCGCTCGCCGCGCTGGCCCCGTTGCCGGTCATCGTCCACCTCAACCGGTTCCATCCGGTGGACGACCTGCACCGCCGCAATCGGGACTGGCTCGTCGACCACGACCGGTTCGAGGTGACCACGTCGATCCCCGACCTGTTGGCGAAAATCATTTCCGCCCGGCCCTGACGGCGGCGTAGGTTCAGCCCCGACCGCTGGGAGAAGGGAGGGCGCCGAAGATGAATGTGAGCGAGATGTTCCCCTGCCAACGCGCCCGCTCCCGCTAGCCGACCCGACGATCGCTCGGGGCGGGCCTTCCTCAGTGGAGGTTCTCCCCTTTGACCGAAGTACTCGTACCGTACGGGTGGAGCGACCGGGTCGCCGCCCTCTACAACTCCGTCGCCGGCGGCCGACTGCGGCCGGCCCGGGTCGTCCGCATCGAACGATCACATGCGTCGGTCTTCGACGGCGCCACCCGGCTGGTACCCCTGGTCGGGGCCGACCGCCCGGCCGTCGGCGACTGGGTGGCCACCGACGACAACCTGATCCGGGACATCCTGCCTCGGTGGTCGGCGCTGGCCCGGACCGACCCGGACCCGTCCGGGCGGCCGCAGGTGCTGGCCGCCAACGTCGACCTGGTCCTCATCACCGCGCCGGCCGACCGGGCCAGCCCGGGCCGGGTGGAGCGGGAACTGGCCATGGCCTGGGAATGCGGGGCGGCGCCCGTCGTGGTGGTGACCAAGGCCGACCTCAACCCGCAACTGCCCGGCGCACTGGCCGGCCGCCTGCTCGGCGTCGACGTCATAGGGGCCAGCGCCGTGACCGGCGGCGGCATCGACGACCTCAGGCACCGGTTGGCACCGAACCGTACCGCCGTCCTGCTGGGCCCGTCCGGGGCGGGCAAGTCGTCGCTGGCCAACGCCCTGATGGGGGATTCCGTCCAGGCCACGGGCGCCGTGCGCGACGATGATCGACGGGGCCGGCACACCACCACGTCGAGACAGTTGATGATCGTGCCCGGCGGCGGGGTCCTGATCGACACCCCCGGGCTGCGCAGCCTGGCCCTGGCCGGCGCTGATGTCGAATCGGTGTTCCCGGAGATCGAGACGGTGGCCGCCGGCTGCCGGTTCTCGGACTGCTCCCACGAACTCGAGCCCGGGTGTGCCGTACTGGCCGCAGTGGCCGACGGCCGGCTGGACCGCGACCGGCTGAACAGCTGGCGCAAACTCCAGCGGGAGGTCGCCGCCGACCGGCGTCGCCGCGATCCGATGGCCCGCCAGGAGACGATTCGCGTCCACAAGCAGCGGACCAAGGAGTTCCGCCGATCGGACAAGCGGCGTATGTGACGGGTCCCGACGACTGGCTCTCGGACCTCATCTCCCAAAAGGGCGGTGGTCGCGGGATATCTTCCGCCGGGGGAACCTGAGGGCCGCCGCCGGAGTAGGAGAAAGCATGCGATCCAATCGATGGGCGGCGTCCGCCGCGATCGCCGGTGCTGCGGTCCTGGCCGCTGCCTGCGGGTCATCCCACAAGCCGGCGGCGGCGCCGACGACCACGGCCGCTCCGGCGGCCGGGTCAGGCCAGGGGAGTGCCCCGACGACGGGGACCAGTCCCCTGCCGACGACGGCGACCAGCGTCGGTACCACTGCGCCGGCCACCACCACGACCGTCAAGGTGACCCCATTGTCGTTCCCCACCCCGGTCGACCAGGCGCTCACCTACCTGCAGTCGCATACCTCGTCGCCTCTGGCCGGCCCGACCTCCCTCGACAGCCCCGACACGTTGTCGGCGACCACCACTGTGGGCAGCAGCAGGTACTCGGTCGCCCTGTACGCCTGTCCCACCCCGCAGGCGCTCAACGCGGCGAGTATCGCCGCCGACTGCGAGTTCTCGGCCAACACCAAGGGCACGTTCGGCGAGCAGACCTACCCATCGGTGGCGGCCGCCACGGCCGCCCTCCCCACCCTGAGCTCCATGTCCGACCAGCCGCTGTCGCCGTGCCCGGCCGGCTCGCCCGTCACCCAGGTCGTCAATCAGCACGTGGCCACCTGCGGCCATTCGAACGGTCCTCAGGGCGGGCCGGCCACCGCCAGCTGGACCGAGGGGGAGTGGACGTTCCTCTTCATGCTGGGCGGCCAGGGCGACACCGTCCAGCAGGACACCACGCCGCTGATCAACCGGCTCAACCAGGTGTTCCTGCCCGCCCATCCCGGCTACTTCAGCGCCAATGAGGGCGGCGATGGCGAGCACGCCACCGCCGTGTGGGCGGTGGGGGACCGGGTCTACAGCGACTTCGACTACCACTCGGCGGTGGGCGCCGCCGACATGGCCTCCAGCACCCGCTATCTCACGCCCTGAGCAGGTCCCGGGCGATGTGGGTGATCTGGATCTCGTCGGTGCCGGCGTAGATCTGGAGGACCTTGGCGTCGCGGGCCAACTGCTCGACCCGGAACTCCGACATGTACCCGTTGCCGCCGAACAGCTGGACCGCCTCCATGGCCACCTCGGATGCGGCCCGAGCCGAGTACAGCTTCAGGGCCGACGCTTCGGCGAGGGACAGTGACCGGCCCGCCTTGGACATCTCGAGGAAGCGGAAAACCAGGTTCTGGACATTGAGCCGGGCCACTTCCATGCGGGCCAGCTTGTCCTGGATCAGCTGGAACTGGCCGATGGGTTGACCGAACTGGACCCGGTTCTTGGCGTACTCGACCGACAGTTCCAGGCACCTCTCGATAATGCCGAGGGCCATGCCGGCCACACCGACCCGCTCCTGGGCGAAGGTGGCCTTGGCCCCCTCGCGGCCACCGGACGGGACCTCCTCGGTCTCGCCGATCAGGCGGTCACGACCGACCCGCACGTCGGTCAGGAACAGCTCACCGGTGGGAGAGCTGTGCATGCCCATCTTGCGCAACGGCTTGGACTGCTCGAGGCCGGGCATGCCCTTGTCCAGGACGAAACTCAGGACCTTGCGCTCAGAGGGCGGGTTGCCTTCGTCCAGCTTGCAGATGAAGACGATCGTGTCCGCGTACGGACCGTTGGTGATGAACGTCTTGGATCCGTTCAGGAGGTACTCGTCACCGTCGCGGCGGGCGGTCGACGACATGGAGCCGAAGGCGTCCGAGCCGGAGCCGGGCTCGGTGATGGCCCACGCACCGATCTTGTCGAGGGCCAGGAGGTCCGGCACCCACCGCTCCTTCTGGGCCCAGGTGCCCTTGGCGTTGATGGCCGCCGACGTCAGGCTCATGGACACTCCCAGGGCGGTCACCATGCCCGGGCAGTGGCGGGACAGCTCGATGGTCGGTATGAGCGACATGGCCGGATCGCCACCGCCCTCCCGCTCGCCGCGTGCCTCACCGGCCTCCTCCCGTTCCATGCGCCGGGCGAACCCGGCCCGGGCGGCGGCGTCGATGCCGAAGGTCGAGAACATCTTGCGCAGCGCGTCGTAGGGCGGCCGCCCCTCGTGCTCGTACTGGTCGATGTCGGGAACGATTTCCTTCTCGATGAACTGCCTGACCGCCTGGCGCATCATCACGTGCTCTTCGGACCATTCGAACATGGCGCAGAGGCTAACCGGGGCTCCGCCACGGGTTCCGGTCCGGCCGTTACCCTGACTGGGTCATGGCCACCGAGACGAGTTCCCGCCCGGTACGGGACCGGGCCGTGGAAGTCGCCAACGAGGCCGGGGCCCGATTGCTGCACTTGACCGAGCGGGCCGTGGTGCGCTCGTCACTCGTCCCGACCACCCCTTTCCTGGCCACGTCGACCTTCTCGTGGATCCCGGGCCTGGAGGCGGAGTGGAAGACCATCCGGGCCGAGTTGGACGAGGTGCTGTCGTACCGCCACCAGCTGCCCAACTTCCAGGACATCTCGATCGACCAGGCGTCGATCACCGACGACGACGGGTGGAAGACCTACTTCTTCTTCGCCTACGGGTTCCGCTCCGACACCAACTGCGGCCGGTGCCCCAAGACCGCCGCCCTGCTCGACGCCATCCCCGGGTTGACCACCGCCTTCTTCTCCATCCTGGCCCCGGGTAAGCGCATCCCGGCCCATCGGGGGCCGTGGCGGGGTGTGCTCCGCTACCACCTGGCACTGAAGGTGCCGGAACCGGCCGCCGCCGCCGGGATCCGGGTGGGAGACCAGACGGCGCAGTGGGAGGAAGGCCGGTCCCTGCTCTTCGACGACGGCTACGAGCACGAGGCGTGGAACGACACCGACGGCGTCAGGGTCGTGCTGTTCGCCGATGTCATCCGGCCCCTGCGGCCGCCCGCCGAGCAGGTCAACCGGGCACTGATGTGGGTCATCGGCCGCTCTCCTTTCATCCAGGACTCCCGTAACCGCCATGAAGCCTGGGAGAAGCGGTTCGAGGCGTTGAGGAAAGCGGGCCCGGCGTGATCGAACCGGAGAAGCCCCGAGCCGACGTGTTCGCCAAGATCGACGACCCCCGACTCGAGGAGTGGCGCCTGGCCGAGTCGGTCGATTTGCTGCCCTTCTACCGCGAGTTGGAGGGCGAGGTCGGGCCCCGGACCATCTTCCGGGGCGGCGAGGTGGTGATGCTCGGCTCGAACAACTACCTGGGCCTGACCACCGACGACCGGGTGCGGCAGGCGGCCGTGGACGCCATCCATCGATTCGGGACCGGCGTGACCGGCAGCCGCCTCCTGAACGGCACCCTCCCGCTCCACCAGGAGCTGGAGGAACTGTTGGCCGACTGGGTGGGCACGGAGGCGGCGCTGGTGTTCACCACCGGGTACGCGGCCAACCTGGGCCTGATCGGCGCCATGGTCGGGGCCGGCGACGCACTCGTGGTCGACTCGGCCGGCCACGCCAGCCTGG
>DASZNC010000035.1:0-20965 GCA_035551615.1 Acidimicrobiales bacterium
CGTAGAGCATGGGTCCGACGGTAGTGCTAACGAGGGGGCCGGGAGAATCCTGGTGACCAACGACGACGGCATCGACTCGCAGGGGCTCCACGTCCTGGCCGCCGCGGTCGCCGGCCACGGCGAGGTGACCGTGGTGGCTCCCGACCGTGAGTACTCCGGCGCCTCGTCCTCGCTCGGCGTCCTCAACGAGATGCGGCCCGAGGTGCGGCGGGCCGAGGTGCACGGCACGGCCGAGGCGTGGGCGGTCAGCGGGCCGCCGGCGCTGTGCGTCCTGTTCGCCGGCCTGGGCGTGTTCGGGCCGCCGTTCGACCTGGTCGTGGCCGGGATCAACCCGGGGGTCAACGTCGGCCGTTCCATCTACCATTCCGGCACGGTCGGGGCGGCATTGACGGCCCGGGCCCGCGGGGTGCCGGCGATCGCCGTCAGCCAGGCGGTGGCCGGCTACGGCGTCGAGGGGCAGGGGTGGGACGACATGCTCAAGGGGGTCCACTGGGAGTCGGCTGCCCAGATCGCGTCGACGGTCGTCGGGGCGCTGGCCGACGAGCACGTGCCCGCCCCGTTGCTCATCAACCTCAACGTTCCCAACCTGCCCCTCGCCGAGATCGACGGGTGGGAGCGCACGTCGATCGGGCGGGTACCGCCCCGGGTCATCGCCGAGGCCCGGCTGGACCCGATCGAGGGCCGCTCGGGCCGCTACAAGGTGGTCATGGAGTGGGGCGACGCGGTCGCCCTCCCGGAGGGCACCGATGGCGGGGCGGTCGAACGCAACCGGCTGTCGGTCAGCCTGCTCGGCCATCTGACCGACGTCGACGCCGCCGCCGACCGCACCGCCGAGGAGCAGGCCTATCCGACGGTGGCCGCCGCCTTGGACGGGCTGCTGCGCTCCTCGTGAATGCGGACCCAGCCCCACCAGCCGACGATCAGCATCCCGGCCGCCTCGATCAGCGCGGTGGCGGGTACGCCGATGGCGGCCACGGCCAGGGCGGCGAGGGGCGTGGCGATCAGGCCGGCCACCCCGTTGAGCATTGACGCGGTGGCCATGACCCGGCCGTGGGTGTCGGTCGGCGTGGCCCGCTGGAGCAGGGTGTAGAAGGGCGGGATGAACACGCCGGTCACCGCCCCCCACAGGCACACCGAGACGGCGGCCAGGACCAGCTGCCGCGAACCCAGGTAGCCGGCGATGGTCGCGGCCGAGGCCAGCACGCAGCCGGCCTGGGCTCCCACCGTCACCACCCGGTCTCCCATGCGGGGCAGCACGACGGTCGCCGCGATCAGGCCCAACCCGAAGAGGGTCTGAAGGAACCCGAACACCGAGCTCGACCGGTGCAGCACGTCGCGCACGTACAGCGGCTCCATCACCATCGAGGCGCCCCACGTGAAGAACACCGCCGCCCCCAGCATCAGGGTGCGCCGGACGGTCGGGTGGCGCCAGCTGAATCTGAGGCCGGCCAGGACGTCCGAAGCCGACGGCTCGTCGTCGCCGGACGATTCGACGGCGCGCAGGTGGAGGGGAACCAGCGAGGCGGCTCCGACCACGAAAGTGATGGCGTCGACCAGGAACGCGGTGCGGATGCTGCCGAGGGCGATCACCACGGCGGCGAGGAGCGGTCCGATGACGATGGCCAGCTGGGTGGTCAGGCCGAGCAGCGCGTTGCCGGCCAGCAGCTGGTCGTCGTCCACCAGACGGGGCGGCAGGCTGGTCGCCGCCGGCCGGCCGAAGGCGCCGACCGTGCCCGACACGAGCACCAGCACCACCAGCGAGCCGTAACTGTGCGACCACATCATCCCGAGGGCGGAGATCACGCCGAGGGTGTCGGCCGCGATCATCACCGCTTTCGGCCCGAAGCGGTCGATGGGCCAGCCGCTGACCAGGCTGAACAGCGCGCCCGGACCCATCCACATGACGCTGACCAGGGCGATCTGTTCAGGCCCGGAGTGGAACCGGTAGGCGGCGTATCCCCAGAACGCGATGATCGAGCACCAACTACCGATCTCGTTCAGCGCGGCCCCGGTGAAGAGGAGGGCCAGCCGGGGTTGGCGGAGCAGGTGCACGCCCAACGGTAGCGATTGCCGCCGGAGCGGGTCGCTCCTTTTTCCTACCCGGGAACGGATGCGGACGCGACGACCACCCCGCCCTGATCGAGCAGGAGCATCTCGGCCGGTGGCTCCGACGCCGCCCGGCCGGCCCAGCTGGCCTCGCCCCGGAACACCTTGAAACTGCCGATCACGACCAGGCGGCCGTCGCCGCCGACCATCTCGCAGGTGATCCGGCCGGACGCCGGCAGGTGCTGGGCCTCGATCTCGATGACCGGCGGGTTGCCGGCGAACACCTTGACCGTGCCCACCGGTTGGTCATCGGCGAGGAGCACGGCCGAGGCCACCGGGTGGTTGCTCGGCCGGGCCGCCTGTTCCAGCTCCGGGCCGAAGGTGGTGCCGACCAGGAGGACGGCGGCGGCGGCCATGGTCATCACCATACGGAACCGCCGGCGGGTCGGCCGGCCCTCGTGGCCGGACCGGTGGGCGGTCCAGTCCGATTCGTCCCAGGGCGAGTCGTTCCAGCTGCGGTCGTCCCACGGCAGCGGGCCCTGGATACCGCCGCCTCCGGCCAGGTCGAGCAGTTCGGCGGCCGAGTCCTGGGTGCGGGTCACCGTGGCCCGGCACGCCCCGCAGCGGATCAGATGGGCGGCGATCGAGGCTCGCTTGGTCGGCTCGAGAATGTCCAGGGCGAACCCGGCGGCGGCGTCATTCACCTCGTCGCACGTCACGTCACCCACTGACGCGATGATATGACCGCGCCGGGCCGACTGTTGGTCCGCCCCTGGCCGTAGTTCCGAACACTCACCATGCGCCCTGAAATCGTCGTCGGACGACTCGTCACCGCCGGGCTCCTCGGCTGGATGGCCTGGATCCACCTGCACCTGTGGGACGGCGGGTACCGCCACATCCACGACATCGGGCCGTTGTTCCTCGCCAACTTCGTCCTGGCCGTGCTGGCCGGCCTGGTCGTCGTCGCCGCGCCGGCCCGCCTGTTGCCGTTCGCCGCAGTGGGCGCCGCCCTGCTGGCCGGGGGCACGCTGGTCGGCCTGGCCATCAGCATCAATCACGGGCTGTTCGGGTTCCGCGACTCCACCAACGCCCCCTTTGCCGACCTGTCGATCTGGGTCGAGGCCCTGGCCGTCGTGGCCGGCGTGGTCCTGGCGATCAGGAGTTGGGTGCGCCGGCCGCCACGATCGTCGTCGGGCAGGCTGTCCGGTCCGGCTCGAACAGCGACATCTGCAGGCTGACCTCACCGGTCGTCACCACGTCGACCGACATCCAATCCTGTTTGCGCTCGACGCAGCCGGCCCCCTCGGCGACGTACCAGTCGGGACTCCAGCGGATGCGGATGGTCACCGGACCCGGTTGGCGGACGTCGAGAACGACCCGGTTGCCCTGGGTGCTGATCAGGGCGGCCGCCCCCGAGACGATGCCGGGGCTGCCCTGCACCTCGTACAGGCGCCAGTCGGCGGACTGCCAGGTCAACCGCAGG
The DNA here is from genome assembly GCA_035551615.1 of Acidimicrobiales bacterium. Classification (GTDB taxonomy): domain Bacteria; phylum Actinomycetota; class Acidimicrobiia; order Acidimicrobiales; family Palsa-688; genus JAKCDU01. Next base: position 3,530 of record DASZNC010000035.1, read on the forward strand.
CCCTGGACCCGGCCGTCGGCGACCATGGCCCCCTCGGCCTGGCCGGCCATGTCCAGTGGGGCGGTCGGCAGGGCGACGAAACGGACACCGTTGTCCAGCAGCCACGACCGGTAGGCGGTGGGCGTCGGCCCGAGGGGTCGGTAGAAGAGGGGGTTGTCGGCCTCGTCGAGCTGGCGCTCCCAGCCGCGGGCCAGAGGCATGACCGGGGCCACGAACGCCGACTCCCAGTGATAGGCGGTGGGCACCACTTCGACCCGGCCGGCCGGGCCGGCGCCCACCAGGTTCTTCAATTCCTGATCGAGGGGGGCGAAGAACGCCTCGTGGGTGGACGGCTGGGCCGGTGCCGTGGTGAATGCGCTCCATGCCGGACCCCACTGCGACAGGAACAGCGGGACGGCGGCGAACGGCAGGAACACCGGTAGGCGGTCCCACGCCAGGGCCACGCCGATGGGCAGGGCGATCAGATCCTCGAGGCGGCCGATGTTGCCGCCGAGCGACGACGGCACCATCTCCGACACGCTGGCGGCGACGATGAACAGGACGGCGCCGATGGCCAGGGGGGCCCGCCGGCGGCCGGCGAACACGGCGACGCCGACGGCCACGCCCACCTCCCAGACCCAGTCGATGGCCGGGTAGGGCATGGCCCCATCGCCGGGAAAGACGATGGCGGCGGTGAGAATGGGCAGGCCGGCGACGGCGGCCACCCCGGCCGCCAGGACCATCCGGTGGTCCCGCTGCCGGGCCCGGTCCAAGAACCAGGCGGCCGCGGCCATGGCGAGGAACGCGCCGGTGAGCGGGCTGGTCAGCGTGCACCCGAGCGCCAGCACCAGCGCCCAACCCCGCCGGCCGCGTGCCATGGCCCATAGCGCGGGCAGGCCGAACGCCTCGCCGGCCAGGAAGGTGAGCTGGCCGATCGACGCCGCGACCAGTGTCCCGAGGGCGAACACATACGAGGCGGCCTCGCCCGCCGGGCCCAGGTGGGCCCGGGCCAGGCGCTCGAAGCCGAGAGTGGCAACTGTCGCCGACAGGACGGTCATGAGGAGGATCCCGAACGTGCCGGCCAGGACCGGGTAGGCCACGCTGTAGTCGAGCGTCCAGTGGCCGCCGTACCAGCTGAAGTCCCACAGGGCGAAGCCGTTGCTCTGGTAACTCTCGACCCGGTACACCTGCGCCGCCGTGTCGACGCCCCGCCAGCCGGCCATGTGGCCGATGGTCACGATGATCCCGGCCACCGCCACCGGGCCCAGGGCCCGGACCGACGCTCTCGTCGGGCGGGGCACGGATCGCGAAGGGATGGCCCAGCGGGCGGCTGGAGCAGTGAGGGTCTGGGTCATCAGCTACAGGATGGGCTCAGCGAGATCTTCTCGTACAGGACGCCGTCCACCGGTGCGAACGGGCGAGGGTCGAGTGCTGTCTGGTATACCCCGATCGGCTTCAGGGCCGGGTCCTCCCGGAGGAACTGGTCCACCGCCCGGACCTGGGAGTTGACCGCCGTGGCCCACGCCGATCCGCTGGCACCCAGGTTCCGCACCGGATCGATCTCGAGCACGTGGGCGCCGACCGGCATGTCGTCGAGGGTCGGGCCCAGGGCCGGGCACGGCGCCGCCTGGCGGAGGCGGGCCACGATGTTGCGCCAGTCGACGATCCCCGGGTTGGTCACCGGGCCGGTCGGCGTCAGGTAGTGCAGCCCGGCCGGCAGGTAGAAGTGGGCGACGGGGACCTGCTCGGTCTGGGTGGCCACGACCACGTCGCCGGTCGCCAACTGAGGGGCCACCGCCTGGGCCACCGCCGCCATGTTGTCCTTGGCGTAACGGCCGTTCGGGTTGGGCAGGACGCTCCCGATCAACGCACCCACGGCGACGATGCCGCACGTGGCCCAGATCACGGCCCGGCCCCGGCGGCTGGACGAGAGCATGCCGGCCGCCGCCAGCAGGTAGGGGCCGACGATCACGGCCAGGTACCGGACCGTCCACGACGGTTCCATCTCGGCCCCGACGAAGCCGGCGATCGTGGCCACCAGGGCGAACCCGGCGATCACGCCGGCGACCTTGCGATCGGCCTCGCTCACCCGGTTACGGACGCTCCAGGCCCCGAAGGCCAGGAGCGGCACGACAATGATGCCGAGTGTCCCGCCCAACGCAGTGGCCGGATCGGCGAAGAAGTCACCGACCCCGGGGCGCACCGCCCACGGGGCGGCGGTATTGCCGGCCTGGTACAGGAACGACGGCACCCATGGCAGCCACAGGACCAGGCACGCCGCCCCGCCGCCGACGACCCACCAGGTGAGCGCCCGGTCACCCGTCGAGACCGTCCACCACAGGAGTACCAGGGCGGTGGCGCCGGCCAGGTAGAGCCCCCAGTCGTGGGTGTAGAGCAACGCCGTGTTGACGGCGACGGCGGCTACCGCGTCGCCCGGCCGGCGGTCGCGTACGGCCCGCCAGGCGAAGGCCGACCCGGCCAACGCCAGTAGGACGACCAGGGTGTACATGCGGGTCTCGGTCGAATACCAGTTGAGGAACGGGTTGGTGGCGACCAGGGCGGCGGCCCCCAACCCGGCCCGGCGGTCGAAGACCTGGCCGGCGGCCCAGTAGGCCACCGGAATGGCGGCCAGCGACAACAGCAGAGGCAGGACGTGGGTCGCGTCCGGCGAAGTACCGAAGAGGAGAATCCAGAAATGCAGGATCACGTAGAAGAGCGGAGGCGATCCGTCCTCCCGGAGCAGGGCCGGCATCTGTGACAGCCGGTGCGAGGAGATCCCGACGCTGATGGCCTCATCGATCCAGTACGACCGGCCCAAATTGGGTAAGCGCAGCAGGATGGCCAGCACCGTCAACGCGCCGATCACCGCCCGGTCGGATCGAACCGCCAAAGGCCTGGGTGAGGGCGGCCGGGACAGCAGGCTTTCGGGGGAAATCGGTGTCGCCGTCACGGGGCCGCTGGACCCGCACAGGTCGGGGGCACCCGAAAAGGCTAGTCCGATCGGGTCGTCCTGGCGAGTTATGCATCTGTTGGCGGGTCAGTGGTCAAGCATTGACGGCCGTGTACCGAGATTGGTCCTATGAGGCGGTACGTGTGGCTCCTGGCCCGAGGCGCTTTGCCGGCGTTGACCGTGGCCACCTTCATACCGCTCGGCCTGTTCTACGCCGCCCTGTCGGCCGGCTCGGTGCGCACCGCCATCGTGGTGTCGGTCGTCTATGCCTACGCCGTGGCCATCTACCAGTGGCGGCGCCGGAGCCGGGTGTCGGGGATGCTGCTCGTCACGGTGTTCATGGCCACCTTCCGGCTGGGCATGTGGTCACTGTCGGGCCAGGCCAAGCTGTACTTCGCCATACCGGTCGCCGAGACGGCCGGCTTCGGCCTGATGTTCCTGGCCACCATGTTCACCAGCGAGCCGCTGGTCGTCCGCCTGGCCCGGGACCTGGTGCCCGGCGCCGCCGATGGGATCGCCGCCCGCCGCTCACTGATCAAGGCCCTGTCGGTGGTCTGGACGATCACCTACGTCGGCAGCGGACTGACCACCCTGCTCCTGCTCAACACCGTGCCCCTGCGGGTGTTCATCGCCACCCACGTGGTGAGCGGTTGGATGTGGACGGGCAGCGGCGCCCTGTCGTCGATCCTCATCTGCCGGGCCATGGGTTCGGGCGTCCTGGCCACCCTGCTGGCCCCCGGCGGTGCGGTCCGGGAGGCGGATCCGGTCGTGACCGGTGGGACCCAGCCGGCCATCGCCTGACGGGCCATCGCCCGGGCGGTCAGTCGACCAGCGCCTGGTAGACCAGCTGCCGCAGTTGGCTGCGGATCGGGTACGTGCTCGACGGCAGCAGCTGCGTAAAAAACAACACCGTTATATTTTCTTTCGGGGCCACACAGAAGAACGTGCTGAACGCACCGCCCCATCCGTACTCGCCCGGGCTGGTCATGACCTTGCCGGCGGCCGGATCGGTGACGACCGACAGCCCCAGGCCGAATCCGACGCCGTCGAAGGTGGTCTCGGCGAACAGCGGCCGCCCGAACTGCTCGAGGTCGGCGCCGCCGGGCAGGTGGTTCCGGCTCATGTAGTCGACAGTTCGAGGTGAAAGGAGGCGGACTCCGTCCAGTTCACCGCCCCGCCGCATCATCTCGCCGAACCGCAGATAGTCGGCGGCTGTGCCGATCAGGCCGCCGCCGCCCAACAGGGCCACCGGCCGGCTGAGGGCGGCCGACCCGTCGATGGCCAGGCAGGCCTGGCCCGACCCGGCCGGGTTGGCCATGTAGGCGCCGGCCAGCCGACCGGCCTTCTGTTCGGGGACCCAGAAGCCGGTGTCGTTCATGCCGAGCGGGCCCAGGATGCGCTCGTGGAAGAACTCCTCGAGGGTCCGACCGGACACGACCTCGACCACCCGGCCCAGCACGTCGGTGGCCACCGAGTAGTTCCACTCACTGCCCGGTTCGAAGACGAGGGGCTGGGCCGCCCACAGATCGCAGCAGGCGGCCAGGTCGGCACCGGGCGGGTTGCCCCACTCGAATCCGGCGGCCCGGTACATGGCGTCCACCGGATGGGCGTAGTGGAACCCGTAGGTGAGGCCGGCGGTGTGGGTCAACAGATGCCACACCCGTATCGGCTCGGTCGCCGGCCGCGTGTCGGGGCGCAACGAGCTGCCGGCCGTGTAGACCCGCATGTCGGCGAAGGCCGGAATCCACTTCGAGATGGGATCCTTCAGCTCGAAGGCCCCCTCCTCGTACAGCATCATGGCGGCGACCGACGTGATCGGCTTGGTCATCGACGCCATCCGCCACAAGGTGTCCTCGGCGACCGGCCGCCCGGCTTCGCGGTCGCTCATGCCGTAGCGAGCCAGGTGGGCCACATGACCGTGACGGGCCACGACGATCATCCACCCGGGCAGGCGCCCGTCGTCGACGTACGGCTGGAAGTGGGTTTCCAGCCGCTTCAGCCGGCCGGCGTCGAAGCCGAGCTCGGCGGGGTCCTTGTCGATCTTCAGATCCACCATGGGTCTGAACCTTAAGCCGCCATCCTCTGAGCCGCTTCGTTGGGCAGACTGTGACCGATGCGGATACTGGTGGTGGAGGACGAGACGGCCATGGCCCGGTCCCTGGCCCGGGGTCTGCAGGCCGAGGGCTACACCGTCGACGTGGCCGGCGACGGCGAGGAGGGCCTGGCCCGAGCCCGGGCCGAGGAGTTCGACGCCGTCATCCTGGACCTGATGCTGCCCAAGCTGAACGGCACCGACGTGGTCGCCGAGCTGCGGGCTGTCGGCGCCCGAGTGCCGGTGCTGATGCTGACGGCCAAGCAGGGGGAGTTCGACCAGACCGAGGCCCTCGATTCCGGGGCCGACGACTTCCTCTCGAAGCCGTTCTCCTACCCGGTCCTGCTGGCCCGGTTGCGGGCCCTGATCCGCCGGGGTGGGGCGGCCCAAGGTGCTGTGCTCGAATACGGCGACCTGCGCCTCGACACGGCCAACCACCGGGTGTGGCGGGCGACCGACGAGATCTCCCTCACCCGCCGGGAACTGGCTCTGCTCACCTACCTGTTCCATCGCCCCGAGCAGGCCGTGTCCAAGGCCGAACTGCTCGATCACGTGTGGGACCCGGCGGCCGAACGGGACCCCAACGTGGTCGAGGTCTACGTCGGGTACCTGCGCCGCAAGCTGGACCAGCCGGGCCGGCCGTCGCACGTCGAAACCGTCCGCAGCCTCGGCTACCGGTTGGCCCTGGTCCAACCGGAATAGGCGCAGTCGTGCGAGCCCTCTCCCGCCGGCTGCTGGCCAGCGTCCGGGTGCGGGTCACCGCCACCGCCCTCCTCGCCGTCGGCTGTGCGCTCGGCGTCGCCGCCTTCGTCATCAACGCCGACCTGCAGCACAACCGCAACCGGGTGCTGACGGAGACGGCGCAGCAGGACACCCGGGAGGTGCTGGCGTTCAACCCCACCCTGAGTGCGCCGCTGATCCTGCCGCCCGACGCCACCGTCGACTCCGGCCTGGTGCAGGTGATCGAGGGCAACAAGGTGGTGGCGGCCAGCCGGGTCCTGCGCCGCGAGGGGCCGCTCTGGGATCCGGGCGACCCGTCCGTCTTCCCCCTCACCGGTCCGCTGGCCGGCTCGTCGAAGGACGTGGAGGTCGTGTCCGTGCCGGTCACCGCCGGATCGGTCAAGGCCTCCGTCGTCGTCGTACTGTCAATGGAGCAGTACGACCACACCGTGGCCACGGTGCGGCGGCTGCTCGAACTGGGCACGCCCATGTTGCTGGTCGTCGTCGGCTTCATCTGCTGGCTCATCGTCGGCCGGGCCCTGCGGCCCATCGAGCGGATGCGTCGCGAGGTCGACGACGTGGCGACGGTGCGGGCCTCCGCCCACCACCGGGTGGCCGAACCGGGCCATGACGACGAGGTCGGCCGCCTGGCCCGCACGTTGAACTCGATGCTCGACCGCATGGAGGAGTCGGCTGCCCGGGAGCGGCGCTTCGTCGCCGACGCGTCGCATGAGCTGCGGTCACCGATTGCCAACATCCGCACCGAGCTGGAGGTCGCCCTGCTCCACCCGGGTGTAACCGACTGGCAGCAGGTGGCCGGTGAGGTCTACGACCAGAACGTCCGCATGGAGCGGCTCGTCGCCGGCCTGCTCCTGCTGGCCCGGTCCGACGAGGGCAGCCTGATCGAAGCGACCGAACCGACCGATCTGAGCGAGGTGGCGGTCCAGGTCATCGACGACCTGGCCCCCGGCGGGGTCCCGGTCGTCCTCCACTCCCGGCCGGTCCGGGTCCGGGTGCCGGAGGTCTACGCCGAGCGGATGGTGACCAACCTGGTGGACAACGCCCGCCGCTTCGCCGCCACGGCCGTGCACGTCACGGTGTCCCTCTCGGTCGAACCGGCCGGCACCTTCGCCGTGGTCACAGTGGCCGACGACGGTCCGGGCGTCCCGGTGGCCGACCGCCAACGCATCTTCGAGCGGTTCGTCCGGCTGGACGAGGCCCGCAACCGGGGCGAAGGCGGCTTCGGTCTGGGGTTGGCCATCGTCTCCGACCTGAGCCGGTTCTACGGCGGGACAATCGAGGTCGGGGCCGGGGGCCCCGGCGCCGAGTTCATCCTGCGACTGCCGGCTGCCCCGACCCACTTCCCGCAGCCGGTCACTGTCTTGTAACTGTGCGGGTATAGATACGCACAATGGAGTGCCGACACCTGACGATGACGGCAGCAGGGCTGCCGGTGCTCTTCTGGTGGGCGCGGTAGGAGCTTCATTTTGACGGCCAGAGTGCCCGAGGGGCAGGACCGGGTGACGGTGCTCGAGCCGGCTGTCCGGCGCGTGGTGTCCGCCCGCACGCTGGATCCGGCCGATGTCGATGACCTGGTGCAGGAGACCCTCGAGAAGGTCTTGCGGGCAGAGAGGCGGTTGACCGCCGACGCACTTCTGCCGTTCGCAGTCGTCACCGCCCGCAACGTGGCCATTTCCAAGATGCGTCGTGACGAGCGGACTCGTCCTGCCGCGGCTATTCGAGCAGCGGGAGCCGGTCCGCCCCCTCGACGTGGTACTCGAGACAGAGTCAAGCGAGGCTCTGCGTTCGGCTCTGGCCGTCATGTCACCGGCGGAAAGAGAATTGCTGACCAGAGCCGAACCGGATTGGAGCGGCCCGGCCGGTCGTGGCCCCCGTTCCGGGGCCGAGCGGGTCCGGGCGACCAGGGCCCGGGCCAAGCTGCGGGTGGAGTTCCTGCTGGCGCTCAGGCGGGTGGAGCTCCCGTCGAGCCAGTGCCGGCCTGTGTTGATTTCGATCTCTGCCGGGGACAAGCGCCGTCAGCAGGCACTGGACGTAGCCAGGCATCTGATGGGATGTGGGGTCTGTGCCTCGCTCAGCGCACCCCTGAGCCGTCGCAGCCTTCCCATGGCCGGATTGACCGTCCCGGTCGTCGCAGCTCGATGGCTCTCGAGCAAGGCCCGATCCCACCCCGGCCCTGCCACTGCAGTCGGCGCGGTATCAGCGTCAGCCGCCGCCATCGGCGTGGCACTGGCCCTGCACTCCCCGGCCCAGGCGCCGGCGCGGCCACCCACCTCTGCGTCGATCGCGGCGCCATCCGATCCCCCGCCGCAACCGTTGGTCGCCGGTCTGATCGCCGAGGGCCACGAGCTGCCCGCGTCGCCCGCTCTGACCCGCTTCTCGGGAGCGACGGTGACCGCCACCGGGGTGAGGGTTCAGTCCGTGGTGACCCATGACGGCTTCTGGGCCGGCGCCGGGACGGGTGACCGGGTGTGGGTGGAGATGGTGGGACCATTACGGTCCATCCAGGTCACGAGCGGTGAACACCTGGACTTCACCGGCACAGTGGTACTGAACGGATCGAACTACGCGGCGTCGCTCGGGATGCCCGCTCGCGCCGGCGCCGGCCTGCTCGGAGCCGAGGGTGCCCACGTGGAGGCGGATACTGCCTCTATTTCACCCGCTTGACGACGGGGTTCACCCGATGCAGCACGTAACGATGGTCGCTCCCGGGCGTTTCAGAGGTGTGTCTTCTTACCCCTGGTGTCCGGGAGCGACTTGCTGACGATAGGAGAGGTGTCGCGTCGAACGGGAGTGCCCGAGTCGACCATCCGGGCCTGGGAGAAGAAGTACGGGATCCCACGGCCGGTCCGACTGACCGGGGGCCACCGCCGGTACCTCGCCGCTGATTGCGCAGTAGTAACCGAGCTGGCTGCTGCTCGGGCCCGCGGTACGAGCCTCGCCCGCGCCATCGAAGGGGTGAAGCGAGGCGGCGCGGCCGCCGGGACGTCCCTGTTCGAGAGCGTCCGCCTGCAGGCGCCGAGTCTGCCCACACTGCGGTTGTCGTCGCGGGCCGTCCTGGCCATCAGCCGAGCCATCGAGGATGAGCAACTCGAGGCCGCTAGGCCGTCGATACTCGTGGGCGCCTTCCAGCGCGCCCTGTTCTACGAGCGCCAGAAACGGCGATGGCACCGTCTGGCCGCCACTTCGCTTCTCACGCTCGTCCTGGCCGACTTCGCCTCCCCTCGTACGGAAGCGGGAGAACCGTTCTTGATCCCGATCGCATCCAACTGCCGCCTGTCGAGGGAGTGGGCAGTGGTCTGTCACGGACCCACGCTCAGCGCATCCGTGGTGGCGCAGGAGGTGACCGACCCCGGAACGCCTGAGCGGTTCCGGCGCTTCGAGACGATCTGGAGTGTCGACCATGATTTGACCGCCGAGGTGACAGCTGTCGCCCACAGATTGGCGGAGCCCCACCTGTCATCCTGCGGTACGTCCATGCCGATGCTGGGCCTACCCGTACGGCGGGTATCGGACGTGCGGTCGGCACGAGTCATGGGCCGCATCGTCACTGCGCTGGATCGCCGATGAGGGGCGCGGCCGACACCTGGAGCCAGCCGTGCTGCAGATTCGGAGAAGCAACTCTGCAGGTCCCAGCCCTCCATGTGTGCGCCCGGGTACGACACGGGGAACAGCGACGGGCCAGTGCCGAGCAGCGTGCTCGTCCGGGTGTGACTGCCCGAACCTGGCCAACGAGAGAGGAAAGAACATGACGGCGGATAGCACGACCTACGAACAGTGGCGCGGACTCGAGGTGGTCGATTCACAAGGCACCAAGATCGGGAAGGTCGAGGAGATATACCTGGACGAGCAGAGCGGCCAGCCTGAGTGGCTCTCGGTGAAGACGGGCATGTTCGGCTCCAAGCACAGCTTCGTGCCACTCACCGGTGCCAATGACAGCGACGGTCAGGTGCAGGTTCCCTACACGAAGGAACTGGTCACCGGCTCTCCGGCCACAGAGACGGACAAGGACGGGTACATGACCCCCGACGAGGAGTCGACCCTGTTCGCGTACTACCGGGAGCAGGGCTACCAGGCGCCGTCGGGGTACGACACGAGCGGCCCCTCCACCGACGAAGCGATGACCCGATCCGAAGAGGAACTGCGGGTTGGCACCAGCACGCAAGAAGTGGGCCGCGCCCGCCTGCGCAAGTGGATCGAGACAGAGCACGTCAGCCGGACCGTTCCCACTCGTCACGAGACTGTTCGGGTGGAGAGCGAGCCGATCACCGAAGCCAACCGGGACCGGGCGCTGGACGGACCGGAGCTGTCAGAAGAGGAGCACGAAGTCGTGCTCCATGACGAGACGGTTGTGGCCGCCACCGAGGTCGTGCCCAAGGAACGGGTCCGCCTGGTGAAAGAGGAAACCACTTCGGAGGAGCAGGTAGAGGCCGACCTGCGCAAGGAGCGGATCGCATCCGAAGGTGACGGCGCCGAGCACTGACCGGGAGCGGAGTGCCCCCGATGCGCCAGAGCCACGATCAGGTCACCCCCGCCCCGCATTCCGGGCCCGGGCCTTCTGATCAGGTTGTGGCCCGTGAAGATCAACTGCTCACTGGCACAAAGACGGTCGAGGCGGGGTCGGTTCGGCTGCGGAAGGACATCGAGTACCAGCAGGTCTACCGGACCGTGCCCGCTGACACCGAACTTGCCGATATCGAGCGGAGAGAAGCCGAAGAAGGCGACAGCGGCGAGGTCGTCTCGCTCCCCGACGGGTCGGTTTCGATCCCCTTGTTCGAGGAGCGGCTGGTGGTCGAAAAGCGGCTGTTCGTCAAGGAGCGCATCATCGTCCGCAAGCAGGTCTCAGTCGTCGAGCACGTGATCTCCGCCGAACTCGGCCGGGAGCACCTGACCGTGGAGGCCGATCCCGCCGTCGCCGACCGGGTGGTCGACGCCCGGCCCGAACCCTGACCCGAAACATCAAGCCCGTCCCGTAAGGAAGGTTCCCATGTCTGCAGTCCCCACGGTGGCATCGATCCACGTCACCGATTCAGTCCAGCAAGCGATCAATCAGGTGTTCAGCTACCTGCCGAACATCGTCGGCTTCCTCGTGATCCTGTTCGTCGGGTACATCATCGCCCGCGTGATCAAAGGAATCGCCAACGCCGCTCTCGGCCGGATGAGAGTGGACCAACATCTGGCCAACAGCGCCGCGGGCGGCTACGTCGAGCGGGTGAGCCCCGGGGGCAAACCGTCCCGATTCGTCGGCGGGATCGTCTTCTGGCTGATCTTCCTGTACGCCCTGACGGCAGCTATCGGTGCATTGCAGATTCCGTCGGTCACTGCGTTCATGAACCAGGTGCTCGATTATCTGCCAAATGTCATCGCTGCTGTCATCATCTTCGTGATAGCTGCCGCCATCTCGGCCGGCGTGGCCGCCGCCGCCAAGAAGACGATGGGAGATACCCCGACCGGCAAGTTGGCCGAAACCATCATTCCCGGTCTGGTCATGGCGATAGCGATGTTCATGATTCTCGAACAGCTCCGAATCGCAACCAGCATCGTCGTCATCACTTACGCGGCTCTGATCGGAATGCTTGCCCTGATCGGCGCTCTTGCCTTCGGGCTCGGCGGCCGGGATGTGGCCGGTCAGATATGGAGCCAGGCCTACCAGTCCAGCCAGAACGCCAAGGACCAGGCCAAGGACGATCTGAACGTCGGCAAGCGCCGGGCCAAGGCTCAGATGGCCGACGGCAGCGCCAGCTGAGGTTCCGAGGTTCCGAAGACGTAGCGGGCCTGGGCCGCTCGCCGGGGCGAGAGCGGCTCAGGCCGTGGGCGCAGCGGCGACGTCGGTCAGGCCCAGCTCGTCGGTGCTGAGCTGGCGCATCTCGACCTTGCGGATCTTGCCGGTGACGGTCATGGGGAACTCGGCGACCAGTTTCACGTAACGGGGGATCTTGTTGTGGGCGATCCGGCCCTGGCAGAACTCCCGAACGGCGCCGGCGTCCAGCTCGCCGGCGCCCGGCCGCAGCCGTATCCAGGCGACCAGTTCCTCGCCGTAGCGGGCGTCGGGGACGCCGACGACGGCGACGTCGTCGATGTCGGGATGCGTGAACAGGAACTCCTCGATCTCCCGTGGATAGATGTTCTCCCCACCCCGTATGACCAGATCCTTGATGCGCCCGACGATGTTGACGTAGCGGTCCTCGGCCATCACGGCCAGGTCGCCGGTGTGCATCCACCGGCTGTCGTCGATGACCTCGGCCGTCCGCTCCGGGTCCTCCCAGTAGCCGAGCATGACCGAATAGCCGCGGGTGCAGATCTCGCCCGGGGTCCCGATGGGCACGACCAACCCGGTCTCCGGATCGACCACCTTCACCTCGACGTGGGGCATGACCCGGCCGACCGTGGCGGTGCGGTGCTCGAGGTCGTCGTCGGCCCGGGTCTGGGTGGAGACGGGCGAGGTCTCGGTCATGCCGTAGGCGATCCCGACCTCGGACATGTGCATCTCGGTCTGGACCCGCTTCATCACCTCGACCGGGCAGGGCGAGCCGGCCATCAGCCCGGTCCGCAACGAGGTCAGGTCGTAGGCCGGGAAGTCCTCGACGGCCAGTTCGGCGATGAACATGGTCGGCACGCCGTACAACGACGTGCACCGCTCCTGTTCGATGGCCCGGAGGGTCGCCACCGGATCGAACAGGGGGGCCGGGATGACGATCGTCGAGCCGTGGGTGGTGCTGCCCAGATTGCCCATCACCATGCCGAAGCAGTGGTAGAAGGGCACCGGCAGGCACACCCGGTCGGCTTCGGTGTAGCCGAGCAGATCGCCGACGGAGAACCCGTTGTTGAGGATGTTGTGGTGCGACAGGGTGGCGCCCTTGGGGAAGCCGGTCGTCCCCGACGTGTACTGGATGTTGATCGGGTCGTCGAAGGCCAGGTCGGCCTCCGCCGCCACCAGGTCGGCGTCGCTCACGCCGGCGCCCCCCTGCTCGAAGCGGTCCCAGGTGGGGTCGCCGATGAAGACGACGTCGTCCAGTCCGGGCAGCTGCGGTCGCACCTCCTCGACCATGGCCCGGTAGTCGCTCGTCCGGAAGGCGGTGGCGCTGACCAGCAGCTTGACGCCCGACTGGCGCAGGACGAAGTCGACCTCGCTCGTCCGGTAGGCGGGATTGATGTTGACGAGGATGGCGCCGATCAGGGCCGATCCGTACTGCAAAGCGACCCACTCGGCGCAGTTGGGCGACCAGATACCCACGCGGTCTCCTTTGCCCACCCCCTTGGCGAGCAGGGCCCGGGCCACCGTCCGGGACCACGTGAGCAGTTCGGCATAGGTGTAGCGCCGCCCGCTGGGCACGTCGACCAGAGCCTCGTGGTCGGCCAGGCGAGCCGCCGTCCGGGCCAGGTTGGCCCCGATGGTCTCGCCCAGCAGTTCGGTGTCCGATGCGCCATGGGCGTAGGAGAGCGCAGCCATGGGCGCAGGCTAACCCTTGGTGGCCGGTCCGGCCTCGGCGACCAGCCCGGTGGTGGTCGGGATCAGCAGGAGGCCGGCGGCGGCCGCCGGAGTCACGAACGTGGGGACGGCCCGGCCGACCGCCGACCGGTAGAGAACGGCGCCGGTCTGGGCGTTGAGCTCCTCGATAATGCCGCTCGGGTAGCCCACCGCCCAGAGAGCATGGTCGACGAGGAGGGGGGTCGAGTTGACGGAACCGGCCCGCCATCCGGTGCGGTTGCCGTTCAGCTGCACCTCCTGGAGGCCCCCATCGCGGCAGGGCAGGTACAGGGTGTCGAGGGCGGCGTCGAAGGCGGCCCCGCCGTCGGGATCGCTGCCGCAGATCGACCCGCTCACCTGCTTCACCAGGCCGAGATCGCCCTGGCGCAGGAGGTAGCCGATATCGGTCTTGCCGGCGGTGAACAGCCGGCCATCGGGCAGGAGCACGGCGGTGCCGGTCGACAGATCGAGGTCACCGGTGGCGGCCGTGTCCTGGAAGGCGGCCTCGGGGGCGGCGCCCAGAGCCGGGGCCAGCTTGACGGCCGCCTCCGACCACGGCGACGATCCGCCCGAGTTGGGGTTGCCGGTCGTCACGAAGACGGATCCGTCGGCGCCGATGCTGGGCCCGGCGCCGCCGCCCCAGATGGCCCCGCCGGTGCTGTCGGGGGTGACGTTGAAGGCGGTCAGGCCGCCGGCGCCGTGTACCACCGGGACCGACACCACCCAGCCGTGATAGGTGCCGCAGTCGCCGAACTGACCGCCGTAGCTGACGTAGACGCGCCCGTTGCCCAGGGCCAGGGCGGCCCGCTGCAGGAGGTGGACGACGTCCTCGCCGGCCGGCACCGGCGGGTCGACGGCCCGGCTGTCGACCACGGCGCCGGTGCGGGTGTCGATGGCGACCATCTGGTGGTGGACCGGCGCGGCACCGGCCGTGGACACCTCGCCGACCACGTACAAAAGGCCGGTGGTTGGGTCGACGACCGGGGTGCTGGTGATGCCCAGAGGGTCGATGTCGCCGCAACCGGCCTGCGCCTGGACGTTGGCCAGGGGAGGGCCCAGACTGACGTGCCATTTCACGGAACCGTTGGCCGGGTCGAGGGCGTAGATGTTGTCACCCTCGGTGGCGACCAGGACCCGGCCCCCGAAGTAGAGCGGCTGCCCGTAGATGGCGGTGCCGTCGAGAGACGCCGTCCAGGCCTGGTGCAGGGGCGCGAGGGTGGGCTGGTCCGGGGCGACCCCGAGGCGGGCCGGCGAACCCTGGTAGGTCGTCCAGTCGCCGGCGGTGGCGGGGGCCGGCCGGGTGGTGGCGGGGGGTCGGGTGGTGGTGGTGGGTTGGGTGGTGGTGGCCGAGCCGGTGGGGGAGGGGGCGGCGGCCGGCGTGGTCGTGGCGGTGGGTGGCGGGACCGCCTGGTGGTGGGTGTTGGAGCTGCAGGCGGTGGCGCCCAGCAGGAAGGCCAGGCCGATGGCGGCCGATAGGCGTCGGGGGGTCGTCACGCTCGGTCGGCCGGTCGGGGTCGACCGGTCGGGTTGGTACGAGGTCACGCTCGGTCGGCCGGTCGGGGTCGGTGGGCCCTGGTCACGTCGTCAGTCTTCCTGCCGGTGGGGGATTTGGGACGAATGCGGCTGTCCGGGCGTCGGCGCAACGATTCGCCCGGCGGTGCGCGCTGTTCGGCGCGTTCTGGCGGTCCACGGTTGTCAGGGGTCGAGGGGAGTGGCCCGCAATAGCGTCGAAAAGCGCGTTTTGGCGGTCCAGTCGTTTTGGCGGCCGAACTGACTGGCCCGCCATAACGCGCAGTTCGACGTTCTGACGGTCCATCCACCAGGAGGGCCGACAACTGTGGCCCGGGATATCGCGCCGTCCGGCCCAGATCGCGGCCCCGACCGGTCGCCGCCGACCCGGCCAGCTACGACGCGGCCAGCTACGAGGTCGGGCAGCCGTCCACCGGCGTCTCGTGCAGGACGGTGGCCGACAGCTGGATGGGCCCGGCAGCTAGGGCGGTGACGGAGGTCCACTGGTACGGGGGGTTGTCCGATGCGGAGCCGGTCGGCCGGGTGGCGCCCGGCTCGCTGGCCGGTAGGGGGGCGGGACCGACGCATGCGGCCCCGCTGGTCACCGACCAGTACTTGGTGTAGCGGACCCGGACGGTGATCGTGCCCGGCCCGCTGGCCGAGAGGGTCAAATGATCGGGCTCGAGGGAGGTCAGCTGCGCCGGCCCGCTCACCAGCCCCGGGCTGTCGGCCACCTTCCAGAGTTGCCATTTGGTCGTGCTCCAGATGAGCTGGAGACCGGGCACCGTGCCCGACCGCAGCAGGTTGGCCTCCGGTTTGCCGGCGTAGTCGAGGGGGGCGGTGGGCAGGGCCACATAGGAGATGCCCTCGTCGCTCAGCCACTGATCGTACGACGCTGCGGTAAGGGCGCCGGGCGTGTAGAAGACCGGGTTGTCGGCGATGTCGAGCTGGCGTTCCCAGCCCCGGGCCAGCGACACGTACGGGGCCACGAACGCCGATTCCCAGTGCTCGAAGGTCGGTACCACCTCGACCCGCACCGGGTGGGTGGCGGCCACCGTCAGCTCACTGAGCAACGGCTGGTAGAAGCTGGCCGACGTGTAGGGCACGGCCGCCGGGGAGGTGACGATCCCGTTCCACGGGGCCCACTGCCAGACTCCGAACGGGACGATGACGACGACGGCGGCGGCGTAGCGCCAGCGGTCGGGGACGGCGATGCGCCGACCCTGATCCATGAGCCGGCGGACCGGCCCGGAGTGCGACAGGCGTTCCAGGGCGGGCCCGGGGGCGGTGAGGAAGCAGGCGAGAAGGGGAACGCCGATCCAGTTGGCCAGCCGGGGGGCGTTGCCGCCGAGCGGGTTGGGGACGAGCCAGGAGGCGAAGGTGGCCACCCCGTAGAACGCCGCCCCCAATCGGACGGCCGGGGTGGTCTGGACCAGCGGGGAGAGGCAGGACAGGCAGAGCAGCTCGGTCACGGCCAGGCCGGTCCAGGGGAACGGCATGGGGCCGTCGCCCGGGAACAGGACGCCGAGCGCCAGGACCAGGATCATGGCCACCGCCGCGGTGGCGATGATCCAGCGCCGGCGGGTGGAGTAGGCGGCCCAGGCCAGGCAGCCGAGGGCGAGGAAGGCGGCGGCCAGCGGGGAGAACAGGCCGGCCACGATCCCGAACAGGATGGCGAGGGGGCGGCGGCCCCGCTGGAGGCAGACCAGGGCGACCAGGCCGGCCGCCTCGCCGGCGAGGAACGGCCACTGGCCGATGGCGACCGGGAGGATGGTCGAGATGGCGAAGTACCAGGTGCCGAGCGGGCGGGCTCCGAAGAAGGTGCGGATGAACTTGTCGAACGACCAGGTGGCGATCACCGCCGAGGCGACGGCGACGACGTGGATGCCGAAGGTGGCGGCGACGGCCGGGAACAGGACGCTGTAGCCGAGCGGGAAGTTGCCGGCGTACCAGTTGCTGTCCCACAGCTCGAGTCCGTGCAGTTGGAACTGGACGGTCCGGTACGTCTGGGCCGCCTGGTCGACGCCGCGCCAGCCCAACCACAGGGCTAATGAGGCCAGTACCAGGGCGAGGGCGGCGGGGGCGACCGAGTCGAGGCGCCTCCGGACCCAGGCGGTCCAGTCGACCGGGGCGGGTTTGGAGGGGGCGAGAACCATGAGCGGAAAAGCCCAATTCTACTGCCCTCAGCCCGTACGGTGGCGTACATGTGCGGTCGTTACACCTCAACGTCCACGGTTGCCGATCTGGCCGCCGTCTTCGAGGTCGACGATGTGCGGGCCGAGGAGATGGAACCGCGGTACAACGTGGCCCCCACGCTGCCGGTTTATGCGGTGGCCATGACCAAGGGTCGGGCCGACGACGACACGGTCAAAGGACCACACCGGGCGCTCGGCACGTTCCGTTGGGGACTGGTCCCGTCGTGGGCCAAGGATCTGTCCGCGGGCAACCGGATGATCAACGCCCGTTCGGAGAGCATCGCCGACAAACCGGCCTACCGGAAGGCGTTCGCCCGGCGCCGCTGCCTCATACCGGCCGATGCGTTCTACGAGTGGGAGCGCCGCACCGGCCGGGACGGCAAGCCGGCCGGCAAGCTGCCCTACGCCATCCGCCGCCGCGACGGCCAGCCCATGGCGCTGGCCGGCGTCTGGGAGGTGTGGCGCCCCCCGGACGACCAGGGGGCCGATCCGATCCGGTCCTGTG
>DASZNC010000036.1:0-74426 GCA_035551615.1 Acidimicrobiales bacterium
AGCGCAACGCCGGCCTGATCGTGCTGGTTCTGGTCATCGTCGGGGCCATCGTCGCCGCCATCCTCCTGGTCGGCGGCGGCCACCACACCAACGCCCTGGTCCAGGGCCACACCCCGAAAGCGTCGTCGGGTGCTAGCCCGACCATCGCGTCGGTGCAGGTGTACCTGGATGTGACCGGGCATTCCTTTGACAACCCGGGAGAAACCAACCTCACCTTCGACGGCAACCCTGCGACCGAGTGGACGACCGAACACTACGGCAGCCCCACGTTCGGGAACCTCTATCCGGGTGAGGGCCTGATCATCCAGCTGAAGTCGGCCACCAAGTTGAGCCAGCTGAAGGTCACGTCCACCTCGCAGGGGTGGGCCGCCTCGACCTACGTGTCGGACACCGCCCAGCCCAATGAGCAGAACGTGAGCGAGTGGGGCACGGCGACCGACAGCCAGTCAGGTATCGCCGGGAGCGCCGCCTTCACCCTGAAGGGGCGGACCGGGCGGTACGTGCTCCTCTGGATCACCAACCTCGGGAACCGGCCGTATCAGGTAAATGTGGGCGAGCTGGCCGTCTCCGGCTGAGCCGTCCTCCCCCTCGTCATCGCCGTCCTGACCCGGCCGCCCCGCCCCACCGCCCGCCACGGGCCGAGCCGTCCCACCGCCGACCACCGACCGCGCCGTCCCGCCCGCCACCGGCCGAGCCGTCGCCCCGCCCGCCACCGGCCGGCCGGCCCGGGACATCCGGAAGAACGCCCATGCCGGCGGCCACATCAAACTGATGGCGACAGCCGACCAGCACGACGCCGGCACCGGATCGAGCCCCCAACCGGTGGCGATGCGTACCCCCCAGGCCACCGATGTAGCCGCCAGCGGGCCGGTCACCAGCCATATCAACGTTTCCGACCCGTCGGCCACGATCACCATCACCGCCCCGATCAGGAACGGGATGACAAAGGCGGCGATCCACGGCACCGACCCGCCCAGCGGGTAATCGCCGAGCACGATGGCGCTCGCCACCGCTGTCGCCACCCCCAGCACGACGGCCAGGAACAGGCGCATTGACCACAGGCTACTAACGGCCCGGGCCACCGGCGGGGGAGCCCGGTCGGGCTGGGTAGTGTTTGCGCCTATGACGTCGACCTCACCGGCCCCGCCGGATGCCAGTTCGCCACCGCCCGGCGGGCTCGGGGGCAACTGGCCGAACGAGCTGGCCGGCCGCCTCGAGTCGGTCGTGGGCTCGGTGCGGGACAAGACCACGGTGCCGGCGTTCATGGCCGCCCGGGCCGTGGTGTACGGCGCCGTGCTGGGCGTGCTGGGCGCGGCGCTGGCCGTGCTGCTGATCATCGCCGTGGTCCGGCTGCTCGACGTCTACCTGCCGTTCCATCCGGTCGGCCGCCGGGTGTGGGTGGTCGATGCCGCGGCATCGGCAATATTCCTGGGCCTGGGAGCGTTCTTGTGGCGCAGAAGGCGCCCGCGCACCAAGTAGACGCGGCGAGCCGAGTACGCACAGAGCAACCGGGAGATCGAGGCCATGGCCGACGAGGGCAACATCCGCAACGTGATCATCATCGGGTCGGGCCCGTCGGGGCTGACCTCGGCCATCTACACCGCCCGGGCCAACCTGGAGCCGCTGGTCATCGAGGGCCAGCCGTCGTCCACCAGTGACCAGCCCGGCGGCCAGCTCATGCTGACCACCGACATCGAGAACTTCCCCGGCTTCATCGAGGGCCTGGCCGGTCCCGAGCTGATGGGCAACATGCGGGCCCAGGCGGCCCGCTTCGGTGCCGAGTTCCTCACCACCAAGGTGGAGAAGGTCGACTTCTCGTCCCGCCCGTTCAAGGTGTGGGCGCCCGACCCCTCGACCGGCGAGACGGTGGAGCACCAGGCCCGCTCGATCATCGTGTCGACCGGCGCCCGCAGCCTGATGCTGGGCCTCGAGGCCGAGGACCGGCTGCTCAGCCGGGGCGTCTCGACCTGCGCGACCTGTGACGGCTTCTTCTTCCGGGGCCAGGACATCGCCGTGATCGGTGGCGGGGACTCGGCGCTGGAAGAGGCCATCTTCTTGACCAAGTTCGGCGAGACGGTGAGCGTCATCCACCGGCGCAAGGAGCTGCGGGCCTCCAAGATCATGCAGGACCGGGCGTTCAAGAACCCCAAGATCAAGTTCGTCTGGGATTCGGTCGTGACCGACATCACCGGCGAGGGCAAGGTCGACGGCCTGCAGTTGAAGAACACCGTCACCGGCGAGGAGAGCCACCTGCCCGTCGGCGGCGTGTTCGTGGCCATCGGCCACGTCCCCAACACCAACATCTTCGAGGGCATCTTGGACATGGACGAGACCGGGTACCTGCAGACGGCCGCCGGCTCCACCGCCACCAACATCCCCGGCGTGTTCGCCGCCGGCGACGTGGCCGACCACACCTACCGCCAAGCCATCACCGCGGCCGGCACCGGCTGCATGGCCGCCATCGACGCCGAACGCTTCCTCGAGGCCGCCGAATAACATCAAGTGCGTGCAAAGTTGCTGATATAGTCAGCAACTTCGCACACCCATCTGGTCAAAGGACCGGCTCTACGCCACGGACCCCCACCCCGCCCATGCGGGCCGGACGCCGCCGGGCCCACCACCCACCCGAGCCGGACGCCGCCGTGCCCACCACCCACCCGAGCCGGACGGGGAGCAAGCGAGGGGCGGGTGGCGCCTGCGGGGAGGGGCCCGCCGAGCGTCAGCGAGGTGGGAGGGGCCACCCGTAGGCGACAGGACCCGGCCCGGGCACCCGCCGGGCGAGCAGGACCCACCCCGGGCACCCGCCAGGCGACAGGACCGGCCCCGGGCAGCCGTCCGAGAGCTAGGCCGGAATCCAGGCCACCCCAATAGCCCCCCGCCCGGCGTGGGTGCCGATGACCGGCCCCACATCGCCGAAGAGGGTCTGGCCCTCGGTCGGGGCGGTCCCCTCGAGCAGGCCGACGAACTCGTCCAGGTCGGGGGCGTCGGCCGAGAACACGGCCAGCCGGGAGACCGGCCCGGCGGCACGGGCCTTGTCGGCCAGGTAGCGGAGGGACCGGCTGCGGGTCCGCTGCTTCGACTCCTCCTCGACCACGCCGTCGCGCACCTCGATGACCGGCTTGATCGACAGCATCGAGCCGAGCAGGGCCCGGGCCCCGCCGATGCGGCCCCCCCTCTTCAAATTCTCCAGCGTGTCGATGGCCCCGTACAGCTTCATGTTGGCCGCCGCCGCCGTGGCCGCCGCCGCCACCTCATCGAGGGAGCGCCCGTCGGCCGCCGCCCGGGCCGCCTCGGTGACGACCAGGCCGAGACCGAGCGTCACCGTCTCCGAGTCCACCACCGTGACCGGCACCTTGCCCTCCAGGGCCCGGGCCGCCTGGCGGGCCGACTCGATGGTGGCCGACATCTTGGAAGAGATGTTGACGCACACCACGCCGTCGGCGCCGGCGTTCGCCATCTTCTCGAACGCCTCCTGGAACTGGCCGGGGGAGGGCGCCGCGGTCGACGGCAGGCCGGGGGTCGACGCGCACCGGGACCAGAACTCCTTGGTCGACAGCTCCTCCCGGTCGATCAGCTCCTCGTCACCGAAGCGGATGCGCAACGGCACCACGCCGATGCCCATCTCGGTGACCGTCTCGTCGAGAAGGTCGCACGCACTGTCAGTCACAACTCGTATGCCGGCCACTTAGTCCCTCGTCTCGTCTCTCAGGTCAATAGGACCGCCCATTGCGGCCGATGGTGACATGCCGTCGCCGCCGACGGACGGCGGATCCTGGTTGAAGAACTCGTCGAACTCGGTCACCTCTTCCTCGGTGGCCGGCGCCGGGGCCATCCCCTTCGGCCGCCGGCCCCGCCGCAGGTCCCGGACCCACCACACGGCCAGCCCCAGCAGCCCGACGACGATGATCACGATGGCCACTCCCGACACGGCCGTGCTGCGCACGGTGTACTGGCGACTGCTGCCGGCCAGCTCCGAGCCACCCGGCGCGTACAGGGCGACATCGAGGGGGAACACCCCGGAGGAGCGGGTCTCGACCGGGACCTGCACGGTGGTGTTCTGGTTCTTCAGGGTCAAAGTGCAGACCTCTACGCCCTCCGACGGGATCTGGCAGCTCCCGTCGGCCGGCTGGAACGATCGGAAGGTCAGCCGCTGCGATTTCAACCTCAGCTCGACGCGCGGATGGAGGTTGCCGGTGGTCAGGATGGTGATCGGCAGCTGGCCCTCGGTCGAGGTCAGCGTGAACGACGTGTTCGGCGGGAGCGTCACCGCCCGGGCCACCACCGCGGTCACCTTGCTGATCGAGTCCAGAACGCTCTGCCGCTCGGCCGCAGTCAACGTCTCCGTCTCCGCGATCAGCAGCTCGGCCCGCACGTCGGCCAGCTCGGACGACTGGCTCGGAAGGATCTGGGCCATGTCGTTGATGGCCTGCCGGGCCGCTCCGATCTGGCCGGCGGCGATCGACAGGCTGGCTGCGGCCGGGCCCGGCGTCGGGGCCGGGTTGGACAGGAAGCGGGTCCCGAGCGGGAAACCGGCCTGCGCGAACAGGTTGGTGGCGGTGGTGGCCGACACCAGCGGGTTGTGGTCGAGACCGGCCAGGACGGTCTGGAGGAACTGGGGCGAGACCGACCACTCCGCCGGCGGCATGGCCACCATGCCCCGGGCGTGGGCCTCGCCCGGCGACTCGGTGAACACCATGGCCATGTCGGCCAGCAGGATGTTGGCGGCCAGCACCGGTGAGCCACTGCGCGTGAAGTCGCCCGACAGCTCGGCGTCGGCTGCGTACACGCTCAGCGTCGAACCGCCGAAACCGAGGCTGCTGGCGTGGGTGAAGGTGGTGTCGATCTCCTGCGACAGGGGGGTCAGATCGGCGTCGGGGACGATCAGCTTGGTGGCGTGGTGGGCGAGCAGCACCGAGACGGTGGAGGCGTTGACGGGCCCGTCGACGACCCACAGCTGATCGCCGGGGTCGACCGAGAACACCCCCTGCAGGGTCTGGCGGCCGGCCGTGAGCTGGGGTTCGATCTCGTCGGGCAGGTAGTCGCTGAGGTCACCCAGGCTGACCTGGCTGTAGGGGGAGGGGGCGATCTGGTCCTGGCCGCCGGACGGCACGCTGGCCAGGGCGGCGAGGGCCGACCGGTCGGTGGCCGAACCGGTGGCCGCGCCGGTCTGCAATGCCTGGAGGGTGATAGGGCTGGCCACGACGGTGGCCGGGACGTTGCTGGCGCTGAGACCGGTGGCCACGCTCTCCAGCCGGTTGGCCTCGGATGCGCCGGGCGGCTCCAGTTGCTGCTTGTCGCCCAGCGCCGGCGTGGACGTGTACGGCACCACCAGGCCGACCGACAGGGGGGTGTAACCCTGCGACTTGGCCGTGCCCTGGGAGAAGATGAGGAAGGTGGTGAGCGGCCGGCCGGCCGGCGACCCGGTCTGGTCCAGCAGCTGGACCTGGACCGGGAACACGCCCGACGACTCGCTGATATCGACCCGGGGGAACTGGTCGCCGGTCGGGGCCGCCTGGTTGACCGGCAGGTCGAGGTCGAAGCCGCCGTGCGGGTCGGCGGTCAGCGCCGGTACGGCGACGTCGGGCTGGTAGAACGCGTAGTCCTTGACCTGGCCGTTGGCCGCCTGCTCGAACGCGGTCCGGGTGATGAGCTGGTCGAAGACGGTGACCTGCAGGTGGTCGGCCGGCAGGGCGCCGGCCAGCCCGACATGCAGTTGGAACATCCCATGGGTCTCCACCCACGGCGTCTGGCTCAGCAGCGATACCGACGGGCCGAGCAGTGAGAGGGAGGAGACAGAGGCGCCGCGGGCCCCGGCTGCGGCCCGGCCGGCAGGCAGCAACAGCACGGACAGCAGGACCACGATCGCCGCCGCCACGGCCGACCGCCGGGCCACACCAGACCGCCGGGCCACACCAGACCGCCGGGCCACACCGGACCGCCGGGTCACGCCAGACCCGTCGACAGCACCGACAGGCCGATCGGTTCCTCTTCGAAGCCGACCGCCTCGTAGAGGGCCAGGGCCCGGTCGTTGGTGGTCTGGGTGTTCACGTAGGCCCGGACGACCCCCTCGTCGGCCATCCAGCGCAGCCCGTCCATGAGCAGGCGCCGGCCCAGACCGTGGCCCTGGTGGTCGGGATGCACGGCCAACCGTTGCACATAGCCCCGCCGGCCGGCCCGCCCGGAAACGGCGTAGGCCGTCACTGTCGCCCGGCCCCCGGTGAGGCGGAACCGCACCCGCGGCGTGGCCTCCAGGGCGTCCTCCAGGGCCCGCTCGTCGAATCGCCAGAATTCGGCGAAGGCGGCGTTATCCACCGCCAATACGGCCGCCCGCCGCCGCCGCGGCACCCGGCGCAGACGCGGTCCGGCCGGCACGACGACGGCCAGGGTGCGCAGATCGATGCCCAGCAGCCGCAGATCCTGCTCCACCCCGAAGCCGGCAGCCAGGAAGCCGGCCTGCTCCAGAGGTGACAGTGCGGCCGTCACCACCCGAACAAACCCTTGCCCGGCAAGGGTTTCCAGGCAGTGGCGGACGAAGGGACCGGACAGGAGGGGGGCATCGGGGGCCGGGCTCAAAAGCGCTGTCATGTCGTCCCCGCGCCAAGGCGAAGTACGGGCCTTTTCCTGGCCCAGACGGATCACCGAGACCGGCGCGACGCTCACAAGTACGCCTCGGCACAGAGATAGATCACGGCGCTCACAACGGTAGTTCTTGACGGAGCGAGGGGGTCTCAGGGCGGGGCTCCCTCCTTTTTCCGGCTCAACCTCCCGGATGGATCACCCGATACACCTTCCGTGCTCGATTTGCAGTCAATCCTCGCTCATGTGACAGAGGTTGGCGGCTCGGATCTTCACGTCAAGGGCAACTCCGCCCCGCGGGTTCGGGTCAACGGCGACCTGCGGCCCACTCCCTTCCCCCCGGTAGAGCGCCAGGAAGTGGAGGAATGCCTTCGCGTGATCATGCCCGTCGATCGGATCGAGGAGTTCCACCGCACCGGTGAAGCCGACTTCTCGCTGTCGATCGACGGGCTAGGCCGATTCCGTGGCAACGCCTTCCGCCAGCGGGGAAGCGCGGCCATGGTCCTCCGGCGGGTGCTGCCCGCGGCCATGTCGGTACTCGACTTGGGCCTGCCGCCCATCGTCACCCGGCTGGCCGAGGAGAACCGGGGCATGGTGCTGGTCACCGGGCCGACCGGTTCCGGTAAGACGACCACCCTGGCCGCCATGATCGACCACATCAACCAGACCCGGTCGGCCAACATCATCACCATCGAGGACCCGATCGAGATCCTGCACCCCGACAAGCGGTCGGTCGTCTGCCAGCGCGAGATCGGTACCGACACCCGCGACTACGCCCAGGCCATGCGCCGGGTGCTGCGCCAGGACCCCGACGTCATCCTCATCGGTGAGATGCGTGACGTCGAGACCGTGTCCGCCGCCCTGATGGCGGCCGAGACCGGCCACCTCGTTCTCTCCACGCTGCACACCACGAACGCCACCGAGACGATCAACCGCATCGTCGACTTCTTCCCCCCGTTCCAGCAGCAGCAGATCCGCCTGACCCTGGCCGGCGTCCTCAAGGGCGTCATCAGCCAGCGCCTGGTCCCCCACGCCTCCGGCGACGGCCGGGTGCCGGCCATCGAGGCCATGGTCGTCACCGGTCGCATCGCCGACCGCATCATGGACCCGGCGGCCGCCAACGGCGAGACCATCGAAGAGCTCATCGCCGACGGCGAGTACCACGGCATGCAGACCTTCGACCAGAGCCTGTTCGCCCTGTTCAAGAGCGGCGAGGTCACCCTCCGGGCCGCTCTGGCGGCGGCGACCAACCCCCACGACTTCCGCGTCGCCCTGCAGACCGCCGGCCTCCTCCCCGCCGGCTGACACCCCCGCCGGCGTGCCGGTCCGGCGTCGCCCTGCGGACCGCCGGCCTCCTCCCCGCCGGCTGACACCCCCGCCGGCGTACCGGTCCCGCGTCGCCCTGCGGACCGCCGGCCTCCTCCCCGCCGGCTGACACCCCCGCCGGCGTACCGGTCCGGTACACGATCGGCCTCGAGTCGGTCGACGTGTACCGAGCGGGCCCGTTTTCGTACCAATCAGGTACAGGTCAAAGGAACCGTCTTCGCCCTGTACGCCAACCGCGCAGGGACGTACCGTCGCCGTACACGCCGCTTCCACGGTTGTACCGGATCCGCACGGACGGACGGCACCCTGCGGGCCGGGGGTCACCGCTTCGTTGCAGGCGCCGAACCGGAATCAGCGCCGTTTCATGCCCGCCTCAGAAGCGGCGCCGCCGGCCCATCCCGATCACCATCACACCGGCGAGGATCAGCCCGGCCCCGACCTCTACCAGCCCGACCACGGAGGCGCCGGTGAACGGCAGCACGCCCGAACCGGCCGCTGTCGCCGTCGCCGGGTGAGCCGACGCCGGGGTGGCGGTCGGGTGCGACGCCGCGGCCACAACGACCTGGCCGTCCTTGGTCGCCAGCAGCCCGGCACCGAGGGCGTCGTTGGTGGCCAGCGAGCCGCCGTCCCGCCACACCTCGGTGGCGCCGGCGGTACCGCTGTCTGCGCTCAGGGCGCCCCCGGTGAGGGTGTCGGCTCCCGGTCCGAGGAGGGCCAGCGCCCCACCGAGGCCTCCGGCCCCGTTCTGGTGGAACGTGCTGCCGCTGATCGCGGCCAGGTTGCCGGCGGCTATGGCCCCGCCGTCCCCGGTGGCGGTGTTGCCGGTGAACGTCGACCCGGACACGGTCAACGGGCCGGAGGCGACGATGGCCCCACCGTCGGTCAGGTCGGCGGTGTTGGCCGAGAACCGGGCGCCGGAGATGGTGACGGGCGCATCGTCTGACCCGAGCGCCCCGCCGGCCCGCCCGGTGTTGTTCTCGAACGAGCCACCCGTGATGCTCAACGTCTCCTGCGCCAGATGCGTCGACACCAGGCCGAGCGCGTCCACAGCGCCGCCCTCCGCCCCCGCCGTGTTCCCGGAGAAGGTGTCGTCGGTCAGGGTGACCACCGCTTCCGCCCCGTCCACGAACAGACCGCCGCCGCGCTGGCCGGCGATGTTGTCGGTGAAGGTGGACCCGGATATGGCGAGCGCCGGCAGATCGGCGGCGTGGATGGCGCCCCCGTCCTCGGCCGCCCCGTTGCCGGTGAACGTGGAGTCGGTGACCGACAGCGCCGAGTCGGCGACGGCCACGGCGCCGCCCAGGCTGCCGAAGTCGTCGGTGAAGGTGGTGCGCAGCAGCGTCAGCGCCCCGCCGTCGGAGACGAACACCCCCCCGCCGGGCTCGTCGGAGTTGTCGTGGGACACGGTCGCGTCGGTGAGGCTCACCTGGGTGCCGTCGGCCGAGATGGCCCCACCGGGCAGGGCGTTGTCGCCACCCGACGTGCCGTTGGTGAGCGTGATCCCCGAGATGGCCAGGGTCCCGCCCGTGGTCTGGATGAGCGTGGACCGGTTGCCCCCGTCGATGGTCGTCCCGGCGCCGACCAGGGTGAGACTGGCACCGGTGGCCTCGAGCGGGCCGGCCGTCAGGTGGATGGTCCCGGCCGGCAGGTCGACCGTCGTCGGCAGCTGCGAGCCGGACGCCTCGGCCAGCGCCTCCCTCAGGGTGCAGCCGGCGCCGCCCGACTCACACGCCCCGTCGCCCGCCGCCGGGCTGTCGGCGAGCGAGGTGACGGTGAAGATGGTCGTTGGGGCGGCCACCGTGGTGCGGCCCTGGGCGCTGACCGCCCGGGCCAGGGGCTTGACGTTGGGCGTCAGCAGCGGCGTGTATCCGACCCGGATGTCACCGCCGGTGAAGACCAGGATCTTCTCCCCGCTGCCGTAGGCCAGGATGTCCTGCAGGGACGTCCCGGCCATCTTGAGCGACGACTTGTGCAGCGACGCCGCTTGGGCCAGCAGCAGCGCCTTCTGCGTCGGGTCGGCTGTGAGCGCCGCCTGGGCGATCAACTGCTGCGACTGGCGCTCGAGGATCTGAGCGGTCAACTGGTACCGCACCAGGATGGCCTGGGCCTGGATCCCGGCCACCGCCGGGTCCACGTTGGCCATCTGGAACTTGGCCGCCGCCGAGTAGTACGCCGAGTTGAGATCGGCGGCCGCATCCGACCAGCCGTGGTTGGGGTAGCGCGACAGCTGCTTGAACTGGGAGTTGACGTCGGTCTCGATCTGGCCCCGCAGGCCGGCCGGCCAGTCGGCCCCGTTGGCCGGGCGCACGTACTGCACGTCCAGGTCGCTGCCGTACGGCCGGTTCTTCAGGCCGTCGATGAACGTCACCGCCCCGTCCGGGTGGGTGACCGTCTCGATCTTCACCTTCATCAGGTCCGGGTAGGACTGCAGGATCTGCTGCTTCAGGCCCTGGGCGTAGCTGGCCGAGAGGTTGTTGGCGGCCAGGTAGGCGGGGTCGTCGAGCTGCTCGACGTAGGCCAGGTTGCCGGGCATGACGAACTGGCCGAGCGGCTGGGGCCGGCCCACGATGGCGGTGACCCCGTCGGGGTTGGCCTTCGACGCCTGGACGAGGGTCGACAGGTTGGTCTTGCCGTTCACGTAGTCGTCGTAGAGCGTCTTCTGGGCCTCGAACCGTGAGGTGTAGGCGGCCGTGAAACCGGGGGACTGGGCCTCGTAGGCGGCCAGCTGGTCGGCTGAGAGGGGCACCGGGTTGAAGACCGTCGACTGGCCGGCGGCGTCGGCCGGCGCGCCCATCATCTGGTCGAGGACCGATACCGCCTTGGGCTTGATGATCTCGGGCTTGGGCGTCACGTCGAGGCCGAGCGACAGCGGCTCCGAGGTGCGCACACCGACCTCCAGCTGGACGTTGTACTTGCTCTTCACATTGGCGATGACCTGGTTGATCTTCTGGGCGTCGGACGGCAGGACACCGGCGAGTGTCGACGCGTCGGTCGTGCTGATGACGCCGCCGGCCTCGAGCTGCTGGAACTTCGACACGGCGCCGTCCAGGGCGGTCAGCCCGGTCGACCCGGCCCCGGTGCCGTCCGCCGCGGCCTGGGCCATGGCGACCGAGCCGGCCTCGCCATCGGCACTGGCCGCCGCCGCCGCGATGGTGGCCTCGGCGCCGGAGGCGGAGTTGACCATGGCCCCGAGCGAGACCCGCGACGCCAGCACCGAGAGCCCCTTGCCGGCGGTCGACACGGCGGCGTCGCCGACGGCCAGATTGATGGCGGCGCCGGCGGTGGCGACCTCGGCGTCGGCCGCGTACCCGCCCAGCTTCTGGTAGTAGGCGTCGGGGTTGGTCCGGGCCAGGGACCGGTTGGCCAGGATCTCGTTGGTCAGATTGTTGGCCGCGTTGTTGGCCGTGGTCTGCAGTGAGGTGGACGCCGCCGTGGCCGCCTTGGCCGTGTCGGTGATCCCGACGGCCAGGCCCTGGGGCGTGTTGGCGGCCATGACCGCCGTGCCCAGGTAGCCGGCGTTCTGCAGGACCGACGCCGGCAGCGTCTGCATCTTCTGGTAGGCGGCCGACGCCATCGCCTCCCAGGTCTGCGGGTCCTTGGCCGCCGTGTACGCGGTGAGCAGATCCTGGCCGATCGCCGCCGCCGCTTTGTTGGTCAGCTTGTGGGCCTCGTCGGAGTAGCCCTGGCCGAAGGCGTTCAGCCCGGTCGGCTTCTGGGCCAGCGCGGCCAGCCCGGGCGACAGGCCGGTCTCCCGGATGGCCTCGTAGTCGGCTTCGCTCGGGGTGGCCAGACCGGTCTGGGTCAGGGCGTCACCCAGGATGTTCTGCTCGTTCTGGTAGGCGGACGCCAGGATCTGGCCGGCTGCGTCCCAGGCCGCCTGGGCCGCCGAGTCGAGGCCGGCCGGCGTGGGCGTCCGGTCGGTCACGGTGACGGACATGGAAGTGGTGTCGGTGACCGTCCTGGTCGAGCCGGTCGTGGGGTCCGTGGTCGTGCCGGTCGCCGTCGTCGTGAACACGGCGCTGCCGTCGCTGCCAGCGTGGAAGGCATAGGTCAAAGGAACGGATTCTCCCGGCTGCAGCACCGTGGGCGGCGGATCCGACGGCTGGACCATGGTGGCCACCGACTTGGCCGGCGCCACATCCTCTTCCAGGACGCCGGACGGGTCGTTGTAGGTGATCCCGGTGATGGGGTCGGCCCCCGGATTGGTGAGGGTGACCTTGACCTGGAAGTCGTCGTTCGGGTTGGGTTGCTCCCCGGAGAGGTCGACCAGCAGGCCGGGATCGCCCACCGTCCCGGTGAACTGCTTGGTCGGCGCGCTGACCGTCTGGCCGGACGCGGTCGTGCCCTGCCCGCCGATGGTGAGTACCGGACGACCGTCGACGCCGGCCTGGACCGGGAAGTCGAAGACTTCGGACTGGGCCGGCCCTATGTCCTGGGCGGCCGGGTCGGGCGAGCCGGGGGCGGCCACGTTCGGTTGGTTGGACGCCAGCGACGCGATGACGTTGTGGATGGTGCTGGTGCCGTCGTTCTGCAGCGTGACGGCGGCCCGGACGGCGGTGTGGGGGCGCACGACGGTCGGATCGAACTGGATCTGCTCGACCCGCAGGCTGGGCCCGAGTGTCTCGGTGTCACTGGCCGTCTGACCGAGCGAGTCGGTGACCGTGAGCTTCACCGGTTTGTCCCCTTCGGAGGTGAACCGGTGGACGACGGTCGTCGTCGGGGCGACTGTGTCAGCGGTGGTGCCATCACCGAAGTCCCAGTGGTATTTGGAGATGGTGGCGCCTTCTCCAGCGGTGGAGGGCGAACCGTCGAAGGTGAACTCGTTGAGGGCCCGGCCGTCGGGCGAGTAGTTCATGTGGGCCACCGGCGGGGTGGTGCCGACCGGGACGACGCGGATCGAGGGCGACACCCCGGCCCAGCCGACGTGGTTGCCGCTGAACGGCTCGGCCCCCCCGAAGGCCGACCAGAAGGCCTCGTAGGGGTACGGGTTGTAGGCGGTGTCGGTCACCTTGAACGTCACCGAGAAGGTCTCGCCCGGCGCGAAGGACGTCGTGGCCTCGTCGCTGCAGCAGATGTTGTTGGCCATGCCCGACGCCTCCCATGTCACCGTGCTCTCGGAGGCCGGCTGACCTGGGTTGCCGCTCGCGTTGTCCTGGAAGACCACGTCGGCATTCGATGCCGGGCTCTCCGAGACGACGGCCCCGTTGAGCGTCAGATCCACGCCGAACATCCCCCACCAGTAGGGGGACTGGTCGCCCACGATGCCGTAGTCCTGCTGGGACGGGGTCAGCAGGTTGGTCAGCGTGATCGTGACCAGTTGACCCTGGGCCTCGCTGGTGGTCGATACCGACTCGGTGGCCGCCGGCACCCGGCCGCCGACCGGTTGCCCGGTGGTCCCATCGGACAGCTGGGCGTACGAATCGCAATTGACATCGCCGTGCGGGTAGTTCAGGCAGTCGGCCAAGGGGGCCGGCGTCGTACCTGCGGCCAGGGCCGCCCGGCCCATGCCGACGAACGACAGCAGCAGAAAAAGAGTCGCGCCGACGACGGCGAGTACCCTCCGCCCGGTCCCCAGGTCCATTTGTTCGCCCCTTCTCGTCCGGACGCGACTCTATAGACCCGACAGTCGCATCCGGAATACGCCGTTCGGCTTAGGGGAGCCGGCGGATCATTTGTCCTTATTCGGCCGTTATCCCGAGCACGATTGCCGTCAACTGCCGGCGCCCGCCGACGCCCAGCTTGGCGTAGATGTTGTCCAGGTGCTTCTTGACGGTGGCCGGAGCCACGCCCAGCCGCTCGGCGATCTGGCCGTTGGTGGCCCCGGTCAGTACCAGGCGGGCCACGTCGGCCTCCCGGGCGGTCAGGCCCAGCGCTTCGATGCTCCGGGGCGGCGTATCGACCGGCTCGACCGAGACCACCAGCGCGTCGGGCCGGCCGGCCTGGGCCCGGACGTAGCGCAAGATGGCCCGGTGGCCGTCGATCTGCGCCGTTAACGGCTGGTCGAGCACCAGGTCGTCTCGCCGGCTGCGGTGGGACTCGACCCACGCCTGCACCCGGCCCGGCAGGGGCGACGACCGGGCCGGGCCGCCGAAGTATCGCCGCAACAGGCCCAGACCGCCGGGCGTCAACTCCTCGGGCGGATCCCAGAGCACGATCACGCCGGTGCCCTGCTCGGCCATCACCGTCCCCGCCGTGGCGATCATCGTGCGCAGCCGTTCCTGGTCCTGGGCGCTGCGCCAGCGCTGGGCCAGATAGGGCCGGACGGCGTTCATGACGGTCACGTCCCGCTCGGAGAAATCCGGCGTCGACCGGTTGACCACCAGACCGAGGACGGCCGGTCGGGGAATCGGCAACCCGACGGCCATCTGGTGCTCCACCCCCATCGGCCGGTAGAGCAGCTCGTATATCCGGCTGGCGTGGAACTGCTCGAGCGTCCAGAAGTCGCTGATCCGCTGCGCCGAACCGTCGCCCGTCGCCGCCATGTGGCTGATCACCGGATGGTCGCCGGCCAGTCGGGCCAGAAGGGCCGGGGCGTCATCGGGCACGACGAACGACTCGGGCTCCATCCAGTAGGCCACCCGGTCCCGGTGCGGGTTCACCTCGTTGACCGTGGCCACGTCGCACGGCACCAGGCCGATCACGCCCTTCAGCGTCACGGCCAGGAACTCGTCGGGGTCCCGGGCCTCGCCGACCGAGCGGACCAGCGAAAGGACGCCCGTCAGGTCTCGGTGGCTCAGTCGAGGCATGCCGGGCTGAATCCTACGGAGTCGCCCCAGTACCCCGGGGTCGGCCACCCACTCGGACGCCGAACGCGGGGCCGGGCCGGCCTCCTCCGCCAGGTGACATCCTTCCCGCCCGGGCCCGACCGCCCGACGCCCGGGCAGTTGACCCGCTGGGGCCGGGAGGGGTCCCACCAGTAGGCTGTTCCGCCGTGGTTCCCGAGCGTCTACGCCCCCTGATCGACGAAATCGCCGGCCTGGCCGGGCTGTTCGCCGACGCCGGCCATCGCCTCTATCTGGTCGGTGGCGTGGTACGCGATGCCATCCTCGACCGGCTGGGCGACGACGCCGATCTGGACTTCACCACCGATGCCGTTCCGGACCGGATCGAGGCCCTGGTCAGCGGGGCCCCGTTCGTCAGCGCGGTGTGGACCCAGGGCAAGCGGTTCGGGACCATCGGCTGCCGCATCGGCGAGCGCACCATCGAGATCACCACCCACCGGGCCGACGCCTACCACCCCGACAGCCGCAAGCCCGACGTTGTCTTCTCCGAAGCCATCGACGCCGACCTGTCCCGGCGCGACTTCACGGTCAACGCCATGGCCCTGGCGCTACCCGATCTCCAACTGATCGACCCGTTCGGCGGGGCCGCCGACCTGGCCGCCAAGGTGCTGCGCACCCCGCTGGCCCCCGAGGAGTCGTTCAGCGACGATCCGCTGCGCATGATGCGCGCCGCCCGGTTCATCGCCGGCTACGACCTGATCCCGCAGCCCGAGCTGGTCGACGCCGTCTCGGCCATGCGGTCGCGCCTGGACATCGTCTCCGACGAGCGGGTGCGCGACGAGTTGGACAAGCTCATGGTCGTCGAGCGGCCGGGGGAGGGCCTGTGGTTCCTCGTGCGGACCGGCCTGGCCGAGGAGTTCCTGCCGGAGCTGCCCGCCCTGGCCCTCGAGCAGGACCCCATCCACCGGCACAAGGACGTCCTGGCCCACACCATCGCCGTCATCGAGAACACCTCGCCCGACCGCCTGCTGCGCCTGTCCGCCCTGTTCCACGACGTGGGCAAGCCCAAGACCCGGTCGTTCGGTGGGCGGGGCGCGGTCACCTTCCACCACCACGAGGTGGTCGGCGCCCGCATGACCCGGGACCGCATGCGGGCCCTCCGGTACTCCACCGATGACACCGACACGGTGACCCGGCTGGTCGAGCTGCACCTGCGGTTCCACACCTACCGGATGGGCTGGACCGACAGCGCCGTGCGCCGCTACGTGCGCGACGCCGGCCCCCACCTGACCCGGCTCAACGAGCTGACCCGCTGCGACTGCACCACCCGGAACGCGGCCAAGGCCCGGGCCCTGGCCCGCCGGATGGACGAGCTCGAGGCCCGCATCGCCGAGTTGCAGGAGCAGGAGGAGCTGAAGGCCATCCGGCCCGACCTGGACGGCAACGCCGTCATGAAGCGCCTCGGCCTGAAGCCGGGCCGCGACGTCGGCGACGCGCTGAACTACCTGCTGGAGCTGCGCCTCGAGGAGGGTCCCCTCGGCGAGGACGAGGCTGGCCAGCGTCTCGATGCCTGGTGGAACGCCCGCAGGCAATGAATTCTGACCGATCGGCCATTAGTTAACGCCCGGTTAGCGGAGCCGCCTTATGGTCCGCCTCCATGGGGCGACGTAGGCGGAATATTGTTCAAATTGGGGCGTTTGCCGGCGTACTTTCACTGATTGGTACGAGTACGGCCTATATCGCACCGGTTCCGGCCGGGGCGTCGGCGACGACCAAACCGGCTGTCACTCACGCCGCCACCAAGGCCAAGACGGCCGCCCCGCCGGCCATCCCGACGTCCAAGCCGGGCACCTTGGCCAACGCGCCGGCGGCCACCAAGGCTCTGGCTGCTGCCAGCTCGGCCGGCCTGAAGACAGCCCCAGCGGCTGCTCCCTATGAGCCGCCCGCCAGCACGACGCCGGCCCCGGCGCCGGCCTCTTCGGCCGCCGTCCACCCGGCGGCCCGAACTCTGCTCCAGCCGGCGATCACCGACCCCACCTGCACCGACGACTGGAATGGCAGCACCGGCAACTGGACGACCGCCGCCTCGTGGTCGACAGGCGTGGTCCCCACCAGTTCGGATGTGGCCTGCCTACCGGCCACATCAAACGTGACACTGGACGCGCCCGAAGCCATCGGCGCCCTCATCAACCAGGGCGGAACTCTACTCATTTCGCCTAATACCTCCCTGTCGACCAGCGGAATTATCGACAATCAGAGCGGATCGACACTGACGGTCAGAGGCCAAGACGCCTGCAGCGGCAACGACCCGGCCACACTCACCGCCGGTACCGGGCTGGGCAACGAGGGCACCTTGAACCTCGACCGGGCCGGAACCTGCAATGGCGGCCAGAGCACCGTCACCGTGTCGTCGGGCACGCTGACCAACACCGGAACGATCGCCGTCACCGCGGATGTCGGTTCGGCCACCGCTCCCCACGCCATCACCGGCGCAGTCCAGAACGCCGGCACCGTCAACGTCACCGGCGGCCAGCTTTCCGTCACGACGGCTGCCAGCACGTGGACCGACGCCGGCACCATCACCACCGGCGCCGGGACGACGGTCGGCTTCGGAGCCGGCACATCGCTCACGTTCACCTCGGGCACCCTGACCAACGCCGGTACCTTCACCACCGCCGGGACCGACACCCAGGGCAACGGGGCGCTGGCCGCCCCGCAGGGGTCGACCCTGGCCGCTTCGTCCATACAGGTCACCGCCGGCACCGTCGACTTCACCGGTAGCGGCGCTGCCTACTACACCGTCGAACCGAGCGACTCGGCCACCCTGGAAGGGTCGATCACGTCCGGGCAGACCTTTCAGATCCTCGGCCAGGACGCCTGCAACGGCAACGACCCGGCCACCGCCACGACTTCCGGCAACGTCTCCAACGCCGGCACCATCCAGTTCACTCATAACGGCGGCTGCACCGGTGGCACCGCCGGCCTGGTGGTCGCTGCCTCCACCACGCTCACATCGAGCGGGAGCATCGCCTTCTCCCAGACCGGCCTGTCCGGCACGAGCGCGACGAGCGTGCCGGAATCGATCAGCGGCACCGTCGACAGCACCGGCGCGGTCACGTTCAACCCGTACATCACGACCACGCTCACCGGGTCGTTCACCAACGACGGACCGGCCACGGTGGTGGTCAACAACGTCGCCGGCGGGGCGCCGGCCACCGTCGAGGTGCCATCCGGCTCCGCGTTCACCAACGCCACCAACGGGTCGATCGCCAACAACGGCACCGTTCGCGATGACGGCACCTTCACCGAGTCCGGCATCACGACCGGCAACCCGATCGAGCTCACCAACGCGCTGGTCGACGTCGGCACCGGGACGTCGTCCTTTGAATACCTGCCGAGCAGCAGCGGCACCCTCACTGGCGGCACGGCCGTCGGCCAGACCGTGACCCTCCAGGGCCAGGACAACTGCAACGGCAACGACCCGGTGACGGTGACGGTCACCGGTCCGAGTACCGACCCGGGCACCTTCCAGTCGGCGGGCACGCTGGCCCTGAACCACGTCGGCACCTGCAACGGGGGCGTCACGACACTGGTGGCGGCCAGCGGCACGACCATTGTCAACACCGGCACGCTGGAGTCCGACGGCACGGCGATCGGCACGCACATCCTCGCCGGCGACATCTCCAGCGGCACGATCAACATCAATGGAGGCACCACCCAGGCCTACAGCGGGGCCACGTTCCCCGACGCCTCCATCTCCAACACCGGGTCGCTGACCGTCGCCTCGGGGGCCACCTTCGACGTCGACGCGGGGGCGTCGTTCAGCAACGGTCCCGTCGGCACCAGTTCGTTGGTCAACGACGGCACCTTCGCTTCCGTCGGCACCTTCATAGAAGGCGCCGGTACGACATCCGGCAATGCCGTGCTGGTGTCCGGAACCCTGCAGTTCACCGAAACCGGTGCCGCCAACTTCGACGAGCCCCCTAACTCGACCCTCACCCTGATCGGCAACATGGGGACCAACCAGGTGCTGACGATCACCGGCCAGGACGCCTGCAACGGCAACTACCCCACGACGGCCACGGCCGGCGGTGGATTCACCAACGCCGGCACGATCGATCTGGACCACCAGGGCACATGCGGCGGCGGGATCACGACGCTGGCCCTCACTGCCGGCACCCTGACCAACACCGGCACCATCAACGTCACCTCCAGTTCGCCCGGCACGTTCAACCACACCATCTCCGGCTCCGTGGTCAATGACGGCACGGTGAACGTGACCGGCGGCGACCTGAACTTCGCCACCATCAACACGGCGTGGGACAACGAGGGCAACTTCAGCACCGGCGCTGGGACGACCACCAGCTTCGGGGCCGGGACGTCCCTGACCTTCGGGGCCGGCTCCGGCAACACGCCGGCCACGCTGACCAACGCCGGCACGTTGACGACCGCCGGCACCGTCGACCAGAACGGCGGGGTACTCGACACGCCCACCGCCGCCGACGCCGTGCAGGTCACGGCCGGGACGGTCGACTTCACCGGCGTCGGCGCCGCGTTCTACACCTTGCAGCCGACCCACAGCGCCACTCTGGAAGGCACCATCGTGTCCGGCCAGACGTTCCGCATTCTGGGCCAGGACGCGTGCAACGGTAACGACCCGGCCACGGCGACGACGTCGGGGACCGTGACCAACGGCGGCACCATCGAGCTCAGCCACACCGGCACCTGCGGGGGCGGCATCGCCGGGCTGGTGGTCGCCTCCGGTACCACCTTGAACTCGAGCGGCTCGATCGTCTTCGATCAGGCCAGCGTGGCCGCCACCAGCGCCTCGACGGTGCCCGAATCGGTCACCGGATCGATCTCCTCCAGCGGGACCGTCACGGTCAACCCGAACCTCGTGGTCACCTGGTCCGGGCCCGGCACCTTCACCAACACCGGGACGATCGTCACCGACGCCAACCCGTCGGGCGCCCCGGCCACCCTCACCCTGGGCGCCACCACCACCTTCGTCAATCAGGCCGGCACCGTCACCAACAACGCCAACTTCATCACCGCCGGCGTGGCCCGCCAGGTTGCCGGCACGACGACGGGCAACCCGATTGTGGTGACCGGTGGGCCCATCCAGCTGCTCGGATCGGGGGCGTCGTCCTACGACGTGGCCCCCACCCACACGGTCACCCTGGACGGCCAGACCATCGCCGCCGGCCAGACCATCACCATCTCTGGCCAGGACGAGTGCGACGGAAACGACCCGGCGACCCTCAATGCCAGTTCCAACCTGGTCAACAACGGCACTATCGACCTCGACCACGCCGGCACCTGCGGCGCTGGTTCGGCCACACTGCAACTGCCGGCCGGCGCCACCCTGACCAACAACGGGGCCATCGAAACCACCGGGCCATCCGGGAGCAGCGTCGGCACCCAGGTCATCGCCGCCAACGTCAGCGGTCCCGGAACGATCACGATCAACAGCCCGCTCAAGATCGACGGCGACTTCGAGGACTCGTCACCGAGCTTCCCGATCGTCGTCAACGGCGGCCCGTTCTCCATCACCGGCTCCCTCTACATCGCCAACGGCACCGACCTGACCATCAACTGCGGCACCGGCCAGACGACCTGCACGCCGATCGGGGTCTCGAGCGGAACCCTCGACGTCGGCCCCGGTTCGGTCCTGACCCTGGGCCCCGGCGTAACCGCCCGGTTCCAGACGGTGGTCAACTCCGGCAAGATCGTCATGTCACCCACGTCCGTGCTCGGTGGGTCGCTCGACCAGAAGTCCAACGGCATCCTGGTCGTCGGGGTGGACGCCACCAGTTCCCCGGCGGTGTCGTCGACCGTCTCGACCGGCGGTAGTGACACCCTGGCCGGAACGCTCGACATCGTCACCAGCGGCGGCACTGCCCCCCCGGTCAACGACGCCTTCCAGATCATCCAGTACGCGGCCGAGACCGGTCAGTTCGACCACATCCAGGGCGAGCTGATCGGCTCCGGTGAGAGCTACGCGCTGTCCTACCTGCCGGCCGGTTCGATCAACAGCTACGGGTCGGTCGAGTTGACCGTCGAGAACTCCACCGCCCAGACATCGCTCGTCGCATCGAACCTGGCCGCCCCCACCCCGACCACGGCCGTGCCCGGACAGAACGTGATCACATCGTTCACCGTCACCAACGTCGGCACCGCCGATCTCACCAGCGGAACGTGGGACGACTCGGTGTACCTGGCGCCGGTCGGCGACAGCGCCTACTCGCCGGGCGACACCCTCCTGCAACGGGTGACCCACACCGGCGGGGTCGACGCCGGCGCCAGCTACACGGTCAACGTGTCTGCGCCCATTCCGGCGGTCGTGCCCGGCAGCTACGAGCTGATCGCCGTCCCCGACAGCGCCGACCTGATCTCCGACTCGTTCGCCGACGGCCAAGCGGTGTCGCCCGCCTTCACGGCCGCCCCGATCCCGGCTCTCACCCCCGGGACCGCAGTGCAGGCAACGGTCCCGAACGACGGCGACGCCTACTACCAGGTCGTAGTGGCCTCGGGCACTGATGTGCGCATCACGTCCTCGTCGGCGACGGTCTCGCTCTACGCGTCCAACGGGAAGATTCCCAGCCCCGGCCAGTTCGACGTCCAGAACCTCACCGGCCAGACGGTCATCACGCTGCCCGGCTCGAACCCCGGCACCTGGTTCATCGACGTCCACGGCGGTGACAGCTCCGGCGCCGCACCGGTGACCATCGACCCGGAACTGCCCGGCTTCGACGTCACCGCCGTCACCCCCAACTCCGCGGGCAACCAGGGAACCGCGACGATCACCTTGCAGGGCTCGGACATGACCTCGGCCATGACCGTGGAGCTGGTCCCGGCCAGTGGCCCGGCCATCACCGCCAGCCCGGTGTCGCTGCGTGACTCCACCGTTGCCTTCGCCACCTTCGACTTGGACGGCGCCACCGCCGCCACCTACACGTTGAAGGCCGTACAGAACAGCCAGACGGTGACCGGGGGCACCTTCACCGTGACGGCCGCCGCCCCGGCCACCCTGCAGGTGACCAGCGTGGTGCCGTCGTCGCTCCGCTACGGATGGGCCGGCACCGTGGCCGTCACCGTGACCAACCCGGGCGGGTCGGACATCGCCGTGCCCATCATCCGCCTGAGCGGGACGCTGGCCAACGTGGCCCTGCCCGGCTCGAACGACTTCTCCTCGTCGGTCGACCTGGTCGCCCCCGACTTCTCCAACCCGTCGACGGGGCCGCTGCCGGACGGGATCCTCCCACCCGGCCAGACGGCGACGTTCAACTTCTCGATGCTGTCCAACAGCACCGTCGCCCACGTGTCGCTTGAGACCGCGGCCGCCACCGTCGACAGCACCGAGACGACCTCCGTGGACTGGAACAGCCAGCTGGCCTCTTCCCAGCCGACGCAGTACTCCGCCGCCGCCTGGGCCTCGATCATCCACGACGTGGCCACCAACATGGGCACCACTGAGGGCGTCTACGCCGGCAACCTGCTGGCCGCCATCCAGCAGGCCCGCGCCGAAGGCGTGACCATCAACAATGAGCAGGACGCCCTCAACTACGTCCTCCGCCGCCAGGAGGCCGGTTACGGGGCCACGTCGGCGTCCGCCCATGGCGTCCTGCAACTGGCCGGCCAACCGCTGTCCGGCGCCGCCGTCACCCTGACGCTGAACAACGCCGGACCGGGCACGCCCGGCTCCGCCGACGTCTATTCGGGCACCAGCTTCGGCACCGGGAACTTCGCCTTCTGGGGCGTACCGGCCGGTACCTACCAGCTGGCCGTTCCCGGCTACCTGCTCGCCGTACCCGTCACGGTTACCATTCCGGCCAACGGCGGGACGACCATCGGCACCGTCGCCGTCACTACCGGGGCCACCATGACCGGAACAGTGACGGCCGCCGGCGCCCCGCTGGCGGGCGCCGTCATCACCGCCATCGACTCCTCCGGCCGCCGTTACCACTCCGATCCGAGCGGGTCCGACGGCGCCTACAGCCTGGC
Organism: Acidimicrobiales bacterium; assembly: GCA_035551615.1. Taxonomy (GTDB): domain Bacteria; phylum Actinomycetota; class Acidimicrobiia; order Acidimicrobiales; family Palsa-688; genus JAKCDU01. The sequence goes on from DASZNC010000036.1 coordinate 22,629, forward strand.
CGGGCTGCCCGACGGGACGTTGACCGTGTCGGCCACCGGCCCCGGCTACCAGCCGTCGGCCGCCGCGCCCGTGGCCGTCTCGGCCAGCGCTCCCACCGCCTATGACATCGTCCTGACCGCCGGCACTTCGATCAGCGGGATCATCACCGCATCCGACGGCACCAGCGCACCGCCCAGCGGCACCATCGTGCTGGCCTCGTCCGACGACGACAGCACCGACGCCGTCTACGGCACGGTCAACCCGGACGGCACCTTCACCATCACCGGGCTGGCCCCCGAGGCCGGCCCGTCACCGCAGACCTACACCGTCACCGCCGTGGCCGCCGGCACCGGAACGGTCAGCCGGAGCGGCATCGTCGCCACCGTGTCCACCCCGGCTACGGGTGTGAGTCTGACCCTGGCCGGCCTGGGATCGCTCACCGGTCGGGTGACCGATATCGAGTCGGGCCAGCCGCTGTCCGGCGTCACCGTGTACAGCGATGCCCGGGGCGCCCCCGAGGCGGCCACCACCGACTCGAACGGCGACTACACGATGGCCAACGTGCCGAGCGGCAGCCAGACCGTCCTGTTCTCACCCAATGACGGCACCCACCTGCCCGACAGCCAGGTGGTCACGGTGGCCGCCGGTGCGACCGCCACCACCCTGAACGCCACCCTGGCCGGCGTCGGTGACATGACCACCACCCTGGTCGACGGCAGCAGCCATCCGCTGACCGGCGTCGGTGTCACCCTGGTCGGTCCGTCACCGACGGGCACCGGCGTCTACACCCAGACCCTGGCCTCCGACAACAGCGGGACGGTCAGCGTGGTCGGCCTCATCCAGGGCCAATACGACCTGCAGGTGATCGGCTCGTCCGTCCACCGGCAGTTCACCGTCGACGACAGCCACACCGACATCACCCTGAACCTGCCGGTACCGGTCGCCGTCGTCAGCGGCATCGTCTCGGCCGCCGGGCAACCGGTCGGCGGCCTCACCGTCACCGCCCAGGACGCAACTGGCCAGATCGCGACGACGACCACCACCTCGACCGGTGCCTACAGCTTCGAACTGACCAAGTCCGGCACGTACGACGTCATCGCCGCCGGTCCTGACTTCGGCATCGACATCGTGTCCCGGGCGGTCACGCTCGGCACCCCGGTGACGTTGAATCTGGCGCCCGGGCCCGGGTCGGTGGCGGCCACCATCACCGCCGGCGGGAACCCGATCCCGGGGGCCGACGTCTATGTCACCCCGGCTGCGACCAAAGACCTACCGGCCGGGGCCGACAACGGCACCGAGCCGGACGGCACCACCACCGTCGCCGGTCTGGTGCCTGGTACCTACCACGTCACCGCCTCCGATCCCGGCTACGGCGCCGCCGCCACCGACGTCGTGGTCGGCACCGGGCCCACGCCGGTGAACCTGGTCCTGGGCGTGCCGGGTGAGATTTACGGAACCGTGAGCAACGGCGCCGGACCCAACGCCGGTGCCGACGTCCAGGTGTCCGGCGGCGGCTACACGAGCGGGGCCCTGACCAGCAGCACCGGCGCCTACGCCATCACCGACCTACCGGCCGGCACCTACACGGTCGCCATCACCGACGACACGGGCGACACCCCGGTCATCGCCACCGACATCGCCGTCACCGCCGGCGGCTCCGTCCAGGAGAACTACACCCTGAGCTCGACCGGCGACGAGCTGGCCGTCCATCTGGCTGCCGCCGGCGCCGGCGGTATCCTGCCCGGCGGGATCGCCACCCTGGTGGATTCGGCCGGCCAGACCGTTGCGTCGGCCACCCTCGGCCCGGCGGTGACCACCTCGTCCACCACCGCCTCGGCCACCTTGGGGCCGGTGCCGCCCGGCACCTACACCCTCGAGTATTCCGGCGCCGGGACGGCGACCACCTCCCAGTCGGTGACCCTGCCGGACGCCTCCCCGGTGACCATCACCGCCCCGGTCGCCGAGGCGCTGCTCTCCGGTTCGGCCACCGCCGGCCTCCCGTCAGTGGGCGGGACCGGGCAGAGCCGGGCCCTGACCACCCTGCGACCGGCGGCCGCCCATCTCCAGGCCGACACCGACGCCCTGATGGGACAGCTGCGACCGCAGAGCCTGTCCAGCAACGGCACCGTCAGCGTCGGTGACCTGGTCAACTCCTGGCTGGGGGGGTCCCTGACGACCCCGCCCAAACCAGCGCCCGACGAGCAGACCCTGATCAACCGGTTCCACGCCACCATCACCCTCGACATCGACGGCAACTGCCCGTCGGCGGCGACGGTGGCCGCCGAACGGTCCCGCCTGGCCGCCCTGGTGCGGCAGGTCGGCAATGCCTACAACGGATGGTCCCTCGGCTACACCGCCGTCCAGCAGACTCAGAACGCCGCCCTGTTGGTGAGCGGCACCGAGCTCCTCGGCGACGGCGCCTCCCTGGCCCAGACCATCATCTCCGCCATCAACCCGGTCGGCCAGCTGGCCACCCAGGTCGAGACGTCGCTCATCCAGACCGGCTCCAGCGCGGCCAGCTCGGCCGGCTCGCTCGCCAACTTCCTGGCCGCCAACGCCATCCCCACGAGCACCCTGGTCAACGCGGTCAACGCCGTGCAGGGCGTGGTCAGCGGGGGCGAGAACGGCCTGCCCAGCGCGCCCGATTTCAGCAACCCGGACGCCGCCGCCAACACCGTCTCCTACTGGCTGCAACAGCTGTCGAACGCGTCGAACATCCTCGGCGTGTTCAAGAAGTACCCGCCGCTCGCCGGACTGGCCGGAAACGTGCTCGGCCTGATCGGCAGCCTGATCCAGACCTACCAGGACATGAAGACCAACCTGAGCAGCGTGCAGGCGGCCCTGGATGCGACTAACCAGGGCCAGAGCCTGTACAACCAGGCGGTCGCGTCACTGCGGTCGAGCCTGGACCAGTTCGACTCCGACTACGCCGCCCTCCAGAACGAGGAACCGTGCCAGCCGACCACCACGACCGCACCTCCGACGACGGCGCCTCCGACCACGCCGCCGCCGTGCGTCGGCCAGTGCCCGCCACCGCCGCCTCCTCCGCCGCCTCCTCCGCCGCCTCCTCCGCCGCCCAACCAGCCCAAGAAGACCGACAACCACATCCCGGGCGACCCCAACGGCATTCACGGCCCGGAGGGGACCGGAGCCCCGACCTACGGGTTGGCCCAGGGTTCAGCCCTGCCCTACCTGATCCAGTTCCAGAACGAGCCGACCGCATCCGCGCCGGCCGTCCAGGTGGTCGTCACGGAGAAGGTCCCGGCCACCATCGACCCGAACTCGGTGCAGCTGACCGGTTTCGGCTTCGGGACCACCACGGTCTCGGTACCGGCAGGTCTCCAGCACTTCACCCAGACGCTGGACGAGACGGCCACCATCGGTGACTACGTCCAGGTGATCGGCGACTTCGACCGGACCACGTCCACCATCACGTGGAGCCTGTCGACGATCAGCCCGGTCACCGGTGACCTGGACTTCGGCGCCGACGCCGGGTTCCTGCCGCCCGACTGCGTGACTGTCGGGACCGGCTGCACCTCGGCCCAGATCGGCCAGGGCGAGGGTTATGTCACCTTCTCCGGCAACGCCAAACCGGGCCTGGCCAACGGCACGACCATCTCGGCTCAGGCCTCGATCGTCTTCGACCGCAACGCCGCCATCCTCACCCCGGTGTGGACCAACACGATCGGCGTGACCGGCAGCCACAACCCGCCGCCGCCCCCGCCCCCGGCCGCCGGGTACCGGTTCGTGGCCTCCGACGGGGGCGTGTTCTCCTTCGGCGGAGCCAAGTTCTACGGCTCCACCGGCGGTGTGAAGTTGGCCCAGCCGATCGTCGCCATGGCCGCCACGCCCGACAACAAGGGCTACTGGATGGTCGCCTCCGACGGCGGCGTGTTCTCCTTCGGTGATGCCCACTTCTACGGCTCCACCGGCGGCGTCAAGCTGGACAAGCCGATCGTCGGGATGGCGTCGACCGCCGACGGCAAGGGCTACTGGTTGGTCGCCTCCGACGGCGGCGTGTTCGCCTTCGGCGACGCCAAGTTCTACGGGTCGACGGGCGGGGTCAGACTGGCCCAGCCCATCGTCGGCCTGGCCGCCGGACCGGGCGGCACCGGCTACTGGATGGTCGCCTCCGACGGCGGCATATTCGCCTTCGGCTCAGCCAAGTTCCACGGCTCCACCGGCGGCGTGAAGCTGGCCCGACCCATCGTCGGCATCGCCCCCGGACCGGGCGGCACCGGCTACTGGATGGTCGCCAGCGACGGTGGCATATTCGCCTTGGGTGACGCCAAGTTCTACGGCTCCACCGGCGGCGTGAAGCTGGCCCAGCCGATCGTCGGCATCGCCCCCGGACCGGGCGGCACCGGCTACTGGATGGTCGCCTCGGACGGGGGTGTGTTCGCCTTCGGCGACGCCCACTTCTACGGCTCCACCGGTGGCATCAAGCTGGCCCAGCCGATCGTCGGCATCACCGGCTGAACCACGTCGGTATCAGGGCCGGCCCCGTCGCGGGCCGGCCCTGACCGCTCATGCCAGGTCGTGGGCCGGTCGCGAGTGGGCCCCGTACCGGATGCGCCGGGCGACGGACCGGAACCGGTCCGAGGGGCTGACACCGATCTCCTCGAAGGCGGCCTCGGCCCGGACCAGTGCCCGGCGGGCGCCATCGGTGTCGCCGGCCGCCAACCGGGCCGACAGCAGCAGGCGGTGACCGTCCTCGGACCAGGCGTCGAGGTCGAGAATGCTGTCGGCCAACGCCTCCGCCAACCCGAAGTCCCCCGCCTCGACCGCCACCGGTCCGGCCCGGAGAGCGGCGTGAATGACATCGCTCTCGAAGCGGCGCCGGTAAGGCTCGGCCCAGTCACCGCACGGGCCACCCCCGAGGAACGCGCCGGACCCGGCCTGGACCATGCGTCGGGCGGCGGCGACCAGGGCCGCGCCCTCGTCCGGCCCGGCTCCGATCACCACGCGGGCGTTGTCAACGGCGTCCCACAAATCGACGCGTAACGCCCCCCGCCGGTCGAAACCGAGCTGGCCGTGCTCCTGGCGGACCAGGTGGCTGCCGGTCCCTCTCGACCGCTCCGGCTCGAGCACGTCGAGCAGGTGACTGAGCGTGACCCGCAGGTTGGTGCCGGCCGCCCTGGTACCGAGGTCGGGCCACAGCCGGGCCGCCACGGTCTCCCGAGATACGTCTTCGCAGAGCGCCAGATGCAGCGCCAGTTCCCGGACCCGCGGCCGGGCCCAGGCCCGCGACGGTGCCTCTCCGCTCCACAACTCGATCTCACTGCGGCCGAGCACGCGCAACCGGATCGGGTTGTCGGTCGTCTGGCACCACACGTCGGGAACGTACGGACGCCACCTGCCGTCCAGGAGCTGGCCGGCGTCCAGCGCCGCCGCCCACGCCCGGCCCGCGCCCACCGCCAGACGGAAAGGCAGGGACCGCTCGGCCAACTCGGCCCACTCGTGCGTCGGATCCGACATCAAGCCCACCTCCAACGCCGCCCGCCACAGACTGCTGCGCGTCGGCCTGGTCACCGGCGGCCCCAGTGTCCCCAGCCGTTGGCGGGCCGCTTCCAGATCGCGGCTGGCCACGGCAAGGAGCACCCGGCCGACCTCGGCCAGGGCGGCGGCCTCGCCGGAGGGCACCGTTGCCGCCACCCGGTCGAGGAGCGATTCCGCCTCCTCCAGGCGGCCCACGCTCGCCAGCATGCAGGCCAGAGCCGTGCGGGCCATCGTCATACCGCTGGCCGACCCGCCGGCCTCGGCCAGACGCAACCCGGTCCGGGCCGCCTCGATGGCCGCCGCCCGATCGCCGCCCGACCATCTGGCGGCACTCAGCAGGTCGGAGGCGACCGCCCGGGCCGATGAGGTGCCGGTGCCGTTGGCCACCTCCAACACGGCCACCGCTTCGGCCGTACGTCCGGCCAGGGCCAGGTTGGTGCCGCACACCATCAGCACCTGGGTCGCCCAGTCACCGGACAGGGCGCCGACGGGCACTTCCTGGACGGCCCGGAGAGCGCCGGCCGGGTCGCCGCCCATCTGCGCCCTGACTGCCCGGCCCAATGCGACGAGGGCGGCGGCGGCCGGTTGACCCCCTTGAGCCAACTCGGATGCCCGCTCCAGGAGGCGGGCCAGGCTGGTCAGGTCGTCCCGCCCGCGCGCCACCATGCCCAGCTGCAGCAGTACGGCCGTCTCGGCCGCCCCGTCCCCGGCCGCCTCGAACCGGGCTCGGGCCACCTCGAGCCGGTCCATGGCGTGCACCGTCGCCCCACCGGCGCGCAGCGAGAGAATGCCCTCCAGCCAGGCCCTCTCCGGTCCGTCACCTATCAACCCGGTGTCGAACCACGCCCGGAGCTCGGCGACACCGATCCGCACCGGCTCGGCCGCCAGGGCCGTCCGGACCACGTGCTCCAGCGCCGGCCCGTCCCGCCACCGGATGGCCGCCGCCGCTACGTCCCGCACGGTGGCGTCGGACGGATCGGCGTCCAGCCGGGCGATCAGAACCCGACGGCGCGCCTCCGCCGTGAGCAGGCCGACCGTCGCGTCCAGCCAGAGCGGGTGCGGCCAGCAGCCCTGGGCGTCGATCTCGACGAGCGGGACCGAGGCGAGCGCAGCCAGGACCTTCTGCGTGTCAAGGGCAACGTCGCCCTCCGTCGATACCGTCGCCAGCACCGGGCCGACACCCTCCAGTTGGCACCCACCGGCCACCGCCAATACCGCCAATCCGGCAATCACGTCGCTGCTCAGGTACGGCATCACCCGGTCCTGCAGGTAGGGGACGAGCAGGTCGGGGCGATCGGCGATCAACAGTGAGGCGAGGGCCGGCCACCCGACCACCTCCCGGTCGGCCGGCAACGGCCGATCGCTCGCCCGGAACACGGCGGCCGCCTCGTCCGGTCGGAAGGCCAGGTCGTCGGCGCCGATCTGGACGGCCGTGCCGGCGGCCACCCATCGACTGACGCCGATCCCGGTCGTCGGCCGCCCGGCCAGAACCAGATGCATCTTCTGAGAGCCCGATTCCAGGAGAGCGGCGCACAGGTCGGTTCCTCCGGGCGCCGTCAGTTCGAAGTCGTCGATCACGATCGCCATCGGACCTGCCCGAGCCTCGACGGCGGCGACCACTGCGTCCGCCCCGACCGCCGGTCCCCGTACAGCGGCACCAGCCGCAGCCGCACCGGTTCGGGACGGGGCACTCAGGCCCTGCAGTATGGCGGCGGCCAGGGCCCCGGGAGGCGACAGCGAACGGTCTCCGGCGATGCGCACGTCGATGTGATCAGGACCCGACGGCGGTTCGGCCAGGGCCTGGTCGATGACCGTGGTGATCCCGAAACCGGGCGGAGCCTCGAGCACGGTCAGCCGCAACTGATGGCGGTCACGCAACCGGTTCACCAGGCGGGGCCGGTCGATCCGCCTCATGGGTCAACGCTAGCGACCGGCCTGTGTGCCCATGGGCCCGGCCGGGTAGTTCGCGGCCCATGAACGTTGCCGTACTCGGCCTCGGCCGAATGGGCCGGGCCCTGGCCGCCCGGCTGCTCGAGACAGGTCATGAGGTGACCGTCTGGAACCGGTCGCCCGGTCGGGCCGACGAACTGGTCGGGAAGGGGGCGACCGAGGTGAGGGCCCCCGAGGAAGCCGTCGAAGCGGCCGGGGCGGTGTTCATCAGTCTCAGCGACGACGACGCCGTCCGGGACCTGACCGGCCGCCTCCGAGACGGGTTGAGCAGCCGCCCCTACCTGGAGACGACCACCATCTCGGCCGCGCTGTCCGCCGAGCTGGGCCGGTCCTTTGACCAGTTCGTCGCCCTGCCCATCCTGGGCGGTCCGCAAGCAGTCGTGGACGCCAAGGCCCTCTACCTGGCCGGTGGTCCGGGGGACCTGCTGGACCGCCTCGGTGCCCTCTGGGACAGCCTGGGCACGGTCAAGCGGTATGCCCGCCCCGAGTTGGCGTCGGCCGGCAAGCTGGCCGTCAATCTCATGCTCGTCTCCGCCCTGGCCACCCTCGCCGAGGCCCTCACCGTCGGTCGGGCCGGCGGCCTCAGCGACGACGAGCTGACCGATCTGCTCACCGCTACGCCGATGCTGGCGCCGGGGCTCCGGAATCGCTTCGAGGGAGTGGTCAAAGGAGAGGGCCCCTTGCAATGGACCACCCTCCTCGCCGCCAAGGACACCCGGCTGGCGATCGAAGTAGCCGAGTCGGCCGACCGGATGCTCCCGGTGGCGGCGTGCGTGCTGGACCTGTTCCAGCAGGCGGCCGACAGCGGCCTCGACGACGAGGACATCGTCGCGGTGTCCCGGATGTACCGGGGTTAACTGCCTTCCTTACGGGCCCGGACGACCAGGGTCCGGGGCAGCCAGTCCATGGCATCGCTCCAGAACCAGCTCCTCGGCGCCCCCGGGGTCGGTGCCGGCTCCAGGACCAGATCCACCTTGTAGCTCGAGCGGATGAGGCCCATGTACAGGTCGGCGAAGGTGTGGTGGTAGCCGGTGAAGGCCACGCCCTCCCACGTGAAGTTCTCCGGGCTGCGGTCGAAGTAGGAACGCTCCAGCTTGGGCGGCGTGCCGGACTGCTCGTCGAGCACGAAGTAGGCCGGGTGCGGCAGCGAGAACACGAATGGGGCCCCCACCTTGAGCACCCGATGCACCTGACGGAACACCCGGTTCAGGTCCTCCACGTACTGGAAGGCGAACGAGGAGAAGGCCACATCGATCGAAGCCGGCCGCAGGAAGGCCAGGTCCGCCATGTCGCCGACCCGCAGCTCGACCTTGACCTCGTTCTGCTCACACAGGCGCCGGCCGTGGCTGAGCTGGGCCTCCGAGAGGTCCACGCCGACCACCGCCGCGCCCGCCTTGGCGAAGGCGATGGACGACTGGGCCGCCCCGCACCCGAGGTCGAGCACCCGCTTGCCCTTCAGGTCGCCGAGCAGGCGCAGGTCGGCCTCGTCGGCGACGTCCGGTCCGTAATGGGCGGCGTCGGTCGAGATGGCGGCTTTGCTCTGATAGTCCTCGGAGAACTGGTCCCAGGAGCTGGTTGGGTTGCTGGCCACGCCCCAATCCTGCCCGAGTCGGGCCCGGCCGGGGTGTATCACCCAACCTGCGTATTTCCTTCGACCGCCTTCTCCGGAGCGCCCGGCCAGCGGTACTGTGCCCCTGTGATGAGTTTGCGGCCGGAGTCACTGAAAGGCGCGGGCGCCGGCGCCGCCGTGGCCGGCCACGTCGACTACCGCATGGCCCGCAACTTCGTCGTCAGCGAGTTCCACAAGGGCCGCCTGTCCCGCCTGGACGTCTGCGATGCCCATCCCGACCTGCTGCGGGCGGCCACCAATGTGGGCGACGAGACCCGGGAGGAGTGCCCGATCTGCGAGGAGGTCAAGCTGCGGCTGGTCTCCTACGTGTTCGGGAGCCGGCTGTCGCCCTCCGGCGTGTGCGTCACGTCCAAGCAGGAGATGACCAAGCTGGCCCGGACCGCCAAGGACCTGGTCTGCTACGTCGTCGAGGTCTGCCCGAACTGTTCATGGAACCACCTGGCCCAGAGCTTCTCGGTCACGGCTCGTAGGTAGGTTCCCTCCCGGGAGTCTCCGATGGCCGGCCGAACCACCAAGAAACCGACCACCGCGCCCAAGGCCGCGCCCCGGTCCGAATCGAAGCTGTTCTGGTGGAAGCGGGCGACCAAGGCCGTCCCACCGCCCGTGATCGTGGGCGGTTTCCTGTGGCGCATGCGGCGCTGGCTGTTCGTGTTCGCCCTGCTGTTGTTCGGGGCCCTCGGCATCGGCCTGTTCGAGCTGACCCGGATCCCTCTGCCCAAGGCCCACGTCCTGGCCCAGACGTCGTTCGTCTACGACTCGTCCGGGCACCAGTTGGCGTCGTTCTCCGACGAGAACCGGGTCGACGTGACGTTGCCCCAGGTCGCCCCGATCGCCATCCAGTCGGTGGTGTCCACCGAGGACCGCGAGTTCTTCAGTGAGGGGGCCATCAACCCCATCAGCATGGTCCGGGCCATGGTCAGCGACGTCAGCGGCTCGGGCAACTTCCAGGGCGGGTCGACCATCACGCAGCAGTACGTCAAGCAGACGTACCTGACCGCCCAGCGCACCATCAGCCGCAAGCTCAAGGAGGCCGGCCTGGCCATCCGGGTGTCGCGCGACCTGAGCAAGAAACAGATCCTGCAGGGCTACCTCAACACCATCTACTGGGGTCGCGGCAGCTATGGCATCCAGGCCGCCGCCCAGACCTACTTCGGGGTCAACGCCGATCAACTCAACCTGCCCGAGTCGGCCCTTTTGGCCGGCATGATCCGGGAACCGGAGGGGGCCGACCCGACCGCCGACCCGGCGGTGGCCCGCCAGAACCAGCAGGACACGCTGCGCGCTCTCGTGCGCGACCGCAAGATCACCGCCGCCCAGGCGGCCGCCGCCGGCGCCATCCCGTTCTCCAAGTTCGTCAAGGCCCCCCACAGCGCCTCCACCTCGGTGAGTGCCGCCCCCAATGGCGCCGACTACTTCATCGAGGCCGTCCGCCAACAGCTCCTGACCACCTACAGCGCGGCCGAGATCGACGGCGGCGGGCTCAAGGTGTACACCACCCTCGACCCGACGCTGCAGGCGGCCGCCTACAACTCGGTGTACGGCGACGGCACCCTGAACCCGGCCAAGGGCGGACCGTCGGGTGCGCTCGTCAGCATGGACAACAGCGGCGAGGTCAAGGCGCTGGTCGGCGGTCAGGACTACCAGAGCTCGAGCGTCGACCTGGCCCTGGGCAACGCCGGCGGCGGCAGCGGGCGCCAGCCCGGCTCGACCTTCAAGGGCATCATGCTGGCCGAGCTGCTCAAGCTGGGCTACTCGCCCGAGTCCGTGCTGCCGGCGCCCCCCGAGGTCGTCATCCCGGGCGGCAACAACGGCGCGCCCTACACCGTGACCAACTTCGAGCACGAGGCCACCGCCCCGCAGATGAGCGTCATCCAGGCCACGGCCAACTCGGTCAACACCGTCTATGTGCAGATCGTCGACAAGATCGGGCCGTCCAACCTGGACGCCATGGCCGAGGCCCTCGGCATCCCCAAGTCCGAGCTGGGCGACGACCTGTCGGAGGTGCTGGGCACCGACGCCGTCTCCCCACTGCAGATGACCGCCGCCTACGCCACCTTCGCCGACGACGGCGTCTACCACGCCCCCCTCCTGATCACCCGGGTCACCAACTCGGCCGGCAAGGCCATGCCGCTGCCCGTCCAGCCGGTCGCCCGCCAGGTGCTGACGCCGACCCAGGACGCCGAGTTGACCTACGTGCTGGAGCAGGTGGTGCTCAACGGGACCGGCGGGGCGGCCGGCGGCGTCGGCTCCGAGGTGGCCGGCAAGACGGGCACCACCGAGAACTCGGCCGACGCCTGGTTCGACGGCTACACCCCGCATCTGACCACGGCCGTGTGGATGGGCTACGCCAAGGACAACACCCCCATGTACAACGTGCAGGGCGGCACCATCCCGGCCCAGATGTGGCACCACTACATGGCCGCCGCCATCGCCGCCGAGCCGCAGTGGGCCGGCAATTTCGCCCCTGTCTATTACATGGGCGGCCTGACCCTCACGGCGCCGGCCGCCGGCTCCGTCCTGTACCCCGAGGGCCTGGGCACCACCACGACCTCCTCGACCTCCACCACGGTGCCGTCCAGCACCACCACCAACCCTCACTCGACGACGACGATCCACAAGACGACCCCCACCACCGCTGGGCATTCCCCTCCGACCACCCGCCCGACTCCCACCACCTCCCCCCCAACGACCGCCCGGACGACGACCACCACCGCCCCCGGCGCCTAACCCCCCACGCGCCCCCGCAGCCGCCTCACCCCGATCGCCCAACCACACAGCCCGCCCCCGCAACCGCCCCGGGCCCGCCCGCGCGGCCGCCCCAGTGGCCCACGCCGCCGCCCACCCCGGGCCGCCCAACCCCTGTGCTTGCGGCCCACGCCCGGCTCTCCCCCCGGAGCGGCCAGCCCCTCTGCACGCGGCCCACGCCCGGCTCTCCCCACCCCGGAGCGGCCAGCCCCTCTGCATGCGGCCCACGCCCGGCCCTCAGACCTTGTCCCGCGACCATCCGCAGCGCCGGCTCCCCGCGCCAGTTCGTGAGCCTTCCTCCCCTCCGCAGCCGCCGTGCTCAACCACCGGTGCTCGTCCCCCGGCGCGTGCCAGCACCCCATAGCCCGACCAACCCCAGCACCCGCTTGTGAGAAGTGGGCCGCCACGTGCGGCCCACTTCCCAATCCTCAAAACCTCGAATTATGTTAAAAAATTACAACTTTGTATGAAAACACCAAATAAAGCCGTTAAATCCAACAAAGTTGTCGGAAATTATCAGATTTATGCCCGATCGACCGCCTCCAGCGCGGCTAAGCCGTTCGAACACCTCCTATGCGCCCGGTTCCCCAGACGGGCAAGCGCGCCATCCGCAGTTGATGAGCGCCAAGTGGGTGGGGCCACCCTCCGCCGGAGCGGCGTGCACCGCCGGTCGCCGCCGGCAAGGCCATCTACGAGGGCCGTCTGGTCCCGCCGCCGATCAGGCGGCTCGGCTCAACCGTTGATGAGCGCCGGCATGGTCGCGTTGGCCGCCAGGTGGTAGCTCTCGGAGTCGTCGGGGAATCGGCGGGTACGGACATCGTCGACCCACCTGCCGAGCGCCGCCGTGGCATCGGCCTGGAGGGCGGCATAGCGGCGGACGAACTTGGGCGGCCGCTGCTCGTCTAGCCCGAGCACATCGTGGTAGACGAGGACCTGGCCGTCGCAGTGCGGACCGGCCCCGATACCGATGGTGGGGACGTCGACCGACTCGGTGATGAGCTGGGCGACCACGTCGGGGATGCCTTCGAGAACGATGGCGAAGCAGCCGGCGGCAGCCAGCGAGCGGGCGTCGGCGACCAGCGCCTTGGCCGCTTCCATGTCCTTGCCCTGGACTTTGAAGCCTCCCATGGCGTGGAAGGACTGAGGGGTGAGACCGAGATGGCCCATGACCGGGATTTCGGCGCCGACGATGGCGTCCACGACTGGGAGGCGGCGACTGCCACCTTCCAACTTCACGGCCTGGGCACCGGCCCGGATAAGGGTGGCCGCGTTGCGGACGGCGTCCGCGCTGCCGGTGTGATAACTCATCCACGGGAGGTCGGCGACGATCATCGGATGCGGCTTGGCCCGGGCCACAGCGGCGGTGTGATGGGCCATGTCCTCGACCGTCACGTGCAGCGTGTCCTCGTACCCGAGCACGACCATGGCCAGCGAATCACCGACCAGGATCAGATCGACCCCGGCGGCGTCGGCGACCCGGGCGCCGGGCGCGTCGTAGGCCGTGACCATCACCAGAGGCTCGCCGGAGCCTTTGCGGGCCTGGACCGACGGCGCGCTGAGGCGCGGCCGCGGCCTGGCCGGGGCGGGTCCTCCGGTCGAAGCCGGGGTCATAGGGGCGGGGCCATAGATCGCCATGGCGTGTCCTCCTGTTATTACCGTCCAGCGCCACTCGGCTGCCAGCGGGGATGTGAGGTGATGTTACAACGGCGCCGGCCCGGAGTCACGAGCGACCTGCCAGCTATGTCCCGCAGGTACCCCCGAGGTGGACGGTCGCTCCCGGCCCGATCCCCATCGCCGCCAGCCGGCCCTCCGGCACTTCTACGGCGAGCGTGTACGGCGCCGCGGCCGAGTAGGTCGGACAGATGGCAGTCACCGGCGGGCACGGCGGCATCTCGGTGGCGTCGATGAACCGTCCGTCGGCCCGGAACCAGGCGATCGACAGCGGGATGAGCGTGTCCTTCATGTAGAAGAGGTCGGTGGACGGGGAGTCGAATACGAAGGCCATGCCCGCATAGGGCGCTACTGATGTCCGATCCATCAGTCCGTGACCCTGCTCGGCGGCAGTCACGGCTTCGAGCACGCAGACTGGAGTTTGCGGGTCGGTTGAGACCGCCAAGGTCGCTGACTTCATCCCTGACGACGCCCCTTGGGCACCCGGGGTGGTCGGCATCGGCGCGACAGTCCCGCCCGGAGTGTTCACCTTCACCAGGTGGGGGTTGGCGGGCCGATTGGCACCATCGATGAGGAACCCGCAGACGGCCAAGACGAACAGGACGATGAGTACTCGGCGCAACCTGTGGATGGTCGGCGCGAACGGCGCCGGAGGCGCGGCCGGATGTGATTCCGGTCGGGCCCGACCCAGAATGCCGGTCGACTCGAGTCGACTGAGCCAGTCCTGCACCCGGGGGTTGTCGGAGAACGCAACGCTGGCAAAAGCCGGTTTCGGATCGGCCGCCGGTATGGACGCGGACGCTGGATCCAGCCGCTCACCAGTGAGGGGTGGTGGGAACCCGACGAGCGACCGGTCCCCGGACCGGGGCACCCTCGGTGCGCCGACCAACCGACCCTCGTTCGATGCCACCGGACCGGCAGTCGCTGCGGTTCGCCCAACTCCCGGCGAACTGCGACCCGACCCCCGCGGGCTCCGCTCGACTCTGCCCTGTGCCGTCGGACCGAAAGACGGGTCCGCCGCCTCCATTGCCGCAGACCGCGATCTGGCTGCCTTCGCCGGACCGGCCCGGCCGACCTTGGCCGAACCTGTGCCACCCGCTGCCTTCTTCGCTGCCCCCGCCGACGCCGCCCCGCCGGCCTTCACCCCCGCCGAACTCGACCCCGATCTGCCGGCTTTCACCCCCGCCGACGCCGACGCCGCTCTGCCGGCCTTCCCTCCCGCCGAACCCGACCCGCCGGCCTTTTCCGGACGCGACCGCGCCCCAGCCGCTTTCGCCGGGACCGTCCCGCCCGACGGCTGCTTCGAAGCGGCAACAGAACCTCTCTGCGCCACAGCTCGACCGGACCTGGTCTCAGCTGGCGCCTCGGAAGCCGGCTCCTCCGGCGACGGTGACGAATCGGGGCTCGCCGACCGACCGGTCGACTTCTGCGCGCCGGCCGCCTTCGCCCGGCGCCGCCCATTACCTCCGTCGGCCCCAGCGGCCCGCCCGTCTTGCACGGGCATCATTGTCACACCCCCCTGGCATGATCTGCCTGTCGACCTGATCGCCCCCACAGTTGCCCGGTTTCGGGCGCCCGGGGACCCCGCAGTCCAACTATCGCCGAGGTCGAGTACGATGCCCTGTCTTCAATCGAGACCCTGCCCCGGACCGACCGGGGCCCCGAGCCCTGGTGGCCGGGTCCACAGGGAGGTGGTGAGCCGCCTATGCGGCACTACGAAGTAATGGTCATTCTCGACGCCGGCCTAGAGGACGAAGCCGTCCGGTCCGTCCTCGACCGAGCTACGCAGCTCCTCACCACCAACGGTGCCACCGTTGGCAAGGTGGATCGCTGGGGCAAGCGGCGCTTCGCCTACGAAGTCCGCCACCGCAGCGAGGGCTACTACGTCCTGATCGACGCAATGGCCGAGCCGCCGGCAGTGGCCGCGGTCGACCGGATGCTCGGACTCGCTGATGAGGTCATCCGCCACAAGGTGATCCGTCTGCCCGAGAAGGCTGTGACCGTTCGGTCCAGCCGGCTTGCGGCTGCCGACGGGGAGCCCACGGCGGCAAGTGAGAACGGAGCAAGTTGAGATGTCCAACGGAAACCATGTGAGCATCGTCGGGAACCTGACGCGCGACCCCGAACTTCGGTTCACCCCTTCTGGCCAGGCGACTGCGACCTTCGGTGTCGCCGTCAACCGCCGCTGGCAGAACCGCCAGAGCAACGAGTGGGAAGAGGCCACCTCGTTCTTCGACGTCGTGTGCTGGGCCCAGTTGGCCGAGAACGCCGCCCAGACCCTGACCAAGGGCACCCGCGTATTGGTGAGCGGTCGTCTCGACCAGCGCAGCTGGGAGACCGCCGAGCATGAGCGTCGCTCCAAGATCGAGATCACCGCGGACGAAGTGGCGCCCAGCCTGCGCTACGCCACCGCCGCGATCACCCGCAACGAGCGCCGGTCGCCCGATGGCGCCCCGGCCTACAGCGGCGGGGCCAGCCGGGCGGTGAGCAACGAGCCGGCCGGTGGTGGTGGCGGTGGCGGCGACGGTTACTACGACGAGGAGCCGTTCTAGCCGATGGCCCGTAACAACGATCGGGACCGCGACCGTGGGTCGAAGAGGGTCCTCAAGGACAACCGCCCTCGTGGCAAGAAGAAGATCTGCATCTTCTGCAAGGACCATGCGACCTGGGTCGACTACAAGGACACCAGCCTGCTCAAGCGCTTCATGAGCGACCGGGGCAAGATCCGCTCCCGCCGGGTGACGGGCAACTGCGCCCAGCACCAGCGTGAGGTCCAAGTGGCGATCAAGACCGCACGCGAGGTGGCGCTGCTGCCCTACACGCAGCGGACCGTCAGCGAGCGGGGGCCCGGCCGGGGCCCCCGCGGTCCTCGCGGCGAGGGTGGCGATTCGCAACTGGCCGATGGCGAGCGCAGGAACCAGAACACCGACGATCTCGAAGACGACGGTGTAGACGCTGAAAACGAGGAGCTCGAGGAGGTGAACGCCTGATGAAGGTTGTTCTCCGTAGTGACCTGGACCAGGTCGGCAAGCGCGGCGACATCGTCGACGTCGCCGACGGATACGCCCGCAACTTTCTTCTGCCGAAGGGCCATGCCATCAAGGCCACGCCGGGCGTCACCGCCCAGGCCAACTCGATGCGCCGGGCCCGCGACCTGAAAGACGCCAAGGACCGGGAGTCGGCCGAGCTCATCGCCCGCAAGCTGGTGCCCATGGTCATCCGGATCCCGGCCCGAGCCGGCTCCGGCGACCAGGCCAAGCTGTTCGGCTCCATCACTTCGAGCGACATCGCCGAGGCTGTCGCGGACCAGGCCAACATCACCATCGACCGCCGCCGGCTGCAGCTCGACGAGCCGCTCAAGGCCCTGGGCACTCACGAGATCCCGGTCAAGCTGCACAGCGACGTGGAGTTCCGGGTGACCGTGGAGGTCGTCCGGGGCTGATCGTCCCAGGCTGGCCCTCGGCGAACCCGGTGACCAACCGGGCCGCCGACGGGCTAGCCGATCGCTGAATCCCCGTAGCCGCGGAACACTCGGCCGCGGGGCAGAACGTCGGGGTCGGCTTCATTGCCCCACGCCGACCAGCCCAGGTGCGGATACCGAGCGAACATCTCGAGACGCGGACCGGGGGAGCAGGACTCGATGATCGGGTAGAGCTCCTCCGGTTTGCGCGAATGCTCGCGCTTGCGGGTGGCCACGAAGTTCACCTGTGAACGGCCCGGGGAGAGCGTTCGGAGCCGGCCGCGCACCCCGAACAGGATCAGCTCCGTGACGTTGCGGAAATAGAAGCCGACACCCCGCCCATCGGAACCTCCGTCGCGCCGGACCTTGTGCCACACCAGATTGGCCTTGTACTCAAAGCCCCACCCGGCCAGCACCGCCAGGCCGTCGGCCAGGAGCGCGTTGGGTACCCACAGGTAACAGTGGGATTTGGCCGCCATCACATTCGAAACGGGTAGGGCGGCGATCTCGGCCGTGGTCATGGTGTCGTAGCGAGACAACCTCCGGTGCTCCGGTGACACCTTCCCGGTGCGGTTGGCGAATCTCCACGGCGGGTCGGCCAGGACTGTTCCGAACGGCTCGTCTGTTCCCAACCCGGCCAGCGTCAGTGACTGGTCGGGGTCCATGCCACCCCGATGCTACGAAGACGCCGCTCCCGGACGGTGGATCGGGTCCTCAGCCGACGTTCACGCCCTGTGGATCGGTGAAAGGACCCTCACCGTTCGCTTGAGCCTGTGACTGCGACACCTGGGCCACGGACGCGATCCGCCACGCCCCACCGGAGAAGCGGATGACGGTTTCGAGGTAGCCGGCCGAGTCGGGCACGAAAGTCTCCAGGCCGCCGCCCGGAGCGATGGTGGCGAACCCACCCTGCAGCTGCCGGTAGAGGGTGACCGAACCAGACGCCTCGACGACGTCGATCTCCTCGCCGTACATCTCGTTGGGGGCGGGTCGTACGAACACTGCTTTCGGGTCGCCGTCCCGGTTCACGTCGCTCTGCCACAGCTGCGACTCGGCGCCGGCGGTCGACGTCGACGCCCGCCGGAGGACGAGCGACCAGGTACTGCCGACGTGCCGGTAGACCAGGTCCCGTTCCTGCAGCGGGCTCGCGCCCCCCTGGTTGCCGCCGTTGGTCAACTGCTGTTGCTCGACGATGGCGGCGATCGACCCTGATGGAGCCGAGATCACCCGGCAGCTGCCATAGAAGCCAGGGTCGATGAGCATCCGGCAGTTGGAGGTGTCGCCGCGCGATGTCGGTGCGCCGGGCCGGGTGAGTGTGGCGCCCTGACCAGTGAGCGTCATGCCGATCACGCTGGTGGTCGCCGTCGGACGCCCGGTCGAAGCCGGAGTCGAATCCGTCGTCGCGGGATGAGTCGAGGGAGACGTGGTCGCCGGAGCCGGGTTGGTGGTCGACGGCGACGCGGAGCGGTGACCCGATGACCCGCATCCGGCAACCCCGGATGCGACCGTCAAGACCGCCGCCAACGCCGTCCACCTCGATGTCGAGTGGACCTTCACGCGTCTCAACTACCCGAGAACCGGGTCAACGCTCGCCTCCGCTCGACGACGCCACAGAGCACTTGCAATCGCACATCTGCACCGGCCGGCCAGTCGCGCCGGGCCCGGTACCGGTCGGTCGCGCGAATCGACTCCCGACGCCGCCCGGGCCTCGACCAGAATGGGAGCGTGGGTGATCGATCAGCGGTAGTGCTACTGAGCGGGGGACTGGACTCGGCGACGGTGCTGTCAGTGGCCCGCCGCGACGGATTCACGCCGTACGCGTTGAGCTTCCGCTACGGGCAGCGCC
This sequence comes from Acidimicrobiales bacterium, assembly GCA_035551615.1. Classification (GTDB taxonomy): domain Bacteria; phylum Actinomycetota; class Acidimicrobiia; order Acidimicrobiales; family Palsa-688; genus JAKCDU01. The sequence goes on from DASZNC010000036.1 coordinate 41,410, forward strand.
ACCAGATCGAGCTGGCGGCGGCCGAGCGGGTGGCCGAATCCGGCGGCGCCGTCAAGCACGTGACCGTCGACCTCGACCTGGGGGTGTTCGGCGGGTCGGCCCTCACATCTTCCGAGCTGGAGGTGCCCCACCACGGCTCGGTCGACGAACTGGACGAGGGGATCCCCATCACCTACGTGCCGGCCCGTAACACCATTTTTTTGTCCTTGGCCCTGGCCTGGGCCGAGACCCTGGGCAGCAGTGACATCTTCATCGGCGTCAACGCGCTCGATTACAGCGGTTATCCCGACTGCCGGCCCGAGTACATCGAGGCCTACGAACAGATGGCCAACCTGGCGACCAGGGCCGGGGTGGAAGGGCACCAGCAGCTGCGCATCCACACCCCGCTCCTGTCCCTGACCAAGGCCGACATCATCCGCCTGGGCGTGTCCCTGGGTGTCGACTACTCGCTGACCCACAGCTGCTACGACCCGCGGTCCGACGGCACGCCGTGCGGCACCTGTGATTCCTGCCTACTCCGGGCCAAGGGTTTCGCCGAGGCCGGATTGGCCGACCCGGCACTGTCCGGCCCGCGCCGCCCCGGCCCCGGCGCCTGATGGGTTACCTGGTCAAGGAGATCTTCTACACGCTCCAGGGTGAGGGAACCCACGCCGGGCGGCCGGCGGTGTTCTGCCGGTTCGCCGGCTGCAACCTCTGGACCGGTCACGAGCGACATCGGGATCGAGCGGTGTGCCAGTTCTGCGACACCGACTTCGTCGGGACCGACGGGCCGGGCGGTGGTCGGTTCCGCTCGGCCTCCGATCTGGCGGCCGCCGTTTCCGCGTCGTGGCCCGGTGGCCCGGAGTCACGTGATGCCAGGTTCGTCGTGTGCACCGGCGGTGAGCCGCTGCTGCAACTCGACACCGAGGCGGTCGCCGCGCTGCACGCGGCCGGCTTCACCATCGCCGTCGAAACCAACGGCACCCAACCGGCGCCGGCCGGGATCGACTGGATCTGTGTCAGTCCGAAGGCCACCGCCGCCCTGGTCATCGACCGGGCCGACGAGCTGAAGCTGGTGTTCCCCCAGCACGACGCACCGCCCGAGAAGTTCGAGGCGTTAGGGATCCCCCGTCTGCTCCTCCAGCCCATGGACGGCCCTGACCGCGACCGCAATACCGCGCTGGCTGTGGACTACTGCCTGGCCCACCCGCAGTGGCGCCTCAGCCTGCAGACCCACAAGTACCTCGGCATTCCCTGACATGGACGTTTTCACCGAGTTCAGTTTCGAAGCCGCCCACCATCTGCCGCACGTACCCGAAGACCACAAGTGCCGGCGCCTGCACGGCCACTCCTTCCGGGTCGAGATCCACGTGGAAGGCCAGATCGACGCTCACAGCGGGATGGTCATCGACTTCGCCGATATCAAGGCCGCCTTCCAGCCGCTCTGGCAGCAACTCGATCACCACTACCTCAACGAGGTCGACGGCCTGCACAACCCGACCAGCGAGAACCTGGCTGTCTGGATTTGGCACAGGCTCAGCGGGGCCGTTCCGCTGGCCCGGGTGGTGGTCCGGGAGACCTGCACATCCGGCGTTGACTACCGAGGACCGGAGACCTGATGACCGACACTTCCAAGTTGACCCATCTGGGCGCCCGCACCCAGTACCGCTACGACCACCCCGGGCCTGACCTGCTGGAGTCGTTCGCCCACGGCCAGAGCAATCCCGGGTGGGTGGTCGGCCTCGAGTGCCGGGAGTTCACCTCGCTTTGCCCGATCACCGGCCAACCCGACTTCGGACGCATCCTCATCCAGTACGTCCCCGATCAACTGTGCGTCGAGAGCAAGAGCCTGAAGCTCTATCTGGGCGCCTACCGCAACCACGGATCGTTCCACGAGGCCTGCACCAACCAGATCGCCGACGACCTGGTCACCGCCATCGCCCCCCGCTATCTGCGGGTGTACGGGGACTTCCTCCCGAGGGGCGGCATCGCCATCCAGCCCCTGGTAATCCGCGCGTCCACGGTCCTCACCGCCGAAGACGAAGAGCAGTGCCGGGCTCTCATGGCCCAGTACGACTCCGTCCGCTCCACCGCCACGACGATCTGACGGCCGCCCCCCGACGGCCGTAAGGGCCTGGACGCCGCCCCGAAACGAGCCGGACCCACCTGCGACGCCCGAGGAAGGCAAGCGTCGGCATGGCTCAATCCAGGTCTAACAGCCCACCGCGTAGCTCCCGCCGGCGTACGCGTTGCCGTTCGTGCAGACCGTCGACGGCCCGTGGCCAGCAGCCGCCTGATTGACCCACAAGAACAGTCCGATCACCAGAACGAGAACGACCAGGCCCAGAATGAGCGGCCTGCGGTGCCCGAGAACCTCTCCCTCCCTGGCATACGACTCCCGTCGCCCCATAGCACCGACGCTACCCGCCATCCCGCGCCCACCGCCGAGCTGCCCACCCTCCTCCGGCCGACCACCACCGCAAGAAGCCGACCACCACCGCAACAAATGGCCCCACGCCACCGTGAAGAGGGTCTGAACCGCTCCCCGGCCGCTCCGCTGACGAAGTCCAGACGGCGAGGGGCCGACTCAGACCCGAGCCATGTTCACGAACTTCGTGTACTGGTCGAGGAACGACAGTTGCACCTTGCCGGTCGGCCCGTTGCGGTGCTTGGCCAGGATGACCTCGGCCACCCCCCGGTCGGCCGTCTCCGGGTTGTAGATCTCGTCGCGGTAGAGGAACATCACCACGTCGGCGTCCTGCTCCAGGGAGTTGTGGGCGATGACGCCGTTGGCCACGAAATTGTGGGTGCCGTCCACGGTGGCGTCGAAAGTGGGCTGCACACCCATCGGGGTGATGGCCACGATCTCGTCCCAGAGCACGTCGGAGCGGGCCAGGGCGGCGAGGGAGGCGTCACCGGTGACGGCGGCCATCTGATCCAGCCGGGCGGGCGAGAACATGCGGGAGAACGATGCTCCGACACCGACCAGGGCCCGCTCGGAGGCGGGCGTCGCCGGGGTGGCCAGGTGGTAGCCCACCATCAGCTCGTCGAGGCGCTGCCAGCCGGTGATGGTCCGGAACTTGTGGTTGGCCGTGGCCTCGACCTCCAGGCCGGAGCGCAGGGTCAGTTTGAACACCGGCTTCATGCCCGAGCTGAAGGCGTTGGTGACCGGCCTGGGCACCATCTCCCACGTGGCCTCGTCGAGCGACCACACCGTCGGCCGATCCCCGCCGGCCACCAACTCGCCGAGGGTCACAGTGCCGCCATCGGCCAGGGCCAGCTCGGTCGACGCCGGCATGCAACCGGATTCCCGGAGGTCGGCCAGCGTGGGCCGCTTGTCGGCCCGGGCCTCGAGCTGACGGGACAGCTGCGACAGGGCCACCACCGGCACCTCCAGCTCGCGGGCCAGGATCTTGAGACCACGGCTGATCGAGGAGACCTCGAGCTGGCGGTTCTCCTGGGAGCCGCCCGACATGAGCTGGAGGTAGTCGATGACGATCAGGCCGAGCCCCTGGTTGCGGGCCTTCAGCCGGCGGGCCTTGGCCCGGATCTCCATGACCGTCGTGTTCGGGTTGTCGTCGATGAAAAGAGGGGCGTCGCCCAACCGGGCCACCGCATTGCTGATCTTGGGCCAGTCCGGCTCGTGCAGGCGGCCGTTGCGCATGCGCCCGGCGTCGACCCGGGCCTCGGATACGAGCAGCCGGTTGGTGATCTCCTCGCAGCCCATTTCCAAGGAGAAGAACAGGGTCGGCACCCGGGCCTCGACCGCCGCGTGGGCGGCCATGCCCAGGGCGAACGCCGTCTTGCCGACGGCCGGCCGGGCGCCCACGATGACCAGCGCGTTGGGCTGCAGGCCGTAGAGGCGCTCGTCCAGGTCGACGTAGCCGGTGGGCACGCCGGTGATCGTCTCGCCCCGGTCGAACAGCTGCTCGAGGCGGTCCATCGACGCGTACAGGAGCTCGGTCAGCGGCTTGAGGCTGTCGGTCACCCGCCGCTCGGCCACGTTGAACACCAGGCTCTCGGCGTGGTCCATGGCCGCAGCTACGTCGTCGGGGATGCTGTAGCCCATCTCGGCGATCTCGCCGGCCACCGCGATCAGCCGCCGGAGCAGGGCGTGCTCCTCGATGATGCGGGCGTAGCGGGCGGCGTTGGTGGTGGCCGGGGTGTCGGCCTGCAGGGCGACGAGCGAGGCCAGGCCACCGACCGAGTCGAGCATTCCGGCCCGGGTCAGCTCGTCGGCCACCGTCACCGGGTCAGCCGGCTCCCCCTGGTTGTAGAGGACGTTGATGGCGTCGAAGACGTGGGAGTGGGCCGGCTTGTAGAAGTCCTCGGAGCCACATGTCTCCATGGCCGCGGCGATGGCGTCGCGCGACAGGAGCATGGCGCCGAGCAGGGACTTCTCGGCATCCAGGTTGTGGGGAGGAACGCGGTGGGGGGAGGGGGACGACGCCGGGCGCTTCCGGGCCGTTTCGATCGACTGGACCATGGGCCAACAATCAGACCGAAATCGATCTGTGGGTATCTAGACGGTGAGCGGTCTGGATTGTCGGTGGAAGACCTGGGGATAAGCCCGAAATCCTGTGGAGAACCGGGTTCTTTAGGCGTGGGAGGCGGCGAATTGTCATCTCGTAGTCACCATACGGACCCCCTGTGACGGTTAACCGCGGGCGTTATTCACCTTCCGCCGGTGGTGCTACCGTCGTCGAACTGCGCATCGCCGGGACCATCCGGCGGGGCGCCGGAGACCGGCTACTTCCCCGGGGGGCAACGGGTACCTGACCGCAGGGTCAGTATTCCGACGTCCCTTTGGTCGAGTTCTCCACAACATGTGAACAACATTGTGGAAGACCGGTGGCCAGGGAGGCGCTGATCCAGGTGAGCGAGGCAGCCGAACTGTGGACGACGTGCCGGGAGGTACTTCGTGAAGACGTTCGAGAGGCGGTGTGGAAAACCTGGTTCGAGGGATTGGAGGCGGACTCGCTCGACGAGTTCAGCCTCACCCTCACCGCGCCCAGCACGCTGGTGCGGGACCGCCTGGAGGACCGTTACCTGTCGCTGATCGAGCAGACGGCCTCCAAGGTGGCCGAGCACGATCTCGAGGTCCGCATCGTGGTCCGGCCGGCGCCGGAGGCGACCGTGCACCCCGACCGGGCCGAGGTGCGCGAGGAGGTGGTGAACAACCGGGTCGTTCCTTTGATCAAGGAGGAATCCCGGCCGGTGGAGGGTCAGTCGCTCAACCGGCGCTACACCTTCGATGCCTTCGTGATCGGCTCATCCAACCGTTTCGCCCATGCCGCCGCCCAGCGGGTGGCCGAGAGCCCGGCCGGCAGCTACAACCCGCTGTTCATCTACGGCGACTCCGGGCTGGGCAAGACCCACCTGCTGCACGCCATCGGCCACTACGTGATCGACAACTTCAACAACAAGACGGTCCGTTACGTCTCCACCGAGACGTTCCTGAACGACTTCGTCGACGCCATCCGTAACTCGGCCCAGATGGCCTTCAAGCGCCGCTACCGCGAGTGCGACGTCCTACTGGTCGACGACATCCAGTTCCTGGAGGGCAAGGAGCAGCTCCAGGAGGAGTTCTTCCACACCTTCAACTGGCTGTACGAGGGTTCGAAGCAGATCGTGCTGTCGAGCGACCGCCACCCCCGCTCCATCGCCACCCTCGAGGACCGCCTGCGCAGCCGGTTCGAATGGGGTCTCACCACCGACGTGCAACCGCCGGAGCTGGAGACCCGCCTGGCCATCCTGCGCAAGAAGGCGGACGGCGACCGTATCCAGATCCCCAACGACGTGCTGGAGCTGATTGCCACCCACGTCCGGGACAACATCCGCGAACTGGAGGGCGCGCTGATCCGCGTTTCCGCCTACGCCTCGCTCAACCGGGAGCCGCCGACGGTCGAGACCGCCGCCCAGATTCTCAGCGACCTGCTCGAGGCCGACCGGCCCCGCCAGATCACGCCCAAGATCATCCTCGAGGCGGTCTCCACCACGTTCGGGTTCCCCATCGAGGACCTGTGCGGGACCAGCCGGCGCCGGCCGCTCGTCATGGCCCGCCAGATCGGCATGTACGTCTTCCGGGAGGTCACCGACTTCAGCTACCCGGCCATCGCCCGGGAGTTCGGCGGGCGCGACCACACGACCGTCATCCACGCCGTCGAGAAGGTCGGCGGGTTGATGAAGGAGCGCCGGCAGGTCTTCGACCAGGTGACGGAATTGATCCAAAACATCAAGGGCGGGAAGTAGATGCCTGTGGTCTGGGATCCGGAGCAGGTGTGTCGAACCGGTGTAGTTACATCGGACAAAGGTGGGAGCGTCCACATGCGCACGTCCCCGCTGTCACACCCCTGTGGTTGGCTGGGGAATACGCTCGGCGATTGGTACCGCCCCCGACCAGCACTTTCATCTGGTCATCCACAATTCACAGGCCCTACTACGGCCTCTTCCGAATTACTACCTAGAAGAACAGAGGCAGTCCGTTGAAGTTCAGATGCGAGCGTGACGTTCTGGTCGAGGCCCTGTCGACAGCCGGCCGGGCTGCGGCGGGTCGCGGGGGATCCATGCCCGTGCTCGGCGGTGTGCGCCTGTCGATCACCGGCGACAGCCTGGAGGTGACCGGCACCGACCTGGACCTGACCATCACCGTGGCCACGACTGTCAGCGGCGCCGGCGACGGCATCGTGGTCGCCCCGGGCCGTCTGATCACCGACATCGTGCGGGCCCTGGAGCCGGGCGCGGTGAGCGTCGAGGCCGACGAGGAGGAGCTGCGGATCGCCTCGGGCCGGTCGCATTTCACCGTCCGCACCCACCCGGCCGGTGACTTCCCCCGGCTGCCGGTCCCGACCGGCGAGACCGTGTCGATCGAGGCGGCCGGCCTCACCGAGGCCCTGCGCCAGGTCACCCGGGCCGCGTCCAACGAGGAGTCCCGCCCCATCCTGACCGGCGTGCTGATGGAGGCCGAGGAGGGCGGGCTGCGCCTGTCGGCCACCGACTCGTACCGGCTGGCCGTCCGCCAGCTGGCCGGTGTGGGCATCCTGGCCGAGGGCCAGAAGGTGCTGGTGCCGTCCCGTGCGCTCAACGAGCTGCTGCGCCTGCTGGGCTCGTCCGCCGGCACCGTCTCGCTCCGGTTGGGCACCCACGACGCCACCTTCGGGGTGGGCGACATCTCGTTGACGACCCGGCTGATCGAGGGCGAGTTCCCGAACGTCCGGGCCCTCATCCCGGCCAGCTACCCGAACCGGCTGACCGTCGCCCGGGAGCCACTGCTCGACGCCGTGCGCCGGGTGAAGCTCCTGGCCCGCGACGCCACCACCCCGGTGCGCATCGCCCTGCGGGCCACCGGGATCGAGCTGACCGTGATCACCACCGACTGGGGCACCGCCACCGAGGACGTCGACGCCAAGTACGAGGGGGCCGAGATGACCGTGGCCTTCAACCCCAACTTCCTGATCGAAGGGGTCGAGGCGGTGGCCGGCGACGAGGTCGCCCTCGACACGCTCGACGCGCTCAAGCCGGCCACGCTGCGGCCCATCGACAGCGAGGACTACCTGTACCTGCTGATGCCGGTGCGGGTCTCCTAGGGGCTTGTACCTCGGCCGGCTCGAGCTCACCGACTTCCGGTCCTACACCGACGCCGTGTTCGAGCCGGCGCCGGCCGGCATCACGGTGGTCACCGGCGCCAACGGGGCGGGCAAGACCAACCTGATCGAGGCGGTCGCCTACCTGGCCACGCTGAAGTCGCTGCGCGGGGCACCCGGGGCGTCGTTGATCCGGGCCGGCGCCGAGGGGGCGGTCCTGCGCTCCCAGGTGCAGTCGCAGGCCCGGCGCATCACGATCGACGCCACCCTCAACCCGGCCGGCCGCGACCGCGTCCAGGTCAACGGTCAGGCCCTGCGCCGCACCCGCGACCTGCTCGGGTTCCTGCAGGTGACGGTCTTCGCCCCCGACGACCTGACCCTGGTCAAGGGATCGCCGGGCGCCCGCCGGGACTATCTGGACGACCTGATGGTGGCCCGCCAGCCCCGCCGGGACGCCCTTCTCACTGAGCTGGACCGCGTCCTGAAGCAGCGCAACGCGCTGTTGAAGTCGGCCTTCTCGTCGGGGTGGCGGCCCGGCCGGGCGGTGCCGGCCGACATCGTGACCACCCTCGACGTGTGGGACTCCAAGCTGACGTCCGTGGGTGAGGAGCTGGTCGCCGCCCGCACCGCTTTGGTGGCCGACCTGCAGCCGGTAGTGGCGGTCGCCTACCGGGACCTGGCCACCGGTTCGGCCCCCGATCCTCGGCTGGCCGCGTCGATGTCGTACCAGGTGTCGTGGACCGGTTCGCTGGCCGAGGCCCTGGCCGCCGCCCGCGAGGACGACCTGCGCCGGGGCGTGACCACCGTCGGGCCGCAGCGCGACGAGCTGCTGCTGGAGATCGGCGGGCTCCCGGCCCGCACCCACGCCTCGCAGGGCGAGCAGCGGACGCTGGCGCTGGCCCTGCGCCTGGCCGGTCACCGGCTGGTCGCCGCCGACATAGGTTCGTCGCCGGTGCTGCTGCTCGACGACGTGTTCTCCGAGCTGGACCCGGCCCGGGCCGAGGCGCTCATGGCCAACCTGCCGGCGCTGGCCGACACGCAGGCCATCCTGACCACCGCCGGAGCCCTGCCCCCCCTGCCGGCGGCCGCCACCCGGGTGCGGGTGGAGGACGGGAAGCTGCTGGCATGACTGACGCCCTGGAGCCCTCGGTGGAGGTTTCGCTCTATTCCTCGCGATTTGTGGTGGTATACACTACAAATCGCGGAGAAATAAGGTAATGTAGTGTCGACCTGGCAGCCGTCCGGGCCCCCGCCGGGCGAGCGCGACCCGCGCAAGTTGAGCGAGCTGCTCGATCGGACCACCCGCCGCCTGGGTGGCCCCTCCAGCGGCACCGCCACCACCGTCTTCGCCGGCTGGGCCGCCATCGTCGGGTCGGACATCGCCGCCCAGGCCCGGCCCGTCTCGCTGCACGACGGGGTGCTCGTCCTGGTCGTCGACCAGCCGGCGTGGGCCAACCAATTGCGGTATATGACGGCCGACCTGCTGACTCGTATCGCCGATGCCGGCGCCGGCGCCGAGGTCACCGAAATTCACATCCGGGTGGCCGGCGACAACCCGGCTCCCGGCCGCTTCGCCAGGGGGCGGAAAAGGCGCTCGTAACGCCCTTCCGGACCCACCCCTCTGGTAAACTACAGGAATCATATTTCGGGCCTCTGACCTGCGATTTTGCCTGTTGGTCACCCCTTCCGGGGAGGTCCCCGCGACCCAGCGGGTGCGCAGGTGGGCGGTCGGTCCGACAAACCCTTCGAAAGGTTGTTCCCATGGCTATGCCATTGCCGCCCGAGGATGATCCGGAACGCGTCCCGGAGACGCCGATCGACCGGTCGGCGCGGCGCGCGAGCTACTCGGCCAGGGACATGCAATCGCTTCAGGGCCTCGAGCCGGTTCGCAAGCGGCCCGGCATGTACATCGGCTCGACCGGACCCAGCGGCCTGCACCACCTGGTGTGGGAGGTCGTGGACAACTCGGTCGACGAAGCGATGGCCGGGTATTGCGACCGCATCGACGTCACTTTGCTGGCCGACGGCGGGTGCCGGGTGGTCGATGACGGGCGCGGCATCCCCACCGACATCAATCCCAAGGAGAAGAAGACAGGCGTCGAGATGGCGCTCACCATCCTTCACAGCGGTGGCAAGTTCGGCGGTGACGGCTACAAGGTCTCCGGGGGGCTCCACGGCGTCGGCGTGTCGGTGGTGAACGCGTTGTCGTCCAGGCTGGTGGTCGAGGTCGACCGCGAGGGCGAACGGCACCGGATGGAGTTCGCCGACGGCGGCAAGCCGCGGACCAAGCTGGAGGTGACCGGCCCGGCGCCCGGCAACCGCACGGGTACCACCGTCGCCTTCTGGCCCGACGGTCGCATCTTCGACGAGATCGAGTTCCAGGGCCGGGTGATCATGGAGCGCCTGCAGATCTACGCCTTCCTGAACGCCGGCCTCGAGATCCGCTTCGTCGACGAGCGCCCGGGAGGCGACCAGGCGACCTACAAGTACAGCGGCGGCATCATCGACTTCGCCCGCCACCTGAACGCCTCCAAGGAGCCGCTGTTCAAGAAGGTCGGCTACTACAAGGTGGTCGAGGAGACCGGCGAGGTCGAGGTCGCCCTGCAGTACAACTCCGGCTTCTACGAGGGCCTGCACGGTTACGCCAACGGCATCAACACCGTCGAAGGCGGCACCCACGTCGAAGGGTTCCGCAAGGCCCTCACCAACGTGGTCAACAAATATGCGCGCGCCGCCAACCTGCTGAAGGAGAAGGAGGAGAACCTCCAGGGTGAGGACATCCGGGAGGGCCTGACCGCCATCGTCGCCGTCAAGCTGCGCGAGCCGCAGTTCGAGGGCCAGACCAAGGCCAAGCTGGGCAACGTCCCGGTCCGGTCCCTGGTCGAGCGGGCCACCAACGAGAAGCTGGCCGAGTGGCTGGACGAGAACCCGACCGAGGCCCGCTCGATTGTCAACAAGTCGATCCAGGCGGCCCGGGCCCGCGTCGCCGCCCGCCAGGCTCGCGACGCCACCCGGCGGAAGTCGGCCCTTGAGGGCGCCGGCCTGCCCGGCAAGTTGACCGACTGCGCCAGCCGGAACGCCCACGAGACCGAACTGTTCATCGTCGAAGGGGACTCCGCCGGCGGCTCGGCCATCCGCGCCCGCGATCCGAGGACCCAGGCCATCCTGCCCATCCGGGGCAAGATCCTGAACGTCGAACGGGCCCGCATCGACAAGATGCTGAAGAACCAGGAGGTACAGGCCCTCATCGCCGCCATCGGCGCCGGGCTGTCGGAAGACTTCGACGCCAAGAAGGCCCGCTACGGCAAGGTGATCATCCTGGCCGACGCCGACGTCGACGGCAGCCACATCCGCACCCTGCTGTTGACCTTCTTCTTCCGCCAGATGCGACCCCTCATCGAGGAGGGTCACGTCTTCTGCGCCCAGCCGCCTCTGTTCTCGACCCTGGTCGAGAAGAAGAAGCAGTACTTCAAGGACGAGGCGGCCCGGCAACGGTTCCTCGCCGACCGCCCGAACCACAAGGCCGAGTTCAACCGACTGAAGGGCCTGGGCGAGATGGACTGGGAGGAGTTGGGCGAGACCACGATGGACGCCTCCAAGCGCACCCTCCTGCGGGTCGACATCGAACAGGCCGCTCTGGCCGACGAAGTGTGCTCGAAGCTGATGGGCGACGACGTGGAACAACGCAAGACCTTCATTGCCCAAAACGCCGGCGACGCCTTCCTCGACATCTGACAGGTGAGAACCCATGACTGACACCCCCACCACTCCGCCGCCCGAGGAACCGCCCTCGTCGATCGAGCCGATAGAGATCCAGGACGAAATGGAGCGTTCGTTCCTGGACTACGCCATGTCGGTGATCGTCAGCCGGGCCCTCCCCGACGTACGCGACGGCCTGAAGCCGGTGCACCGCCGGATTCTCTTCGACATGCATGTGCAGGGCTACCGGCCGGACCGGCCCCATGTGAAGTGCGCCAAGGTCACCGGCGACACCATGAGCCGGTTCCACCCTCACGGCAACACCGCCATCTATGACGCGCTGGTCCGCATGGCCCAGCCGTTCAGCCTGCGCCATCCCCTGATCGACTTCCACGGTAACTACGGCTCGCCCGACTACCCGCCGGCGGCCGAGCGCTACACCGAATGCCGGTTGTCGCGCCTGGCCATGCACATGATCGAAGGCCTCGACGAAGAGACCGTCGACATGGCCCGCAACTACACCAACGAGGAGGACGTCCCGTCCGTCCTGCCGTCGCGTTTCCCGAACCTGCTGGTCAACGGCAGCCAGGGCATCGCCGTGGGCATGGCGACCAACATCCCGCCCCACAACCTGGGCGAGGTCATCGACGCCACGATCCACCTGATCGATAACCCGCAGGCCACGGCCGAGGATTTGATGCATTTCGTCAAAGGTCCCGACTTCCCCACGGGCGCGCTCATCCTCGGCCGCCAGGGGATCATGGACGCCTACCGGACCGGCCGGGGATCGATCAAGATGCGGGCCCGGGCGGAGATCGTCGAAGGCAAGACCGGCGACGAGATCGTGGTTTCCGAGTTGCCGTACCAGGCCAGCCCGAAAGCCATCGAGGCGAAGATCGCCGAACTGGTAAACGCCCGGGAGCTGGACGGCATTCGCGACATCCGGGATCTGTCGCAGGGCGTCGATACCAAGCTGGTCGTCTACCTGAAGCGTGACGCAGCGGCCAACGTGGTGCTCAACAACCTGTACAAGCACACGCCGCTGCAGACCTCGTTCGGGGTCAACATGGTGGCCCTGGTCGACGGGGTGCCCCGCACCCTCAACCTGGTGCAGATGCTGTCGGCCTACGTCGCCCACCAGGTGGAGGTCATCCGCCGGCGATCCGAGTACCGGTTGCGCAAGGCCCGGGACCGGGCCCACATCGTCGAGGGCTACATCAAGGCCCTCGACATGATCGACGCCATCATCGCCACCATCCGGGGTTCGGAGGATCGGGGCGCGGCGCGCAGCGCACTGATGGCGGCCCCGTTCGAGTTCAGCGAGATTCAGGCCAACCACATTCTCGACATGCCTCTCGGCCGGCTCACCCGCCTGGGCCGGGCGGAGCTCGAAGAGGAGCTGGCCAAGCTGCGCGAGACGATGGCCGATCTGGAGGCCATCCTGGCCGACGAGGGCATCCTGCGGGGCGTCATCAAGACCGAAATGACGGCTATCCGCAACGATTTCGCCAACCCCCGCCGGGCCGAAATCACCTTCGATCCGGGCGACATGACGTCAGAGGACCTGATCGACGATGAAGAGTTGGTCATCACCATGACCAAGGCCGGTTATGTGAAGGCGGTGGTGGCCTCCAACTTCCGCACCCAGGGTCGAGGTGGCCGCGGCGTGCAGGGCGCCAAACTCAAGGAAGAGGATCTGGTCACCCGGATCATCTTCACCAGCGCCCACGCCTACCTGTTGTTCTTCTCGAACAAAGGCCGGGTATACCGGCTGAAGGCGTACCAGATACCGCCGAAGGAGAGGACGGCCCGGGGTACACCGATCGTCAACCTCTTGAACCTGGAACCCGGTGAACGCATCCAGACCCTGATCGACACCCGCGAGTTCCCGTCCGACCGGTACCTGTTCTTCGCGACCCGTCAGGGCCAGGTCAAGAAGACCACCTTCTCCGAGTACGACAACTCCCGCCAGGCCGGCCTGATCGCCATCAACCTGCGCGACGGCGACGAACTGGTCGGGGTCATCACCACCGGCGGCGAGGACGACATCTTCATGGTGTCCCGCTCCGGTATGGCCATCCGCTTCGGCGAGTCCGACGTGCGGCCGATGGGCCGCGATGCGGCCGGCGTGCGGGGCATGGCGCTACGCCAGGGCGACGAGGTCGTGTCCATCGATCCGGGCCGGGACGAGACGTCGATTCTGATCGTGACCGACGCCGGTTACGGCAAGCGCACCCAGCTCCATCACTTCAACCGGCAGAACCGCGGCGGCATCGGCCTGAAGGGCATAAAGCTGACCGCGCAGCGCGGCCGGGTCGTATCGGCTTTCATGGTTGGTCTGGATGATGAGATCCTGGTGACTTCCTCGTCAGGGGTTTTCGTGCGCATGGCCGTCAGAGAGATATCCAGCCAAGGGCGAGACGCCACCGGCGTGCGCGTCATGACGCTCGATCCGGACACCGTCGTGGCCTCGGTCGCTCCGGTCCTGTCGGTGGAAGAGAACGCCTGATGGTCGAGCTGCCCGGTCGGTCGACTTTCGAGTCGGACGATCGGGCCGGACCCGACGACGAGGAGGGATGGGGCTCTCCCGTCCTCCCGCCCGAGTACGGATCCCTGCGGGCCGTCCAACCGCCGACCGACAAGGACGGCGCCGACCAGGCCAAGACCGCCGACCGTGGCGACGGCAGCGGCGAACAGCGGTGGGCGGTCACGTCCCTGCTGCGCCGTATCCAAGGCGACGGGGCCACCGGCGGCCTGAGCCGGGTGCTCGGCGGTGGCCGGACCGGTGACGCCTCCTCCGCACCGGGCCCGTCCCGCCTCAGCCGGGCCCTCCACGGCGGGTCCGGCGGAAATGACCGGCCCGGCGATCCCGCCCCGTCCCGGCTGAGCCGGGCGCTGGGCGTGGGCCCGACCGCCGACGCCCAGACGGGAGCTCCCGGCCCGTCGCTGCTCAGCCGGGCCCTGGGCGGGGGATTCTCGGAGGAGGACGAGGGTGCCGACTCCGGCCCGTCGCTGCTCAGCCGGACCCTGCACGGCGAGCCCCCGGCCGACGACGACCCGGTCGGCCCCGACCCGGGATCGCCGTCCATGCTCGCCCAGTCCCTCGAGGCCAACCGGGCCGACGACGAATCCCCGTCGCGGCTGAGCCGGGTCCTGCCCGGCGACCAGGCGGCCGCCGACGGCGACGGCGAGACCGGCGCCCGCCCGGCCCTGTCGTTCGCCAGCCTGGCCGCGTCGGTGGCCAACCGGCGTTCCCCCCTCGACGCCCGGCGCGCCTCGGCGCCCGACGAGGACACCCCTGACGGCGATACCGGCCGCCCGGGTCCGGCGGACACGACCGCCATGACCCGCATCGAGCCCGACGACGTCCGCCCGACCGCCGGATTCGGGCGCCCGGCGCCCGGCCTGATGCCCGGGTTGGACGCCGCCGTCCCCCTGTTCCCGCCCGAAGCGCCGGTCACCGTTCCGGCCGGCCCCCCGGTGGTGGCGCCCGACGGTCCCGTGGTCGACCCCATCGACGAGGCCCTGCCGGTCACCGCCCTGCCCCCCGGGCGCATCCGCCGCCGGGCCCGCCGCCCGATGCGGATCCGGAGCCGGGCCACCATCCGCCACATCGACGTCCTCACCGTCCTGCGGGTGTCGCTGATGTTCTGGCTGGTCATCCTGGTGGCCTTCGTGGTCGCCTCGGTCCTGCTGTGGGTGTCGGCCGATGCGTTCGGCGTGCTGCCCTCGATCGAGAAGTCGGCGCGGACGCTCTTCAGCCTGAAGACGTTCAAACTCCACGTCTCCACGGTGGCGTTCTACACCGGTGGCGTCGGTGTGGTCCTCGCCATAGCCGGCACGATCGCTAACGTCCTGTTCGCCCTCATGTACAACCTCATCGCCGACGTGGTCGGCGGGGTGAGGGTCGAACTGGAAAGCCTGCAGACGGAGTAATCAAACGTGCTGGTTCTGAGCCGTCGTCCGGACTCGTCGATACTCGTCGGCCATGACGTAACCGTCACGGTCGAACTGGTGGCCGGCGATGACGTCTGCCTGCGGGTCACCGGCCCGGAGACGCTCACCGTCCAGCGCATCGACGAGCAACAGGTGATCAGCGAACTGGCCCGTCGGGGCAAGGAGTGGCAGCCCGAGCGCATGCACGTGCTGTCCCGCCGCACCCGGCCCGGGCTGCTGATCAATGGTGAGGTCGTCGTCGCCGTCCAGGCCA
Organism: Acidimicrobiales bacterium; assembly: GCA_035551615.1. Classification (GTDB taxonomy): domain Bacteria; phylum Actinomycetota; class Acidimicrobiia; order Acidimicrobiales; family Palsa-688; genus JAKCDU01. Next base: position 56,881 of record DASZNC010000036.1, read on the forward strand.
TCTCCAACGAGTCGGTCCGCATCGGCATAGAAGCCCCGGCCCACGTCCTCATCTACCGCGAAGAGGTCTACCAGCAGATGCAGGAGGCCAACCGGTCGGCGGCCAGCACCGGTTCCGACCTGGCCGGCCTGGCCGGTCTCTTCCCCGGTGGCGCGTCCGGCTCGGATTGACGGGGGGCGCCTCGGGGGGAGGCGTGTTCCTTTGACCGCAGGAGCAGTTCAGGCCCCGGCGGCGGGCAGACGCTCGGCTACCTTGTACTTCGAGCGGTGCTGGACGATCTGGGCGGCCGCGCCGGTCCGGCGGTTGACCACGATCGGGCCCAGCAGGTTGGCCGTGGGCGGCTGCGGCGGGCGGGGCACGGTGATCAGCGTCACCAGGACGACGTCCTCCGAGTTGCTGATGCCGAGCGACTCCTGGTCCTCGTCGTCGATCTCGACGGTGTAGTCGGGGAACAGCAGTCCGGGGCTCACGATGGTGAAGCCGATCTCCGGTTCGCCGACGCTGCGCAGCCGGGCGAAGGGGCGCAGGGCCTCACCCAGGTCCTCCACCCGGAAGCGGCGGGCCCCCGGGAAGCCGGGCAGGCCGGCGGCGAACTCGACCTCCGCCCCGACGCCCAGCCCGGCCAGGCCGGCCGGGTCGAAGACGCTCACGGTCGGAGGCTCGTCGGACGCATCGCAGGAGGAGGTTACAGGCGGGGTTTCACAGGTAATTGACAAGAGAGTGCTCCTCGATCTGGGAGGTGGCCCACAGGCCCGCCTGGTAGGTCTGTTGGTCCTGGGTCAGCTGGGTGGAGGCCTGCGCCAGGTTGACGCTGTCCTCCGACGAAATCTGGGTCTGCAGCGCGGTCTGGGCGCTGGTCGCCTGGTTGGCGAAACCGGTCATGCGCTGGTAGTTGGCGCCCATGACGGCGGCCTGGCCGGTCACGCTCTGGAGGGCGTCGGACAGGGCGGACAGGTCGGTGGTGGTCGCCTTCTGCAGCGAGGTGGTGGTCCCGGCCGAGACGTCGGTGATCAGCTGCTGCAGGACACCGCTGCTGCCCAGCAGGCCGGTGCTGCCCGACCCGAACACCTGTGGTCCGGTGAGTGACACCTGTACTGACACGCCGGGGGCGACGGTGCGGGCCGGGGCGGCGCCCCCGCCGACGTAGTTACCGCTGCTGTCGTAGGCCTGGTTGACGTTGCCGGTGCCGGCGAAGATGGCCTGGCCGCCGTAGGTCGTGTTGGCCAGGGCCAGCACCTGCTGGAGGGTCGACTTGAGCTGTGCCGTCGTGCCGGTCACCGCCGCCTGCTGGCTGCTCAACGCCTCGCCGGACAGGGCGCTGACCGCCTGCTGGGCCGACTGGAGGGTGGAGATCACCGAGTTCAGGGTGGACGTGCCGAGCGACAGCCAACCGACCCCGTCGTTGGCGTTGGTGACGTACTGCTTGGCCCGGGACAGGCCCGAGTTCAGCTGCATGATCGACGCCGCCGCCGCCGGATTGTCCGACGGGGCGTTCACCACGTCGCCCGAACCGAGCTGGGCCTCGATGGTGGCCTGCTGGTTCTGGTCCAGGTTCAGATCCTGCAGCAGTTGGGAGCTGATGATGTTCGGGGTGTAGGAGATGGCGGACATCGAGACGTTGCTCATGGAATCCTCCCTCAGACGTTCGCGATCAGGGACTGGACGGCCTCATTGACCGAGCTGATGACCTTGGCCGACGCCTGGTAGTCCTGCTGCCAGTTCATGAGCGCCACCAGCTGGTCGTTCTGGTTGACCCCGGCGATCGACTGCAGGTTCTGGTTGGCGGCATTGCTGACAGAAGTCTGGGCGGTCACCTGGTTCTGCATGTTGCTCACCTGGTTACCCACGTTCAGGATCAGCGTCTGGTACACGGCGTCCGGCCCGTTGGGGGCGTCGAACAGGTTGGCCATGGTCTGGGCGTTGGAACCGTCGTTGCTGGCGTCGGGCAGCGTCGAGGTACTGGCGGCGGCCAGCTGGGTGGGATCGTTGACGATCGCCTGGTTGAGCCCGATGCCACCGGCGCCGCTGCCGGTGAACAACGCGGTACCGGCCGCGCCGGTCGCCGTGTAGCCGGCCGCCAACTGCGAGTTGACCACGTTCTCCAGGTTGTTGGCCACCGTGTCCAGCTGCGACTGGTAGGACGGCAGGTACGAGTTGAGGGCACCGACCAGACCGGCGGTCGTCCCGGCCGAGTTGGTCAGGGTGGCCTGGCTGGTGGCCGCCTGGATGGAGTAGGTGCCGCTCGAGTTCTGCACCGAGATGGAGTCGGACCAGTTGCCCTGCACCAGGGTGATGCCGCCCACGGTTACCTGCATCGACCCGTCGGACTGCGGGGCCCCGACGGCGCCGATGGACTCGGCCAGCTGGGTCATGGCCGCGTTGCGCTGGTCGATCAGGGCGTTGGCCGAACTGCCGGTCGCCTGGGTGGCGGTGATCTGCCCGTTCAGGTTGGCCACCTTGGCCAGCAGGCCGTTGGTGCTCTGTACGGTGCTGTCCAGCTGGTTGACGGCCGCCGTCGCCGTCGTCTGCAGCTGGGCGTGGGCCTGCTGCAGGTCGGCGACCAGGTTCTGGGCGTTGTCGATCACCTGGCTCCGGCCGGCCTGGCTGGTCGGGTTGGAGGCGATCGTGTCCCACGACTGCCAGAAGCTGTTCAGGTCCGACGACAGCCCGGTGGCCGACGGCTCCTGGAACGCCAGCTGGGCCTGGCTCAGCACCTGCTGGAGGGCGCTGGACTGCGACAGGTTCCCAGCCGCCTGGTTGGCACTGTTGGTGAGGAGCGAGTCGCCGGCCTGGGAGATGCCCCGCACCCCGACGCCGGCCCCGTCGTGCAGGACGCCGCCCCCGTTGTAGGTCACCAGGTCGGGGGTCTCGCTGACGTAGCCCGGGGTGTTGGCGTTCGACAGGTTCTGGGCGATCGTGTCCATCGCCGTCTGGGCCGCGTCGATGCCCGAACTGGCGATGGAGAGGCTGATGTTCGACATGGCTACACCCGGGCGTCGAAGGAGCGGTAGGTGCGGTTGGTGCGGTCGACCGAGCCGGCCGAGTCGTAGGTCGGCACCGCGCCCAGCAGGGCCAGGGCGTCGTTGGTGGCGGCCAGCCCGTGGGCCAGCATCTCCCGGTTCTGCCGGGAGCAGCGGCGGACCTGGTCGAGCACGTCGCGGAGGTGGCGCTGGCGCTGGAGCAGTTGCTGGCAGGTGAGCTCGTCGGGGACCACATTGGCCAGGTCGTTTATCTTGCTGCCGGCCGGCAGGCCGTACCGGGTGTGGACGGCCCGGGCCGCCGCCTCGCGGGCCTGGCCGGCGGCCACCAGCTGCTTCACGGCGCCGTCCACCTCGTTGGTGCACGGCGCCAGCCACCGCTGCTCGCCGGAGGACAGCACCAGGTGCTGTTCGCGCAGCTTGAACAGCAGGAACTCGAGGGCCGTCTCCTCCTCGGCCAGGCGGGCCAGGAGCTCGGCGCAGCCGGCATCGCCGGTGGCCGGCGACGGTGTGCCTTCGGGCTGGTAGAAGGTCATTGGACGACGAACCCCGTGAAGTAGATGGCGCTGACCTGTTGGGCGGCGCCGTCGGCGGTGCCGGCGATCTTCTGGAACTGGGTGAGCATCTGCTTCTTCACCGTGGCCTTGATCGTCGGGTTCAACAGGTTGTGGTAGTTCTCCGCCCCGAGCACCGTGATGGCGGCGTCGTCGAAGCGGGGTAGCTCGGCGGAGATGGCGCTGGCTGCGGCCACCGCTGTCAGCTGGAGGGAGATCGACGCCTGCACCAGATGGCCGTCCGACATGTTCACGGTCAGCTGGTCCAACGGCAGGATCTTGCCGAGCGGCACGGTCTGGCCCGGCTTGTAGGTGGTCTTCATGAGGATCGACTTGGCCTCGTAGCCGCCGACGAGCAGGACCAGGACGGCGATGATCATGAACAGCTTCTTCTTGGACTTCTTGGGCGGCTCGGCCGCCTCGGCCGCGGCTTTGTCGCTGCCGGCGGACGAGCTTTTCAGGGGGTTCTCGGTAACGCTCACGGTTGGGACTCCGATGAAGAAAGGATGACGATGTCGATGCGCCGGTTGAGCGCCATGTGCTGGGGGGTGTCGTTGGCGGCGAGGGGATGGGTGTCGCCGTAGCCGGTCGCCGACAGGCGGTTGGGGTTCACCGCGTCGGTGTTCTCCAGACGCAGGACGACGTTGTCGGCCCGTACCGACGAGAGCACCTCGTTCGAGCCGTACAGACCCCCGATGAGGGGCTGGTTGTCGGTGTATCCGTCGACGTCCACGTCGTAGGAGTCGCTCTTCAGGACCGACGCCACGGTGTCCACCACCTGGTTGCCGGCCGGGCCCAGGTCGGCCGAGCCGGTGGCGAAGAAGGTCTTGTCGGCCAGGATCGAGATGACCAGGCCCTTGGCCGTCATGGTGAAGCTGACGTCGCTGTTCAGGCCCTCATGGGTCAGGGTGGTCTGCAGCTTCTGGCGCACGGCCTGCAGGTCGGCCTGCGTGCTGCTGCTGCCCGACCCGTCCGGGCTCTGCTGCCCGGGCACGATGGTCGTCGTGCTGGACACGGATCCCTTGTAGAGGGGGGACATGGTCGAGCCCGCGGTCTGGGTCAGGCTGGCGTTGTTGAGCAGGCCGTTGCTGCTCGGCAGCACGCCCGGCTTGGGGTCGAAGCTCTGCTTCAGGCCGAGGGCCAGGGCAAGGAACTTCTTCTGGTTGATGGTGGAGATGGCGAACAAGACGATGAACAGTGCGAGGAGGAGGGTGATCATGTCGGCGTAGGTGAGCAGCCACCGTTCGCCGTTCTCGACCTCCTCCTCGTGCCCCCGGCCGCGCCGGCCCCTACTCATCAGTGCCCCTCATCACGCCGCGGCCGCCTCTTCCTTGGTGGTCGGCGGGAGATGGGATTCCATCCTGGCCTTGATCATGCGCGGGCTGCTCCCGGCCTGCACGGCCAGCATCCCGTCGACGATCATCCGCTTCCGGGCCACCTCGATCTGGGCGGCCCGCTTCAACTTGTTGGAGATGGGCAGCCAGAACACGTTGGCGGCCATGACGCCCCACAGGGTGGCGGTGAAGGCGGAACCGATGGCCTCGCCCAGGCTGGCCGGGTCGTTCAGGTTGGCCAGTACGTGGATGAGGCCGACGACGGTGCCGATGATGCCGAGGGTGGGGGAGAAGCCGCCCATGTCGCCGAAGAACTTGGCCCCCATCTTCAGGTGCTCCTCGGTGGCATCGATCTGGCCTTCGAGGATGTCCTGCATCTCCTCCGGGTCGGTGCCGTCGACGGCCAGCTGCACGCACTGCTTCAAGAACGGGTCGGTGATGTCCTTGGAGGCGGATTCGAGGGCCAGAAGGCCGTCCTTACGGGCGATGGACGCGAATTGGAAGATGCTCTCGATGTCCTCCTCGGTGTTCGGGTCGGGTACGCCGAAGGCGGACATCAAGATGCTCTTGATCTCCTTGACATCGCGTTTCATGAAGCCGCCGGCGGCGACCGCCGCGGTCCCGCCGAAGACCAGGATGAGGGGGGCCGGCTTGAAGAGGACGGCCGGGTTGGAGCCGTCCATCATCATGGCCAGGAAGACCATGGCCAGGGCGCCGCCCACGGCCATCGGGGTCAGACGATCGAGGTTCATGACTCGTCGACCCCTTCGTCGCGAACCAACCTCAGTCGACCGGTCTCACGCTGCTCGGGCAGGTGCTGCGATACATAGATGGCCCGGGCGCGGGCTTCGACGCTCTTGTCGATGATCTCGTCGAGCGATTCCTGGACCAGATAGCGGGTGCCGTTGGTCAGCGTGATGACCGTGTCCGGCGTCTCCTCGATCTTCTCGATGAGGTCCACGTTCAGAGCGATGCGAGTTCCGCTGCCGAAATGGGTCAGCGCGATCATTGTTCCTCCTCCGACCACTGCGTGCACCGAACGGCGCATTGCCCTCTTCGGAGACTCGCCGGAGCCCCTTGAAGATGGGTGCAGCGCCGAATGGCGCGTGTGGTACGGAACGGACATCTGCGTAAACCCGGGCTATTCCTGGCCGTCCGACTCGGAGGACGGCGTCCTGGCCGCCTCGTTGTCGACTTCGATGATCCGCATCAGCTGGGCCCGGTTGGCCTGGGCGTTGTAGGTGCGGAGTACGTAGGACAGGAGGCTCCCCAGGATCCAGCACACGACGAGGGCGATGAGGAAGCGCTCGGCGGCGGTGATCCCGGCCACCTCCCCCGCCAGCAGGTTGGGGATCATGGGCGCGCAACACAGCACCGCCGCACCGAGAACCAGCTCGGGGTGCTTGACGCTCATCAGACAGAGACCCGCTCGCCGACGCCGGCCTCGGAGAGGTCGATGTCGATGGCCACGTCGGCGACCCGATCGAGGATGGTGGCGGCCCAGCGGGCCGGGGTGGCCGGCTGGTCGCCGAGGCGGCTGACCGGCAGACCCAGCTCGGTGAGGCGGGCCGGGGAGGCGGTGGTGTCGACGTTGTCGACCACGATCGTGTCCACCCCGCCGATGGCGGCGATCCACGCGGCCACGTCCTCGCTCTTGTGCATGGCGTCGGCGATGGCGACCACGTGGGTCGGATCGAAGGCGTCGATGACCCGGCGGGCCCACAGCAGGGTGGCCGACTTGCTGCCGCTCGGCGCATCGACGGCGACGATGCCGACCCCGTCGGCTCGCATGGTGGGGGCCAGGGACGTGGCGTCGCCGGCCGAGCGGACCAGCAGTTCCTCGGGTGTCGGCCACACCGGCCGGCGATCGGTGGCGAAGACCACCTCGGCCGGGTCGGTGCCGACTTCGGCGGCCAGGCGCACGGCCTCGTCGCCGGCCCGGCGGCCGGGGCCGACCACCAGGATGAGCGAACCGGCCTGGCGGGGGGCCCGGTCGGCGACCGGCAGGCTGTCCATGGCCTCGATCAGGGCCGACTCCAGGCCACAACCGGCGGACACAGATGCCCGCACCGATGCCGCCGCCGCCGGTCCGAGGCCGGCGTCCATCAGGCGGCGGGCCAGGCGGCGGTGGGCCTCGACGAGCTCCCGGTTGGTTTCGCAGGTGTCGTCGGCGGCGTCGGTCCCGCTCAGCCGGGTCACCAGATCCTGGCCGGCCAAGGTCAGCGCCTCGGCCTCGGCTTCGGCCTCCGTCTTGCGGCTGTAGACCGACACCGTGTTGCCCTCGTGGATGGCGACGATGGTGTCTTCGTCGTCAAAGGAGGGGACCGGGGCGGCCGGCGCCATCTCCGCAGGGGCCAGCTCGGCGGCCACGGCGGTGAGGATGTCGGCGGTGAGGCTCTCGGAGCCGGGTGCGGTTTCGGCCGCGGGTGCCGGTTCGGCGGGGGCGGTTTCGGCGTCGGCCGCCGGGGTGGTCGCGGCCAGGGCGCCCGGCTGGGCCAGGGCTTCGAGTTGGGCGACGGCGTCGAGGACGTGGGAGGAGGGGTAGCCGACGGCCGGCTCGGCCCACTCGTTGCCGGCCTGCTTGGCCACCTTGGGCCACTCGACCGGCGAGACCTCAGGGGCGTCGACCATGGTGGCGACCCGGCGCAGGACCTCGTCGAAGGTGGGCAGGTCGTCGATGACGGCCGGGGCCCCCCAACTGGCGTCGAGGGCGGCCGGCGCGATGACCGCCTCGTCCTCCGTCTCGTCGGCCATGGCCGCCCACGGATCACCGGCGGCCAGGCTCGGGGTGATGTCGGCCTGCTCGGCGTCCATCTGCTCGAAGAACTCGGCGGCGGTGATCTCCTCGCCGGCGGTGATCTCGTCGGCGACGGCCAGACCGGAGAGGCGCAGGGCGGAAAGGGAGCCGCCCGCCTTCTTCTTGGCTGCCGCGAGCGGCGCCGGGGGCAGGGCCAGCGCATTGGCCTGGCCCGTCTCGTCGTCGATCACCAGCCGGTAGTGCTCGCGCTGGAAGAAGCCGAGCACGCCCCCGGTGCGGAACGTCTCCGCCCGGGCGATCGTCGGCTCGCTTCCGTACGTCGTGCAGATCTCGTCGAGGAGGACCCGCACATCAGGTCCCTCAAACTGTCTCTGAGGCGACATTCACCACTCCCATGCGCTCCACCCGGACCTGAGGCCCGAGCTCATTTATGGACAGAACAGCGACCCGCCGGGCCCCGGCCGTAACCAACTGCTGCAGCGGCGGGCGGAGGCGGGTGGCGCAGATCAGCACGGCGTCACGGCCGGCCTGCTCGATCTGCGTGGCCAGCGCCTGGACCTCGCGCACGAGCGCTTCGGCCAGGCCTGGGTCGATGGCCAGGTACGGACCCTGGTCCCCGGTCTTGACAGCCTCGATCAGCTGCCGCTCGAGGGCGGCATCGAGGGTGATGGCGGCGACCTTGCCGTCCTTGGCGTACTGGGCGGTGATGGCCGGGCCGAGGGCCGAGCGGGCCGCCTCGAGCAGGCCGTCCGGCTCCCGGCTCTGGCGGGCCTTGACGGTGATGGCTTCCAGGATGCGGACGATGTCGCGGATGGCCACGCCCTCGTCGAGCAGGCTGCACAGCACCCGGTGCACGTCCGTGAGGGTCACCTGGGCGGTGGCCATCTCGTCGAGGACGGCCGGGTCGGACGACTTGAGGCGGTCCAGGATCTGGCGGACCTGCTGGGTGGACAGGAGGCGACCGGCGTAACGGCCCGACACCTCGCCCAGGTGGGTGGTGATGACCGAGGAGCGGTCGATGACCGTGGCGCCGGCGATCAGTGCCTGCTGGCGGACCTCGGCCGGCACCCATTTGGCCGGCAGGTTGAACACCGGCTCGATGGTCGCTTCGCCGGGGACCAGGTCGAGGCCGTCGCCGATGGCGAGGAAGCGGCCGGGGGGCGCCGTGCCGGTGGCCGTCTCCACGCCGTTGATGCGGATGCAGTAGGAGTCGGGGGGCAGGTTGACGTTGTCACGGGTCCGGACCGACGGCATGATCAGGCCCTTCTCCACCGCCATCTTGCGGCGCAGGCCCTTCACCCGGTCCAGCAGGTCGCCACCGCGGGCGGCGTCGACCAGGTCGATCAGGTTGGTGCCGATCTCCAGCTCGAGCGGCTCGATCCTCATCTCGCCGGCCAGCGCCGTCGGGCTGTCGGGATCGATGCCCGGCTTCTCGGGGTCGTCGCTCGCCGTCTCGTCGGCGTCCGAGCTCTCCACGGCGGCGGCCGCCCGGCGGCCCACGATGAAGAGGACGCCGGCCACCACCAGGAAGGCGAAGTGGGGCAGGCCGGGCACGACGCCCATGAGGGCCATGACCGCGCTGGCCACGCTGATGGCCTTGTGCTGGCGCTGCAGCTGGCCGATGACGTCGGTCCCGAAGTCGTTGTCGTCGGTGGCCGCCCGGGTCACGACCAGACCGGTGGAGATCGACAGCAGCAGGGCCGGGATCTGCGAGACCAGGCCGTCGCCGACCGAGAGGAGGCTGTAGGCGTGGACGGCGTTGGACGGCGACAGGTGGTGCTGGACGATGCCCACGGTCAGGCCGCCGAGCAGGTTGATGGCGGTGATGACGATGGCGGCGATGGCGTCGCCCCGGACGAACTTGGACGCACCGTCCATGGCCCCGTAGAAGTCGGCCTCGTCGGCGATCTCCTTGCGGCGCCGGCGGGCCTCCTGCTGGTCGATGGCGCCGGCGTTCAGGTCGGCGTCGATGGCCATCTGCTTGCCGGGCATGGCGTCGAGGGTGAAGCGGGCGGCGACCTCGGCCACGCGGCCGGCACCGTTGGTCACCACGACGAACTGGATGACGACCAGGATCAGGAAGACGACCAGGCCGATGATGATCTGGCCGCCGACCACGAAGTGGCCGAAGGCGGAGATGACCGAGCCGGCGTAGCCGTGCAGGAGCACCAGGCGGGTGGCCGAGACGTTGAGGGCCAGACGGAACATCGTGGCGACGAGCAGGACCGAGGGGAACACGGAGAAGTCGAGCGGCCTCTTCACGTGCATGGTCATCAAAAGGATGATCACGGCGCCGCTGATGTTGGCGCTGATCAGGACGTCCAGCACCACGCTCGGCATCGGCACGACCAGCATCACCACGATGGCGATGACGGCGGCCGGAACGCCTATGAGACCGGAGCGTTTGCGCAAGAGAACCTCGGATGGGCTGTCACGGATCAGGGCTTGTCCCTGAAGGGGAGGACCATCCGTGGCCCGTCTGGCTCGCCGTCCTGGCGAAACGTCCTGCCTTCTCAGCGGGACGATGGCTTGCGCCACTGGATGTATCGGACGGGTCGGGCGCCGGCTTTAGAACCGATCCCTCCGGTAGGTGCCCGTTGTGCCCTTCTCTTGCACCTGGATTCAAGGTGTCGCGCCTGGTTTCCGACATTTCGGGGGAGTGACGGCGGCCCGGAGGTACGACCGGGCGGCGGCAGGAGGAGAGCAGCATGGAGTTCAACCTCGGATACCTGGAGACCGGCGCGCTGCGGGCGGCCGGGGCGCGCCCCGTCCGCGGTTACTGGCCCCACCTCCGACTGATACCGCTGATCGAATCCGCCGAACTGCAGCAGCAGGCGGCCGGCCTGCCGGCCCACACCCGGGCCGTAGTCGGGCTCCCGCTGCCGAAACGACCGGTCCCGGTGCACGCCATCGTGACCACGGACCCGGCCCGTAGCCGCCAACTGGTGACGGCCGAGGGAGCGCCACCGATCATCGGCTGGGACGGGGTGGACGCGGCCTACCAGGAATGGATGCGGTCGACCTACCTGCCCTTCGAGCGCCAGGTCGCCCTGTTCGAACCGCAGGGTCTCCGTCCGGTGGATACGCCGGCCGAGTCGGCTCATCTCGAAGTGGTCGGTAGCTGCGGGTCGGGCTTCATGTTGCGGTACACCGACGGCGTCGCCCAGCAACTGAACATGCAACTGCAGTGCAGCCACATCGTCCACAACCACCCGGTTCCGGTCGGGCGCGTCGGTGCCCGCCCCGACTTCCAGGTGGTGGTCCCCCCGCTGCGGTACATGCACCCCCGCAACCTGGACGACTTCTTCGCCTGGACCGACCACGAGCTCGGGCTGCGGGAGACCATCGCCCACATGCGGCGGTACATGGACTCGATCGCCGCCGGCCTGGACGTCGACCACCGGTTCGTGGTCGGCTTCCTCGAACCGTTCTCCGACCCGCTCGGCTACGACACCGCCGCCGGCGGTCCCGAGAACTTCAAGGTCTTCGTGCGCCGGGCCAACGAGGCCCTGGCCGCATGGTGCCGCACCCGGCCGGGCACCCACTTCGTCGACGGCAACGAGATCTCGGCCCTGCTCGGCCGTATGCGTACCGACGAGGAAATGCTCAACTACTACGGCCACCGGATCGTGTTCGATCCCTATGACGACTGGATCGAGCAGGACAACCCGCTGACCCCGTACTCCACGCTGGAGTCGTTCGACATGCAGCCGGCCCTCTACTACACGGTCCTGTTGCGCCACGTCCTGGCCCGGCGGACGACCATCCTCGGGCGGGCGCCGGTGAAGCTCGTGATCACCGACCTGGACAACACCCTGTGGCGGGGGGTGGCCGCCGAGGGCACCGTCGATCACTGGAACAGCCGACCGGCCGGATACGCCGAGGCCCTGCGCATCGTCCAGCGCCGGGGCATCCTGCTGGCCATCGCCAGCAAGAACGACGACGATTTCGTCCGCAGCCGGTGGGACGCCCTGAAAGGGGCGGGCGAAGATCCGCTCGGGATCTCGCTGGCCCTGAGCGACTTCGTGATGGCCAGGATCAACTTCGGGCCGAAGTCCGAGAGTGTCCGCCAGATCCTGGCCGCCACCAACCTGGCGGCCGCCAACACCGTCTTCATCGACGACAACCCGCTCGAGCGCGAGGAGGTGCAGGCCGCCTTCCCGGAGATGCGCGTCCTCGGCGCCGAGCTCAGCTACCTGCGCCGGGAGCTCCTGTACAGCCCCTACACCCAGAGAGCGGTACTGACCGATGAGGACCGGCACCGGACGGAGATGACGCTCAGCCGGATCGCCTTCCACGAGGCGGGCGGCGACGACGGCGCCGGCGGGGACTTCCTGGCCCAGTTGGGGCTGACCCTCCGCACCGGCGTGGCCGCCGACGCCACCTCCGACGAGGCCGTGCGCGCCGTGCAGCTCATCGACAAGACCAACCAGTGGAACCTGAACGGTCGGCGGATCGAAGGCCCCCTGCCGGCCGGCCATCAACTGGTGTGGGGATCGGTCGCCGACTCCCACTCCGGCTACGGCATCGTGGCCGCCGCCGTGGTCGACCCGACCGAAGCGGCCGTCACCCACCTGGTCGTCAGCTGCCGCGTCATCGGCATGGGCATCGACGAGGCGTTCGTGGCCGAGCTGGGTCGGGCCTTCGGCCGGTTGCGACTGGCCTACGCGGCCACCGACCGCAACCGGGCCACCCAGGCGTTCATGGCCGCCCGCCACGGTCTCCTCGACCTGGACGGGGCGGCCGGGCCGGCGCACGTGGCCATCGAGGCTCCGCTGGCCGTACTGGCCGGGTCCTAGGGAACGTCACCGGCCAGACGGACCGTCCGGTCTGGTCGCCATTTCACCAGCTCTTCCGCGTCGAGCCGCGCCGGTCGATCGGCCCACCGTGGACGATGGCTGGCGCGCCCCGCGGTTCCGGCCCCGGCGCTATCGGGCGACGAGGACCTCGTCGGCGGCGGCCGGTGACGAGAGGTCGGCCAAGCGGGTGGCCGCCGCCTGGGCGGCCACGTCCCAGGTGAAGCGGCTGGCTATGCGCTCACGGCCGGCGCCGCCCTTGGCGGCGGCCTGTTCCTGGTCGGTCACGGCGGTGCGCATCAGCCCCACCAGTTGCTCCAGGTCGGGTTCGGCCCACCAGTAGCCGGCCGGGCTCGGACCCATGTCGGCCAGCCCGCCGTGGGTCTCGATGGCCGGCACCAGCCAGCTGGTCGTGTGGTCGCAGAAGTCGAGGCAGGCGCCGTAGTTGGTGACGATGGTGGGCCGACCGCAGGCCATGGCCTCGGCCACGGGCAGGCCGAAGCCCTCGCCGCGGTAGGGGTGGACCAGCACGTCGGCGGATCGGTACAGGGCGGCCATCTCCGCCTTGGTCAGACGGCGGTCGATGATCTCGATGGCCGGTCCGTCGGGGTCGGCGGCCGCTGCTCGCAGCTCATCGTCCAGGTTGTTGCCGCTGTACACGCCGTCGGTGCCGAACGGCTTCACGACCAGGCAGACGTCGTCGTCGGGTCCGAACGCGGCCCGGTACCCGTTCAGCACCAGGTCGAAGCCCTTGCGGGAGATGACCCCGCCGACGAAGAGCAGTTTCTTGGTCCTGGTCGTCTGCAGGTGGAGGCGGGGGCCGTCCGGGTGGAACAGATCGGTGTCGACGCCGTTCGGCACCACCGCCACCTTGTCGGCCGGGACGCCGCTACGCAGATAGCAGTCGCGCACCCATGACGTCGGCACCCACATCTCTTCGACGTTCTGGGCGATGGCCTCCACCCAGGACCCGGGGATACCGCCGTACTCCCAGGGCTGGATCACGACCAGGCGGCCCTGGGCCGCCGGCGTGAAGTCGGGCGGCCAGAAGTGGCGCACCTCGAACGCGATGGGACCGTCCGGCCGGGCCCGCCCGGCGCCGGGCACGTCGGCCAGTTGGAGGGCGTTGTCGGCCGGGTACGGCGGCAACTCGGAACTGACCGCTTCCACCGGCAGCTCATGCGTCCGGCCCAGGCGGGAGACCAGCTCGCGGCTCACGCCGGCCAGGCTGTGGTCGGCGAACACATCGCCCACCCACCGGATGCGGCTCGGCGCCCCTGTGGCCGTCAGATCCGCGCCCACGGCATACGGCGTGTTGCCGGACAGGGCCCGCAACCGGTCCTCCGCACGGGGCGCCACCTGGTGCCACTGCCACTGTCGTTCGATGTCGGCCCGGGCCCGTCGTCCGATGGTCCGCCGCATCTGCCCGTCGGCCGCCAGTTCCCGGAGTGCCTCGGTCAGCTCGCCGACCGACGGCTCGGCCCACATCTGCCCCCGGAAGGCCTCGACCGGCATGCGGTCATCGACCGGGACCAGCCCGTCGATCGAGATCAGCCGGCTGTTGGCCTCGTTCATGAAGTCGGTGTTGCCCCCCCAGTTGGTGGCGATCACCGGTAGCCCGCACGACATGGCTTCGTGCAGCGGGCGGCCCCATCCCTCGCCGCGTGCGGCACCGACGTAGACATCGGCGGCGGCCATGAAACGGGGCATGGCCTCGGTCGTCAACTGCTGACCGACGACGACGATCGGAGCCACGTCGGCCCGGGTGCGACCGAACTGGGCCAGTTGCTCGTCGATCAGTGCGTAGACGGCGGAGGCGTTGTCGCCGCCGTAGTAGTGCGGCAGGTACGAGCGGATGACCAGCGAGACGTCGGCGTCGGGCCGGAACGCATCGGCCCAGGCCCGCAGGAGCAGGTCCGGGGCCTTGCGGTGACCCCACTCGAACACGCTCATGAAGACGGTGCCACGGGTGCCGACGATGGGCAGCGGCTTCAGCCCCGGCCGGTAGGCGGAGGCGTCGACCCCGCCGGGCACGACATGCATCGGCACCCGGACGCCGGCCCGGGTGAAGGTGTCCAGGTTGAAGTGGCCGGGGACCCACACCTCGTCGAGGGTGTTGAGCCGGGCCACGCACTCGGCCGGCAGGCCGTCGGTCTCGAACATGGCCCGGCCCACGGTCACCGCGGCGAAGGGCACCCGGTAGATGGCCCGGATCGGCAGATGGGCGACGGCGGTGATCGGCGCGACGGTCGGCCGGTTGAGCGCCTCGTTCAAGAGGATGGCCAGTGGTGGGTCGTGGCGCAGGTTGTCGACGAAATCGGGCGAGTCGTCGGCGCTCATGATCTTGATCGGTATCTGGCGCTTGACCAGATTGCGGACCAGCCCCCGTGCCTCCTCGCCGAAGCCGGACGGATTGAAGAACGGCGCCAGCCAGGCGACCGAGCCCCGCCACTCGTTGGTGATGGCGCGGGTGGTCGCCCGCCCGCCGGGGGTGACCCGGCCGGACGGCCGTTTGGCCTTGCCGGCCGGACGCTTGCTCACCGGTCGCCCCGGAACGACGGGTGGCTGGGATGGGCCAGGTACGACGGGTGGGCCTGATGGGACTGGTTCGACTGCTGGGACTGGTTCGACTGGTCGCTCAGGTGCTTCTGGTGCATCAGGTGGGCTAGGAGCGTGGGCAGCGCCCGGTTGTCGAGACCGGGCGGGCGGGGGCGGCCCGGCCGGCGGCCGGTGGTCGGGACCGGTTGGCCGGCCGCCCGGTGGCTACGCCCGGCCGGGCGGCGGCTCATCGGTTACCTGCGACTGTGGCCGGGGCGCCGGCCACGGTGATCAGCAGTTCGGGGCACAGCTGGCCGGCTTCGAGGGTGATGACGGCCCGGTCGTCATCCGACGCGGCGGCCCACGAGCTCAGGAACAGCTCTTCCGCCCGGTCGTCGCCGAACGCCCGTTTGGCGGTGGCCGCGGCCCGGGCCCGCAGCACCGGCGGCCCGTCCGATCCGGCGATGGCGATCAACGGACAGGCGGCCACGAATCCGGCCTGGCGCAGGACGGCGGACCAGACCATGGCCCGCTCGACGGGCAGGCGGATGGCCAGCTTGGAGGCGGTGGCCAGCACGGTGCGGGCGTCGACCGGTCCGGCCAGGCAGGCCTCGAGCACGGTATCGGCCACCTCGGGCCGGAGCTGCAGGACCTGGGCGAGGAACAGGTTGACCCGTTGCGGGGGGATGGCCACGGCCAGGTCGGTCAGGGATCGACCGGCTTCGGTCATGTAGTCGACGAGTGAGCCCAGATGGGCATCGAGCACGCCGTCCTCGATCAGCACCGACAGCAGCGCGTCAGCTGCCTCTCCGAACCGACGGAGCCCGGCCAGGGCCTGTGACCGCTGGGCCGCGTAGGCCGGCACGCTCATGCCGTACCCGTCCAGGTCGACCCAACCGGGAACGATGGTGTCGAGTAGCTCGAGCGCCTTCTGGTAGTGACCCTGGGCCAGCCGGATGGGCGCCTCGATGACCGCTGCGGTGTGCGGTGGGGCACCCTCGTCGACGACGCGGGACGGGTATTCGAGGGCCTCGTCGTAGCGGCCCATGGCGCTCAGGGCATCGACCGAGGCGCGCATGGCCAGCCGCCGGGTGTTGCCGTTGTCGGTGTTCTCGAGCGCCTCGAGGAGCCGGTCCAGTCCCTCCTGGAACTGCCCGGCCAGCACCAGGGAGCGGCCCAGTGAGCCCAGCGAGTAGCCCTTGTCCCAACCGTCGGCTTCGTCGATCTCGGTCTGGGCCACCCGCAGGTTGCGGGCCGCCTTGCCCTTGGCCGCCATGACGGAGTCCAGGTAGCCGGTGTGGTTGATGTGGCTGCCCTCGAGATCGGCCACCCGGATGGCGCTGTGTTCGACCCGGGCCGCGACCTGCTCGTGCAGCCGGCCGGCCCATTCGCAGCGGGCCCGGCGGAACAGGCGGCTGGCCGAGTGGGTGAACTCGGAGCCGGTGCCGGCGCCGGTCAGGTTGCGGATGCGCACCGACCAGGCGTCCATCTCCAGGGGCGTGTCCTCGAGGAGGGTCCGCAGCTGGGCCGGGTCACACTCGAGTTCCTCGTCGGCGTCCAGCCAGGCGATCCACTCGCCGTGGCAGTGGGCCAGCGCGTCGTTGCGGGCCCGGGAGAAGTCGTCGTCCCAATAGCCCTCGATGACCTGGGCGCCGAGGCGGCGGGCCAGTTCTACGGTGCCGTCGGTGGAGCCGGTGTCGTAGACGACGATCTCGTCGGCCACCCCCGCCAGCGACGCCAGGCAGGAGGTGAGCGACGGCTCCTCGTCCTTGACGATCAGGCAGGCGGAGACGAGCGGGGGCAGTACGGCGCCGGGGTGGGCGGCGGCGAAGGCGCTCCGGAACCTCTCCCGGTCCGTCGCCCGGTCGATGCCGTTGGCCGTGAAGGTGGTCCGGCCCCGATGGGCCACGAAGGAGTCGGCGACCACGACCAGCCGGCCGGCGGCGGCCAACCGGCAGCACAGGTCGTGGCTCTCCCAACTGCCCAGGCCGTACTCCGTCGGAAAACCGTCCGCCGCCTCGAAACTCGAGCGGCGCACGGCCAGGCAGAACCCGTCGAGGATCGACGCCTCTGTCGTCTCGCCCCGGTGGGCGGCTGTGTGGTCGCGGGCGAACCGTCGGGCGTCGGCCGTCGATCGGAAAGGCGCGGCCAGTACTTCCTGTCCAGGAAGGGCCACGTCGGATACCGGTCCGGCGGCCACCACCGACCCGTCGTCCAGAGCGGCGACGATCGGCTCGATCCAACGAGCCATGGGAACGGTGTCGTTGTGGAGGAAGACGACTATGTCATGGCGGGCGGCGGCGGCCCCGGCATTGGCGGCCCGGGCGAAACCCAGATTGAGAGGATGGTTGAGAACCTGCGCCCATGGGTACTGCCGCAGCGATTGGGAAGTGGCATCGGTGGAGCCGTTGTCCACCACCACGACCTGATCCCGCACCCCGAGCGT
The DNA here is from genome assembly GCA_035551615.1 of Acidimicrobiales bacterium. Taxonomy (GTDB): domain Bacteria; phylum Actinomycetota; class Acidimicrobiia; order Acidimicrobiales; family Palsa-688; genus JAKCDU01. Next base: position 74,285 of record DASZNC010000036.1, read on the forward strand.
GGGGCGGAGCGCATCTAGACAACTCTTGGTCGCCTCCCAGCCGTTCCAGGCGGGGATGACGACAGTGACCGGGGAACGGCTCATGATGTCTGTCTATCGACGCAAATTCGCCCGCTCTTGATGGAGTGCGAAGACTAAATAC
>DASZNC010000037.1:0-44435 GCA_035551615.1 Acidimicrobiales bacterium
CCCTGGTGGTTCCTCCACCCCCGTCGGCTCGTCCGATCGCTCTGGCTGTTGCTGGTCACCGCCGGCCGCATCGTGATGGCCAACGTGAAACTGTCGGCCCGTATCTGGTCACCCCGCCGGCCACTGTCGAGCGGCATGATCGTGGTGGCGACCCACGAGCGGAGCGACGGCGGGCTGGCCGCCGTGGGGCTGATCTCGTCGCTCGTAGTCGACAACCAGATCGTCGATCTCGACCGCCGCCGCCGACACCTGCAGTTCCACGCCATAGCCGTGCCGGAGGGCAGCCGCCGGGCCGCCCGCACGCAGGTCAATGGGCCGGTCGAAGACCTGCTGGCCCCTTTGGAGGATCGTCGTGACTGATGTATTCCTGGCCGCCGGGTTGGCCGAGGTGGCCGTCATGATCCCGCTGATGGTCAGGCTGGCCCTCGGTCCGACGGTGTCCGACCGCATCGTTGCCCTCAACACCATCTCGACACAGGCGGCGCTGGCCGTCCTGTTCTTCGCCGCCTACGCCGACCGCACCATCTATCTGGACGCCGCCATATGGCTGGCCTCGTTCAGCTACCTGGGCACCATCATCTGGTCGCGCTACCTGGAGCGAGGTCTGTTGTGACCGAGATAATCGTGCCGTCCTGGCCGGTATCGGCGTCCTGTTCTCGCTGTCGGGTGCCGTCGGCATCCTCCGTATGCCGGACGTGTACTGCCGGATCCAGTGCTCGTCGAAGACCATCACGATGGGCACGCTGCCGGCCCTCATCGCCCTCGTCATCGGTGAAGGTCCGATCACCAGTTACGGCGGCCGGGCGTTGATCGTGGCCGTACTCATTCTGATCATCAGCCCAACCGCATCCCACTCGCTCGCCCGCGCCGCCTACAAGGCGGGCGTGCCGATGTGGTCGGGGGCTGTCCGCGACGAACCGAGGGAGCCGGAGAAGTCGTCATGAGCGGATTCTGGGCCATGGACTACCTCTGCCTGGCCCTGGTCCTGACCGCCGGCGTGCTGGTCATGCGCACCCGCAACCTCAACGGGGCGGTGATGGCGCTGTCGGCCGCCGGCACCGTGCTGTCGCTCGCCTTCGTGGTGCTGGGTGCGCCCGACGATGCCCTTTCAGAGGTGGTGGTCGGCACCATCGCTCTGCCCACGCTGTATCTCATCGCCATCGGCAAGGTGCGCACGGATGTGGCCGACACCGGTGATCTGGGAGAGGACAAAGGATGACAGCCTCTCCCGGCCAACCCGCCGCGGAAGCGGTACGCGCCGAGCGGCACGAGCAGGAGCCGACCCACCGCCCCGTCATCGGGCTGGTCATCGTGATCGGGTTCGCCGCGGTGCTGGCGCTGGCGTTCGTCCACCTGCCGCGTGAGCAGGCCCCGCTGCCGGCCGCGGCCCGCTACGCCACCCAGATCGCCATCCCGAAATGGGGGACCACCGAACCCGTCAACGAGGTCGTCTACGGATCGAGAGGCTTCGACACCTTCGGCGAGACATACCTTCTCCTGGCTGCGGTGGTCTGCGTGACGATGCTGTCGCGTCCGAAGGAACCGCGTCTCGGATTCATCGGCGAGGAGGCGGCCGGCCAGAAGGAGCAGTCGGAGGACGACCCGTCGAGCGGGGGCGGACACGCCGACGCCCGGGAGGCGGAGGCGGCCGAGACCGACGATGACCAACGGACGGACGTGATTACCCGGCGGCCCACCCCCGACTGGCAGCCGCTGGGACAGTTCGGCCCGGAGCGGTCACGGGCCATGACCGTCATCGTCAGGGTGGCAGCCCGTCTGGCGACGCCCATCCTGGCCGTCGGCGGCGTGTACCTGGCCGCCTGGGGGTACTCACCCGGAGGCGGGTTCCCGGCCGGCGCCGTGATCGCCGGGGTGGCGCTGCTCGTGTACGCCGCCTTCGGCTACGACAAGGTGGCCCGGATCGTGCGGCCGGGTGTGATCGAGCCGATCGAGCTGGCCGGGGCGCTCGCCATCATCACCTGCGAGGCCCTCGGCCTGGTCCTCAAGGGATCGTTCTCGGCCAATTGGATCCCTCTCGCTCCGCTCGAGACCATCCGCGCCGGCGGGATCCTCCAGGTCTTCTCCGGCAGTGAGCTGGTGGAGGTGGGCACCGGGCTGGTCCTCGTCATCTTCGCCATTCTCGGAATGGGTCACGACTGGACACCGGACGAGGCCGACGACCAGTGATCCTCGTCAACTACCTGGCCGCCGGCGCCCTCTTCTGTATCGGCCTCTACACGGTTTTGACCCGGCGCAACCTGATCAAGATGATCATGGGTCTCTCGCTGATGGAGTCGTCGACCTATCTGTTGCTGATCTCGATGGCCTACCGGAAGCGGTCGACGGCCCCGGTTCTCCTGAACCCACCGAACGGACTGACACCGACCCAACTGGCCCATGGTGACGTGGCCGACCCGGTTCTGCAGAACTTCTGCCTGACCGCCATCGTCATCGGCGTGGCCGTCACTGCGGTGTTCCTGACCGTCGCCGTCCGGCTCAGCCAGCACCACCGCACGCTCGATTCCGACCGTATCCGAGATCTACGAGGGTGAGTTCCGCCGGGCTGTCCAGCCTGCTGCCACTTCCCATCGCCGTTCCCATCACTGCGGCGGTGCTCAGCCCGTTGGTGGCCCGAGTGTCGAAGCGAGCCGCCCTCGTCGTATGCATCCTGGCCATGGCGGCGGCCGGAGGGCTGCTGCTGCTCGAGGCGCCGAAGGTCCTGGGCGGTTACGAACTCACCCACTTTCTCGGGCACTGGGCCCCGTTCTCCGGGCAGCAACTGGGTGACACGCTGGCCGCCGATCCGTTCGGTCTGACCTACGCGTTGGCGGTGAGCGCCATCGGTACCGTCCTACTGATCTGCACCCTGTCGGAGCTGCCCGGGCTCGGCCCCCGGGAGCTGGGTGCGTATGCCTGCCTGTTCGAGCTCCTGCTCGCCGCCCTGATCGGCAGCGCCCTCACCGCCGACATGGTCAACCTGTTCGTCTGGTTCGAGGTGGCCGCCCTGGCCAGCTACGGCCTCACCGGGTTCTTCCTGGAACGGCCCATCGCCCTCGAAGCGGCATTCAAGATCCTGGTCCTGACCAACATGGCCGGCTTCGCCGTCTTCGTGGGCGCGGCGATGCTCTACAGCGGCGACGGGGCCCTGAACTTCGGCCAGCTCCACCATGCCCTGCAGGGTCACACCGGCCCGGTCGACATGGTCGCCCTCGGTCTCCTTCTGATGGGGTTCGGCACGAAGGCCGGCATCATGCCGTTCCACGGCTGGCTGCCCGACGCCCACACCGCCGCTCCCGGCCCGGTGTCGGCGTTGTTCTCCGGGCTGATGGTCGATCTGGGGATCGTGGCCATCGCCCGTCTCTCACTCCAGATCTACGCCCAGACCTCGAGCGGGGCCCTGCTCGGCATGCTCACCGTGTTCGGTTGCGTGTCGGCCGTACTGGGCGCTGTCCTGGCGCTGGCCCAGGATGACCTGAAACGCCTCCTGGCCTACGACACCATCTCGCAGATGGGCATCCTGCTGGTCGGCTTCGCCTCGGCCCGGTCGGGGGGAGTGGCCGGCGCCGTCTATCACCTGGTCAGTCATTCGCTTTTCAAGGCGCTGCTTTTCCTGTGCGCGGGCGCCGTCGTGCACGCCACCGGCCTGACCAAGCTGTCGGAGATGGGCGGGCTGGCCCGGCCCATGCCGATCATCTCCGGCGCCTTCGTCGTCGGCGCGGCGGCCATCGCCGGCGTCCCACCGCTAAACGGCTACGTGTCGCTGGGGCTCATCCACGACAGCCTCCGGGACCACGATCCGGTCGCCTTCGGCGTATTGCTGGTCGCCCAGATCATCACCGTGGCCGCCCTGGCCCGGGCCTGCCATCTGGCCTTCTTCCGGCGCCGTCCGCGACCGCACGGGGACATGGAGGACCTGCATCCGGGCATGATCACCGGCCTGGCCGTCCTGGCGGTCGGGTGTGTGGCGTCCGGCGTGTTGGCGTACCCGATCCTCCACCGGGTGGCCGAGCCGGCGGCCGGCGGCCTGCTCTCTCCCGGCCGCTACGCCCGGGGCGTACTGCACTCGGGAACGACCCTGCCCGTCCCGCACGTCTCGTTCGAGTTCTTCTCCGCCTCCGGGCTGGGCCTGTCGCTCGGGATGATCCTCGCCGGGCTGGTGTTGGCCGCTGCCTACATCCGCCGGCCGGAGCCGCGCCCGGTCACGTGGTTGCGGGCGGCCCACAACGGATCGGTCAACGACTACGCCAGTTACTTCGCGGTCGGCGGCATCCTGACGGTCGCCGTGCTGCTGATCAGAACCTGATCAGAGAAGCCGGGCGGCCGTCTGCAGGTCGGCGACGAAACGGGCCGTGGCCTCGGTCCGCTCCGTGGCATCGCTGATGCGCAGGAGCGCCGACGGATGGATGGTGGCCACCACGTGCGGGGCCAGACCGGTATCAGTCAGATCCACGCCCCGGTCGCGGGTGACGCGGAAGCCGGGACCGAGGACCGCCTGGCCGGCCGTGGCGCCCAGCAGCAGCAGTACCTCGGGCTGGACGATCGCCATCTCGCGCTCCAGCCATGGGCGGCAGGCCACCACTTCGCTGCGATTGGGTTTGTCGTGGATGCGCCGCTTGCCCCGCGGCGTCCACTTGAAATGCTTGACGGCGTTGGTCACGAACACCTGCCGGCGGTCGATGCCGGCGGCGGCCATGGCCTCATCCAGCAGGTGGCCGGCCGGTCCGACGAACGGGTGCCCACTCAGGTCCTCCTTGTCGCCGGGCTGCTCGCCGACCATCATCAGGCGGGCGCCGATCGGCCCTTCCCCGGGCACTGCCTGGGTGGCGTTCTGCCACAGGTCGCAGGCCCGGCAGCCGGCGATCGCCTGGTGCAACTCATCGAGCGGGCCATCGGCAGACGTCGGCGTCCCTGCGGCCATGGTCGTTTCCTACCCGGCGGCCGGTCGGCGACTCAGCTTCAATGCCGGGCCGCCGGCCGCCGGCGCTTCGGTAGGTGAGCGTCGAGGAGGGCTTCGACGGCGTGGCGGGTGGCCGGTCCGATCTCGGGGTCGTGGTGGTCCATGCGACTGGCCAGGGCGGCGCCGTCGTAGAGGAGGTGGAGCTGCCGGCCGAGGAGCGGCGGATCAGGGGCCCCGGCCCGTTCGGCCAGATCGGTGAAAAGGGCCCGCATGTCGGCGCGGAACTGGTCGCTGGCCCGCTCGACCAGACCGCCGGAGGGGGCCTCGGTGGAAGCGGCGATGAACGCACAGCCGCGGTATCCGGGCTGGCGGTTGCGGGCCGCCTGGGCGTCGAATGCGGCCAGGATCTTCTGGCGGGGATCGTCGACCCGACTCATGGCGTCGGTCAGTTGACCGGTCACCTGGTCCTGCCGGGACGCCAGGTAGGCGGCGACCAACTCCTCCTTGCTGCCGAACAGGTTGTAGAGGGAGGCCTTGGCCACGCCGGCCCGCTCGATGATGCGGTCGATGCCGACGGTCTGGACGCCTTCGGAGTAGAACAGCTCGTTGGCCGCATCGAGCAACCGGGCCCGAGCCGTGCTCCGCTTTTCGGTAGTTGCTGTGCTCACCGAACGCCTCCTTCAGACAACTCTGTCTATCTGTTCTATCGTACGGTCTCGGTCCGGCCCAGACGGCGCAGGTTGAACGTGGCCAGCACGGCGAGGACGATCACAGCCAATCCGTACTCGTAGCTGGTGCTGACCAGGCCGCCCCCCTGTACCACGGCGTATCCGGCCAGCACCGCCGGGACCCCGAGTCCCAGGTAGGAGACGATGAACAGCACCGACAGGACGCCGGCCCGCTGGTGGGGGAAGGCGAGCGGGGCGACCAGGCGGATGCCCCCCTGGAAGCCGGCGCCGAAGCCGGTGCCGGCGACGGCCGTGGCGATGAAGAACCCGGTCGACGAGCCGGTGCGGATGGACAGCATGACGGCGGCGACGCCGACGATAAGGGCGCCGGTGCCGATCAGCAGCACCCGGGCGGCCGGGGTCGTCTTGAGCAGGTAGGTCATGATGGCGGCCACGCCGGTCAGGACGCCTAGGCCGAGGCCGGCCGCCACGACCGACCGGGACCGCAACAGGTGATCGATCAGGCTGGGACCGAGCGACCCGTAGAAACCGGCCAGCGCCCAGACGGCGAACAGCACCGGGGCGGCGGCCAGCATCGGACGCCGGGTCTGCTCGGGCACAGCCAGCCGGGGGACCAGTGAGCGGACCGCTCCCGGCGCCTGCGGGCTGGTCTCCGGTAGGAGGACCACGCCGACGGCCTGGAGGACGAGCAGGCCGCCCAGCACCACGTACACCAACCGGGTCGGTGCCGGTAGCCACTGGACGGCGAAGGCGGCCATGAGGGCGCCGCTCGATGTGCCCAGCCCGGGGGCGGTGGCGTTGGCGACGGCGCCGCGCACCTCGTCGATGTCGAGCATCCCGGCGCCGATGGCCCCGATCCCGGTGCCGGCCGCCAGTCCCTGGACGATCCGGGCGGCCAACAGAGCGCCCACGCTGTGGGCGTCGACGAACACGGCCAGGGCCAGGATCTGGCCGGCGATCCCGGCCAATAGCACCGGCCGGCGACCGACGTGATCCGACAGGCGGCCGACGACGAGCAGGGCGAACAGGAAGGCGATGGCGTACACCCCGAAGACCACTGTGGTGGTGAGGGCGGAGAACCCCCACGCCTTCTGGTAGGTGGCGTACAGGGGCGTAGGTGCGGCCGAGGCGGCCAGGAACGTCACGGTGATCGAGGCCAGCCCGACCATCCGCAGCAGCGGACGGGTGGCGGCCGGCGAGATGGTGTCGATGGCGACTTCGATGTCGCTTTCCGTCGGGCACTCCGGCATGGCGAGCATCGGGCAACTCCTTTGAGTAGACCAGTCGGTCTACTAACGGATATGAAGATAGACCGGTCTGTCTACCTTGTCAAGCGCCGGGCCGGCGGCTCGGACGGCGGCGGCCCGCTGAGGGGGTGCGGCTACGGGCGGTTGGCGACGGCGCGGCCAGCGGCGGCCCGCTGAAGGGGTGCGGCTACGGGCGGTTGGCGGCGGCGCGGTCGGCGGCGGCCCGTCCGGCCCGGCGACCGAAGAAGGTGCTGTCGCCGAGAGACGTGCCGCTGGCGTAGCCCCACGCCGGGATGCCGTTGGCCGCCCGGCCGGCGGCGTACAGCCCGGTGATGGGTTCGCCGTCGACGTGCAGCACCTCGGCGGCGACCGTCGTGGCCAGGCCGCCGAGGGTGAACCCGTTGCACTGGCCGCGCAGATCGATGACGCCGATCGAGCCCTTGATCGGCCGCACCCATTTCGAAGCCTTGTGGAAGACAGGGTCCCGGCCGCCCTCGGCGTGGCGGTTCCAGACCGTCAGCGTGGCTTCGAGCGTGCCGCCGGGCAGTCCCGTCTCGACCTCCAACTCGGCCGCCGATGAGGCCACCCAGGTGGGCCGCAGCTTCAGGAACTTCATCCGCAGCGGCTCGGGCGACTCCTCGTAGGCCTCCTCGTCGATGATCAGGAAGGCGTCGTTGTCCTGCGCCCGCAGGATGGCATGGGCCACCCGGCCCGGGTAGGTGTCCTCGTTGATGAATCTCTGACCCTGGTTGTTGACCAGGATCCCCCGCACCAGAAGGGCCGGATCGATCCCGAGCGCGCACTCGTAGGCGTCCATGTGGCGAACGTCGCCGCCCAGGGCCTGGGCCATCAGCATCGAGCGCCCGTCGTGGGCTTCAACGGCGGAGCCGGGCCGACCGATCAACCACGGGGAGTGCGACGCCAGCAACCGGTCGGCATAGGTGAAGCTGCCGGTGCTGAGCACCACTCCGCCCCGGGCCCGCACGTACATCCGGTCGCTGTAGCGCCGGGCCACCAACCCGACCACGGATCCGTCGGCGTCGGTCACCAGCCGCTCGACGAACGTGTCGTACTCGACCTTGGCCCCCCGGCTGAGGGCGGTCGAGGTGAGCGCCGACAGCAGCATCCACCCGCCGCCCTTGCGCCCCGTCTTCTTGCCCTCCATCTGGGGCACGTGGGCCCGCGGCGCGGGCGGCACCATCTCATTGAACGGGTAGGCGTTCTCGCCACCGGAGTACATGAGCCCGTCGTCGAGCGGCGGCTCCCATGCCGGCGTCTCCCAGAAGCTGTTCTTGAACGGGACGCCGCACGCCACCAACCAGTCGAAGTGGTCGACGCTCCCGTCGCAGTAGACGCGGCACCGTTCCTCGTCCACGCCCGGCCCCATGGCCGCCATCAGGAAGCGGAACATGTTGTCGGCGGTGTCCTCGAACCCGCACGCCTTCTGAACGTCGGTCCCGCCGCCCATGTAGATGAGACCGCCGGCCAGCGCCCCAGCCGCGCTCTCCCATCCGCTGGTCCGTTCCAGCACCAGCACGTCGGCGCCCAACCCGGCAGCCTCGGCGGCTGCGGCGCTACCCGCCGTGCCGAACCCGGCGATCACCACGTCGGCCTCGGCGTCCCACCCCGGGACATCGGCGGCCGGCAGGGGACGTAGAGCCTCGGTCATCACAGCCATCCCTTCTCTTTGGCCACCTTCTGGGCGTGCAGATACTGCCCGACCAGCGCATCTGACTCCGGATCGAGGGCCAGCCACCGCACGACATCGGCCGGCACACTGGGTGCCACACTGCCGGGCAGGTCGCCGAGCCGCTCGATCAACCGCTCGGTGCGCACCACCCCCGGGTTGACGGTGAACGCCCGCATCCGCTCGCCGTACTCGAGCTGCAGGAACCCGCCCAAGCGGTGCAGCGCCGACTTGTTGGCTGCGTAGGAGTACGAGTAACCGCCCTGGCCGATAGGGACCCGCGGCACGAAGTCGGCGGCGGCCGAGCCGATGTTGACGACCGTCACCTTCCGGTCCGCCTGTCCGTGCAGAACCTGGCGGGTGAGATAGGCGGTATTGACGACCTCGCCCACGATCATGCGCTCGAAGGCGGCGAAGTCCATCTCGTCGATCAGCGCCTGGGAACCGGGCTGGTCGCACAAGGCGTTGTTGACCAGGATGTCGATCCCGCCCCACTCCGAGATCACCTTCTCCACGGCGGCATCGATGCTGGGCCGGTCGAGCAGATCGAGGGCCACGCCCATCGCCTGACCGCCCGCCGCCTCGACCTCACGGACCGCAGAGCCCGGATCACTCCGGCTGGTCAGGGCGACGCGCAGCCCGGCCTGGCCGAATGCGACAGCGGTGGCCTGGCCGATGCCAACCCGGGCGCCGGTGACCATGGCCACCAGGGAGTCGCTCATGTCATGACCTCCAACTTCGTCAGGGCTTCCAACTGCTCCAGGTAGTGGGCCGGCGACTCGTGCACGAAGGTGGCATTCACTGTCGTCGCACCGAGCGAGCCGGCCCGGTCGATCAGCTGCCGGGCCCGGTCCGGAGCGGCCACCGGATCCAGAGGTTCAGGTGGTGAAAGGACCACCTCGAATCCGGCCCCCCGCTCATGCCGGTCCAGTAGCCCGGTCAGCTGCGAGCGGGGCATGGCCATCGGCATCCAACCGTCGCCCAGTTCAATGGCCCGCCGTAGAGAACGCCCGGTCCGACCGCCGACCCAGATCGGCACGTGGGACTGCACGCCGTGGGGGATCACGGCCATTTCCGAGAACCGGTAGTACGGACCTGAATATTCGGGCACCTCGCGCCCGAACGCAGCGCGCACGGCCCGCAGACTGTCGTCGGCCCTGGCTCCCCGATCGGCGAACGGCCGGCCGAGCAGCTCGAACTCCTCCTCCAGCGAACCGACGCCGACGCCGAGCATGACCCGGCCGCCGCTCAGCCGGTCCAGGGTCCCGTAGCTCTTGGCCAGTTCCAGGGGGTGGTGGTAGCCGAGCACCAGCACGTTGGTCAGCAACCGGATCGATGATGTACGGGCGGCCAGAAAGCTCAGCGTGGCCAATGGATCCCAGTAGACGGCGCCCCGGCCCTTCTGGCCCTCGGCGGCCACGGGCACGACGACGTGCTCGCTGCAGGTCAGGTGGTGGTAGCCCAGGCGGTCGGCCGCCTCGGCCACGGCGACCAGTTCCTCGACGCCGGCCGTCTCCTCCCAGGCGCTGTGGCCGTCGGGGAGCTGCATGACGACCGGGCTGATGAGCCCGATCTTCACCCGGTGACCCCGGCCCGCAGGAGAGCCCGGGCCCGCTCCTGCCCGTTCAGCACGTACGCCTGGCGCCGGTCGACCCGCCAGGCGCCGTCGGTCCAGGTCAGCTCCCAGCGGTTGGCGGTGACCCGCCAAATCTCGAATCGGTCCTCGACCCAGCGGCACACCTGGGAGTAGCCGGTCACCACCGCCCGATCGCCGTCGATGTCCACCTTCGGGAAGCCGATCAGGTGGGCCGCACCGGTGGCGATCAGAGCCTGATGCTGCTTTCCTTTGACCATCTTCCCAATCGCCTGGCGGTCGGGGAGCACGGCGTCGCCGAAGTCGTAGCTGCCGTCCTCGGCCCACAGCTCGGCCGTCTGGTCGGCCGACCCGCTGTCCACCGCCGGGCCGTAGGTGGTGAGCAGGTCGTATAGAGCCAGGCGGCGCTCGATGCGCTCGAGGCGGGCGGCCAGGTCGTCGCTCATTCGGGTAGGACGGGGGCCCAGGCGGCGCCGTTGATGTGGGCGCCACCGTCGACGAACAGTGTGTTACCCGTGACGTACCGGCAGTCCTCGCTGGCGAGGAACAAGGCGACAGGGGCGATGTCACTTTCCGGGTCACCCAGGCGGCCCATCGGATTCGACGCGTCGGCGGCCGCTTCCAGTTCCGGGTGCTCGGCGAACGCCCGGCGCGACGCCGCGGTCTTGGCGCCGGGGCAGATGACGTTGACGCAGATGCCGTAGCCGGCCCATTCGCGCGCGGCGGTGCGCGACGCCGCCCGCAACGCCTCCTTGGTGCTGTTGTACTCGGTCGTGCCCATGTGGGCGTTGACGCCGTTGAGCGAGCAGAGGTTGATGACCCGGCCGTAGCGGTTGGCCTTCATGGTCGGGAAGGCCGCCTGCATGGCCCAGACCGGACCGAAGTACCCGACCCGGAAGGCGGCGTCGAGGCCGTCGTCGGTCTTGCGCTCGAAGCGGGACAGCGTGCCTCCACCCCATGCGTTGTTGACGAGGACGTCGATGGTGCCCCACCGCTGAACGGCGGCGTCGATCATGGCGGTGACATCGTCCTTGACACTGACGTCCGTGCGGACCGCCACCGCCTCGCCGCCGGACTCGGCCCGCACCGCTGCGGCCGCCCGCTCGCCGGCCTCGGCGTTCAGTTCGGCCAGGATCAGGCGGGCGCCCTCCCGGCCGAAGCGGTGGGCGATGCCCAACCCGATGCCGTCACCTGCGCCGGTGATCACGACCACCCGGCCTTCCAGACTTCCCACGCTCCGCCTCCCCGACGAGCCAGTTCTAGAAAGAAGTTCTAATCGGTGGGGAGAGGTGGCGCTACCGGTCGTGGCCCGCTGGATGGGCCGGCGGCATCCCCCTTGTGCGCGATTTGTACTGTATGCCAGTAGAAATCGCGCACTATTGCTGGAGGGGCTCCGGCCGGGCTGGGGGAGGCTCCGGCCGGGCTGCGCAGGGCCGGGCTACGCAGGGCCGGGCTACGCCGGGCCGGGCAGGAGGGCGGCGATGGTCGGATCGGCCAGCTGGTAGCGGATGACCCGGCCGTCGCGCTCGGCGGTCACGGTCTGGGTGGCCCGCAGGTAGCGGAGGGTCTGCGAGACGGTGGAGTCGGCGATCCCGGTGGCGGCGGCCAGGTCGGACACGCTGATGGGACCGGCCGCCCGGATACATGTGAGCAGGGTCAGGCGGGTCGGATCGGCGAGGAGGGCGAACCGGCCGGCCTGCTCTTTGATCACGTCGGGGGGCGCCAGCGCCTCGATGGCCTGGCACACCCGCTCGCCGTCGATGACGCGGGCATCCGACCGGTCGGCGGGCAGCAGGTGCATGTTCGGAGTATCCCACACCTCCGATCCGGTCCCGGTAGCCGACTCAACAGCTGATCATCCGATCAGATTTGACAACCGGCTCCCCTGTCCCTACGGTCGCTGACGCCCCGCATCTCCGGGGTGGCAGACGAGCCAGCGAAGCCCGGTGTGATCCCGGCACTGTCCCGCAACGGTGGTCCCCCTCGGGGGCGAGTCCGGTCGCCTGGCCCTCCTGTCCCCAGCGACACCGGTCCTCGGACGAAGGCGGTTGACTGTCATGGCAGAGCGCGTATCCCTGAGCCGGGCCGAATGGAGCCGCCTGATCGGCATGGCCGCGGTGATCCTGGCCGTCAACGCCATCGGCTGGATGATCTACGTGTTCGTGGTCATGCCCCACCACTTCGACTACCGGGGCGTGGGTGACAGCAAGGGGCTGGGCGTCGGACTGGGGGTGGCGCTGACCGCCTGGTTCCTCGGCGTGCGCCATGCCTTCGACGCCGACCACATCTCGTGCGTCGACAACACGACCCGCAAGCTCATGGCCGACGGCAAGCGCCCGCTGGCATCCGGCTTCTTCTTCTCGATGGGTCATTCGTCGGTCATCGTCGCCGTCGGGGTCGGCATCACCGTCGCCGCCCGGGCCGTCTTCGGGGCGGTGGTCAACCCGGACTCGACCTACGAAACGGCGGGCGGCGCGGCCGGGACCGTGCTGTCGGCCGGTTTCCTGTACCTGATCGCGTTCCTGAACCTGATCGTGCTGGCCGGCATCTTCAAGGTCTTCCGGGAGATGCGCAACGGGATCTACGACGAGGAGCAACTGGAGGCGCAACTACAGGCCAGGGGCCTGATGTACCGGTTCTTCGGCCGGTTCATGCGGTCGATCAACCACACCTGGCAGCTCTACTTCGTCGGCCTCTTGTTCGGCATCGGCTTCGACACCACCACGGAAGTGGTCCTCCTGGCGGCCACCGCCTACGCCGCCATCCAGGGCCTGCCCTACTACGCCGTCCTGGCCCTACCCGCCCTGTTCTCGGGCGGGATGATGCTGTTCGACACCATCGACGGGTGCTTCATGAACTTCGCCTACGGCTGGGCGTTCGCCCGGCCGGTACGCAAGGTGTACTACAACCTGGTCATCACCGGACTGTCGATCGGAGCCGCCTTCATCATCGGGACCATCGAGATCCTGGGGGTGTTGACCTCCGAGGCCCACCTCCACGGCGCCTTCTGGGACACCATGGCCGGCTTCGACACCAACGTGGCCGGGTTCTGCATCGCCGGGCTGTTCGTGATCGTGTGGGCGGTGGCGCTGGCCTACTGGCGCTGGGGCGATGTCGAGAACCGCTGGATGGATCAGCTGATCCGGGAAGTCGAACCGGTCGGCTGAGGTCGCCCGGTGGTCGAGCCCAGCCGGCGGCGCCGTCGTGGGGGCGTTCATCGCCAGGCGGCTCAGCGCAGGATGACCGGCAGGCGGGAGACGCCGCGGGTCAGGGTGCTGGGCACCCACACCGGGTGGCCGGCCACCCGGTAGTCCGGGTAGCGGCGCAGGAGTTCCTCGAACACCAGGCGGGCTTCGAGGCGGGCCAGGCTGGCGCCGAGACAGAGGTGCTCGCCGAAGCCGAACGCCACATGTGCGGGCGACGCCGCTCGATGCACGTCGAAGCGGTCGGCGCCGGGGCCGAAGGCGTCCTCGTCCCGGTTGCCGGATGCATAGAGCAGTACCATGTAGTCGCCGGCCCGCACCTCGGCGCCGCCGAAGGGGATGTCACTCACGGCGGTGCGGCAGAACGCCTGGATCGGCGTGACCCACCGCAGGCACTCCTCGACGGCGGCCGGGATCAGTGCCGGGTCCCGGATGAGGGCCGCTCGCTGGTCGGGATGTTCGGCCAGCGCCTGGGCCCCGCCGGAGATCAGGCTGCGGGTGGTCTCGTTGCCGGCGACCATCAGCGTGAGGCAGAACAGCTGCACCTGCGCCGATGTCAGAGGCTGGTCGCCCACCTGGGACGACGCCAGAAGCGACAGCAGATCGTCACCACTCGTGCCGGCCGCCACCGATTCGAACGTGCGCCGGACATGGCCGGCCAGGACGTGGGCGAACTCGGTGACGTCGGCGATGACCTGCGCGGTGGGGTCGTCCGACACCGAGATGGTGGCGTCCGACCAGCGCCGGATGTCCGGCAAAGGGTGCTCCGTGATGTCGAGGAGCTCGGCGATGACGAGGACCGGCACCGGAAGGGCGACGTCCTCGACGAAGTCGATGACCTGGCCCGGAGTCAATCTGGCATCCAGTGTGTCAAAGGTCCGGCTCACTATGCCAACGATGGTCTCCTCCATACGCGCCACGGCGCGGGGCGTGAACTCCCGGTTCAGCAGGCGCCGGTAGTCGGCGTGGAGCGGGGGGTCGAGGTGGACCAGCGACCCGGCCGCATCGTTGGCGCCGGTGACCCGCACCGGATCGTTGAGGATGGCACCCCGGCGGGAGGTGAACGCCGAAGGGTCGCGGCTCACCTGGCGGATGTCGTCGTAACGGGAGATCAGGACCGTCCCGTCTCCCGTGCGGTGGACCGGATCGTTGGCCCGCAGCCAGGACAGCACCTCGTAGTAGTCGTCGCGGAGGTAGAACCCCGGTCGGGAGATGTCGAGTCCGGCCAGGCCGGTGGGGATGGTCATCGGTCTCCGATCAGGGCGGCGACGCCGTCGAGGATCCGGTCCAGGCCGAAGAGGAAATCCTCGTGGTCCGACCGGGGTGACGACGGCTCCGACCAGGCGATGCCGTACAGGCGGGGGAAGCGCTCCTCGTCGAGGAGCAGCCGGAGGAACGACTCGAAACTGGGCGACTCGACGCCCTCCGGGCGGGCCCGGGCGGCGTCGTTGGCCATGCGGGCCTCGCTCAGCGTGTACGAGCTGATCAGGCCGATGATCCTGAGCTTGTCGACGTCGGCCAGACCGGTGCCGTCCATGGTCTCGAGACCGCGCTCGACGAAGGTCAACGAGTTCGGGGCCATCGGCGGTGCAGCCATCGGCATCTGGGTCAGCCACGGATGTTGCGCCAGAACGTCGCGCTGGATCCCCGACCAGGTCCGCAGCCGGTCCCGCCACGTGTCACCTTCGATGACGAGTTCCTCTGCGCCCTCGGCGCTGGCGTCCCACATCAACTGGAGCAACTCGTCCTTGTTGGCCACGTAGCGGTAGAGCGACATGGTGGTGAACCCGACCTCGGCCGCCACCCGGGCCATGGAGAGTGACTCGAGCCCGTCCCGGTCGGCCACCGCCACCGCAGCCGAGACGATGGACTCGACCGACAGGCCCGGGCGTGGTCCCCGGCGCCCGGCCGGGCGCCGGCCCCACAGGATGTCGAGTCCGGGCGGCAGGGGAACGGGAGTGTCGGGCGCGGTCATGGGATCGGCTCAGTCTGCATGTTGACCTAACTGCGTGTGCAGTATACAGTTACGTGTATGACATACACAGTTGTCGCCCGGGGGCTCACCAAGGTGTACGGCGGCGCCGCCGCGCTGGCCGGGGTCGACCTCGACGTGGCAACCGGGACCATCGTCGCCCTGCTCGGGCCGAACGGGGCCGGGAAGACCACGATGATCCGGATACTGGCCACGTTGACCCGGCCCGACGGTGGCACCGCCGTCGTCGCCGGGCACGACCTGATGGCCGACCCGAAGGCGATCAAACGCGACGTCAGCCTCACCGGCCAGTACGCGGCGGTGGACGACCTGCTGACGGGGGAGGAGAACCTGCTGATGATGGCCCGTCTGCGTCACGTGCCGCGGGCCCATCTGCACCGGCGGGTGCAGGACATGCTGACCGAGTTCGATCTGGTGCCGGTGCGGGACCGGCGGGTGGCCGGCTACTCGGGCGGGCTCCGGCGCCGGCTCGATCTGGCCATGAGCATGATCGTGCCACCCAAGCTCCTGTTCCTCGACGAGCCGACCACCGGCCTCGATCCGCGCAGCCGGGAGCAGCTGTGGGAGACGGTGCGGCGACTGGTCGGCGGCGGGGTGACCGTGCTGCTCACCACCCAGTACCTGGAGGAGGCGGACCAGTTGGCCGACACCATCGTCATGATCGACCACGGGCGGGTCGTGTCCCAGGGCCGGGCCGCCGAGCTGAAGGCACGCGTCGGCACGGAGGTGATCCGGCTCGAGTTCGCCGCCCGACCCGACTACGAGCGGGCGGTGCGCCAGCCCGGTGTGATCCGGGCCGACGAAGGGGACCGGGTGATCGAGGTGGCTACGGACGGCAGCGCCGCCCACGTGCAGCACGAGTTGGCCCGCCTGACGGTCGGGAGCACCGGACCGGTGCGGGTGGCCATCGACCGGCCGACCCTCGATGACGTGTTCCTCTCCGTGACGGAGGCGGTGGCCTGATGGGCGCCTCCTTTGACCTGAACCTGACCAGTGGGGGAGAGGGCCGGAGCACTTTCACGATGCCCGGGACCCGGGGACGGCCGGCCGTGCTCAGCGACTGGCGGGTGATGGGTGGCCGTTGCCTGCGCCGGTCGTTCCGCAACCCGGAGGCCTTCTTCACCGCTCTCATGCTGCCGATCGTGTTGATGCTGCTCTTCGTGTACGTCTTCGGCGGGGACCTGCGGACGAGCGGCACGTACGTCGACTACGTCGTGCCCGGCCTGATCGTGCTCTGCGCCGGCTTCGGCGCCGGCACCACTGCCGTGGCGGTGGCCACCGACATGACCAACGGCATGGTCGACCGCATCCGCTCCATGCCGGTCGGCGCCTCGGCCCTCTTGGTCGGTCACGTGATCGCCAGCCTGGCTCGCAACCTGGTCGCCACCGCCCTCGTCATCGGTGCCGGGCTGGCGATCGGCTGGCGGCCGTCGGGAACGGCCATGGACTGGGTGGCGGCCACCGGCATGATCCTGCTGTTCGTCTCCGCCCTGTCGTGGCTGGCGGCGGGTGTCGGTCTCCTGGCCGGCAGTGCCGAAGCGGCCACGTCCTTCACTATGTTGCTGATGTTCATTCCTTACGTGAGCACCGCCTTCGTCCCGGCCCGGACGATGCCCTCGGCCCTGGCCGCGTTCGCCCGTGACCAGCCCTTCACGCCGATCATCGAGACCATGCGCGGCCTCTGGATGGGCAGCACTTCGACCGGTTCGTCGACCGGGCACGAAGCGTTGATAGCGGTGGCCTGCTGCGTCGCCCTCCTCTTGATCTCGGCGTTCGGCGCGTCCCGCCTGTTCGTCCGGCGGGCGGTGTAGGCCGATCGGCCAACGGGCATACTCGGTCCCTCGACGACGAGGGGGAGAGGGCTGTGGCCGACCAGACGAGAGCCGCGTTCCGGGATCTGCTGGACGAGCTGGGCGCCCTGCACGGGCGCCTGGCCGACCAGCTGGACGGTCCCGGCGACGAGCTCACCGCCCTCGAAGCGCACCGCTGGATTCTGAGCATCCTGCAGGTGGCGTCGGACGTGTACATATGGTCGGACACGGGCCGTCCCCGGTTCGTGGACATCGTCGGCCCGTACAAGAAGTGGGGCGGCGACAACGCCGACGCCTTCTACTGCTTCACGCCCATAGACCCGGCGCGGACCTACAAGGTGGCGGTCGACATCGGCGACGCCGTGTACCTGTCCCTCACGGTGTACGGGGGTCCCGACGACGGGCGGTACTCCGATCGGATCGTGGGCAGCCTCAACAGCCGGGAGGCGCCGCCGTCGGACAGCGGCCGGATCGAGATGACGCTCTCCGCCCAGGATCCGGGTGACGGCTCACCCTGGATCAGGTTGGCGCCCGACGCCGTGTGCGCGCTGACCCGGGACTACCTGGAGGATCCCAACCACGGGCGCCGCGCCGTATGGCACATAGAAGCAGTCGACCCGCCGGCCCATCCGGTCGCGACCGACGCCGATCTGGCCCGGCGCATCCGGGCCACCACCACCTGGATCCAGGAGCAGGCCAAGATGGTCCCGCTCCCGCTCGGCGCACCCAACACCATCGATCCCCCGTATCCGGTCCCGCAACAGACCTACGGCTGGGCGGCCGGCGACGCCGCCTACGCCATGGGCAGCTTCGAGTTGAACCCGGATCAGGCCCTCGTCATCCGGGGCCGGTCGCCGGGTTGCGCGTTCTGGAACATGTGCCTGTGGAACCCGTTCCTCCACACCTACAACTACGACTACGAACGGGTGACGATCAACGGGGCCCAGGTCCGGTACGGGGACGACGGGTCGTGGGAGATCGTCGTCGCCGCCCACGACCCCGGCCATCCGAACTGGGTGTCCACCGGCGGCCACCGGTCAGGTCGCATCTGGTTCCGGTGGTTCCTGCCCGACGGGACGCCCGAGCATCCGTCGGTGGAGGTCATCAGCAACCGGCCGGCGGCCGTCACCATCGAGGACCTGGAGGACCCGGTATTCTCCGATGAGGTCAGCGCCGTGTTCGGTTTCATGGCCGACGCCGGGGCTGCGCTGGAGCTCCGGCCCGAGCCGCTCATGGCCGGCGCCGTCGAACAGACCGGGTTGGACGACTTCGGCGCCCTGGGTTTCGTCGAGCGTCTGGATGTGCTGTGCCGGGGCCTGCGCGATGAGGCCGGCCTGAGCCCGGCCGGGGCCATGGCCCAGCACGCCTTACTGACCGGGCTCCTGCGCAACCGCCTGCTCATCGAGGACCGGAACCACCGCCACCCCGAGATCCTGGCGGTCGAGGTCCGGGCGCCGATCATCATCTGCGGACTGCCCCGGACCGGCACCACCCACCTGCACAACCTGATGTCGGCCGACCCGGCGCTGCGCTCACTGCCTTACTGGGAGAGCCTCGAGCCGGTGCTGGCCGAGAGCGAGAGACCGGCGGCCGGTGAGCCGGATCCCCGGCGGGCCCGCACCGAACGGGCGCTCTGGCTGGTCAACTCGGCCATGCCCCATTTCGTGCGCATGCACGAGATGACCGTGGACCACGCCCATGAGGAGATCCAGCTGCTGGCCATCGACTTCTCGTCGATGCTGTTCGAGACGATCGCCCCGATGCCGAGCTGGCGGGATTACTACCTGGCCCACGATCAGAGGGCCAGCTACGAGTACATGAAGCGCGTGCTCCAGGTCATGCAGTGGGAACGGGGCGGTGACCGTTGGGTGCTGAAATCTCCGCAACACCTGGAACAGTTCCCGGTCCTGGCCCGCACGTTCCCCGACGCCACCTTCGTCGTCCCCCACCGAGACCCGGTGTCGGTGACGGCGTCGATGACCATGATGCTGGCCTACTCGGCCCGCATGGGCCGCCAGCACGTGGATGTGGCCGCCCTCGGCCGTTACTGGTCCGACCGGCTGGAGCGGATGTTGCGGTCGTGCGTCGACGACCGCGATTCCCTTCCCGCCGACCGGTCCATCGACGTCCGTTTCGACGAGTTCATGGCCGACGACGTGGCCATGGTCGCCCGCATATACGAGATCGCCGGCCAACCGTTCCCCGAGGCATCGAAGTCGGCCATGGAGGCGTTCATGGTCCAGCACCCGAGAGGCCGGTTCGGCACGGTCCACTACGACCTGCACACCTTCGGTCTGGACTGGGCCGAACGCCGGCGGGCGCTGGGCTTCTACTCCGAACGTTTCGGCCTGGCCGACGAACCGGCGCGCTGACCGGCCACCGGATCCTCGGCGACCGCTTCGGCCACGATTGCGCGACCGGCTGGTTCCGTCGGGAGCGGCCGTTAGGCGGTGAGACCGGCCAGATCCGCTTCGCGGGCGGCCAGCGGATCGGCGAGCAGCCGGCGGTGCCGGTCGGCCCAGCCGGGGCCGCGCACGACGTAGGAGATGCGCTCCCGCCACCCGGTGGACCGGGCCACGTCGGCCAGGATGGCCCGGAACTCATGAGTGGCGATGGTGTCGATGCCGAACGAGCCGATGTTCTTGGTCAGCCCGTAGACGACCTCCTCACCCTCCGGCTCGAACGTGCCGAACAACCGGTCCCAGATGATGAGGATGCTGCCGTGATTGCGGTCGATGTAGCGCAGGTTCGATCCGTGGTGCACCCGGTGGTGCGACGGCGTGTTGAGGGCGGCTTCGCCCGGTCCCAAACGGCGTATGGCCTCGGTGTGGATCCAGTACTGGTAGAGCAGGTTGATACCGCGGGCCAGGAGCACCTGGTCCCGGTCGATGCCGATCAGGCACAGGGCACCGTACGGCACCGGCGTGCCCAGTGCGTCGAGAACCGGCTGCCGCAACGCGGTCGACAGGTTGTAGTGCTCGCTCGAGTGATGCACCACGTGGATGGCCCACATGTATCGGCTCTCGTGCATGAACCGGTGGTTCCAGTAGTAGATGAAATCCCAACCGGCGATCGCCGCCGCCAGTCCCATTCGGCGGCTGATGCGCCGCCGCCCCGGCCGGCGGTTCCACATCCGGTCCATCGACGTGCGGTCCTGCCAGACGGTGGCCACCGCAACACCCCCCAGCGCGACCGAGGCCACGCCTCCGGTGGACGCCACCCGGCGGGCCACCCGCCCGGCGGTGGACGACCGGTCCCGACGTTTGGCGACGGCATCGGCGATCGAGGTCGCTACGACTGCGCCGAGCGCCCCGGCCACGATGGCCCGGCCGAAGCGACCACGACCGGGTGTCAGCGGCCGGAGTAGTTTCGGGCCCACCAGTGGGGCGATCAGGCTGATCGTGCCCATGGTCAGGCTGGCGATCGTGTCGCGCCGTTCGTAGTCTCCCGCCGACGGTGATCCGGTCCGGGCCCGCCGCCGCATGACCACCCGCTCGGCCGCCATCGTGGCGAAGTAGAACGGCACAGCCGCGACCGTCGGATCGCGCAGCGGTCGGGAAGCGGACATGACCGGCCATTTTGGCGCAGGGCGGGGCCGCCCGCCCGCCGGCCCTGCCCGGTCGCCGGTGCCGGGCCCGGCCGATGTTGGCGCCAGACATCACCGGGTCTCTCGACGGCACGAACGTGGCGATCGCCCCTGACTCCGGTCAATAGGCGGTGGCATCGCGATGGACATGGGCGTGGAGGCCGTCGCGATTGAAGATCATGATCAGTTCGGCCGGCCGTTCGACGGCGACCAGGGCGTGGGGCGTCATGGTGCTGAACTCGGCCGCTTCCCCGGCCCGGACGATGATCTGGCGGTCGCCGAGCGAGAGCCGGACCCGGCCGGATATGACGAAGAACCAGTCGTGACCGGGGTGCACCTGGAGCACCTCGTCGCAGCCGTCCGGCTCGATACGCATCTTCACCGCCGTCGTGTTGCCGGTCGGCCGGCTCAGCATCCAGGTCGTCCGGTGGCCGGTGCTGCTCGGCTCGGGGCGGATGACCACGTCTTCATCAGTGTCGACATCCAGTAACGAATCCAGATCGACCTGAAGGGCGCGGGCGAGCGGAAGAAGCACATCGAGGCTGATCGTCCGCTTGCCGGTCTCTATCCGGCTGATCGTGGACGGGCTGATACTGGTCCGCTCGGCCAGATCGTCGAGGGACAGGCCGAGGGTCGTGCGCAGGCTGCGCAACCGGGTCCGGACCATCTGTTCGACATCGGGCGAGCCCTTCACCATCTTGCGAATATAGCAAGATGCCTTGCTGTAAGCGAGGCAGGCCGTAGTCTGGGGTCATGACCGATCATCACCACCAGGGTCAGCACCAGGGCGTCCTGCGTCACTGTGACGTCTGTGTCATCGGCGGCTCGGCGGCCGGTCTGGCCGCCGCTCTGCAACTGGGTCGTCAGCGCCGGTCGGTGATCGTCGTCGACGATCGCACCCCCCGCAACGCGCCGGCCGCCCACATGCACAGTTTCCTGACCAACGAAGGCCGACCGCCGGCCGAACTCACCGCTGCCGGCCGGGAGGAGGTCCGCAGCTATGGCGGAGAGGTGCTGACCGCCCGGGCCACAGATGTGAGCCGTGACGGCGAGGATGGCTTCCGCGTCGAGCTGGTCGGCGGCCATTCCATCGTGGCCCGCCGGGTGCTGGCCGCCACCGGTCTGGTCGACGAGATCCCCGACATCGACGGTCTGGCCCGACACTGGGGCGGCGACGTCCTGCACTGCCCGTTCTGCCACGGCTACGAGGTGCGGGACCAGCGCATCGTTCTCATCGTCACCCACCCGCTGGGCCTGCACCCGGCACCGCTGTGGCGCCAACTCAGCGCCCAGTTGACCATTGTCCGGCATGGTTCCTTCGACCTCGACGCCGCCCCGCTCGATGCCCTCCAGGCTGCGGGTGTGACCGTTCGGCCCGGCCCGGTGGAGCGGGTCATCACCGGCGACGACGGGCACGTCACGGCCGTCGAACTGGCCTCCGGCGAGCGGATCGAGGCCGACGCGGTGGCCATCGGTGCCGGGTTCAGAGTAAGGGTGGAACCGTTCCTCGCACTGGGATTGAAGGCCGCCGCGCACGTCACCGGGATGGGGGACTTAATCGAAACCGACCCGACCGGCGCCACCTCTGTGCCCGGGTTGTATGCGGCCGGCAACCTGACCGACCCGAGCCAGCAGGTCTTACAGGCGGCCGCCCAGGGCAGCCGGGTCGGGGCGATGATCGGATTCAGCTTGGCCGAGGAGGACCTGCAGGCGGCCGCCCGCACCGCGACCGCAGGAGCGCCGGCGGCCGGCACATCGCCCGCCGGCACATCGCCCGCCGGCTCGTCGGCTGCCGGCTCGTCGCCCGCCGGTCCGTCGGCTGCCGGCTCGTCGCCCGCCGGTGCGCCGGCTGCCCACCCGTCGGCCAACGAGGCCGATTGGAATCACCGCTACAGAGGCCGGCCGATGTGGAGCGGCAACCCCAACGGCTCTCTGGTCAACGAGATCATCGGCCTACCCGCCGGCCGGGCGCTCGATGTCGGCGCGGGCGAGGGTGGCGACGCCATCTGGTTGGCCGAGCAGGGCTGGCAGGTGACGGCCAGCGACATCTCGACCGTCGCCCTCAATCGGGTGCGGGCCGAAGCCGACCGGCGCCGTCTCGACGTGAAGTGCGCCCATGCCGACGCCAACGCATCCGCGGCGTTCCCCGCCGGTGCCTTCGATCTGGTGTCGGCCCAATACGCCTCCATCCCCCGAACGTCGGACGGTCGGGCGGTGGGGAATCTGATGGCTGCGGTCGCCCCGGGCGGGACCCTGTTGATCGTCAGCCACGACATCGAGCCGATGCGGGCGCCGACCGATCCGGGCCAGACGAGCCGTCCCTTCGACGCTGATGCCTATGTCCGGGTGGAGGACTTCGCCGACGCCCTCACCGCGGCAGCCGGTTGGGAGGTCGTGGTCCACGAGAAACGGACACGCCCGCCCGGCTCGGCCACCGCCGCCCATCACGTCGAAGACGTGATCCTCCGGGCCCGCCGGACGACCTGACCCCGGATTGCTGTCGGTACCCAGCGTCCCACGCGACGTACTGACAACAATCCCGGCCGCCCGCCGCAACCGGCGCAGCTCGAAGTAGGCGCCGCCTCGTCCGGCCCGGCGGCCCGCCGGAACCGGTTCACTCCGCGGTGGGCCCGGCGCCTTCCGGGCCGACCGGGGGCCGCACCGGCCCGGCGTCCCGGTTCCGCCGGACCAGCGGCAGAGCGACCACGGCCAGGCCCACGGTGGTGATCCCCGACAGGAAGAGCGTCCCGGACGCCCCCAGTCCGGCGGTCAAAGGCCCACCCAGCACGGTTCCGAGCGGCGACGACGCGACCAGAATCCCGCTGCGGGCGGCCAGCACCGCCGTCAACTGCGCCTTCGGCGTCTCGTCCTGGAACAACGTGAACGACAGAGCCGGGTACGGCCCGTAGATGGCGCCGCCCACGGCGAAGGCGATCAGGGTGGGCGCCAGCGCAGAGGTGATCCCGAACACGGTGACGGCCAATCCCCAACCGGCGATGACGCCCACCATCGTGGTCCACAGCCGGAGGCGGGGGAGGGTGCCGGCGGCCAGCCCACCGACCAGGGCGCCGAGGCCGAACACCGCCCAGTACAGGCCGAGCACCGACACCGTGTGGTGATCGGCCACGAACACCGGCAGCGCCACCTCGACCGGCCCGTAGAGGAAGTAGAACCCGAAGGTTATGACCAGCAGGGCGAGTAGCTGCGGATTGCGGCGCAGGAGGGTCCAGCCACCCTGGCCGGGGTCGGGCGCGTCGGTATGGGCGATCGGATCGGGCAGGCGCCCTACGGCGACGGCCAGGGCCACGTAGCTGGCGGCGTCGGCGGCGATGAGAACGGACGGATCGGCGAAGGTGATGATGGCCCCGGCCAGAGCCGGCCCGACGACGACCGATAGAGAGTCCAGGCTGCTCATCAACGAGTTGGCCGCCATCCGCAGATCGGGCTCGGCCAGTTCGGCGATGAGCGAGTAGCGGCCGGCGTAACCCCAGGACATCAGGAGGGAGCCGATCGCGAGTAACCCGATGTACAGGCCCGGGTTGAGGCCGCCGGCGACCCGGACGATGGGTATGGCGGCCATGGCCAGGGCCCGGAGGAGGCAGTCCAGGAGCACCAGCCGCCGGCTCGAGACCGCGCTCAGCCACCGCCGCAGCACGAGTGCCCCGAGGGCGGCCGGCAGTGAGTAGGCCGCCAGGGACGCGCCGACGATGAGCGAGCGGTGCGGGCAGGCGCCGATCCGCAGAGCCAGGGCGGCCACACTCACGACGCTCATGCCGTCGCCCACCAGGGAGACGCCGTAACCGGACAGCAGGATCCGCACGGGCCGGGGCTGCAGCACCCGTCCGTAACGCCCCGGAACCAGCTTCACGGGCGCGCCGCCTCCACGGGTCGTCGGTGGATCGGCGTCACCCGGGCAGTCTGCCCTTCCCGGTCCCGCCGGGCGAACCCTCTACAGTCCCAGCCCATGAAGATCTCCTGCGGTCTGGCTCCGTCGCTGTCAGTAGTCGAGCACGCCCAACTGGCGGAAGAACTCGGCTACGACCGGGTCTGGCTGTACGACTCGCCGGCCATCTACATGGACATCTGGGTGTCCCTGGGCCGCATCGCCGAGCGCACCAACCGGATCGGGCTGGGGACGGCGGTGCTGGTCCCCAGCCTGCGGGGCGTGGTGGCCACGGCGGCGGCTATTGCCACGGTCGAGGCGGCCGCGCCGGGCCGGCTGGCGTGCGGCTTCGGCACCGGGGCGACCGCCCGTTGGGCTCTGGGCCAGAGGCCGCTGACCTTGAAGGCGACCGGGGAGTTCCTGCGCCAGCTGCGCGGTCTCCTCCGGGGCGAGGTCGTGATGGTCGACGGCGCGGCCACGCAGATGTGCCACGTGCCCGGCTACGCCCCCTCCCGGCCGATCGATGTGCCCCTGCTGTTCAGCGCCCTCGGGCCGAAGGGCCAGGAGCTGGCCCGCACCGATGCCGATGGGATCATGACGGTCGGGTTCGCCCTGGGCGGCTTCGACTGGAGCGCCCAGCTGGTCCTGGGCACAGTGCTCGATCCGGGCGAGCTCGTTACCTCCGAGCGGGTCAAAGAGTCGGCCGGTCCGTGGTACACCATCATGGCCCACGGCGCCTGGGAGTCCGACCCGGCGGCGGCCGACTTCTTTCCCGGCGGCGCCGAATGGCGGGCCCGGCTCGAGGCGACCTGCCCGGAAGGGGAGCGCCACCTGGTCGTCCACGAAGGTCACGCGGCCAAGGTCACCGACCTGGATCGCATCCTGGTCGACGCCGCCGGCGAGGGGATCACCGGGCTGAGCTGGCTGGCCGAAGCCGACGCCATGGCGGCCCGGTTGGAGGAGGCCGCGGCCGGCGGATCGACCGAGGTGATCTACGCCCCGAGCGGCCCGGACATCGCCCGGGAGCTGAAGGCGTTCGCATCCGCCGCCGGCGTCTGAGCGGTGAGCGACTCGGTCGCCGGCTCAGCGATCAGTGCGACTCGGCCGCCGCCGGCCGGGTGTCCGGACCGACGTCGGCCAGGGAGCCGGGTACCTGCCACGCGTCCCGGCGGCCCAGCCACCCCTCGACCTGTTCGGGCGGCATCGGGCGGGCGAAGAGGAAGCCCTGGGCCCGGTGGCATCCGAGGTCCCGCAGCAGCGACGCGACCAGTTCGAGCTCGACACCCTCGGCCACCGTCTCCACCCCGAGGCTGGCCGCCAGGTGGATGATCGAGCGGACGATCAGCGCATTGCGCGGGTCGTCGGCCATCGATCCGACGAACGTGCGATCCAGCTTGATCTCGTCGACCGGCAGGTCCCGCAGCTGGATGATCGACGAGTAGCCGGTCCCGAAGTCGTCGATCGACACGCCGACCTCCATGTCCCGGAGCTCGTCCAGCACCCACCTGACCGTTTCGTTGTCGAGGGCGGCGACACTCTCGGTGACCTCAATGGTCAAAGCGGAGGCCGGTACCGTCACCGCGGCCAGCGACTCGCGCACCTGGCGGGGGAAGTGGCGGTCCTCCAGGTTGCGCACCGACACGTTGACCGCCAGCCGGACCCGGCGGCCGGCCGCCCACCACCTGTCCAGATGACTCAACGCTTCGTTCATGACCCAGGCGGTGAGGGGTCCGATCAGTTCGGACTGCTCGGCGAGCGGCATGAACGCGCTGGGCGGGATGATGCCCCGAGTCGGATGGCGCCAGCGGATCAGCGCCTCGAATCCGATCGTGTCGCTGGTCTCGAGGCTGACCTGGGGCTGGAACTCGAGGAAGAGGGCGGCATCGTCCATGGCCGCCCGTAGGTCGGTCAGCAGCCCCAGCCGGCCGATCGAGTCGGGGATGGGACCGGGCTCATGCACGTGCACACCGTCCCGATTGGTCTTGGCCGAGTACATGGCCTCATCAGCCCGACTCATCAGGGACGTGCCGTCCAACCCGTGCTCGGGGGCCACCGCCAGGCCCGCACTGGCCCGGAGCGGCACCGGTAGGCCGTCCAACTCGAGGGTCTGGTTGATGGTGTCGACGAAGCGCCGAGTGGCGGTGACGGCGGCGTCGATCGACTCGACGTGGGTCAGTACCACGGCGAACTCGTCGCCGCCGAGACGGGCGGCCAGATCCCCGGCCCTCAGGACCTGGCTGAGCCGGTCGGCCACCTCGACCAGGACGCGATCGCCGATCTGGTGGCCCAGATTGTCGTTGATGGCCTTGAACCCATCGAGATCGAGGACCACCACACCGACCATCTCCCGCCGCCGGGCGGCCGCCGTCAGGGCATTGTCCAGGTACTGGTCGAACAGGCGCCGGTTGGCCAGATCGGTCAGTAGGTCATGGGTGGCCTCGTGCCGGCGGGACAGGGCCAGGCGGGCGGTGTTGTAGACGATCGCCGTCGTGATCAGCAGCGGCGGGACGAGCAGGAGGCTCCGCTGCGCCGACACCACGAGGGTCGGGGCCAGAGCGATGAGCATGATGTCGGTCTTCATCGTGTCCAGCCCGTGGCTGCGCACCACCGTCCGTATCCGCATGCTGCCGCTCAGGGCGATGACACCACAGGTGGCGAAGAAGTTGACCGCGAACACGACGAGGAAGGCGGCCACCGTAGCGGCGAACCAGGGCAGCCCGGGAGGGCCGGGGTGCTGCAGTGCGCCGGCCTGCCCGGTGCCCTCCAGGATGACCGCGCCGAGACTGACGGCGACGGTGATGTTGGAAACGTTGAAGACGACCTTCACCATCGGCTTGCCGGCGCGCAGGTCGGCCACGAGGAACAGCCCGGCGCTGAGCGCCACCGCCACGATGGGCGAGGCCATGAGCAGCATGGCCATGAGGAACGTCCAGCTGGCGGTGACGTCGCCGCGGTTCTCGAAGGCCAGCCACCGGAGGGGGAGCATCTCGGTGACCAGGGCACACCCAGCCAGCAGCCAGACCGCACCGGGGTTCGAGCCGAGCAGATCGTGGCCGAGGGATCCGAACGCGTCGAAGCCGGCCCCGATCGTGGCGAGGACGGCCAGCACAACTATGTAGACAGCAACGCTTCGCCGCATCGTTGCCAAGAGATCGAACGTGTGGTCGTCGCGCTTTAGAGAGCCGAACTCACCACTTGACGACCGATGGGTTCTGGTTGCTCGTCACCGTTGGTAGCTCCTCGCTGTGGCCGATCGCCGGGATCATGCGGGTGGGCGACGACGATGGTGGCACGCCCTGCGGCGGCGACCAAGGGCCCTTCTCGGATGGGGCCCAGCTGCCGTCGAAACCGGATCCGCTAAAGCACGGCGCCGGATGTGCCGAAGGGCAGCCGGTTACGCCGACCGAGGGCCATCGACCTGGATGACGCAGCGGCCGCCGGCGCCCTGGTGGTGCGGGGCGCCGGCGAGCAGCTGTACCGAGTGCGGGACTGACCGCCGATCAGACGGTGGCCGGCTCGATGGTGGGCTCCTCCGGCCCGGCGGCCGGGTCGGTGACCTCGGCCGCCGACCGGGGGGAGGCGATCGGAGCGAAGATGACGAAGATGGCGCCGACCAGGGCGACGGCGGCGCTCACCCGGAACGCGATCACCGCGCCCTGGGTGCTGGCCAGGGCCAGGTTGGTCCCATGGGCGGCCGATGAGCGCATGTGCCGCAGAGCCAGGGTGGCCAGGACCGACAGGCCGACGGCGCCGCCGATCTGCTGACTGGTCTGGCCGATCCCTGACGCCAGGCTGGCATCCTGCTCGGTGACCTCGTGGACCGAGGCGTTCCCGAAGGCGGCGAAGCTGAGCCCCGAGCCGAAGGCCAGGACGATCATGGCCGGCAGGATCTGGCCGACGTAGGAGCCGTGCACGGTGATCCGGGAAAGGAGCAGCAGCCCGCCCGAGATGCACAGGGCGCCGGTCGCCAGGATGGGCTTCGGGCCGATGCGGGTGATGAAGGCGCTTGACAGGGCGATGCCGATGCCGATGACCACGCCGAACGGCAGGTAGGAGACGCCGGTCTGCAGGGTGGAGTAGCCCTCGTCCTGCTGCAGGTAGAGCGTCAGCAGGTAGAACATGGTGAAGAACACGCTGGCGAAGAACAGGTTGGCGATGTTGGCGCTCACCCGGGTGCCGTTGCGCATGAAGCCGACCGGCACCAGCGGGTCGGGGGCGCGCCGCTCCCGCAGCACAAAGGCGGTCAGGAACACCACCCCGGCGACCATCGATGCCACCACCGGAGCCGAACCCCAGGGGTGGTTGCCGGCGGCGATGAACCCGTACACGATCCCGACCAGGCCGAGGGTGCCGATGACGGCGCCCTCCACGTCGGGCCGGGGCGCATCGTGGGCCCGCTCCGCCTTGCTCTCCTGCACCAGCCGGGTGGTGGCAAAAGCGGCGAAGATGCCGACCGGCACGTTGACGTAGAAGATCCAGCGCCAGTCGGCGACGGTTATCAACAGTCCGGAGATCACCGGGCCGAGCGTTCCGCCCAGGCCGGCCACGCCGCCGAAGATGCCGATGGCCTGGGCCCGCTCCTTGGGGTCGGTGAACAGGAGGGCGACCAGACCGAAGGCGGCCGGGGAGGCGAGCGCCTCGCCCACACCTTGGAGGAACCGGCTGGCTACGAGCATCCCGGCGTCGACCGACGCCCCGCTCATGGCCGACGCAGCGGCGAAGACCAGCAGGCCCAGAATGAACAGGCGCCGCCGGCCGAGCAGGTCGCTCAACCGACCGCCCAGCAGGAGCAGCCCGCCCGCCGTCAGCACGTAGCCGTCGACGACCCAGGCCAGCCCGGCCCGGCTGAAGTGGAGATCGGTCTCGATGTGGGGAAGCGCCACATTGACCACGGTGACGTCGAGCACCAGCATGAACTGCACGATGGCGATGACGCTGAGCGCCCGCCAGCGTCGGGGATCGAGGGCCTGCGTCTGACTCATGCTGCTCACCTTAAATCTCTAAACAGGACACGTACTGTCCGGGTTTAACGGGAATTCCGAAGTAGGGACGGGGGTGGGGGCCCGGACTCATCGTGCGTCGTGACGCGGAGCGGGGCACCCGGCCGACGATACGAGTTGAAGTGCGGTTCAGGTCAAGGGAATATCCGGGGCCAGCCCCGGCCGCCGGCCGGTACCGAACTGGCCGCCGCCGTGGCCACGTCGCGGGGGTAGGTCCGGGTGGCCTGGAAGAGGAAGTAGGCGCTGGCCGCGAGCGGGAGGAGCATGACCAGGAACGTGTTGCGCAGCCCGATGACATCGGAGAGGGCACCGAACAGCAACGGGGCCAGGGCCTGGGCCATCGTGCGCAGGAACGTCCGGACGCCCTCGGCCCGGCCCCAGAGATGGGACGGCATGATGTCCAGCCGGGCGGCATCGATGGGCGGGTTCTGGGTGGACAGCGCGAACGCGGCGACGATCACGTAGGGCAGGGCGGTGGCCACGCTGTGGGTCAGCAGGGCGGGCACGAACAGGATGACGGTACCGGTGGCGCCCAGGGCCGGCACCAGTATGCGGGCCTGCATCCGGCCCCGGTGCAGCCAGGCGTCGCTCAGAGGCCCGGCGGTGACCACGCCCAGAACGGCGCCGGCGCCGATGGCGATCATCAGCAGGTTGGCCAGGGCGGTGCCGACGTGGTAGCGCCCCTTGACGAACTCCACCCCGAAGGTCTGAACCCCGGCGAGGAAGTAGTAGCCGCAGGCGCTGGACACGATCAGCGCCACATTCGTCCGCAACGACAGCACGTAGCGGACGGAGGCGACGAATCCCATGTTCCCCCGATGGGCCTGATCGACCAGTCTGTAGTCCGGCTCGATGCCACTGGCGGCGGCCAGCCGCTGGGCATCGGTGATCTCGGGGGCGTCGTCGGGGGCGACCTGGCGGGCGGCGGCGAACTCCCGCTCGGCCTCCTCGTAGGCGCCCTTCGGCTGGAACCGCCCGGGCGGGGGCGGCGGCGGGGCCGTCCACTGGTACCCGGTCCACTCCTCCTCGTCGGAGGCCGGCTCGGGATCGGTCGGCGCGCCGCTGACCGGCGGCCGGTCGGCCACGATCGGATTGGCCCCGCCGCGCGCCGGTTCGGGCAGCCGGGACGCCACCCAGGCCAGCGGGAAGGCGGCCAGGCCGAGGATGACGAACGCGGCCTGCCACGAGATGGCCGATATGTCGCCGGTGATGGTGAAGCCGACGCCCGCGCCCAGGAGCTCGCCGGACAGGATGTAGCTGTAGATCACCCCCCGCTCGGAGCTCGGGAAGTAGTCGCCGACCAGTGACGCGATCGGGGGACCTGACGCAGCGGTGACCACTCCGAGGCCCAGGCGCCAGAGGAGAAGCGTCCCGAACGACCCGGCCGTGGCGCTCATGACCATGGCCAGCCCCCAGAGCACGATCGACACCGACAGCGTCCAGGTGCGGCTGACCCGGTCGGCGAGAAAGCCGAACGGCAGGGCGGCGACGGCGCCGACCATGGAGTTCACCGCCACCAGGAGACCGACGTCGGTGTTGTCGATGTGCAGGCTGCTCCGTAGGGCGGTCGCCGACGCACCGACCGTGGCCGCATCGGCGCTGGCCAGGGCCAGGATGCAGGCCAGGGTGACGATGACCCGGGTCCGCACCGGACCCCCGAAGCGGACGGTGAGGCGCTGACCGCCGTAGGCCGCCGCCCGGGAGGCCATCTGCGCCGCCGAGTGCAGCCGGGGGGCGCTGCGGCGCAGCCGGCGCTCCCCGGATCCTGCGGTGCTCACCCGAGGAGCCTACGTCGCCGACCGGCGATGCCGGCGCAGGGTCGCCGGCCCCGGTGAGGAGACGATCGGGCCATTACCGGCCCTGCGATCGGTCGGCCGGCCCGCTCCAGAGGGTGAAGGTCTAGACCGAACGGGCCATTTGCGGGCGGGCACCGACGCTGGCCCGAAAGGCGGCACCGGGCCGATCCGACAACATCTGGGTGCGGATCAAGAACGACCGTCGGAGCTCGGACCGGGACGCGCTCGTCACCGCCGCCGCTGCCGCCGGCATCGCGGTGCTCGCTGTCTCGGCCGTGGCCCGGCATGCATTGTCGGTCGTGTCGTGGTTCAGCCCGTCGATCGACGTCGCCGTCTTCATCCTGGCCACCGTGGCCGCCGCCATCGGCTTCACCGACGCCTGGACCGAGCGGGACCGGCGCCCGTTGCCGCTCGCTTCGGCCACGCTCACCGTCGGGCTGCTGTGGTTGGCGAACGTCCCGACGTACGCCTCGACCCAGACGAGGGTGGGCCTGGGCCTCCTCGCCCACACCGTCGGGCCCGTCCTATGGGTGCTGTCCTGGGCGTGGACCCGTCCCGTGTTCCTGCGTCATCCCAGCCGCTCGATCCTGTCGAGCGCCGCCGGCGCAGTGCTCTCCGCCTCCGCCCTGGTGGTCGGTGCCCTGCTCCTTCTGCCGCATCTACCGGTGCTGGCCCATGGCACCCGGGCCACTGAGCTCACCCGGTTCCTCGCCGTGGCCGCCGTCGTTCCCCTGGCCTGGAGCGCATGGCTGTTCCGGCGATCCGGTCCCGTGGACCATTCCGGGGACGGGTCCGTCGTCGGCCTCCAGCCGTCCGGTCCGGACGCGGCCGCCATCGAATCGGCTCCGTTCGTGGCCGGCATGGTCCTCCTCTGCTTCCAGGGGGCGGCCGCCGGAATCCCCCATGACCGGTTCTCGATCGCCGGGTAGGCGCTGATCCTGGCCCGGGTACTGGCGTTCGGGCTGATCGCGTTCGGGCAGCTGCGCCGCTACGGCGGCCACGCCGTCGAGGCCCGCCGGCGGGCCGACGAGTTGCTACTGCTGCACGCCTCCACCGAGGCGTTCAGCCGGGCCGACGACGTCGAGGGGATCGCCGCCGAGCTCACCCGGGCGGTACAACAGGTCGTCTGGTCGCACACCGGCGCCCAGGTGCGGGCCGACGTCTTCCTGGATGACGGCACCGGCCTGCGCCAACTCGGCCGGCCCGCTCCTTTCGACCAGGACCTGCCGCCCTTCCGCCCGCTGCTCGCATCACTGGTGCGATCCGGCACCGTCCAGCCGCGTGAGGTGGCCCGGGGCACGTGGGCGCTGTTCGGCTCCCCACAACCGGGAACGGTACTGGCGGTAGAGGTACGCGGCGTCAGTCCGGCCCGCCGGTCGGTGACGACCGGGTGGATCTCCGTGGTCGAGAACGTGATCGGTGCGGCCGCCCTGGCCCTGGCCCGGGCCGAGGGCGTGGCCGGGCGGCGGGAGGCCGAGGAGTACCACCGCGGTGTGCTGGCGGCCATCACCGATGCCTTCATCTCGGTCGACCCGGCCGGTCGCATCCTGGGCTGGAACGAGGGATCAATGCGCCTCACCGGCTGGGAGGAGGAACGGATCGTCGGGCGCGACATCATCGAGACGCTGGTCCCGAGCCGCCATCAGGACGCGGCGCGGGCCATGCTCGAAGGGCTCCTGGTGGCCGGCCGGGGCGACGCCCCGATCGAGCCGTTCGAGGCTCTCGTCCTGCACGCCGACGGCAGCCGTATCCCGATCGAGGCCCGGGTGTGGAAGGTGGTCTCGGGGCCGGACACCCATGTCTGCCTGCTGGCCCGGGACATCTCGAAGCGGAAGATGGAGGAGGCCGCCCTCACCCGGCGGGCCACCCACGACCCGCTGACCGACCTGCCCAACCGGGCCCTCATCACCGACCTCCTGACCCAGTCGTTGGCCGGGAGCAAGCGGGTGCACGGCCCGGTCGGTACCATCTTCGTCGACCTCGACGGCTTCAAGCAGGTCAACGATCGACTGGGCCACGCGGCCGGCGACCGCCTGCTCGTGGCCGCCGCCATGCGGCTCCTGCGGGCGGTCGCCTCGACCGATGTCGTCGGCCGGCTGAGCGGTGACGAGTTCCTCGTCGTCTGCCGGGGGCTGGAACGCCAAGGCGACCTGGACCGCGTCGCCGAGCGCATCCGCGACGCGATGGCCGAGCCGTTCAGCGTGACCGACGCCGGCCTCGTCACCGTCCGCCCCAGCCTGGGCCTGGCCCTCGGGGTGCCGGGCACGGTGTCGGCCCGCGAGCTGGTGGCCGAAGCCGACCGGGCCATGTACGCCGACAAGGACCGGAACCGGGCCGACGACCGGGCCGACGCCCGGGCCGACGACCGGGCCGACGCCCGGGCTGGCGAGCGGGCCGGAAGCGACCGGGGGTGGGCCGACCCGGCCCGCCCGTCCTCCGGGACCCCGCAGCCCGACTGGCAGGGAGAGGCCCGCATCGCCTGACGGCGGCCTGGCTATAGTCCGGCCGATGGCCACCGAGGTTCCGGATGGGCGGCGCTGTTACGTCATCAGCATCACTCCTTTTACCGAAGGAGGGGACGTCGATGAGAACGCCTACCGCGCCCATCTGCAGCGGATGGGCCAGGCCGGCATCGGCGTGTACGTCGGCGGGGGCGGGAGCGGCGAGGGCTACACGCTGACGGTCGACGAGACCGTGCGGCTGCAGGAGATCGCCGTCGCCGAGCTCGGCGGCCGGGTGCCGGTCCGGGCCATGGGGGTGGAGCCGCGGACGGCGGCCGAGATGATCGCCTTCGTGGCGCGGGCGAGGGGGGCGGGGGTGGACGCCGTGCAGGTGTACTCGCTGGACGTGGGTCACGGCCATGCCCCGACGCCGGCCGAGCTGGAGGCCTACTTCGGGGAGGTGCTGGCTTCGACCGACCTGCCGTGCGTGATCTCGACCCATCAATCGGTCGGGTACAAGGTCCCGGTCCGGCTGATGGAGTCACTGGCCGGCCGCTTCGACCATCTGGTCGGCATCAACTGCAGCCAGCAGGATCTCGAGTATCTGGCCTCGCTCGTCGAGGCGGTCGGGGAGCGGCTGTCCATCCATGTGGGCGGTCCGATGCAGGCGCTGACCGCCCTCTCGTTCGGTGCGACCGGGTTCCTGTCGTCGGAAGCCAACCTGGCCCCCAACCTGTGCGCCGCTGTCGGCCGGGCCTACGACGAGGGCGACACGGCGACCATGATGCGGGCGTTCGCCACGGTTGTGCGCCTGTCCGCCGCGCTGTACGGCCAGGGCGGCATCCGGGCCACCAAGGCGGTGCTGGGCCGGCTCGGGTTGCCCGGTGGCGTACCCCGCCGCCCCCGGCTGCCGCTCGACGACCAGTTGGCCATCGAGTTGCGGTCCCGGATCGCCGACCTGGGCGTGGACGGGTGGGAGCCGTGGGGGCAACTGGCATGAAGGGTGTCAGTTTCGACGAGGTCGAGGCCATGGCCCGGTCCCTGCCCGAGGTGGAGGAGGGGGAACGGCACGGACGCCGGACCTGGTTCGTCCGCGGCAAAGGGTTCGCCTGGGAGCGCCCGTTCAGCAAGGCCGACCTGAAACGGTTCGGCGATGTGACCCCACCGGACGGCCCCATCCTGGCCGTCATGGTGGCCGACATGACCGAGAAGGAAGCGGTGCTGGCCATGCACCCGAAGGCGTTCTTCGACATCGCCCACTTCTCCGGCGTGGCCGCCGTGCTGATCCAGCTCAACCGGGCCACCCCCAAGGACGTGCGCGAGGCGATCGAGGACGCCTGGCTGGCCTGCGCCCCGCCCGCTCTGGCCGAGCGCCTCCGGGTGCGTTAGCGCAGCACCATCTGCGACTGGGTGACCGGCGCGACCAGCCGGTCGGGGGGGTCACGGATGTCGGTCTCGACCACGATGAGGGACCGGCCGCGGTGGAGCGGCTTCGACACGCTCAGCCCATCCGATCCCCGGGGCGGGCATCGGGCGACGGGTCGATCAGCAGCACGGTGCCGTCCCGGTAGGTGCCGAGCGTCAGGACCTCGGACATGAACGGCCCGATCTGTCGGGGCGGGAAGTTCACGACGGCCAGGATGAGCCGGCCCGCCAACTCGTGCCGCTCGTAATTGGTGATCTGGGCCGACGACCGCTTCTCGCCGATCTCGGGACCGAAGTCGATACGCAGCTTCCACGCCGGGCGCCGGGCTTCGGGGAAGTCGATGACCTCGAGGATCCGACCCACCCGTATGTCGACCTTGGCGAAGTCATCCCAGGTGATGGACACGCGCCGATTATGCCCGGCGCCGGCTGACCGTCCGCGAGACTGGCCGGGTGCTCGTTCCCTCCCTCGCTCCGACCGGCCCCTCGGCCGGCTCTGCCCTGTGGTTCTTCGTCGGCGACGGCGGGGTGGCGGTCGAGGAGATACCGGCCGACGAACCGGCCCCGCCCGAGGCGCTGTTCGTCGGCACGGTGTCGGGCCGTCACGCCTGGGCCCTGGAGGGGCCGGGCGGCCAGATGAAGAATCTCATGGTCCTGCACGGCGAGGTCGATGAGCCGACGTGGTTGGCGGCCGGCCGGGCCGTGCAGTTGATCGACTGGGACCGGTCCCATCGGTACTGCGGGCGATGCGCCACACCCACCGAGTTGGCCGAGGGCGAGCGGTCCCGCCGCTGCCCGAAATGCGGCCTGGCCGCCTTCCCCCGCTTGGCGCCGGCCATCATCACGCTGGTCCTCCGACCGGACGGGCGGGGCCTGCTGGCCCGCAATGCCCGGTGGCCGACGCCGATGTACTCCACCGTCGCCGGGTTCGTGGAGCCGGGCGAGACCATCGAAGCGGCGGTGCGGCGGGAGGTCGCCGAAGAGGTGGGTATCCAGGTCGGCGCCGTCCGTTACTTCGGCAGCCAGCCGTGGCCGTTCCCGCACTCGTTGATGCTCGGTTTCCACGCCATGTACGAGTCGGGCGACATCACCGTGGACGGCGAGGAGATCTCGGAGGCCGACTGGTACCCGGCCGATGATCTGCCCCCCATCCCGGGGCCAATCTCGATCGCCCGGCGCCTGATCGACGCGTGGGTGGACGGTACCGTCGGGCCGTTCTGAGCCGGCGGACCGGCGCCGGCGCGGGCCGGGGCGCCGGCGCGCGGCCGGGGCGCCGTCAGCTGCCCGGCGAGGTGTCACGGGCTCATCGAGAGGTCACTGGACAGGCCGAAAACGCCGACCTGCTGACCGCGCGATGTGGAACCGGCCCCTCGCCGCCGGATCGAGTCGTCGATTGGGTCCCGAGCCGTCATTACGTGTACGTATCTGGTACCCCAACTGACGACTCGGGACGGAACTGACGACTCGAACCTCTCCGGCCGCTTACCTACCGCCCGGCCGGCGCCACGTCGCCACCTCGCCAACGGTCGAGGTCAGATCGCCGGCCGCCGCCCGGACCACGGCGCCGCCTCCTCCAGCTGGGCGGCGACCTGGATGAGCAGGTCCTCCCGGCCGTAGGCGGCGACCAGATGGACGCCGACCGGCAGTCCGGCGGCGCTCACATGCAGGGGCAGCGAGATGGCCGGTTGGCCGGTGACGTTGAAATGGGTTGTAAAAGGAACCAGCGCACCGGTGCGCGCCTGCGTCACGAACGGATCGCCGGGCGGCGGCTCCAGCTCGCCGATCCTCGGCGGCAGCTGGCCCAGGGTGGGGGTGACGAGCAGGTCGTGGTCCACCCAGAACTGGGCCAGCCGGCGGGTGAACTGGGCCGATGCGGCCAGCGCCTCGGCGTAGTCGGTGCCGCTCACCGGCTCGGCCGCCGCCGCCATGGCCCACGTGAGCGGCTCCACGTCGTCGGGCGTCACCTCCCGGCCCAGCTGGGTGCCCAGGTTCCGGAGGTTGACCCGGGCGTTGACCGCCCACCGGATGCCGAACCGTCGGCCCGCTTCGGCGTCGATGTCCGGGTGCTCCGGCCCGACGACATGACCCAGGCTCTCCAGCAGCCGCCCGGCGTCGCGCACGGCGGTGACGCACTCGGGGTCCAGGTCGGTGCCGGACGGGCTGAAATCGAGCAGGCCGATCCGCAGCTGCGGCGGCCGCGTCCCGACCTCTGCGGCGTACGGCCGTAACGGGGGCGGGGCGACGACGGCATCGCCCGGACCCGGTCCCTGGATGGCGTCGAGCACGGCGGCCACGTCGCGGAGGGACCGGGCCACCACGTTCTGCACGGACAGGTTGCTCTCGATGCCGTGCGGCCCCAGCGTGGTGCGACCCCGTGACGGCTTGAGGCCGATCAGCCCGCACATGCTGGCCGGGATGCGGATCGACCCGCCGCCGTCGCTGGCGTGGGCCACCGCCACCATGCCGGCGGCCACGGCCGACGCGCTCCCGCCGCTCGATCCGCCGGGCGAGTAGGCCGGGTCGTACGGGTTACGGCAGGGCCCGTAGGCGTGCGACTCGGTCACCGGCACCAGCCCGAACTCGGGGGTGTTGGTGCGCCCCACGAACGCGAACCCGGCCTGGCGAAACCGGGCCACCAACCAGCTGTCGTGCTCGGCCCGCACGCCGGCATCGCGGAGCGCCCGGTTGCCGTTGTGGGCCGGGTCCCCGGCCGAGTCGGCCGAGAGGTCCTTGATCAGGAACGGCACGCCGTGGAACGGCCCGGCCGGCAGGCCGGCATCGACCTCGGCCAGGGCCTGCTCGAACCGCCGGTGGATAACGGCGTTCAGCCGGCCGTCGACCTCCTCGATGCGGGCGATGGCGGCGCTCACCATTTCGCGGGCGCTCACCTGCCCCGAAGCGATCAGCTCGGCCTGCCCGGTGGCGTCCTGCCAGAGCACGTCCTCCATGACTAGGCCGCCACCGTCGACAGGTGGCGGCGGAAGAACTCGACGGCCGCGTCGCGCTCGACCATCGGTACCTCCACATGCCGGCCCGGGTTGATGTGCAGCGACTTGTCCCTGGAGCCGAGCGCATCCCACAGCGCCACGGCGCCGTCGCGGGTCATCAGCTCGTCCTCCGACTGGCACAGGAACAGGACCGGGACGGTGATGGCGCCGGCCTGCGCCTGCTGCGCAGTGTCGCCCTTCCTCAACGCGCCCAGGCCGAGCACGGCGGCGCTGATGCGGGACTCGCCGGCCAGCAACGGCACACCGAACAACGTTCCCATGGACAGCCCCCAGTACCCGAACGGCCCCGCCGTCCACGCCGGCTCCAGCTGGAGCTGGTCGAGCAGGGCCTTCCACTCCGCCACCGCCTGGTCCGAGGCGTCCATCAACCGGCGGATCCTCTGGCCGATCGTTCCCTCCCGGCTCTGGACCATCTCCTCCAGTTCCCGCCGCTGCTCCTCGGTCTGGCGGTCGCCATGAGCCGGCGCATCGAGGGCGACCACGCCGAAACCGTTGGCCCGCACCAGCTTCCGGGCCAGACCCAGGATGTTCGGCGCCCGCTTGTTCTGGGTGCCTCCGTGGCCGATTAGCACCGTCGGGTGCGGGCCATCGGCCGACTCGGGCAGCCAGTGGATGCCCGGCACCTTCTCGCCGCCGACCTCCAGGTCGAATCGGCGCTCGGTGACTCCCATCTCGGTGGTCTCGTCCAGTAAGAGCACGGCCCGTCCCCCAATTCGCTCGGCCAAGGAGCATAACGAGGTCGTCCGGCGGTTGAATGGGGGTGTGCTAGTCGAGATTTGGTCAGACGTCGTGTGTCCGTGGTGCTACATCGGCAAGCGCCGGTTCGAAGCCGCGCTCGAGGAATTCGAGCACGCCGACCAGGTCGAGGTGCGCTGGCGCAGCTTCGAGCTGGACCCGACCGCCCCGTTCCGCCGCTCCGGAAACATGGCCGACCACCTGGCCGCCAAGTACGGCATGACCCGGGAGGACGCGGAGAACCGCCTGCAGAACCTCAACGAACTGGCCGCCGCCGACGGCCTGAAGTACGACCTGGCCCGGACCCAGGGCGGCAATACCCTCGATGCCCACCGTCTGATCCACCTCGCCTACGAGCAGGACCCGGCCACGGGCGGGGCCATGAAGGAGGCGCTACTCAAGGCCTACTTCGAGGACCTCCAGCCGATCAGCGAGCCGGACGTGCTGGCCGCCGTCGCCACCTCGGTGGGCCTGGATCACGACGACGTGGTCAAGACGCTGGACAGCGACCGGTTCACCGGCGACGTGCGCCAGGACGAAGCCGAAGCGGCCGCCCTGGGCTGCACCGGTGTGCCCTTCTTCGTCATCGACCGGTCGTTCGCCATCCCGGGCGCCCAGGACGTCGACACCATCAAGCTGATCCTCGAGCGGGCGTGGAAACGGGCCGAGGATGACTGACCGGACCTGCTAGGTTCGACCTCCCTTTCCGACGACGCCAGGCATGGGAGGCAACAGGTGCAGGCGGCGGGACTCGAGGACGAACAGCTCTACATAGACGCGGCCTACGCCGATCTGGCGCGCATGCGGGCTCGCGCCGAGCGTCTGCTCGAAGAGGTCAAAGGAACAGATCCCGACCTGGACTGGGCCCTCCTCCGACGGGTGCGCGCCCTGCGTGAAGAGCCGAGGGCCCTCTGCTTCGGGCGCATCGACGCCGAGGACGGCGACACCTGGTACGTCGGCCGCCGGCACGTGGAGGACGAGGACGCCGAGCCGGTGATCGTGGAGTGGCGGGCCCCCGTCGCCGTGCCCTACTACCGGGCCAGCCGTCGGGATCCGATGGGGCTGCACCGGCGGCGCCAGTTCGTGGTCGACGGCCGGCGGCTGCTCTCCATCGGAGACGACGTGTTCGGCGACCAGGGGGCGGCCGGACCCGATGCCGACGGTGAGCGGCGCGGCGTCGAGGCCCTGTTGGTGGAGTTGGAGCGGGCCCGGACCGGCGAGATGCTCGACATCGTTTCGACCATCCAGCCCGAGCAGGACGAGGTGATCCGGGCCGACCCGGCCGGCGTGCTGGTGGTGCAGGGCGGACCCGGTTCGGGCAAGACGGCGGTCGGGCTGCACCGCGCCGCGTTCCTGCTGTACGGCGACGACGCCATGGCCCGGGCCAATGTTCTGGTCGTCGGCCCCAACCGCACGTTCCTGCGCTACATCGCCCACGTGCTGCCCTCGCTCGGCGAGCACGCCGTCGTCCAGGCCACCCTCATCACGCTGGTCCCGGAATCCGAGGGCGCCGGCCACGGCCCGGATACCCCCGAGGTCGAGCGGCTCAAAGGTGACGGCCGCATGGCCATCGTCATCGCCCAGGCACTGGCCTCCCGGCGGGCCGCCTACGACGTCGATCTGACCGTCGCCTACGGCGCTCATCTGCTGCGCCTCGATGCTGCGTCCATAGATGCCGAAGCCGAGTCGATCGCCGGCCGCCCCATCCCGTACGCCGACGGGCGGGACACGTTGCGGGTCTGGCTCTTGGCCCGCCTGGCCGGCCGCTACATGGACGCCACCGGCGTCCTCCCGACCGACACCGCCCACTTCGAAACGACCATGCGGGCCAGCGCCGACTTCAAGGCCGCCCTCGACAAGCGGTGGCCGACGGTGGCTCCGGCCACCCTGATCGCCGACCTCCTGGCTAAGGCGGCGGTGGTCGAAGCGGCCGCCCAGGACATT
This sequence comes from Acidimicrobiales bacterium, assembly GCA_035551615.1. Classification (GTDB taxonomy): domain Bacteria; phylum Actinomycetota; class Acidimicrobiia; order Acidimicrobiales; family Palsa-688; genus JAKCDU01. Next base: position 40,940 of record DASZNC010000037.1, read on the forward strand.
CTCGACGGAACCGAGATCCGGGCTCTCCGCCGGCGCAAGGGCCGGGCGTGGACACCGGCCGACGCCCCGCTACTCGACGAGGCCAAGGCACTGATCGCCGGCCAGGCCCGTACCTACGGGCACGTGATCGTCGACGAGGCCCAGGATCTGTCGCCGATGCAGATGCGGATGCTGGCCCGCCGCTGCCCGACGGGGAGCATGACCCTGCTCGGTGACCTGGCTCAGGCCATCGGCGCGTGGGCCCATGCCGATTGGAAAAAAGAATTGGCAGAGTGGCTGCCGACACCGGACGGCCTGCGGGTGTCGGAGTTGCGCTACGGCTACCGCTCGACGGCCCAGATCATCGAGTTCGCCGGGCGGTTGCTGGCGGAGGCCGCCCCGCAGGTGCCCCCGACCCGCTCGGTCCGGCGGGGCCGCACCGACCCGCGGGTGCTGGAAGTGGAGCCGGGGTCGCTGCTCCCGTCTCTCACCGGCGAGGTCTCCCGGTTGCTGGCGGAGTGGCCGACGGTCGGCGTCATCGTGCCCACCGCTCTGGTCGGTGACTCGTTGGAGGCGCTGCGGGAGGCGCTGCCCGGCCGGGTCGGCGACGCCGAGATCGACGGCCTGGCCAAGCCGGTCACCGTCCTGGCCGCGCCGGCCGCCAAGGGCCTCGAGTTCGACGCCGTGCTGGTGGCCGAGCCGGCGGCCATCACCGCCGAGAAGGCCGACCGCGGTTCCGGCTGGCGGCTGCTGTACGTGGCGCTGACCCGACCCACCCAGCACCTGTCCGTGATGACGACCCAACCCTTGGCACCCCCGCTGACAGGACCCTGATGCGCAAGCAGTATCACTTCTGGCCGGGGGAGCACGGCGATGACGCGTGGGACGTCGACCGGCTCATCCACCTGAGCCGCGACCTGCCGGTCATCGAGATCGATCTGGACCGGATCGGCGAGATCGACACCGCGTACTGGTTTCCGGGCGGCCGGCCGGTGACCGTCCGGGATGTGATCGACCACACCCGCCTGATGGCCACCGCGGACCTGACCCACCCCGTCATCCTCGGCCCCGACAACCGGGTCATGGACGGCATGCACCGGATCGCCAGAGCTGTGCTGGACGGGCGGGAGCGGATCAGGGCCGTCCGCTTCGATGTGTTGCCGGCGCCGGATCACCGAGGAGTGGTGGCGGAGGATTTGTCATATCTGGAGCTGCGTCCTTTGACCGTGGCCGATCTGGCGACCGTGGCCGAATGGCTGGACGAGCCCCATGTGGCCGAATGGTGGTGCAACCCGGGCACGGCGCAGGAGCAGCTGGACGAGTACCGCGGCCTGCTGGCCGAGGCCCGCCCGCTCACGGTGCTGCTGCTGGTGGTCGACGACGGCACCCCGGTCGGTTGGTGCCAGTGGTACCGGTGGGACGACTACCCGGATGCGGCAGCCGACATAGGCGCGGCGGCGGGGGACATCGGCATCGACTACGCCATCGGTGCACCCGACCGCATCGGCCGGGGAGTGGGCACCGCGCTCATCCGGGAACTGGTCGCCCACCTCGGCCGTCTGTACCCCGGCGCCGGATTCCTGGCCGCACCGGAGGCGGCCAATGTGGCCTCCTGCCGGGTCCTGGAGAAGAACGGATTCGAACTGGTCAGCACCGGGCCCCTCGCCTCCGAACCCCACGACCGGCCGATGGCCGTCTACCGGCGGCCGGGGAGTGGGCCGGCTCAGGCGCCCGAGCCGAGGAACCTGGCGTCGCCGAAGTTGAACACGCCGCCGTCGGAGGCGACCAGCCAGTAGCCCTGGCCGTCAGGGGTGGCGGCCATCCCGACGATGGGTTGGTCGAGGTGGACGCCGCCGGTGCTTCCGTAGAACCTGGCGTCGCCGAAGCTGAACACGCCGCCGTCGGAGGCGACCAGCCAGTAGCCCTTGTCGGTGGATGTGGCGGCCATGCCGATCACCGGCTGGACCAGGTGGACGCCGCCGGTGCTGCCGTAGAACCTGGCGTCGCCGAAGCTGAACACGCCGCCGTCGGTTGCCGTCAACCAGTAGCCGTTGCCCGTCCGGGTCGACGCGCCGTCGACGACCGGCCGGTCGAGGTGCACGCCAGAGATGGAGCCCTCGCCTGGCAGTCCGAATGACAGGACACCCCCACCTGATCCGGCGATGCGGTAGCCGGCGGCGGTCGGCGATGACGAGATGGCGACGACGGGGCAGGCCCGCTGCCCCTTGGCCGCCAGGATGAGGGCGATGTCATGTTGGACGGTGGCCAGGGGGAGGGCACCCTGGGTCACGGCGGACTGCAGGGCCTGCTCGCTGGCCGTCCAGTCGGAGGCGTCGATGAGGGCCATGTCGGCGCCCGACTCGATGGCCCGGACGGTGGCGGCCGGCTCGGTGTAACCGGCGTCCGAGATGGCCTTGGCGCCGAGCGAATCGGTGATGACCACCCCGGAGAAGTGGGCGTTCTGGCGGAGGAAGTCGTAGGCCGCCGGCGACATACTGGCCGGGGTGGTGCCGGTCAGGCCGGGGACGGAGGGATGCCCGACCATGATGATCGGGGAGGCGACGTGCTCGAACGGGATCAAATCGTCGGACTCGAGTTGTGACAGCGGCGGATCGGTGGCCGGCGCCTGGTCGGTATCAGCCGACGCGTGCCCCAGTCCGGGGAAATGCTTGAGTACCGGCAGTACGCCGCCCTGCTCGAGGCCGCCGGCGAACGAGCGGCCGTAGGTGGTGACCGTCTGGGGGTTGTCGGAGAAGCTGCGGTCCTTCTCGTCGGCTATCTGGTTGTCGGCCGGTGACACATCCACCACCGGGGCCAGATCGAGGTTGATCCCGAGCCCCCGCATGGCCGACGCGTGGGACGCGATCTGGCTCTGCACCTGGGCCGGCGTCCACTGGGCGGCCATCTGGCGAGGAGTCGGCAGGGCGCCGATCACATTGGCCAACCGGGCCACCTCGCCCCCCTCCTCATCGGTCGACATCCACAGCGGCACCTGGCCGTCGGCGCCGGCGTCGGCTTGTAGGGAGGAGAGACCGTTGGTGATGGCCGGGCCCGACCCGGCAGCTGGTTGACCGAACAGCACCAGCGCACCGACGCCGGCCCGGGCTTCGGGGGCCGAGGCCGACAGATCGCTGAACTGGCCGCTGACCATGAGCAGCTGATTGAGCTGGGTGGCGAGGGGCCACGTGGAGATCGGGTTGTAGCAGCTGGGCGGGACCGGGCTGGTCGCTGCGTGGGCCGGCGCCGCGCCGGCGGTGAACACGCCGGCCCCCGCGGCCGTCGCCGCCAAGATCGCCGCTGCTGTCGATCGCCGCACCTCTTGACGGTAGCGCCCGCCCCGCCCCGCGCGGATCCCGCCGACCCACCGCGTACCAGCCGACCCGTCCGGGTGCCGGGCCGCCTGCCCGGGTGCCGGCCGACGCGTCCAGGTGCCGGGCCGCCTGCCCGGGTGCCGGCCGACCCGTCCGGGGTGCCGGCCGACCCGTCCGGGGTGCCGGGCCGCCTGCCCGGGTGCCGG
>DASZNC010000038.1:0-23345 GCA_035551615.1 Acidimicrobiales bacterium
GGCGGGCGCGAAGGTACCGGCGCCGACGTCGACCAGGAGGCTCTCGTCGTCGACCGACCGGATGCCGGCCAGGCCGGTCAGGTCCAGGGAGATGCCGCCGTGTACCGGGATGGACCCGCCGCACACACCGCTGGCACCGGCGAAAGGGGTGACCGGCACGGCCGACTCGTCGGCGACCCGCAGCACGCCGGCGACCTCCTCGGCCGAATCGGGCCGGCAGACGACCGCCGGCAGGGCGGGGACCACGCCGGCCACCGCCCACCAGGTCGACAGTGGCCACCAGTCCCGGCTGGCTTCGACCCGGGCGGCATCGGTGGTCGACACCGATCCACAGACGGCGGTGAGCCGTTCGACCAGCCCGGGACCGGGCTCGGCCGGCGGGGCCAGTCGGGGCGGCCGGCCGGCGGCCGCCGCATCGAGCGCGGCCGGCAGGGGAGTGCGGTGCATTCCGGTCACGTCGGCACCGCAGCCCCGGTGGGGAGGGGCGTGGGAAGCATTCCGGTCACGCCGGGACCACGGCCTTGGTGGGGAGGGGCGTGGGAAGCATTCCGGTCACGTCGGGACCACGGCCTCGGCCGCCCGTTCCTCCTCGATCAGTCGGGTGAAGTCGGCCACCTGCCCGTCGCGTTCAGCCTCATCGAGTCCGAGCTCGTCGCCCAGCAGCCGGGCCACCAGTGGCGCCGCCTCTTGCGCCGCCGCCCGATCCAGGATGGTGGACCGGGTCCGGCGGGCCAGCACGTCGGTCACCGACTGCGCCATCTCGTGACGGGCGGCCCACACCACCTCGGCCCCGATATAGGGCAGCGACGGATGGATGGGCCGGGCCAGATCGGCACGGCCGTCGCACAGTTCGAGGACCTCACCGGTCTCCGATCCGTGGCGACCGGCCAGGTGGGCGAAGAGGGAGTCGGGGATGCCGAGCCGACGGGCGGTGGCGGCGGCCGACGTCGGCGGCCGGCCCTGACGGTCCCCGCCGACCAGCGTCAGGCGGGCAGTGGGGCTGTCAGCGAGGTGGCCGCCCCCTCGGCTGAACCGTCTCCGTACCCGGGCAGCCGGACCGGGCCGGGCCCCGAGCACGGCGTCCACCGTGTCAGCCGCCATCTGCCGGTAGGTCGTGAGCTTGCCACCGGTGACGGTGACCAGCCCCTGGTCGGAGACGATCACCTTGTGGCGGCGGGACAGATCTGCGGTGCGGGCGCTGCGCGCGTCACTGATGAGCGGGCGCAGGCCAGCCCAGGTGGCGGTCACGTCGTCGCGAGTGAGGCCGGCCGAGGTCCAGGCGTTGACCGCGGCAAGCACGTAGTCGACGTCCTCCGGGGTGCACTGGGGGTCTTCCAGCGGCCCGTCGTAGTCAGTGTCAGTGGTACCGACATAAGTGTACCGGCCCGGCCCGGCCGGGCCGGGCGCCTCATCCGCGGCCCACGGCACGACGAACACGGAGCGTTTGTCCCCGGGCACGCTCAGCACCGAGGCGAAGTCACACGGCAGTCGTTCCGAGCGCACGGCCACGTGGATGCCCTTGGCCGGCCGGATGCTGATGCCATCGTCGCCGGACGGGGCCAGGCGGCCGACCTCGGCTGACCAGACGCCTCCAGCATTGACGACGGTGCTGGCCCGCACGACCGTTCCGTCGGCCAACCGGGCGCCCGCCACCCGACCTCGGTCCTCGACCAGTTCGGCGACCGGGCAGTAGTTGGCGATCGCCGCCCCCCGCAGGGCGGCGGTGCGGGCCAGGGCCAGTGTCAGACGGGCGTCGTCGGCCTGGGCGTCCCAGTAGAGGAACGAGGCCACCAGCCGGTCGGTGCGCAGCACCGGGAAGTGGGCCAGCGCCTCCTCGGCGCCGATGCGCCGGTGGCGATGGCCGATGCGCAGGCCGCCAGTGACGTCGTAGAGCCACAGGACCGACGAATAGGCCTTGGCCACGCTCTTGGTGACCATCCCGTCCTTGCCGAACAGGGGGATGAGGAACGGCAGGGGGTGGACCAGATGGGGTGCGTTCCGCAGTAGCCGCTGCCGCTCGTGCAGGGCCTCGTACACCAGGAGGTAATCGTTCTGCTGCAGGTAGCGCAGGCCGCCGTGGATCAGCTTGGACGATTTCGACGATGTGCCTGACGCCAAGTCCCGGGCCTCGACCAGGCCAGTGCGCAGACCGCGGGCGGCGGCGTCGAGGGCGACGCCGCATCCGGTCACCCCTCCACCCACGACCAGGACGTCGAACTCCTCGGTCCCCAGGCGGTCCAGGGCCCGGCGGCGGTCGAAGACGGGGGCCACAACAGAAAGCTACCAAGATCTGTTACCGACAACGATTGTTAGGTAGTACAGTTTGTCGGCATGAGGCCTCCGGCGGAGATGACGCAGCTGTTCCGCAGCCGTGGCCTCAAGGTCACCCCTCAGCGCGAGCTCATCTTCGAACTTCTGTGGGGGGCGCCGGACCACCCGTCGGCCGACTCGGTCTACGCCGAGGCCCGGCGGCGGATGCCGACCATGTCGCTGCGAACGGTCTACCAGACGCTGAATGATCTGGCGACCATGGGCGAGTTGCTGCACCTCGACCTGGGCACCGGGTCGAGCCGGTTCGATCCGAACACGGACGTCCACCATCACCTGGTGTGCACCAGTTGCGGCAAGGTCCGCGACCTGTACGCCGATTTCAGCACCCTCTCGGTGCCCGCCGGTTCCGGCGACGGCTTCGAGATCGGGGCCGCCGAAGTGGTGTTCCGGGGTCTGTGTGAGGACTGCCAACCCACCAAATCAAGAAAAGGAATGAGCGAATGCCCGACCTGAACGAAAGCAAGACCCACGACAACCTGAAGGAGGCGTTCGCCGGCGAGAGCCAGGCCAACCGCCGTTACCTCTACTTCGCCCAGAAGGCGGACGTCGAGGGCTACCCGGATGTGGCCGCCCTGTTCCGCTCGGTCGCCGAAGGCGAGACGGGCCATGCGTTCGGCCATTTCGACTTCCTCGCCGAGGTCGGCGACCCGGTGACCGGTGTCGCCGTCGGTGACACCGAGGACAACCTGAAGTCGGCCATCGAGGGCGAGACCTACGAGTACACCGAGATGTATCCCGGCTTCGCCAAGACCGCCCGCGAAGAGGGCTTCGACCAGATCGCCGAGTGGTTCGAGACTCTGGCCAAGGCCGAGAAGAGCCACGCCGGCCGGTTCACCAGCGGTCTGCAGGAAGTTTCCTGACCTTCCGAGCCCACAGGTGAGAGTTGCGAGGGGGGCCCGGCGATGACCGGGCCCCTCCTTTTTCCCGGAAAGGAATGCCGATGACCGTCACGTACGACCCTGAGCATCCGGCCTACTACGACGAGAAGGACCTCCGGCAGGAGCTCGAGCGGGTCTACGACCTCTGCCACGGATGCCGCCTGTGCGTGTCGTTGTGCCCGTCGTTCCCCACCCTTTTCAACATCATCGACGCCCACGACGGCGACGTGCCGGCCATGACGCCGGCCGAGCAGGACCGGGTCGTGGACGAGTGCTACCAGTGCAAGCTGTGCTACGTGAAGTGCCCGTACATCCCGCCGCACGAGTGGGAGCTGGACTTCCCCCGGCTGATGCTGCGGGCCGCCGCGGCCCGGCCCAAGACGTTGAAGGAGAAGGTCACCACGCAGGCGCTGTCGCGCACCGACCTCAGCGGCAAGGTGGCGTCGTTCACGGCCCCGGTGGCCAACGCCGCGCTGGGCAAACCCGGGTCGGCCGTTCGTAAGGTGATGGACAAAGTAGTGGGCATCGCGGCCGAGCGGATCCTCCCGCCGTATGCGCGTGTCCGTTTCAGCACCTGGTTCAAGCGGCGGGGCTCGAAGCTGGCCGGCGCCGCCCAGGCCCGGGTGGCGGTGTTCCCGACCTGCCTGGTCGAATACCAGAACCCGGCCATCGGCCAGGACCTGGTCGAGGTGTACGAACGCAACGGCGTCGCCTGTTCCCTCGCCGACGGCGCCGGCTGCTGTGGTGCCCCCTGGCTGCACAGTGGTGACTTCGATTCGTTCAAGAAGCAGGCGGCCTGCAACATCGGGCCCCTGGCCGCCGCCGTCCGGGCCGGCAACGACATAGTGGTGCCGCAGCCGACATGCGGTTACGTGTTGAAGCGGGACTACCCGGAGTACCTGAAGACACCCGACGCCGAGCTGGTCGGCGCCCACACCTACGACGCCGCCGAGTACCTGTGGCGGTTGCACAAGGGGGAGGGGACGACCTTCGACACGAACTTCGAGGGCGACGTGCCGGCGACCATCGCCTACCACGTCCCCTGCCATCTGCAGGCCCAGAACGTCGGATTGCGCAGCCGGGACCTGATGAAACTGACCGGCGCCAAGATCTCGCTCGTGCAGAAGTGCTCGGGCATCGACGGCATGTGGGGCCTGAGGTCCGAGAACTACGAGTTGTCCCGCAAGGTGGCCAAACCCATGGGCGAGGCGGTCCTGAAGGCCGACGCCGAAGTCGTGGCCGGTGACTGTCACCTGGCCAACGGCTCGATCATCCAGGAGACGGGTATCACGCCGATGCACCCGCTCCAGGTGATCGCCCGGGCCTACGGGATCCCGCCGGCATGAGCGGCCGGCCGCTGGCCCTCGATGACATTGCGGACGCCCGGGCCTACGAACGTGAGCGCGAGTCGTTCCGGACGTCGATCATCGAGCTGAAGAAGCGGCGCCGCATCGGGGTCGGCCCGGTGATCTCCGTGGTCTTCGAGAATCGGGACACCATCCGCTTCCAGATCCAGGAGATGGCCCGGGCCGAGCGGTTGCTCTCCGACGCGGCCATCCAGACCGAGCTGGACACCTACAACCCGCTCATCCCCGGCCCGGGAGAACTGTCGGCGTCGATGTACATAGAGTTGACCAACCGCGAAGAGATGGAGCACTGGCTGCCCCGTCTGGTGGGGATCGAGCGAGCCGTCCAGATCATCGTCGGCGCATCGGTCGTACCGTGCATCGTGGACGAGAGCCACGCCGCCCACCTGACCCGGGAAGAGATCACGGCGGCGGTGCACTTCGTGCGGTTTGAGCTGACCCCGGGCCAGATCGAGTCGTTTCGGTCGGAACCGGTGTTCGTCGCCATCGACCACCCGGCCTACCAGGAGCGAACAGAACTGTTACCGGCGAGCAGAGACTCGCTTCTGGCCGACCTTTTGGGCTAGACAGCCAGTGTCGCCTGGGCCAGACTACGCCGTACCCCGATGCTGCGGCCCAGAGCGGATGACCGGATCTGGGTCAGAGGACCAGAGTTCCTGGGTAGACCAGGTGAGACTGTCGACTGGATCAGCAACATGAGCAATTCCAAGGACAACAAGATCCCGGTGTGGCGCCAGAAGGCGGCCTGCCGTGGGGTGGACCCCGATATCTTCTTCCCCGTCTCCGACGAGGAGGCCGAGGACGCCAAGGCCATCTGCCGGCAGTGCCCGGCCCAGGAGCTGTGCCTGGAGTGGGCTCTGACCAACCGGGAGAAGGAAGGCGTGTGGGGCGGGGCGACCGAGCGTGAGCGCCGGAGGATCATCCGGCGCCGGCGCCGCTCCGCGTAGCGCGTGCCCCCGCTGTCACCAGCATCCGCACCTTGGACCTGACCCTCGAGGAGATCGGTGGCTGGCGGGCCGTCCTGTCCCGCTTGGCGGCGGGCGCGGATCTGACCGGAGCCGAGGCCGGCGCGGCGTTGACCGACGTCTTCTTGGGGAACGCGACCGAGGCGCAGATCGCGGCATTCATCTTCGGCCTGCGCTGCAAGGGCGAGACGGTTGACGAGATGGCCGGGATGGTGGCGGCCATGGTGGCCATGTGCACGCCGGTGCCGCTGCCGGACGCAGTGGCAGCGTCGGTGGTCGACACATGTGGCACTGGCGGTGACCGCAGCGGGACGATCAACGTTTCGACCATCGCCGCGCTCGTCGTCGCCGGCGCCGGCGTCCCGGTCTGCAAGCACGGGGGCCGAGCGGCGTCGTCGCTGGCCGGCTCGGCCGACGTGTTGGAGGAGTTGGGCGTGGTCATCGACCTCGGCCCGTCCGGGGTCGCCCGATGCGTGCAGGAGGCCGGAATCGGGTTCTGCTTCGCCCCGAAGTTCCATCCGGCCATGCGCCACGCCATCCCGGTGCGCCGGGAACTGGGCGTGCCGACCGCCTTCAACTTCCTCGGCCCGCTCGCCAACCCGGCCCGGGTGCGCCGGCAGGTCGTCGGGGTCGGCGATCCGGCGATGGCGGCCAAGATGGCCGGTGTGCTGGCCGCCGGCGGGTCGACCGCGGTCCTGGTGGTGCACGGGGCGGACGGGCTCGACGAGTTGTCGACGACCGGGCCGTCGACGGTTCATTCTTTGGTCGACGGGAGGGTGACGGAGACCGTGATCTCCCCCTCGGACCTGGGGTTGGCGCCGGCCGTCCTGGCCGACCTGACCGGGGGCGATGCGGCGACCAACGCCCGGCTGGCCCTCGATGTCCTCTCCGGGCGGGCGGGGGCGCACCGCGACATAGTGGTTCTCAACGCCGCCGCCGGGCTATTGGTGGGCGGGGTCTGCTCGTCCCTGGCGGACGGCGTGGCCCTGGCCCAATCGGTCATCGATGACGGGCGGGCGTCGGGACGGCTGGCCGCCCTGGTCTCGGTGTCGCAGGCGGCGCGGGCGTCCGGCTTGTAGAGCTAGAGCGTCCTGGCTCGGGGGGCGGTGGTGTGGGCTGCCGACGGGCGTGGGCCGGCGGGGCCACCCTCGGGGCCGGTTTGGCGAGTTGCTTCTCGAGCGGGGCGGGAGGGCGGAGGCCACTCTTGACCGGGGGCGTGTGGGGGAGCAGGCGTCAGTTGGCGGGTGGTGCGGCAGCCGGGGGCCGGGTTCCTGGGGAGCGCCAGTTCGGAGCTCCGCGCGTCAACGCGCGCGGGCGCCTGGCGTGGGTTGACGCGGAGATAGCCCGTTTGGGAGTTCTGCGCGTCAATCGAGAAAGCGGCGCCCGTCGGTTGACGCGTAGAGCTCCAATTCGGGAGTTCCGCGCGTCACCCGACGGTCAGGGGTCGCGCGCGTTGACGCGAAAATGGCCGGGGGCGGGAACGGATCCGGTTGCTCGGGGCTCTGGCGGGGCGAACGCTGACGTCTCTCGCTCGGGAGCATCGGCCCGCTCGGAGGGTCAGTCGGCGCCGATGTCCCAGATGGCGTCCAGGTCCTTCTTGCTGAACGACCGGAAGGCGATCAGGGTGCGGGTGTCGACCACGCCGTCGAGGCAGGAGATGTGGCGGGTGACGATGTCGGCCAACTCCTCGTGCTGACGCACGCGGACGACGGCGACGATGTCGGCGTGGCCGGCGACGGAGTACACCTCGCTGACCCCCTCGATGCCAGCCAACTCGACAGCCAGGTCGGCGACCCGATCGGGGCGGCCGTCGATGAGCACGAACGCATGGACCATGCCGCCAAGTTAAACGGTCACACCCTCATGTGAACATCTGTTCATGACCCGCTTGACCATCAGTTGCGACGATTGCTCGATGCAGTCCACTTCGGCTTGTGAGGGCTGCGTCGTTTCGTTCATATGTGGTCGCGAGCCCGATGACGCCATCGTGATCGACGTGGCCGAGGAGCGGGCCATCCGAATGTTGGGGCGCTCCGGGCTGGTGCCGCCTCTGCGCCATCAGGCGACTGAGGGCAATAGGGCGGTCCGCGTTATCTGAGGGGCCAGATGCTACCTTGCCCGGAATGGGTCCCACCCCCGGGCGTGGCATGTCGGGGAACATGCGGAAACTGCATGTCATCGGTTACGACCCCGACGCCGGCGGTCTGGTGTTGGCCGCCAAGAGCGGTGCCCGGTCCGGCGGATACGTACTGGTGGTCGACGATCGCCTGCTCGAACAGATCGACGCAGCGCGCAGTGCGGACGAGGACTTCGAGCCCCTGGTCCAACCGGCCCGGTCCGGGGTGGACAGTGCCCTGAGCCCACGGGAGATTCAGACCCGGTTGCGAGCCGGTCGGACGGTCGAGCAGGTCGCCGACGAAGCCGGTGTGAGCATCGACTGGGTCGAGCGTTTCGCCGCTCCCATCCTCGCTGAGCAGGGTGCGGCCGTACAACGAGCCGGCCGGTCGACCCTCCACACCCCACGGCGGGGGCCGTCGGATCGGACCTTGGAGCCGTCGGTTCAGCGCAACCTGGCCGACCGCGGCGTGATCATGACCGAGGACGAGTGGAACTCGGCGTGGTCAGCCCGTCATCTGATCGACACCGACTGGATGATCACGTTCCGGTTCCGGAACCGAGGCCGGGCCATGGTCGCCGAATGGTTGTTCAACATGGCCAACAGCTCGCTGACCAGCCGGAACCGCCTCGGGACCGAACTGGGCTTCATCGAGCCGGGGCGCGGGACCGCCCTTCAGATCCCGGTCATGGTCGACAACGATGAGGCGACGTCGGCCCGTCGAACTGGTCGGACACCCGGGACGGGCCGGGCGGCCAACACGAGGAAGGCGGCCGGGACGCGTAAGGCGGCCGGGACGCGTAAGGCGGCCGGGACCGGCAGGACGGCGGCCACTCGAAAGGTGGCTGGCGCCAAGAAGGTAGGAACTCGAAAGGCGGCCGGTGCGCGCTTGCCGGCCGGAACGGGGAAGGCGGTCGGAAGGGGCAAGGCGGCGGACACTCGCAAGACCGCAGGAACGGCCAAGGCGACCGCCGGTGGTACTCGTAAGGCGAGCGGCACCACGAGAAAGGTCGCTCCGAAGGCCTCCTCGCGTCAGGTGGGCGGCACCCGCCAAGTGGTGGTCGCCAAGAAGGCGGCTACGGCGAGGCCGGCGGCCCGAAGGTCCGGAATCTCCAAGACAGATGCGACCCAGGCCGCCGCTGTGATCAAGCGAACGACCAAGGCCGCCAAGGCTCGGGCCACCAACGCCCCGGCGACGACGCGGGTGACGACGACGACCAGGAAGGGCGCGGCGAAGCAGGCGGCGGCGAGGCCGGCTGTGACCAAAAAGACTGTGGCCAAGAAGGCTGTGGCCAAGAAGGCTGTGGCCAAGAAGACGACAACGAAGAGGGCATCTGAGCGGCTTCCGGCGCACGCGGCAAAGAAGGTTGCGGGCGCTCGCAAGGCGGTAGAGAAGACCGCTGGCGCCGGGGCGCCGGTCGGGCGCAGGGCAACCGGCACCCGACGGGTAAGTAATCCGGCGGTGACCTCAATCGGGACGTCCGAGCAGGCGACGCCGACGGCGATCGCGGTGGCGCGACCGACGAATACGACCCCGCCCGTTCCGCCAACAACAGGCGGGCCGGCCAACCCGAACCGGGCGCCGGCGGCAAGCCCGGGACGCCCGGCGACGGCCAACCCGACCGGTCGGACCCCACCGGCCAACCCGACCCCGCCCGCCGGCCGGACCGCACCCGCCAGCCCGACCCCACCGGCCAACCCGACCCCGCCCGCCGGCCGGACCGCACCCGCCAGCCCGACGCCGTCGGCCGGCCCCGCGCCCACCGATCCGGACTCGACGACAAGGCCGACCACGACGGCGCCGACCCCGGTCATCCGGGTGCCGACCGCAGCCGGCAGAGACCAGGCCGCTATCCGGCCCTGGTCCGCCGCAGACGAGAGCAGCGCCGGGCCAGCCCACCTGGCCGAGCCCCGCCGCGGCGCCCACTTCGCGTCAGATGATCCGGCCACCACACCGACCCGGTTGACCCCGGCGCGCCCGACCGGCACCGTGCCCAGCACGACGGTGCCGATCAGCTCGGCCAACCATCCGGCGAGCAACGGGAACGGCACCGGCCGCCGGCCGGACCGTCCTCTGCGGGCCAACCGGCCGGCCCGGCCCCTCCTTGGCGCGGAGCCGTCCCGGCCGATCTACGGAGAACAAGACGGGGACGAAGCCGGGGTCCGCCCGTTCGGTAGCCGGGATTGACGGCGGTCGGCCAACTGGCCGACGAGCTCCGGCGCATCGGCCGGCGGGCCGGACTGGATGGCGTGGGGATATGCGAGGCCGGTCCTTTCGCCGAGGCACGGGTCGCCATCGACGACCGGTTGCAGTCGGGCGCATCGGCGGGCATGCAGTTCACGTTCCGCCAGCCCCACAAGTCGACCGACCCGAGGACGGCCGTGCCCGACGCCCGGGCCGTGTTCGTGGGGGCCCGTAGCTATCTGCTGGAGGAGCCGGCACGCGACTGGGAGGGGCCGGCCGCCCGCATCGCCCGCTACGCCTGGATCGAGCACTACCGCCCACTGCGGGAGGCGCTGGGCGAGGTGGCCGCCCGGTTGAAGGAGGCCGGCTACCGGGCCCGGGTGCTGGCCGACGACAACGCCCTGGTCGATCGGGCGGCGGCGGTGCGGGCCGGCATCGGTTGGTACGGGAAGAACGCCAACGTCCTGATCCCCGGGCACGGCTCGTGGTTCGTGCTGGGCGCAGTCGTGACCGACGCCCCGATCGCCCCCATGCGGGCGGTGCAGGCGGTGGCCGACGGGTGCGGGACCTGCCGGCGCTGCCTGGGCGACTGCCCGACGGGGGCGCTGACCGCACCCGGCCACCTGGACGGCCGCCGGTGCCTGGCCTGGCTGTTGCAGGCCAAAGGGCCCTTCCCGCCCCAGTTCCGGGAGGCTCTGGGGGACCGTCTGTACGGATGCGACGAATGCCAGGAGCGGTGTCCCGAGAACCGTCGGGTCATGCGGGCCGGCGCCGCCCGGCCGGCGCCGGCGGGGACCCGTTCGGCGCTGCCGGTGCTCGACGTGCTGGAGGCCGACGACGAGGACCTGACGGCGATGGTCGGACGCTGGTACATCCCGGGCCGCGACCTGGATTACGTCCGCCGCAATGCATTGGTGGTGCTGGGCAACATCGGGGAGGGGGACGATCCGCAGGCGGCGGCGGCGCTGGCCCGCTACCTGGCCCACCCCAACCCGCTGCTCCGGGCCCATGCCGTGTGGGCGGCCGACCGGTTGGGCCGGACCGACCTTTTGGCCGCCGTCAACGATGATGATCCGATGGTCGCAGAGGAGTTGGCGCGGTTGGGCCGTTGAGTCGCCATCTGCTGGTGACCAACGACTTCCCGCCGAAGATCGGCGGCATCCAGTCCTACTTGTGGGAGCTGTGGCGGCGGCTGCCGCCGGACGATTTCGTGGTGCTCACCAGCCCTTACGAGGGGGCCGCCCGCTTCGATGCGGCCCAGGCGTTCGAGGTGCGGCGCACGCCTGAGCCGGTCCTCTTGCCCAGCCCGATCATGACCCACCGGGTGCGGCGGCTGGCGGCCGAGGTGGGTGCGCAACTGGTCGTGATCGATCCGGCCGTACCGCTCGGGATCATCGGCCCCGAGCTGGGCCTGCCCTACGCCGCCGTGCTGCACGGCGCCGAGGTCACCGTGCCGGGCCGGCTGCCGGTGACGAGGACCCTGCTGTCCCGGGTATTGAGCAAGGCGTCGCTCCTGATCTCAGCCGGCGGCTATCCCGAGGTCGAGGCCCGGAGAGCGGCCGGCGGGTCGCTGCCACCGGTGGTTCAGGTGCCGCCCGGGGTCGACGTCAACCGTTTCGTGCCGCTCGCGGGCGACGAGCGCCGGGAGGTCCGTTCCCGACTGGGCCTGGCTCCCGAGGCCCCGCTCGTGGTGAGTGTCAGCCGCCTGGTGCCGCGCAAGGGGATGGACGTGCTCATCCAGGCCGCCGCCCGGTTGCACAGCAGCTGGCCGGAGCTGCAGGTGGCGATATCGGGGAGTGGCCGGGACCGGGCCCGGCTCGAGCGGTTGATCGCCCGGACGGGCGCCCCGGTGCGGCTCATGGGCCGGCTGCCGAACGACGATCTGGCCAACTTCTACGCAGCCGGCGACGTGTTCGCCGTGTGCTGTCGGACCCGGTGGGGCGGTCTCGAGCAGGAGGGTTTCGGGATCATCTTCGTCGAGGCGTCGGCGGCCGGTGTGGCCTGCGTGGCCGGCCGCAGCGGGGGATCGGCCGAGGCGGTGGAGGACGGGGTCAGCGGCCTCGTGGTCGACGACCCGACCGACCCGGTGGCGCTGGCCGCCACCCTGGATCGGCTCCTGGCGGACGGTCAACTGCGGGAGAAGATGGGGGCGGCCGGCCGGGCCCGGGCCGAGCAGGAGTTCGCCTACGAGGTGCTGGCGGAGCGGTTGCACGAGGCGCTGGAACAGGCCATGGCCGGGGGGCGGTAGGCGCCAACCGCATATCGCGGACTACCTTGCATCTCCGGGATTCTGGTTCGCCAAGGAGGTTCCCACTCGTGGAGGAGCAGGTTGCCGAACGGATGATCATCCGTGGCACACCGGAGGACTGTTTCACCGTCCTCACGGAATTCGACCACTACCCGGACTGGGCGGCCGATATCAAGACGGTCACCATCGATGAGCGGGACGCGTCCGGGCGGGCCCTGCTGGTGACCTTCCGCGCCGCCGCTTTCGGGCGCAGCACCTCCTACACGCTGCGCTACGACTACGGCGCCGCGCCCGAAGAGCTCTCGTGGGTGCAGACCGACGGCGACCTCACCCGGCGGCTGGACGGCTCCTACCACCTGTCGCCGTCCGGTGACGGGGGCACCGAGATCGTGTACAAGCTGATCGTCGATCTAAAGGTCCCTCTTCCCGGATTCGTCAAGCGACGGGCCGAGGGCCGGATCATGACCACCGCCCTGCGGGAGCTGAAGGCGGTGGTCGAGGGATCGTCACTGCGCAACATCACCGACGCCGCCGCCAGCCGGCAGTCCGACTGAACCCACCCGGTCCCCAGCACCTGAGGGCGGCGGGCGACGCCCGGGCCGCCGGGTTCGGCCATCTCCTCGACGTCCCCCGCCGGCGTGACATCGACCGGGCCGGCGACGTCTTCGTGGCCGAGGGCGTCCGGGTCATCGGTCAACTGCTCGAGGCCGGCTGGCCGGTGGTCTCCGTGTTGCTGACGTCCGCCCGGGCCGCCGCCCGGCCCGACCTGGTGGCCGGCGCGCAGGCAGCCGGAGCCGCCGTCTACACCGCCGATCAGGAGGTGTTCGACGGCATCGCCGGCTTTCACGTGCATCGGGGTGCGTTGGCGCTGGCCCGCCGGCCGGCCGCCCGATCGGTCGGCGAGGTGGTGGTCGGGGCCCGCCTGGTACTGGTGATCGAAGGAGTGAACGACCACGAGAACATCGGGTCTCTGTTCCGCAACGCAGCCGCCTTCGGCGTGGGCGCGGTGGTGCTCGACCCGACGGCCGCCGACCCGCTCTACCGGCGGGCTGTGCGCGTCTCGCTCGGCCACGTCATCCGCATCCCGTTCGCCCGCGCGCCGGCGTGGCCGGCGGCCCTCGACGAATTGCGGGCGGCCGGGTTCCGGGTCGTGGCCCTCACCCCCGACGGCTCGGCCGGCCTGGACGAGGTCCCGTCCGGCTCGCCGCTGGCCGTGCTGGTCGGGGCCGAGGGCGACGGTCTCAGCGCCGCCGCCCGGCAGGCCGCCGACATGACGGTGCGGATACCCATGGCCGATGGGGCCGACTCCCTGAACGTGGCCACTGCGGCCGCCGTCGCCCTCTTCGGATTGTCGGCCCGGGCCTGATCGGGGCCGGCCTCCGGCTCGACGGCGGCGCCTATGGTGGCGGGCATGAGCGACCTTGGTAGCGAATCATGAGCACCGGTAGGTGGCGCGTCGATCCGGTGGTGCGGCCGTGAGCGGATTCGAGATCGGGGGATCGGTCGCCGTCGTCACCGGCGGGGCCGGCGGGATCGGCCGGGCCCTGGGTCGACGCCTGGCGGCCGACGGCGCCCGGGTGGCCCTGGTCGACCTGGACCCGGCAGCCGCTGAGGCGGCTGCGTCGGAACTGGGGGAGGGGCACATCGGGTTGTCGGCCGATGTCGGCGACCGGGCGGCGGTGCGGGCGCTGGCCGATGAGATCGAAAGCCGCCTCGGGCCGATCGACATCTACTGCTCGAACGCCGGTATCGCCAGCGGCGCCGGCCTGGGTGATGATGACGCATGGGAGGCGTCGTGGCGGGTCCACGGGATGGCCCACATCCACGCCGCCCGGGCCGTTCTGCCGGGCATGGGGGAGCGGCAGCGCGGCGCATTCGTCGTGACCGCCTCGGCGGCCGGGCTGCTCATGATGATGCAGTCGGCGGCCTACACGGCGACCAAGCACGCCTCTGTCGCCATCGCCGAGTGGCTGGCCGTCAACTTCGGGGGCGACGGCGTCCAGTTCCACTGCCTGTGCCCGCAAGGTGTGTTGACACCGATGGTGACAGGAGGCGGCGAAGTGGCCACGGCCGAGCTGCAGGCCGCCGGCAACCTGCTCGAGCCCTCGGTCGTGGCCGACGACGTGGTCGAGGCCATCCGGGCCAATCGATTCCTGGTCCTGCCCCATCCCGAGGTGCACGGTTACGAGCAGGCCAAGGTCGCCGATCGCGACCGGTGGCTCGGGGGCATGCGCCGCCTGCTGCACCGGGTGAGCGGCTGAGTGGTCGCCATTGGCGTCGATATCGGCGGCACCAAACTCATGGCAGTCCGCCTGACACAAACTGGTGATCTTATCGGTGACCCGCTGACCGTCCCGGCGCCGCGTACGGCGGCCGACCTGGTCGAGGGGGTGCTGGCCGCGGCCCGGACGCTCGGTCGTGAGGACGGGGCGACGTCGATTGGCGTGGGCGTGCCCGGCCTTGTCGGTGTCGACAACGACCTCCTCTTCGCCCCTAATCTGCACGGCGCCGAAGGTGCCGAGATCGGCGCCGCCCTGCAGGCGGGCGCCCCGTTGGCCCGGATATGGGTGGGCAACGACGCCACCGCCGCCGGGTGGGCCGAGCATCAGGCCGGTGCCGGTATGGGGTCCACCGACATGCTCATGGTCACCCTCGGTACCGGCATCGGTGGCGGCATCGTCAGCCAGGGCCATCTGAACGAGGGCGCCCACCGCTTCGCCGGCGAGTTCGGCCACATGGTGGTCGACCCCAACGGACCGATGTGCCCGTGCGGCAAGCGGGGGTGTTGGGAGCGCTACGCGTCGGGCGCCGGCCTGGGCCTGCTGGCCCGGGAAACGGCCATGGCCGGCACCGCCCCGGAGCTCACGGCGCGCGCCGGCGGTGATCCGGAAGATGTCAAAGGAGAGCACGTTACGGCGGCCGCCGCTTCCGGGGATACGGCCTCGGTGCAGATCATGGCCCGTTTCGGTCACTGGGTGGCGTTGGGTCTGGCCAACCTGGCCAACCTCTTCGACCCCGAAACCATCGTCGTCGGGGGCGGGTTGATCGAGGCCGGCGAGGTGCTGATGGCCCCGATCCGGACCTCCTTCGACGAACTGATCGAGGGTGGGGGACGGCGCCCGGTGCCGGCCATCGTGGCCGCCCGGCTGGGTTCGCGCGCCGGCGCGGTAGGGGCCGGGCTACTGGCCGCCGGCGGGTAGTCGCCGACGGGTCTCGTCGGCCGGTGCGGTAATGCGCCGGGAGGTCAGGTACCCGGCCACTAACCTCGCCACGTGGAGTTCCGCCGGATCAACGGGCTGCCGCCCTACGTTTTCGCCATCATCAACGAGTTGCGTGACGAGGCCCGCCGGGCCGGTCGCGATGTCGTCGACATGGGTTTCGGGAACCCCGACATCCCGAGCCCCGAGGTCGCAGTGGAGAAGCTGGCCGAGGCGGCCCGGAATCCGCGCAATCACCGCTACTCGGCGTCACGCGGCATTCCCAAGCTGCGCCTGGCCATCTCCAACCTGTACCTGCGCAAGTTCGGGGTCGAGCTCGACCCCGACACCGAGGTGGTCACGACCATCGGCGCCAAGGAGGGCCTCTCCCACCTGATGTGGACGCTCGTCGGCCCGGGCGACACCGCACTGGTGCCGACTCCGAGCTACCCGATCCACATCTACGCCCCGTTGTTCGCCGGCGCCGACGTGCAGCAGGTGCGGCTCGGCCCCGACCAGGACTTCTTCGCCAACCTGATGGACAGCTGGGAATCGACCTGGCCCCGTCCCCGGGTGATCGTGTTCTCGTTCCCGCACAACCCGACGACCGAGTGCGTGGACCTGGCCTGGATGGAGCGGCTGGTCGATTTCGCCAAGGAACACGACGTGATCCTGGTGCACGACTTCGCCTATTCGGACACCTCCTTTGACGGCTACCAACCGCCGTCGGTCCTCCAGGTACCGGGCGCCAAGGACGTGGCCGTCGAGCTGTACACCCTGACCAAGTCCTTCTCGATGGCCGGCTGGCGGGTGGCGTTCCTGGTCGGCAACCGGGAGATCGTGCAGGCCCTGACCAAGCTCAAGAGCTATCTGGACTACGGCACCTTCCAGCCCATCCAGATCGCCTCCATCGTCGCCCTCAACGAGGCCTCCGAATACCCGAAGGAGGTCAACGAGATCTACCACTCCCGCCGCAACGTTCTCTGTGACGGCCTCAACCGGATCGGCTGGAAACTGGAGAAGCCGAGGGGGACGATGTTCGTCTGGGCCCCGATCCCCGAGCCCTACCTGGAGATGGGCTCACTGGACTTCGCCAAGTTCCTGGTCACCGAGGCCGAGGTGGCCACCTCGCCGGGTGTAGGTTTCGGCAAGGGCGGTGAAGGTTTTGTCCGCTTCGCCTTGATAGAAAATGAGCAACGGATTCATCAGGCGATCCGCAACTTGCGCAAAGCGTTGACGAAACTGGGGTGACCGAGTGGCCTACTGGGTACTGAAGATTGTCCTCACCCCGATCCTCCGGGTGCTCTACCGGGTGCGGGTGGACGGGCGGGACAACGTACCCAGGTCGGGGCCGGTGATCCTGGCCTCCAACCACCAGTCGTTCATCGACAGCATCTTCCTACCGCTCTGCGTCCGCCGGCGGGTGACCTTCGTGGCCAAGGCGGAATACTTCGAGAGCTGGAAGACGGCGTGGTTCTTCCGGGCCGTCGGCATGATTCCGCTCAAGCGGGAGGGGGGGTCGGCGTCGGCCCGGGCCCTGCTGGCGGCCAAGGAGGTGCTCGACTCCGGCGGGGTGCTGGGCATCTACCCGGAGGGTACCCGCACACCCGACGGCCGCCTGTACCGGGGCCACACCGGTGTGGCCCGACTGGCCATCCAGTGCGGCGCCGCCGTGGTCCCCGTCGCCCAGGAGGGGACGGCCGACGTCCAGCCGATCGGGGCGATGATGCCCAAGTTCTTCCGGCGGGTCCATCTGCGGATGGGCCAGCCGCTCCGCTTCGATGCGCCGGCCGACTACGACGGCGGGCGCATCCCCACGACCGAGCTGCGCAAGCTGACCGACGAGATCATGAGGGCCATCTCCGGCCTGTCCGGCCAGGAATACGTTGACGAGTACGCCAAGCGGGACAAGGGCCACCTGTCCGCTCCCGGCTCCGAGGCCGATCCGTCCCCGCCGGAGGAGCGGCTCCGGGAGACGGCCTGAGCGACGGCTCGTCGGCCTGGGTGACGGCTCGTCGGCTTGGGTGACGGCTCGGGGCTGAGCGCGCTGACGCCGGCCTGAGCGACGGCTCGTCGGCCTGGGTGACGGCGCCGGGCTGAGCGCGCTGACGCCGGCCGGAGTGACCCGGTGTAACACGGCGGGCAACGGTCGGAAACACACGGTTCACAAGGCGCTGGTACCGTCCAGGGCATGGCGTTCTATGCCGTGCGGGTGTGGGTACCGGACCGGCCGGGCGCCCTTGGCGCGGTGGCCAGCCGGATCGGCGCCGTCCGGGGCGACCTCATCGGCATCGACATCCTGGAGCGGGGCGGCGGCCGGGCCATCGACGAACTGATCGTCGACCTGCCGTCCGAATCGCTCGTCGACTTGCTGGTGGCCGAGATCAGCGAGGTCGACGGCGTCGACGTGGAGGACGTGCGGCGGGCCAGCGACGCCCTGGCCGACCCCCGGCTGGACGCCCTCGAGACCGCCGTCAGCCTGGTCACCCAACACGCCGTGGAGCCCCTGCTGGCCCGGCTGGTGCGCAGCAGCTTGCGCGACTTCCAGTCCGACTGGGCCAGCATCGTGGACCCGGACCGGGCCGAATCCACGAACGCGGTCGGGCCGGCCCCGGCCGCCGCCTGGATGCAGGCGTTCCTGGCCGGCAGCCGGGCATCGATCGCCCCCCGGCCGGGCGAGGTGGCTCCCGACGATGTGGCCTGGGCCGACCTGGACACCGCCGGCCTGGTATTGATCCTGGGCCGGCAGGGCCGACCGTTCCGCATCCGGGAGCGGCGTCAGCTCACGGCGCTGGCCCGGATCGTGGACACCCGGTGGGCCGAGCTGTCGGGGCGCCAGCCGAGCTCGGCCGGCTGACAGCGCGGACCGAGGGCGCAGTGGGCTCAGGCGGGCCGTGCCGGTTCGGGCTCCGGGGCCGGGGTCCGGGCCGCGGCGGGCAGGGCTAACTTTGTTACGTTTTGCGTTCTTTGTAGGAAACCAACCGGTGATATGTAATTTTCATACAAAGTTGTAGCTTTTTAACAAAGTTAGCCCCCGGATCAGGAATTCCCGGCGGACACAGACCATTACGAACCGTCCGACCAGCCCAGCGCTCTCCCTACGGCGCGCCGCCAACCGTCGTAGGTCACGCCGCCCGGATTCGGGGCCGGGGCCGGCTCGGCCGTGCCGTCGGCCGCCCACAGGGCGGCGATATCGGCGGGTGACTCCCACACGCCGACCGCCAGACCGGCGAGGAAGGCGGCGCCCAGGGCGGTGGTGTCGGCCACCGCCGTACGGCAGACCCGGACCCCGAGGACGTCGGCCTGCAGTTGCAGGAGGAAGTCCATCACCGAGGCACCGCCGTCGACGCGCAACTCGGTCAGATCCTGGCCGCTCGACGCGGTCATGGACGCCACCACATCGGCCGTCTGGAACGCCATCGCCTCGACGGTGGCGCGGGCCAGTTGGGCCCGGCCCACCCCTCGGGTCAGGCCGACCATGGTGCCCCGGGCGTGGGGATCCCACCAGGGGCTGCCGAGTCCGGTGAGGGCGGGCACGAAGAAGGCCCCGCCGGCATCGTCGACCGAGGCGGCCAGCGGCCCGATCTCGGCCGACTCGGTGATCAGGCCCAGTCCGTCGCGCATCCACTGCACGGCCGCCCCGGTGACGAAGATGGCCCCCTCCAGGGCATACGTGACCTGGGCCGGGCCGGTCCCCCCCAGGCCCCAGGCCACCGTGGTCAGGAGGCCGTCCACCGGTTCCGGCCGGGTCGGTCCCACGTTCATGAGCACGAAGCTGCCGGTGCCGTACGTGTTCTTGGTCATGCCCGGCTCGAAGCAGGCCTGGCCGAACAGGGCGGCCTGCTGATCGCCGGCGACTCCACCGATGGGCACACCGGCGGGCAGGCCGGGCACCACGCCGGCGGCGGTCGAGGCGAGCAGCCCGCTCGACGGCCCGACCTCGGGCAGCACCGACATCGGAACCCCGAACAGATCGGCCAGCTCCGGGTCCCACGCCAGCCGGCCGATGTCGAAGAGGAGGGTCCGTGACGCGTTGGTCACGTCGGTGACGTGGGCGGTACCGCCCGAGAGCCGCCATATGAGCCAGGAGTCGATGGTGCCGAACAGCGTCCCGGGGCCGGCGGCTACGCCCCCGTCGGTGAACAACCAGCCCAGTTTGGTGGCCGAGAAGTAAGGATCGAGCACGAGCCCGGTGCGGTTCCGGACCGTGTCCAGGTGGCCGGCTCCGATCAGTTCCTCGCACCGCTCGGCGGTGCGCCGGTCCTGCCACACCAGGGCCCGGTGCAGGGGGCGCCCGTCCCTACGGTCCCATACGACTGTCGTCTCCCGCTGGTCGGTGATGCCGATGGCGGCGATCGGACCGTGGCCGGGATCGAGACCTTCCATCAGGTCGGCCAGGGTGGCGGCCACCGCCTCCCAGATCTCGTCGGCGTCATGTTCGACCCAGCCGGGGCGGGGGAAGTATTGGGGGAACTCCCGGTACCGGGACACGACCACATGGCCGTCGGGATCGACAGCCATGGAGCGGACGCCGGTGGTACCGGCATCAATGGAAACTACGACCGTCACGGGCAAAAACCCTAGAGGTAGAAGTTCCCCGGCGCGGCCCCCCGTCGAAGGGGCGGGGACTGAGGGGCCGTCGCCAGGGTGGAGGCCACCGAGGGGGCAGCTTCGGTGGCGCTAAGGGGAACATACCCCTGGTCGGCCGGTTTAACCCACTTCCCCTGGAAATTTCCGGCGATCTTTCCGAGGGGTGGTCGCGGCGGCCACGACGGGTGTCCGGGCCGGTCGTAGGGGAGGGCGGGGGTGTGGACGAACGGGGCGGTTGTCCACGCTCGATACACAGCTTTGGCCCTCTACCGCTCCACAGGAGGGCCCCCCTACGGTGGGACGGGAACCCGCCGCCGGTCCCAAGTGCAAACCTTCGCGAGCACGCTCTGACCAGCGGTTTTGTCGGGGGACTGCCATTGACAAGGATGAAACTACGGTGTTGTAATTTGGTCCTCATGTTGTGGGAAGCGGGGGCCGCTGGGCGTTCTGACCACAACGTCTTGTGGTTTTGACCGTTTCAGCAGCAACCCAGCTTCGATATGGAGGTATCGGTATGGCAATAGCGCCCGAGCGCATGGGCATCGGCATCACCAGGCACTTCACCCGCCCTGGTGAGGACCCCTACGCCACCGTCCAGTGGGAGCGGCGGGATGCCCGGATCGTTCACTACGCGACGGGCGCAGTGGCCTTCGAGCAGTTGGGCGTCGAGGTGCCCTCCACCTGGAGCCTGAACGCCACCAACATCCTGGCCCAGAAGTACTTCCGGGGCACCCTGGGAGAGCCCGACCGGGAGTGGTCGCTGCGCCAGGTCGTCGACCGGGTCGTCGACACCGTCACCGCATGGGGGCGCAAGGACGGGTACTTCCTCGATGACGACGAAGCGTCCGCCTTCAGCGACGAGCTCAAGTACCTGATCATCCACCAGAAGGCGGCGTTCAACTCGCCGGTGTGGTTCAACATCGGTGTCAAGGGCGTCCCCCAGCAGGGCTCGGCCTGCTTCATCCTGGCCGTCGACGACTCGATGGACTCGATCCTCAACTGGTACACCGAGGAGGGGGTCATCTTCAAGGGTGGCTCCGGAGCCGGGGTCAACCTGTCGAGGATCCGGTCCTCCCGCGAGGGCCTGCGGGGCGGCGGCACCGCCTCCGGCCCGGTCAGCTTCATGCGGGGGGCCGACGCATCGGCCGGCACCATCAAGAGCGGGGGCAAGACCCGCCGGGCGGCCAAGATGGTCATCCTCGATGTCGCCCATCCCGATGTCGAGGACTTCATCTGGTGCAAGGCCATCGAGGAGCGCAAGGCCCGGGCCCTGCGAGATGCCGGGTTCGACATGGATCTGGACGGCAAGGACAGCCACTCGATCCAGTACCAGAACGCCAACAACTCGGTCCGGGTCACCGACGAGTTCATGCAGGCGGTACTCGACGACGCCGACTGGCACCTGCGGGCGATCAGCACCGGTGAGGTGCTCGAGACGGTGCGGGCCCGGGACCTGTTCCGCCAGATCGCCAAAGCGGCATGGGAGTGCGCCGATCCGGGCATGCAGTTCGACACCACGATCAATCGCTGGCACACCGCGCCCAACTCGGGCCGGATCAACGCCAGCAATCCCTGCTCGGAATACATGCACGTCGACAACTCGGCCTGCAACCTGGCCAGCCTCAACCTCCTGACCTTCCTGGAGGCGGATGGGTCGTTCGACGTGGCCGGCTTCAAGGCGGCGACCGAGGCGGTGTTCACGGCCCAGGAGATCATCGTCGGCAACGCCGACTACCCGACCGAGAAGATCGCCGAGAACAGCCGCAAGTTCCGTCAGCTGGGCATCGGCTACGCCAACCTGGGCGCGCTGCTCATGGCCCAGGGCCTGCCCTACGACTCCGACGGTGGCCGGGCCTGGGCGGCGGCCATCACCGCCCTGCTCACCGGTCACGCCTACGAGGTGTCGGCCCGCACGGCGACCCGGATGGGTCCGTTCTCCGGCTACCTGCCGAACCGGGAGGCGACCCTCGGCGTGCTGCGCATGCACCGCGACGCGGCATCGCACATCGACGAGGAGCTGGTCCCGCCCGAGCTGCTCTCGGCCGCCCAGGAGTCATGGGACGCGGCGGTCGAGCTGGCCGAACAGCACGGCGTCCGCAACGCCCAGGCGTCGGTGCTGGCCCCGACCGGGACCATCGGCCTGCTGATGGACTGCGACACCACCGGGATCGAGCCCGACCTGGGCCTGGTCAAGATGAAGAAGCTGGTCGGCGGCGGCACGATGTCCATCGTCAACCAGACGGTGCCCCGGGCCCTCGTCCGCCTCGGTTACAGCAGCACCCAGATCGCCGATGTCAGCGCCTACATCGACGAGCACAAGTCGATCCTGGGCGCGCCCCACCTGTCGGCCGAGCACCTGCCGGTGTTCGCCTGCTCGATGGGTGACAACACGATCCACTACCGGGGCCACATCACGATGATGGGGGCGGTACAGCCGTTCATCTCGGGCGCCATCTCCAAGACGGTCAACGTGCCCGAGGAGGTCTCCGTCGAAGAGGTCGAGCAGCTGCACATCGAGGCCTGGCAGCTCGGCCTCAAGGCGGTGGCCATCTACCGGGACAACTGCAAGGTGGCCCAGCCGTTGGCCACGGCCAAGAAGACGATTGCCGATCCGGGCGCTTCGCCGGCCGAGGTCCACGACGCCGAACTGGCCCTGAAGGTGGCCGAGTTGGAGAAGGCGCTCGAGCGGCAGACCACGGTCGTGGTCAAGCAGCCGATCCGCGAGCGCCTGCCCCGTAAGCGCACCTCGAGCACGTTCGCCTTCCGGGTGGCCGACTGTGTGGGCTACGTGACCGTCGGCGAGTACGACGACGGGCGCCCGGGTGAGGTCTTCATGAAGGTGTCCAAGCAGGGGTCGACCCTCGCCGGCATCATGGACGCCTTCGCCATCGCCGTCAGCCTGGGTCTCCAGCACGGCGTGCCGCTGGCCACCTACGTGCGCAAGTACACCAACATGCGCTTCGAGCCGGCCGGTATGACCGATGACCCGGAACTGCGGATCGCCCAGTCTCTGGTCGACTACATATTCCGCCGGCTGGCCGTCGACTACCTGCCCTACGAGGACCGGGTCGAGCTCGGTGTCCTCACGTCCCAGGAGCGCACGCAGATGACGCTGCCCGGTCTGGAAGACGCCAACGTCCGCAACGCCCCCCTCGATGCCGGGCCCGATCCGGCCGTGATCGTCGACGACGAGTCGGTGGCCATCGTCGAGCCGACCGTCGTCGAGTTGCGGACACCCGCCATCATCGAGTCGGACGCCCCGTACTGCTTCCAGTGCGGCGTCCAGATGCAGCGGGCCGGTAGTTGCCACGCCTGCCCGTCGTGCGGCACGACGAGTGGCTGCTCCTGAGCAGGTGATCCCAACGTCCCAGGCGGCGTTGACCAGCGAATAGTTGCGGGCGCGCCCCGGTTCCGGTGGGTCGGAATCGGGGCGCTTCCCGGTTGAGGGCGCTCCTAGAACCTCGTCAA
>DASZNC010000039.1:0-20444 GCA_035551615.1 Acidimicrobiales bacterium
CCTGTCCGCTCGTAATACATGAGTGGAGGTGGCCAGCAGCTTGACCAACATCGGAGCTTTCGAAGACAGATACGTGGAGTTGTTCACCCGGGCCGAACGCCGCCCGTGCTCCCGGTCGGCCAGACCGTCGAGGACGGCCCGTTCACCTGCGTTTCTGTCAGCAATGGTGTCACCTGCACCATCGCTTCGGGCAACGGGTTCACCATGACCACCACCCGCGTCTCGCAGATCGGCGGTTAGGGCTCGACCAGTTGCTCCCGCAGATCGCGCTTCAGCACCTTGCCGGCCGGGTTGCGGGGCAGTTCGCTGTCGTAGAACCACACTTTCACCGGCACCTTGAACGCCGCCAGCCGGGTCCGCACGAACTCCTGCAGTTCGGACTCGCTGGCCGAGGTGCCGGGGAGGAGGGTGATGACGGCGCCCACCTCCTCGCCCAGGGTCGGGTGCGGGATGCCGATGACGGCGGCCTCGGCCACCGCCGGATGCTCGTAGAGGACACCTTCGATCTCGACGCAGTAGACGTTCTCGCCGCCCCGGATCAGCATGTCCTTGGCCCGGTCGACGATGTAGACGAACCCCTCGTCGTCCAGGCGGGCGACGTCGCCGGTGTGGAGCCAGCCGTCGGTGAAGACCGAGGCGGTGGCGTCGGGCTTGTTCCAGTAGCCCTTCACCACGTTCGGGCCCTTGATCCACAGCTCCCCGACATCGCCGGTGGGCATCTCGTGGCCGTCGGGATCGACCACCTTGACGCTCACGATCGGCACCGGCGGACCGACACTGTCGGGCTTGGCCAGGTAGTCGGCCCCTGAGTTCATGGTCGAGAGTGACGATGTCTCGGTCAACCCGTACCCGTTCGACGCCGGGCTCGAGTTGAAATGCTCCTGGATCCGCTTCACTAGTTCGGGCGGCGCCGGCGCACCGCCGTAGCCGACCGACTTCACGCTCGACGTGTCCCGCTGCGGGAAGTCCGGATGGTCGAGGACCTGCAACACCATCGTCGGCACCCCGCCGAAGGTGGTGATGCGCTCCCGCTCGATCAGCTCCAGCGCCCGGCCCGCATCCCAGCGGTGCATCATGACCAGCTTGCCGCCGACCAGCAGGTTGGTCACCAGGATCGAATGGCAACCGGTGGCGTGGAACAGCGGGACCGACAGCAGGTAGGCGTTCTGATCGCCCGCCCCCGGGGCCGACGGCTCAGTGCCCGAACGCAGCATGCTGCGCATGTTCACGAAGAACAGGCTCATCGGGTTGGTGCAGATGTTGCGGTGCGTACCGAGCGCGCCCTTGGGACGGCCGGTGGTGCCCGACGTGTAGAAGATGGTGGCGTCGTCGTCGGTCGACACCGAGATCGCCGGCAGGGCGATGTCGGCCGGCGGCTCCTCGGCCAGCACCGACTCCCATGTCAGATCGCCTTCGGGGACGGCCTTGGCCCCGCTGCGGGCCACGATGGTGGCCACCAGATCGGGGAGCCGATCCCGGTGGGGAGCGACACTCGCCGCCCGTTCCACGTCGGCGAGCAGCACCTTGGTGCCGGAGTCCTCGAGCCCGTACTGGAGCTCCTCACCCGTCCACCACGAGTTGAGCGGTACGACGACCGCACCGGCCGCCGTAGCCCCCCAGAAGGCTATTGACCATTCCGGATAGTTCCGCATGGCGATGGCAACCCGGTCGCCCTCCCGCACCCCGAAGCGGTCCCGCAGGATGTGGGCCAGCTGGGCCGAGCGGCGGAAGTGCTCGTCGAAGGACAGCTTGTCGTCCTCGTAGACGATGAACGTCTTGTCCCCGTGCCCCTTCGAAGCATTGAGCAGGTCGGCCAACGTGGCCGGGCAGTTCTTCCAGACCCTGGTCCGGACCCCCCTGATGTTCACCTCGTCGATCTCGAACATCTGGCCGGGCGCCGTGAGCTGGGCGTCGGCTTCGGCGATCGACAGCGTCATACGATCAGGTATTCCTTCCAGTTGGACTGTCCGGCCCGCGCCTGGGCCGGGGTGAGACGCAGCGCCTCCGGCTTGACCGCGTCGACGATCTCGCGCTGGTCCCAGTAATGCTCGGCGGCCCCCCGGAACAGGGGCCGGCGCCACTCGATCAGCTCGGGCGGGGCCCCACCGAGGTAGCCCCACAGGCCGAACGCCCACTCCATGTCGTATATGACCGGCGCCCGGCCGAAGCTGGCCGCCCGCCGGCTGCCACACGCGAACCCGCCGGCCACCACGTCCTCGTGATGCTCACCCTCCTCGAGGATCAGTTTGGGCTCCAGCCTCCGGGCCAGCTTCAGCCCGTAGCCCAGGTCCGGGCCGGTGACGCCGAAGCGCGGGCCGCTCGGCGGCTCCAGATCGACCTGCTCAGCCGGTCGGGTCATCGCCCACCGGCCCGGTGGGGGCAGCAGCGCCGACGGCCGGACCCGGTCGGTGGCCAACGTGGGGACATGATCGGGTTGGGTCACAAATGTGCAGTCTGATCGGGCGACACGGTGTGCAGCAACCCGTAGACGATGGAGTCCTCCAGGGCCGACCAGGATGCCTCGATCACGTTCTCGGACACGCCGATCGTCGTCCATGTTCGGTCACCGTCGGTGGAGTCGATGAGGACCCGGGTGATGGCGCCGGTCCCCCGATCGGTGTCGAGCACCCGGACCTTGAAGTCGGTCAGGTGGACGTGGGCCAGCTGTGGGTACACCGGACCGATGGCCTGGCGGAGGGCGGCGTCCAGGGCGTTGACCGGGCCATTGCCCTCGGCGGTGGCGATCACCCGGTCGTCTCCGACCAGCACCTTCACGGTGGCCTCGGTGACGAAGCTGCCGTCCTCGCGCAACTCGGTGATCACCCGGTGTGATTCGAGGGTGAAGAACGACTGCTTCCAACCGGTGGCGGCCCGCATCAGCAGCTCCAGGGACCCGTCGGCCACCTCGAAGTGGTAGCCCTGATGCTCCAGCTCCTTCAGCTGCTCCACCACGGTGCCCATCGCCGCGTTGTCGATGTCCAGGCCCAGTTGCTCGGCCTTCAAGGCGATGGTCGATCGCCCGGCCATCTCGCTGACTACGAATCGGGTGCCGTTGCCGACCGAGTCCGGATCGACGTGCTCGTAGGCGGCGCGCGACCGGGCGATGGCGCTGGTGTGGAGCCCGGCCTTGTGGGCGAAGGCCGACACGCCGACGAACGGTTGGTGCGGGGCGGGCGCCACGTTGACCAACTCGGCGATGTGGTGGGCCACCGACGTGAGCAGCTGGATGCGCTCCCGTTCGATGGTCCGCACCCCCATCTTCAGGGTCAGGTCGGGGATGGCCGCCGTCAGGTCGGCGTTGCCGGTGCGCTCGCCGTAGCCGTTGATGCAACCCTGGACCTGGGTGGCGCCCATGCGCACGGCGGTGAGCGAGTTGGCGACGGCGCAACCCGAGTCGTTGTGGAAGTGGCCGCCGAGACCGATCCCGGTGTTGAACCGGTTGCGGACCTCACCCACGACCCGCTCCACCTCGAACGGCAGGCTGCCCCCGTTGGTGTCGCACAGCACCAGCACCTCGGCACCGGCGCCGGCCGCCGCCGCCAGAACGTCGGTGCTGAAGCCCGGGTTGGCCCGGTAACCGTCGAAGAAGTGCTCGGCGTCGAGGAAGACCCGCTTGCCCTGGCCGACCAGGTAGCCGACCGAATCGGCGACCATGTCGACCGCCTCCGTGAGCGAGGTGCGCAGCGTCTCGGTCACGTGCCACTCGGCCGACTTGGCGACCAGGCACACCACCGATGTCTGGGCCGCCATCATGTCGGCCAGTACCGGATCGGTCTCCGCCCGGCCCCCCGCTTTACGGGTGGAACCGAAGGCGACCAGGGTGGCGTGATGGAGACGCAGCTCGCCGGACGCCGCCCGCCGGAAGAACTCGGCGTCTTTCGGGTTGGCGCCCGGCCATCCGCCCTCGATGAACTGCACGCCCAGGTGGTCGAGCTGCTCGGCCACCCGTAGCTTGTCGTCGACGGTCAGCGACAGCCCTTCCTGCTGCGAGCCGTCCCGGAGGGTCGTGTCGTACACATCGACCGCCTCCGGTACAGACGGCAGGTGTACGTGCTCGTGGTTACCGGACATGCTCGACCCAGTCCTTGTATCGGTCCACCTGTCCGCGGACAGCCGCGTGGTACGTCTCCTGCACCTTCCGGGTGATGGGGCCGGGCTTGCCGTCACCGCACGGCCGGTCGTCGACCGACGCGATCGGGACCACCTCGGCCGCCGTGCCGGTCAGGAACGCCTCCTCGCAGGTGTAGAGATCGGACCGCAGGATGTTGCCGTACTCGATCTCGTAACCGAGGTCCTTGGCAATGGTGATGACCGAATCCTGGGTGATGCCCTCCAGGGCGCCGGCCGACAGGGGCGGCGTGATGATCTTGCCGTGCCGGACGACGAACAGGTTCTCGCCGGTGCACTCGCTCACATAACCCTGCGGCGACAGCAGGATGGCCTCGTCGTAGCCGGCCTTCAGCGCCTCGATCTTGGCCATCGACGAGTTGATGTACATGCCGGTCCCCTTGGCCGCCGGCGGCATGGCGTTCGGATCGTGGCGCTGCCAGGAGCTGATCTTCATGCGCACACCGTTGGCCACCCCGTCGTCGCCCAGGTAGGAGCCCCAGGGCCAGACGGCGATCGACACATTGACCGGGCACGGCAGCGGGTTGAGCCCCATCTCGCCGTAGCCGAGGTACACGATGGGCCGGATGTAGCACTCGTCCAGGCCGTTGACCTGCACTGTGGTCTTGGTCGCCTGGACGATGTCGTCCAGTCCGAACGGCACGTCGATCATGAAGATCTTGGCCGAGTTGAACAGCCGGACGATGTGGTCGGTCAGGCGGAACACCGCCGGTCCGTCCTCGGTCGGGTAGGCCCGGATGCCCTCGAAGACGCCGCAGCCGTAGTGCAGCGAGTGGGTGAGGATGTGGATTTGAGCGGCGTCCCAGTCGACCAGCTCGCCGTCCATCCAGATCTTCTCGGTCGGGGTAATAGGCATCGGATTAGACCCTTTCTGCGACGGCGTCGCCGATTTGGCTGGTGGAACTACCGGGCGTTGCAGTGAAACCGGCAACTGCCTTCTGGATGCGCGAGGCGGCATCGCCCTGGCCGAGGAAGTCGAGCATCATGGCTGCGGAGATGATGGCGGCCGTCGGGTCGGCCTTGGCCTGACCGGCGATGTCAGGTGCCGAACCGTGCACCGGCTCGAACATGGACGGAGCCGTCCGGTCGGGGTTCAGGTTCCCCGATGCGGCCCGGCCGATACCACCGGCGACGGCTCCGCCGAGGTCGGTGAGGATGTCCCCGAACAGGTTGTCGGTGACGATCACGTCGTAACGCGCTGGATGTTCCACGAAGTGGATGCAGGCGGCGTCGATGTGGTTGTAGCCGGTGGTCACGTCGGGGTACTCGGCGGCCACGATGTCGAAGGTGCGCTGCCACAGATCCCCGGAGAAGGTGAGGACGTTGGTCTTGTGCACCAGCGTCAGATGCTGCTTCGGTCGGGTGCGGGCCAGTTCGAAGGCGTAGCGGATGCACCGCTCGACGCCGAAGCGGGTGTTGACCGAACCCTGCGTGGCGATCTCATGGGCCGTGCCCTTGCGCAGGAACCCGCCCTCGCCGGCGTAGGTCCCCTCCGTGTTCTCCCGGATGACGGCGAAGTCGATGGCCACGCCCGCCCCCACGCTGGCCTCCGCCAGGAACGGCCGGAGGTTGATGTACTGGTCGAGCTCGAACCGCATCTTGAGCAGCAGTCCCCGCTCGAGCACGCCCGGCGGCACCTCGGGGGTGCCGATGGCACCGAGCAGGATGGCGTCGAACCCCCGGAGCTCTTCCAGCACCGAATCGGGTAGTACCTCGCCGGTCGCCAGGTAGCGGCGCCCGCCCAGGTCGTAATCAGTGGTGTCCAGATCGGCACCTGCGGCGCGAGCCACCTTCAGCGCCTCGGTGATGACTTCGATTCCGATCCCGTCGCCGGGGATGACTGCGATCTTCAAGTCGGCTCCTGAAACAAAACGACCGCCCCCACGAGGGGACGGCCAGGAGCGCATCGGAAGAGTTCCGATGCGCTAGTCGATAATTACGATCTCAGCGACGAGCCTGGCTCCCGTGATCACGCAACGAGTTTAGCCACAACTACCCTGGATAGGAATATGTCTGCTTCCACCCGACTGACCCAGGAGACCTTCGAGCGCCTCCAGGCCGAGCTGGACGACCTGAAGACGCGCGGCCGCATCGATATCGCCAAGGCCATCGAGGCGGCCCGGGCCCTCGGCGACCTGTCGGAGAACGGCGACTACCACGCGGCCAAGGACACCCAGGGCAAGATGGAGGCCCGCATCCGCCAGCTGGAGGCGACGCTCGAGGACGCCCAGGTCGTCGAGGGCGACGTCGGCTCCGATGGCACCGTCGACGTCGGCGCTATCGTGTCGCTCCGCTACGAGGGCGATGACGAGGTCGAGCGTTTCCTGATCGGTTCCATCGAGGAGCGCCAGGAGGGCGTGACGGTGGTGTCCCCCGACTCCGCCCTCGGGCAGGCTCTCCGTGGCCACCGGGAGGGCGACCAGGTCGAGTACGAGACGCCGACCGGCGCCCGGCTGACCGTCCATCTCGTCAAGGTCGGTGGCTGACCGCCGATCCGGCTGATCAGCCCTGACGACCGACCCCTCCCGCACCCGCCGTGATCACCGACGCCGGCCGCGTTCCTATCGGCCGGCGGGCCTGGATCGGCAACGGTCGCCACGGGGCCTCGCTCGCCCCCGACGGCACCATCGACTGGTACGCGGCCGGTGGCCTGTCCGCCCGGCCCGACCTCTGGCGGCTGCTCGACCCCGGTGGCCCGGCCGTCCGGGTCGGTCCGGTGCGCGACGGCTCCGGCGCCCGCCGCCACCTGCCCGCGTCGCAGGCTCTGTACCGACCCGGTACCAACATCGTCGACACCGTGGCCGAGGCGGCCGGCGGGCGCCGGTTGATGGTGACCGACTTCGTGCCCCACGACGAGGAGGGCGGGATATGCCGCCTGATACGGGCCCTGTCCGGCCCGGTCGACATCGAGGTCGAGGTGCTGGCCGGCCCGGATCGGCGGCCCGGTGGGATCCGGCGGGTCGTCGCCCCGGTCGAGGCCGGGCTCACTCTCGACGGCCTGACCGTGTCCGCCCCGGCCCGGTTCGAGCCGGCGCCACTCGACCGCGACACGCCACGGTGGCGGGCCGTTTTCTCGCTAGACACCGGGGAGGAGGCAGCCGTGACCATCGGCTTCGATCGACCACTGAGCGTCGGCGCCGTGCGGCTGCTGCTCGACGACACCACCACCGCCGAGCACAGCTGGCTGGCCCCCATCGCCTACACCGGACCGTTCCGCGCCTCGGTCGAACGGTCGCTGCTCGCCATCCGATCCCTGACCGGGCCGTCCGGCGCGCCGGCAGCTGCGGGCACCACCTCCCTGCCCCGGCGGATCGGCAGTGAACGGTCGGCCGACGACCGGTGGGTGCGCCTCCGGGATGTGGCCAGGGCCGTGCCCGTGCTGGCCGGCATCGGCCGGCCGGAGGATGCCGAGAACGCCGAGACCTGGCTCCGTAACACGGTCTCCACCGCCCATCTCCCTTGGCCGGCCTGGCTCGACGCCGACGGCCAACCGGTACCGGACGCGGAAGAGGTTCCGTTCGAAGGCTGGCGCCGGAACCAACCGGTGCGCCTGGGCCGCCTCAGCGGTCCCCCCGACGTCGGTCTGGTCGGGCCGGTCACCGCCGCCACCGGTGCGTCCATGTCCGGCCCCTATCCCCGACCCGACGACCCGGGTCCGTTGTCCGCCGCGTTCGACGCCTTGGCCGAAGCGACCGACTGGGCCTGCGACCACTGGCGGGAACCCGACGAGGGACCGTGGGAGGTGGCCCGCCCTCTCCGCCGGTACACCGCCGGACGGCTCGGCGCCTGGAACGCATGTCGCCGGATGGCCCAGATGGCCCGCGCCGCCAACCCACTCGACCTGCGCGCCGTCACCTGGCAACAGGAGGGCGCCGATCTCCTGCACTGGATGGAGTCCTCGGCAGTGGCCGCGGACGGCGGTCTGCGCATGGACGGCCGCCCGGACGCCCCCGACGAGTCCGACGCCGCCCTGCTCGCCGTGGCCTGGTCGGGACCGTGGCCGATGAATCACCCGATCGTCGCCGCGACCGTCGGGCGGGTCATCGAACGGCTGTCATCGGGCCCGTTGCTGTACCGCTACTCCGATCGCGTGGCCGACGAGCGGGCCGGTCCCGATCTGCCCGACCTGGAGGTGTCGCTTCTGGGTGTGAAAGCACTGGCCCACCTCGAGGACTGGGACCGGGCCCATGACCGCATGGAGGGCATCGTCCGGCTGATCGACGCCGCCGGGCCCGGGTTGCCGGCCGAGACCGCGGATCCGATCAGCGGCGAGCTGTTCGGCAATTTCCCTTCCACCGCCGTCGCGCTGATGCTGATCGAAGCCGCATCCGCCCTCACCGCCGGACCTCGCTGAACCGCGGGCCCCGGTATTAGGGTGCCGCCGATGACCGAGGCGGCGATCGTGGTGGAGGATCTCCACAAGTCGTTCGGCTCGGTACAGGCGCTTCGCGGCATCGGCTTCTCGGTGCCCCGCGGCACCGTCCTGGGCGTGCTCGGGCCCAACGGCGCCGGCAAGACGACCGCCGTCCGCATCTTGACCACCCTCCTGCGACCCGACCGGGGCCGGGCTTTCATCGAGGGGCACGACGTGGTGGCCGAGGCCGACTCGGTCAGACCGCTGATCGGCCTCGCCGGCCAGTCGGCCGCCATCCAGGAGGAGCTCACCGGTCGGGAGAACCTGGAGATCGTCGGCCGGCTCTACCACCTGCCGCGCGCCCGGGCCCGGAGCCGGGCCCTTGAGCTGCTCGACCGCTTCAACCTGGTCGATGCCGGCGACCGCACCGCCCGGACCTACTCGGGCGGCATGAAGCGCCGGCTCGACCTGGCCGCCAGCCTGGTGGCCGATCCGGCCGTCCTTTTCCTCGACGAGCCGACCACCGGGCTGGATCCGCGCAGCCGCATCGAGATGTGGGGCGTGATCCGAGATCTGGTCAAAGGAGGGACCACTCTCCTGTTGACGACCCAGTACCTCGACGAAGCCGATGAGCTGGCCGACGACATCATCGTCATCGACCACGGCCAGGTGATCGCCTCCGGCACCTCCGATGCCCTCAAGGATCAGGTCGGCGGCGACGTACTCGAGTTCGTGGTCACCGACCCGGCCCGGCGGGCCGATGCCATGGCTGCGGTCACGCCGCTATCGGAGAGCCGGCCGGTGCTCGACGACAACACCGGTCAGGTGTCCGTCCGGATCGGCCGACGGGGCTCGGACGCACTGATCGAAGGCGTACGGCGGCTCGATCAGGAGAAGATCGAGGTGCGAGGGTTGGCCCTGCACCGACCGTCCCTCGACGACGTGTTCCTGGCCCTCACCGGCCATGCCGCGGAGGAGGTGGAATGACCGGGCGCCTGCGGTGGGCGGTCCTCGACTCGTGGACCATGGTGGAGCGCAACGTGATCCTGTGGCTGCGGGTCCCGGCCTACATCATGTTCACGATCGTCCAGCCCCTGATGTTCATGGTGCTGTTCAAGTACGTGTTCGGGGGAGCCATCGCCGTCGGGACCAAGGGCGGCTACGTCGACTTCCTGATGCCCGGGGTCATCGGCCAGACCGCCGCCTTCACCAGCTTCAGCACCGCCATCGCCCTGGCCAAGGAGATACAGCAGGGATCCATCGACCGTTTCCGGTCGATGCCGATGGCCCGCTCGGCGGTCCTGGTCGGCCGCCTCGGAGCCGATCTGCTCCGGCTCCTGCTGACCATCGCCGTGCTTCTGCTGGTCGGCTACGCCGTCGGGTTCCGCTTCCACAACGGGTTGGGCCCGGCGGTGCTGATGGTCATCCTGGCCCTCGCCATCGGTCTCGGCATGGCGACCATCTCGGCCTTCACCGGCCTGGCCATCAAGGACGAGGAGTCGGTGCAGGCCTTCGGGTTGATCTGGGTGTTCCCGCTGACCTTCGTCAGCGCCGCCTTCGTACCGATCAACACGATGCCCGGTTGGCTGCAGGCCTTCGCCAACAACCAGCCGATCACGATCTTCATCGACGAGCTGCGCAACCTGGCCATCGGCGGCCCGCTCTGGCTGCATCTCTGGCAGAGCGCCTTGTGGTTGCTGGGAATTTTCATTGTGTTCGGAACTCTCGCCGTCAGAGCCTACCGTCGGGTCTGAAATGACGACCATCGACGAGACGTTCACCGCGCTCCCCCTCGACGGCCTGGCCGACGCCGCGCTGGCCGCCGCCCGGGCCGTGTCCGGCGTGTCCCATGCCGAGGTGCGCGTCGAGCGCACCCGGGTGACCAACGCATCGGCCCGGGACGGGCGCCTGCAGTCCGACGGCGACGGCGACAGCGCCGGCCTGTCCGTCCGGGTGCTGCACCAGGGCACATGGGGTTTCGCAGCGACGACCGGGATAACGGCCGACGACGCCGCCCACGCCGCCCGCGAGGCCATCGAGGTGGCCCTGATCTCAGCCGCCCTCAGCACCGAGCGCGTGGAACTGGCCCCCGAGCCGGCCCATCAGGCGACCTGGGTCAGCAGTTACGAGGTCAACCCGTTCGCCCTCTCAGGGGCCGACCGCGCCGCCGTGCTCATCGACTGGACGGCCCGTCTCATCGCCGACGACCGGGTCGATCACGCCGACGCCTCCCTGATGGCCGTCCAGGAGGACAAGTACTACGCCGACCTGGCCGGCAGCCGTACGGTGCAGGAGCGGATTCGCCTCCACCCGGCGGTCACGGCCATCGCCGTCGACGCCGACAGCGGGGCGTTCGAGACCATGCGGACGGTCGCCCCTCCGGTCGGGCGGGGCTGGGAGTACATGACCGGGACCGGTTGGGACTGGGCCGATGAGCTGGCCCGCTTGCCCGAGTACCTGGCCGAGAAGATGTCGGCCCCCACCCTCGACACCGGGTCATACGACGTGGTCATCGATCCGTCGAACCTGTGGCTGACCATCCACGAATCGATCGGCCATGCCACCGAGCTGGACCGGGCGCTCGGCTACGAAGCGGCCTACGCCGGCACATCGTTCGCGACCTTCGACCAGTTGGACCGGCTGCGGTACGGATCCGACGTCATGCACGTGACCGGCGACCGCACCGTCGAGCACGGGCTGGCCACGGTCGGTTTCGACGACGAGGGCGTCGAGGGCCAGTCCTGGGACCTGATCCGCGACGGCGTCCTCGTCGGCTACCAGCTCAACCGGGCCATGGCCGCCCGCCAGGGGTTCGACCGCTCCAACGGCTGCGCCTTCGCCGATTCCGCCGTGCGGGTGCCGCTCCAGCGCATGGCCAATGTGTCCCTGCAACCGGCCGCCGGGGGACCGTCCACCGACGATCTGATCAACGCCGCCGGCGACGGCATCTACATCGTCGGCGACAAGAGCTGGTCCATCGATATGCAGCGGTACAACTTCCAGTTCACCGGCCAGCGCTTCTACCGGATCCGCAACGGCCGCCTGTCCGGACAGCTGAAGGACCTGGCCTACCAGGGGGTCACCACCGAGTTCTGGGGCTCGATGGAGGCGGTCGGCGGGGAACAGACCTACGTCCTGGGCGGGGCGTTCAACTGCGGCAAGGGCCAACCGGGCCAGACCGCGGCGGTGAGCCACGGCTGCCCATCGGCCCTGTTCCGCCAGGTCCGCATCCTCAACACCATGTCCGAGTCCGGCCGATGACCACTTCCCAGGATCTGGTCGAGCAGGCCCTGGCCGCATCCCGGTCGGACTCCTGCGTAGTGGTGGCGTCCGATTCGACCGAAGCCAACCTGCGCTGGGCCAACAACACACTGACCACGAACGGCGTCGCCCGCGGCCGCACGCTCACCGTCATCTCCGTCTCCGCCGGAGCGACCGGCGTGGTGAGCCGCCAAGGCGTGTCCTCGAAGGCGGCCCTCGACGCACTGGTGGCCGAAGCCGATGCCGCCGCCCTCGCCGCCGCCGCTTCCGGCCCGGCCGAGGACGAGGCCCCCCTGCTGGGCGAGTCGGCCTCGTCGGGGGCGTGGTCGGATCCACCGGCGGACGCCTCGATCAGCGTGTTCGACCGCTTCGCCCCCGACCTGGGGGCATCGTTCCAGCGGGCCTCCGGCTCGGAGCAGTTGCTGTACGGGTTCGCCTCGTACGACATGACGACGACCTTCGTCGGGGCCAGTACCGGGCTGCGGTGCCGGTACGACCAGCCCACCGGCTACCTGGAGATCAACGCCAAATCGGCCGACCTGGCCCGCTCCACCTGGGCCGGCGTTCCGTCCCGGGACTTCACCGACCTGGACATGAACGCCGTCCACGACGACCTCGAGCGCCGCCTGGGCTGGGCCACCCGTCAGCTGGAGCTACCCGCCGGTCGCTACGACACCGTCCTGCCGCCGAGCGCCGTCGCCGACATGATGATCTACCTGTACTGGTCAGCCGAAGGGCGCGATGCCCAAGAGGGCCGGACCGTGTTCAGCAAGGCCGGCGGCGGCACCCGGGTCGGCGACCGGCTCACCGACTTCGGCGTGACGCTACGCAGCGACGCCACCGCTCCGGGCATCGAGTGCGCCCCCTTCCTGTCGGCCCGGATGTCCGGCGGCGGCCAGTCGGTCTTCGACAATGGGGCGCCGCTCGCCCCGACCAACTGGATCTCCAACGGCGTCCTGTCCTCCCTCGTCCAGACCCGCCTCTCCGCCGGACTGACCGGCCTGCCGTTCACGCCCTACGTCGACAACCTGATCCTCGAGTCGGCCGACCCGGCCGGCGACCTCGACCGTCTGGTGGCGTCGACCGAACGGGGCCTGCTGCTCACCTGCCTCTGGTACATCCGTGAGGTGGACCCCCGGACCCTGCTGCTCACCGGCCTCACCCGGGACGGCGTGTACCTGGTCGAGAACGGCGAGGTCATCGGAGCCGTCAACAACTTCCGCTTCAACGAGAGCCCGGTCGACCTGCTCACTCGCGCCACCGCCGTCGGCACCACGGAGCGCACCCTGCCCCGGGAATGGTCGGACTACTTCACCCGCACGGCCATGCCCGCCATGCGCATCGCCGACTTCAACATGTCCTCCGTCAGCCAGGCCTCCTAGCCCACGACCAGCCCGCTCACAGGGACCCCCGCTCGCACGGAGCCTCCACCGCACGGCGCCCCCACCGCACGGCGCCCCCACCGCACGGAGCCCCCACCGCACGGAGCCCCCACCGCACGGCGCCCCCACCGCACGGCGCCCCCACCGCACGGCGCCCCCACCGCACGGCGCCCCCACCGCACGGACCCCCGACCGCACGGAGCCCCCACCGCACGGAGCCCCGACCGCCCATTGTGGCCCATAGAACGTCACTATGACGTTCTATCGACCACTTTCAATGCTGTCACATGCTTTTGAGAGCCTGACGAGCGTGGGACTCGACGATGTCGCCTCGGCACAACATGGACTTGTCACATTCGCTCAATGCGTCGGTGCCGGGATGTCGGCGGACCGGATCCGACGACGGGTGGCGAACGGGAGCATGGTCCAGGTCAGGTATGGCATCTATCGGTGGTGCGGCGCCGCCGCCACATGGGAGATGATGGCCAACGCCGCTGTGCTGTCTGCGGACAAAGGAGCAGTGCTCTCCCACCACAGCGCAGCCCGCCTTTGGGACCTGTCGGACCGAGCACTGGATCGTCTGGAACTGACCTGTCCCACCAAACTGCGTCTACAGGGTGTGATCAGCCACCGCCATGACCTGGCGGCCAAAGAGATCACCGCCCGCCGGAACATCCCGGTCACCACGCCGGCCCGGACACTGCTCGACCTGGCCGAAACCGTTCCGGCACCAGCCCTCGGGCGGATTGTCGACGACGCCCTCCGCCGGCGCCTCGTCACCGTCTCCCAACTCACCGATATCCAGCGCGCCCACACCGGCGTCGGCCGCCGCCGGACGACCAACTTCCGCACCGTTCTGGCCGACCGGGGCGCCGGCTACGTCCCCGGCGCCAACCCTGGAGAGCAGGACATGGACCGCCTTTGGGATCAACTCGGGCTCCCGGCGGCCGAGAAGCAGTATCCGGTCAGAATCGGCCGACGGACGTACGTGCTGGACCGGGCCATCCCACCCCTGAAGATCGGCGTCGAATGGAACGGCTTCAAGTACCACGGCCTGAGGACCGGCTTCGACCACGACCACGAGCGCCGGCTAGATCTGATCTCAGCCGGGTGGCTCGTACTCGAGTTCACCATGAAGTCCGGCCCCAACCGCATCGCCCGAGCCGTACTGCAAGCAATCGACGAGCGAAGCCACGACGCCCGCTCTCCCACCTGATCCCCTTCAAAACCGGCGACCTGTTCGCACCAACCGGCCGCCGACCTACCGGCAGACCGCGCACCTCACTGCAGACGCCTCCGCCCGCGGGCGACCGACACCTACCCACCACCCCGGCCAACCTCAGCCCCTTCCCAAACGGTGGGGCGTCGGATGACGCCCCACCCCCCGGCCGAGCGCAGCGAGGCCGGAACTACCAGCTGCGCACCAGTTCGATGAGAGTCCGGGTCCCCCAGCCGGTGGCCCCCTTGGTCAGCCATCCGTCCTCGGAGTCCAGATAGGCCGGTGCCGCGATATCCAGGTGGGCCCACGGTCCGTCGCCGGCGAACTCTTGCAGGAACAGCCCGGCGATGATGGACCCGGCGGCGGGGATCGACGAGATGTTCTTCAGATCGGCCACGTCCGAGTCCAGCTGCTTCCGGTAGGCCTTGGGCAACGGCAGCTCCCAGAACGGTTCGCCGACAGCAGTGCCGGCGGCGATGACCTTGCCCACCAGATCCGCGGTGCCCATGACCGCGGCCACTCCGTCGCCCAGGGCGACCCGCTGGGCACCGGTCAACGTGGCCGCGTCGATGATGGCATCAGCGTTCTCCTCGACGGCCAGAGACAGGGCGTCGGCCAGAACCAGTCGGCCCTCGGCGTCGGTGTTCAGCACTTCGATCGTCTTGCCGTTCCGGGCCGTCAACACGTCCCCCGGGTGGATGGCCGTCCCGCTCGGCATGTTCTCGGTGGCGGCGACCCAACAAACGACGTTGACCTGCGACCCGATGGCGGCCAGGCCCAGGATGGCGTTGATGACCGCAGCGGCGCCGCCCATGTCGCACTTCATCGTCATCATCGATGCCGGCGGCTTCAACGACAGGCCCCCGGAGTCGAAGGTGATGCCTTTGCCCACCAGGTGGACGGTCGGGCCCTTCTTGGCCACGGTGTGCTCCAGGCGGATGAGCCGGGGCGGCTCATCCGACCCGGCGGCCACGCCGAGCAGGCCTCCGAGCCGCTCGGCCTCGATGCGCTTCTCGTCCCACACGTCGACCTTGACGCCGGTGCGCCGGGCGGCCTCGGTGGTGAGCCGGGCCAGCTCCCGCGGCGTCAGGTCACGGGGCGGCCGGTTCACCCAGTCACGCGCCTGGCATGTCACATCCACACCGATCTGGGTC
Organism: Acidimicrobiales bacterium; assembly: GCA_035551615.1. Lineage (GTDB taxonomy): Bacteria > Actinomycetota > Acidimicrobiia > Acidimicrobiales > Palsa-688 > JAKCDU01. The sequence goes on from DASZNC010000039.1 coordinate 15,499, forward strand.
CGGCTCAGTTCGGCGTCGTCGCCGCCGACGACGGTGACCGCCTCGAGCCGGACGTTCTCCTTCTTGCGATTGGGCGCGCCGCCGTACCGATAGGCCGCCAAACCGGCCCCCTCCACGACCGCCCGAGTCGCCACCGGACGATCGTCGAGCGCCGCCGTCAGAGTGGTCGCCACGTGGCGGGCGGCCCCCGCCTGGCGGGCCAGGGTGGCCGCCGCCCGGCGCAGGTCATCGGCCGACAGCTTGCCTCTCTCACCTACGCCGAGGGCCAGCACCGTGGAGCCGTCGTCGGCCATCAGAGCCTGAACCTGTCCGGGCTTGCCCTCGAAGCGGCGCTGCCGGAGGTAGGCGGCATCGATCTCGGCGCCAGCGCCGGCCGGGGTCGTCAGATCGGAGAAAACCGGCACACCGAGCACCTCGGCATCGGCCGGCACCTCTGCTGCTGCTGCGAAGGACGGTGTCACCGTCAGATCCGGAATCATGTGTCTGCCTTTCTCGTCCCCTTCCGGGACTCCGTCTCCTGCATCCCCACCGAGGACCCCGTCGGCTGCATCCCCGGCCGGGCCCCAGTCTCCTGCATCCCCGCCGAGGACCCCGCCTCCCGAACCGCCGCCCCGACCCCGCCCCCGACCGGCACCGCTCGCGACCGCAACGAATCGCCCTGCTCCTGCCACCTGGCCATCGCCCACAACAGGTCCGACAGCCGGTTCAGATACCGCCCCACCCAGGACCCGGCCCCCGGCTCGAACGCGGCCAAGGCCACCCGTTCGGCCCGTCGGGTGACGGTGCGGGCGACATCCAGCCCGGCCGACACCCGGTCGTGACCGGGAATCACGAAGTCGGTGATCGGCGGGAAGCGGGTCGAGACCGAATCGATGTGCATCTCCAGCGCCGTGACCATATCTTCGGTCACCAGAGTGACCCCTGACTTGAGCTTCGTCCGATTGGCCGGGGCCGTGGCCACCTCGGCCATGAGCACGTACAGGTCCCGCTCCAAGCCGACGAGCAGATCGTCCAACTCGGAACCGGCTTCGACCTCGGCCCGCACCATGCCGAGTGCGGCCTGGGCCTCGTCCACCGCACCGTTCGTCTCGATGACAACCGAGTCCTTGGCCACCCGCCCCCCGAAGAGCAAACCGGTCGTGCCGTCGTCTCCGGTTCGGGTGTAGATGCGCATCGACATGGGACCGGCAGAGCCTACCGGTGCGGCCGGCCCGAATCGGGTTGTGCCAGGCTCATACCCGTGCGGGGCAACCTGGGTCCGAGGATCGTGCTCGTCGTCGGCCTCGGCCTGGCCCTCACTGTGCTCGGCGGGTACATCACCAGCCTGGGCTCCCCGGCCGCCCAGTTCGGCTGGTTCGGCTATGCCCCGCTCACCAATCAGTTCCGTCCCGAAGACTCCGACCTGGCCCCCTGGGCCCAGTTCCTCGTCTGGCTGGCCTTGATCGCCGTGTGGACAGGAGCCTCGGCGTGGCTGCTGAAGCATCGGAACTAACTCCGGGCTGTCGCCGAACGGCCCAACCGAACGCCCCCAGCCGCACGCCCACCCACTACCGAGCGCCCCCACCCGAACGACAGCGGCAGCCCGAACGCCCGCGAAGCCGAGACCATCCCGACGTTCCGGAGCGCCATCGCCGGCCTCCGCACCAGCTGTGCCGGACCGAGATCGGCGGGTAACCGGTTTCCGGCCAGCGGGGGTGTCCCAGTACCCTTGAGAGGTGAGCGATTACCTCGAAGCGGCGCGGGAACGGGTCGTCGTGTTCGACGGCGCAACGGGGACCAACCTCCAGTTGCGCAACCTGGGACCGGATGACTTCGGCGGCCCGGCACTGGAAGGGTGCAACGAGGTACTCGTGGACACCCGGCCGGACGTGGTGGCCGACCTGCACCGCAGCTTCTTCGATGTCGGCTGCGACGTGGTCGAGACCGACAGCTTCGGGTCGCTGCCGTGGGTCCTGGCCGAGTACGACCTGACCGAGCGCACCCGGGAACTGGCCACCAAGGCGGCGCGCATCGCCAAGGAGGTGGCGAGTGGCTACTCGGAGCCGAAGTGGGTGGCCGGCTCGCTCGGTCCGGGCACCAAGATCGCCTCCCTCGGTCAGATCACCTTCGCCGAGCAGCGCGACGGCTACGAACTGGCGGCCCTGGGCCTGCTCGACGGCGGGGTGGATCTGTTCGTGATCGAGACTGTCCAGGACCTCCTGCAGGCCAAGGCCGCCATCATCGGCTGCCGTCGGGCCATGGCCGCGGCCGGCCGCCAGGTTCCGCTCCAGGTCCAGGTGACCATCGAAACGACCGGCCGCATGCTGATGGGCACCGAGATCGGTGCCGCTCTGACCACCCTCGACGCCCTGCGGCCCGATGTCATCGGCCTCAACTGCGCGACCGGACCGGCCGAGATGAGCGAGCACCTGCGGTATCTGTCCCAGCACGCCCGCATGCCCATCTCCGTGCTGCCCAATGCCGGCCTGCCCTCGGTCGTCGACGGGCAGATGCACTATGACCTGACGCCGGAGCAGTTGGCCGAGCACCACGCCCGCTTCGTCCGTGAGTACGGCGTGACCATCGTCGGTGGCTGCTGCGGAACGTCTCCGGCCCACCTGGCCGAGGTGGTCGAAGCCTGTAGGTCGCTCAGCCCGGCGACCCGTCAGGTACAGGCCGAACCCGGCATCGCCTCCATCTACACCCACGTCCCGTACGACCAGACCCCTTCGTTCCTGGTGGTCGGCGAGAGGACGAACGCCAACGGGTCGAAGAAGTTCCGCGAGGCCATGCTGGCCGACGACTGGGACACATGCGTCGCCATGGCTCGCGATGCGGTCAAAGGAGGGGCCCATGTGCTCGACCTCTGCGTCGACTACACGGGCGAGGACGGTGTGTCCGACATGCACGAGGTGGCTTCCCGCTTCGCGACGCAGGCCACCCTGCCCATCATGCTCGATTCCACCGAGCCCAACGTCATCGAGACCGGGCTGCAACTGATCGCCGGCAAGCCGATTCTCAACTCCGTCAACCTGGAGGACGGAGACGAGCCGGGCACCCGACTGGACCGATTTTTGGCCCTGGCCCGGGAGTACGGCGCGGCCGTCGTGTGCACCTGTATCGACACCGAGGGCCAGGCCCGCACCGCCGATTGGAAGCTGCGGGCCGCCCAGGCCATCCACGACCTGGCCGTCAACCGGTACGGACTGGCCCCAGAGGACCTGATGTTCGACCCGCTCGTCCTGCCGATCTCCACCGGCATGGAGGAGAGCCGCCGGGACGGGATCGAGACCATTGAGGGCATCCGCCGGATCAAGGCCGAACTGCCCGGCGTCGGGACCGTCGTCGGCCTGTCGAACATCAGCTTCGGCCTGTCCCCCGCCGCCCGCCACGCCCTCAACTCGGTGTTCCTCCACGAGTGCCAGGAGGCCGGACTGGACGCCGCCATCGTCCACGCAGCGCGCATCGTCCCCCTCAACAAGCTGGATGAGCGTGTCGTCGAGGTCTGTCTCGACCTGATCTACGACCGTCGCGACGCGGCCACCAACTACGACCCGTTGGCCGAGCTGCTGCAGCTGTTCGAAGGTGTCACCTCGGCCGCCTCGCAGAAGGAGGACCGGTCCGGCTGGTCGGTGGAACGCCGGCTGGATCAGCGCATCGTCGACGGCGACCGGGATGGGCTGGAAGCCGACCTGGACCAGGCGCTGAACGACGGCTGGGCGGCGCTCGAGATCATCAACGGGCCCCTTCTCGGCGGCATGAAGACGGTCGGCGAACTGTTCGGCTCCGGCCAGATGCAGCTGCCGTTCGTGCTCCAGTCGGCCGAGACGATGAAGACGGCGGTGGCCTTTCTCGAGCCGCATATGGACCACAGCGGAGCAAGCGGGGGCAAGGGTCGGATCGTGCTGGCCACGGTCAAGGGCGACGTCCACGACATCGGCAAGAACCTGGTGGACATCATCTTCACCAACAACGGCTACGAGGTGCACAACCTGGGCATCAAGGTGGCGTTGGCCGAGATGATCGAAGCGGCCGAGAAGGTCGACGCCGACGTCATCGGCATGTCCGGCCTGCTCGTGAAGAGCACGCTGATCATGCGCGAGAACCTGCTGGAGCTGAACGAGCGCAAGCTGTCGAAGTTCCCGGTCATCCTGGGCGGCGCCGCTCTGACCCGTACCTACGTGGAACGGGACCTGAGGAGCGAGTACCAGGGCCGGCTGTTCTACGGCAAGGATGCCTTCGAGGGCCTCCACACCATGGACCGCCTGATGGAGATCAAGCGGTCGGGCCAGGACGATCCGGACTTCGGCCGGGTGCCGGAGGGCCGCGAGGGGGCCCGCCCCCGCGCCGTGCGGGAGACCGCCGCCCCCGCCGACGCCCCGCCCCGCGCCCCGTCGGTGGCCGCCGACAACCCGCTGTTCATCCCGCCGTTCGTCGGCAGCCGGGTGGAGCGGGGCATCAGCCTCGATGACATCTCGGCCTACCTCAACGAGACGGCCCTCTTCCGGGGCCAGTGGGGATACCGGCCGGACAAGGCCCTCGGCGAGAACGACGATGAGTTCCGGGTCCGGGTCCGGGCCATCCTGCGCGAGCAGATGGCCTCGGCGCGCGCCGACAACCTGCTGCAGCCGGCCGTGGCCTACGGCTGGTTCGCCGTCAACTCCGAGGGCGACGACCTGGTCGTGTGGAAGGACGACACCCGCACCGCCGAATGGCTGCGGTTCCGCTTCCCCCGCCAACCGGCCGACCCGTGGCTGTCCATTGCCGACTTCTTCCGGACGGCCGACTCCGGCCAGCCCGACTACGCCGCCTTCCACGTGGTCAGCATGGGCCCCAAGGTGTCGGCCGAGACGGCCCGCCTGTTCGCCGACAACCACTACCAGGACTATCTGCACCTGCACGGCCTGGGCGTGGAGATGACCGAGGCGCTGGCCGAGTACTGGCACTGGCGCATCCGGAGCGACTGG
>DASZNC010000040.1:0-34809 GCA_035551615.1 Acidimicrobiales bacterium
AGCTGGCCGCCTTCGAAGTGGTGCTGGACCGTACAATCAAGACGGTGTCGGCCGGCCGGGAGAAGCTGTCGGTGACGCCGCCACCGATCATGGACGGCCCCGACACCCGGGTCGCCGGCGTGGATCCGGAGGACTTCCTGGCCGGCGACGAGTTCTTCGACCAGGACCTGTCCTAGATCCTCCATCCGGCGCCCGCGCGACCCGGCCCGGGCGGGCCACAATTGGCGGTCATGAGCAACCCCTGGCTCGTCCCCATCACCACCCTGCGCCGCTCGGTCGGCACCCGCCGGCAGGAGCAGCGCGCCGGTCGGGTCGGCGAGCTGCAGGTGGCCGACAGCCGGGTGGCCGGAGAGGCCGAGGTGGAAGCCGACGTGGTCCTGGATTCGGTGGACGGCGGCATCGAGGTGGCGGCGGTGATCACGGCGCCGTGGACCGGCGAGTGCCGGCGCTGCCTCAGGGTGATCGCCGGCACCCTGGAGGCAGAAGTGCGGGAGCTGTACCGGCCCCGGCCCCCCGGCGAACCGGTCGACCAGGACGAGGACACCTACCCCCTGACCGGTGAGCTGCTCGACCTCCAGCCCCTCATCCGCGACGCCATCCTGCTGGAGTTGCCCCTCAACCCGTTGTGCCGGGAGGACTGCGCCGGGCTGTGCCCGACGTGCGGCGCCGACCTGGCCGACGGTCCCTGCGACTGCGCGGCCCCGCCCGCCGACCCCCGGTGGGCGGCCCTCGACGTGCTCCGCCCGGCGGCCCCCGGCGATCTGGTCTAAAATGTTCGGTCGGCCGTCGGGGACCCTCCGCGTTCCGGCCCGGTCGCACCGTTCCTGCTGAATACGGAGAGAGCTCCCTTTATCATGGCCGTCCCCAAGAAGAAGACCTCGAAGGCGAAGAGCCGCAGCCGCCGGGCCAGTGCCTGGACGCTGACCGTGCCCGCCCGCAGCATCTGCCCGCAGTGCCACAATGCCAAGCTGCCCCACGTCGTGTGCCCGAATTGCGGGTGGTACAAGGGGCGCCAGGCCATAGACGTTGGCTGACCGGCCCGTCGCAGTAGACGGGATGGGGGGCGACCGGGCCCCCGGTGAGATCGTGGCCGGCGCCCGCCAGGCGGCCGAGGCCGGCCACTCGGTGCTCCTCGTCGGCGACCCGGACCGGCTGGGTGACACCGGCGGCCTGGAGGTGCTGCCGGCCTCCGAGGTCATCGAGATGCACGACGACGCGGCCCGCTCGGTGCGGACCAAGAAGGACTCGTCGCTGATCCGGGCGGCCGAAGCGGTGCGCGACGGTCGGGCGTCGGCGATGGTCAGCGCCGGCAACACCGGGGCGACCATGGCCAGCGCCCTGTTCCGCATGGGGCGGATCCGAGGCGTGGCCCGGCCGGCCATCGCCACCCTCATACCGGTGCCGGGCCAGACGCCGACCGTCCTGCTCGACTCCGGCGCCAACGCGGAGTGCAGCGCCGCCTGGCTGGTCCAGTTCGCCCAGATGGGCTCCGTTCTGGCCCGAGTCCGGCTCGGCATCGCCAAGCCCCGCGTCGCCCTCATGTCGATCGGCGAGGAACCGGGCAAGGGCAACCCGCTGGCCAAGGAGGCCCATGCCCTGCTGAGCGACGGCGCGGCCGGACCGGACGTCGACTTCATCGGCAATGTGGAGGGCCGCGACGTGATGTCCGACGCGGCCGATGTGATCGTCACCGACGGCTTCACCGGCAATGTGGTGCTGAAGACCCTCGAGGGCTCGATGAAGTTCGCTCTCAACTCGGTGCTGGCCGCCATCAACGCCGACGGGGTGGCGCCCGAGGCGCGCGACGCCCTCATCGGCCAGCTGCTGCCGCTCGCCGCCGAGCTCGACCCGGACACGACCGGTGGGGCGGTACTGCTCGGCGTCGACGGGGTGTGCATCATCAGCCACGGCTCGTCATCGGCCCGGGCCATCGTCAATGCCGTGGACGTGGCCCAACGGGCCGTCGACGACGATCTGGTCGGCCAGATCCGGGCTGCCGTCGCCGGGGCCTGAATTCCGCCAGCCACTAGGATCGGTCCGATGCCCGCAGAGACCCACACCTCCGGATCCCCCATGGACCGCCAGCAGGTCCTGGAGCTGATCCGCCACAACCTGGCCGACATCCTCGAGGTCAAGCCCGAGTCCATCTCCGAGGGCAACTCGTTCGGCGACGACCTGGGCGCCGACTCGCTGGCCCTCATAGAGCTGGTGGAGGCGCTCGAGGAGGAGCTGTCGGAGCGGACGGTCGGGTTCCGTATCGATGACGAGGACCTCGAGGACCTGAAGACGGTCCGCGACGCGGTCGACTACGTCATGGCCAAGCTGGAATCAGGCAAGTAGAGGCGCGGCGCTGACCGACGGGCCGCCGGCCAACCGGGGCGAAGCCGCCCGGCTGGCCCTGGCCGAGCGGCTGGGCTGGCAGGTCGCCGACCAGCGTCTGCTCATGCAGGCCCTGCGGCACCGGTCCTGGTGCGCCGAGAACCCGGGTTGGGAGTCCAACGAGCGGCTCGAGTTCCTCGGCGACTCGGTGCTCGGCCTGATCGTCACCAGCCACCTGTTCCGCACCTACTCCGACATCCCCGAGGGGGAGCTGACCAAGGTCAGGGCATCGGTGGTCAACTCGGCCACCCTGGCCGAGGTGGCGGCCGAGCTCGACGTCGGCTCGTCGCTGATGCTGGGCAAGGGCGAGGACCAGTCGGGCGGGCGGGAGAAGCCGTCCATCCTGGCCGACGCCACCGAGGCGCTGATCGGGTCGGTGTACATCGACCAGGGATGGGACGCGGCCCAGAGGGTCGTCATGGATCTGTTCGGGGCCCGCATCGAGGAGGCGGCGGCCGGACCCGGGGGTCAGGACTACAAGACCCGCCTGCAGGAGTTGTGCGCCGGGTTGTTCGACCAGCTGCCCCGCTACAGCGTCACCGACGAAGGCCCCGACCACGCCAAGGAGTTCGAGGCGACCGTCCATCTGCGGGGCGAGCCGTTCGGCAAGGGCCGGGGTCGCTCCAAGAAGCAGGCCGAACAGGCGGCCGCCCGCCAGGCGTGGGAGAAGTTGAAGGCGGACCCGCCCGCCCCCTCCGAGAGCTAGCACCGCCGTGCCCGAACTGGCCGAGGTGGAGACGATCCGGCGCGACGTCGAGGCCGAGTACGCGGGCCGGCGCATCACCCGGGTGACGGCCACCGGCCCGCGGTCGGTCCGGCGCCACCCCGACCCGGCGCAGTTCGAAGCCCGCATCCAGGGACGCGTCCTGACCGGGACGGCCCGGTGGGGGAAGTACCTGGTCCTCGACCTGGACAACGGTGACGCCGTCGTGGCCCACATGGGCATGAGCGGCCAGTTGCTGCGCACCGGGGCCGACGAACCGGTGCAGAAGCACACCCATGTGCGGCTCCAGTTCGACACCGGGCCCGACCTGCGCTTCGTCGACCCCCGGACGTTCGGCCAGATGTGGGTGACCACGCCGGCCGGTGGCCGCATCCCCGAGCTGTCCCACCTGGGCTTCGACCCGTTGGCCGATCCCGATGCCGAGGCCCGGCTGCGGAAGGTGCTGGCCCGGCCCACCCGGCTGAAGCCGCTGCTGATGGACCAGTCACGCGTCGCCGGCATCGGGAACATGTACGCCGATGAGATCCTGCACGCCGCCCGGCTGCGGCCCGACCGGGCGGCGGCGTCGCTGTCGGCGCCCGAGACCGGGCGCCTGTACAGGTCGATGGTGGCGGTGCTGGACGACGCCGTCCGCCACCGTGGTTCGTCGCTCGCCGACGAGCAGTACCGGGACCTGTTCGGGCGGATCGGCCGCTACCAGGAGCACCACCGGGTGTACGCCCGGGAAGGGGCGCCCTGCCTTCGCTGCGGGACCGCCATCACCCGGGTCAAGGCCAATGGCCGCAGTAGTTTTTTCTGCCCCGGCTGCCAGATTTGAGGCGGTGGGTCCACCAATTCGCGCGCCGGCGCGGGCAGCGTGTAGGGGTGGGCGTCGAGCGCGTTAGTTTGGCTTTGCTGTGTTCCTGAAGTCGTTGACGATCAAGGGCTTCAAGTCCTTCGCCGACTCCACCACCCTCGAGTTCGAGCCGGGGGTGACGGTGGTCGTCGGGCCGAATGGCAGCGGCAAGTCGAACGTGGTGGACGCCGTCGCCTGGGTGCTGGGTGCCCAGGGCGCCCGCACCGTGAGGTCCACCAAGATGGAGGACGTCATCTTCGCCGGGACGCCCAAACGCCCGGCCCTCGGCCGGGCCGAGGTATCCCTGACCATCGACAACTCGGCCGGCCTGCTGCCCATCGAGTTCTCCGAGGTGACCATCACGCGGACGCTGTTCCGTAGCGGTGACTCCGAGTACGCCATCAATCGGGTGCCGTGCCGGCTGCTCGACATCCAGGACCTGCTGTCCGACACCGGTATCGGCCGACAGCAGCACGTCATCGTGTCCCAGGGCAATCTCGACGCCATACTGAATGCCCGACCTGAGGATCGCCGGCTGGTGATTGAGGAGGCAGCCGGCATCCTCAAGTTCCGCCGCCGCAAGGACAAGGCGGAACGCCGGCTGGAGTCGACGGAGGCCAGCCTGGTGCGCCTGCAGGACCTCCTGCGTGAGGTCCGCCGGCAGCTCCGCCCTCTGGAGAAGCAGGCCGATGCCGCCCGCCGCCACGACGACCTGGTGGCCGAGCTGGCCGCCGTGCGCCGCTACCTCCTCGGCCGCGACCTGGTCTCGGTCGAGACCCGCCTGGCGGCGTCGGCCCGCGACCGCCGCGAGCTGGTCGACGGCGAGGACCGCCTGCGACGCAGCCTGGCCCGCCTGGATGCCGACGTGATGGTGGCCGAGGCCCATATGGAGGAGACCCTTGCCGACTCCGGCCCCGACCTGGGCGAGCTCGTATCGCGGGCCGAGGGCATGCGGGCCCGCGCTGGTGGCCTGGCCGCCGTCATCGCCGAGCGGCGCCGGTCGATCGAGCGGGCCCTCAATGCCACCATCGATCAGAACGTGATCTCCAGCCTGGAGGCGGAGGCGGCCACCCTGGCCGAACGGCTGTCCGGCACCGAGGCGGAGGCCGAGCGGCTCCTGCCCGACGCCGACGAGCTGGCCGACGCCGAGCGGGTGCTGTCCCAGGAGACCGAGGCGGTCGAGAGCGCGTGGGGATCGAAGCCGGCGGCACCGACTGATCCGTCGGCGGAGGTCCGGGGTGAGTTGAAGACCCTGAAGTCGGCCGAGGAGAGGTCGGCCACCGAGCTGCGCCGGATCGACGCGCGCCTGGCCGGCCTGCAGGAACGGGCCGAGAAGTTGCAGTCCGAGTGGGCCCGATTGAGCGACGTCGTGGCCGAGACGTCCACGGCGGCGGAGCCGTTGGCCCAGGCCGACCGGGACGCCCGGGACGCGGAGACGGCCGCCGAGGTCGCCCGGCACACCGCCGAGGAGGACCGTCGCCGGGCCGATGCCGAACACCACCGCTGGGCGGCCCGCCAGGAAGCGCTGGCCCAGGCGCTGGACGAGGCCCGGGCCAAGGCCGGAGCCGAACGGCTGGCCGATTCGGGTGGAGTGGTCGGCACGCTGCTCGACCTGGTGGAGGTGGACGAGGCGTTGGCGCCGGCATTCGAGGCGGCCGCCGGCGAGGTGCTCGGGGCCGTCGTGTTGGACAGCGTGACGTCGGCCCGCCAGGGCCTGGCCGAACTGCACCGCCAAGCGGCGGCCGGCGCCGTCGTGGCCCTGCCGGCCGCCGGCTCGGCTGTCGGGGTTGGCTCCGTCGACGTCGGCGCCGTCGAGGTGGGTTCAGCGGTCGGCTCGACTGCAGGGGTCGGCTCGGCTGTCGGGGTTGGCTCGGCTGTCGGGGTTGGCTCTGTCGAGGTCGGTTCCGCGGTCGGCGGCCCGGCCCGGGTCACCGCCCTGCGGTCTCACGTGCGGGGCCGGCTGCCGGGAGTGGACGCCCTGCTCGATGATCTGCTCAGCCGGGCCGTCGTGGTCGACGGGAGCTGGGAGCAGGCGCTCGATCTGGCCCTCGATCACCCGGATCTGATCGTCGTCACCTCCAGCGGTGACCGGTTCGGGGGCGGCTTGTGGCGGACCGGCGCCAGCGGCCCCGGCGCCACCGGTGCCGCCCTCGACGAGGCCCGCACCCAAGCCACCGGGGCGGCCGAGGCTGCCACCTCGGCGTTGGCCGCATTCAACGACGCCCGCCAGGCCGCCGAATCGGCCCGCCAGGAAAGGGCGTCGGCCACCAGGGCGGTCGAGGCCAATACCTCCCGCCGGCGGGCGGCCACCGAGGCCCTGGCCCGGGTCGAGGCGGAGATCGCCGACCGGTCATCAGAGCTCGAGTCGGCCCGGGCCCAGCGCCAAGAGTTGGCTCAGCGCATCGAACGGGAGTCCGGCCGGATCACCGAACTGGAAGACCTGCTCCCCGAACTGCAGCGCCTGGCCGCGGCCGAAGCCGAGAAGGCGGCCGCCGAGCGGGCCGCCCGCTACCGCCTGTCGGAGCGGGTGGCGGCGGTGGCCGCCATGCGCAAGGACCTCGAGGTACGGGCGGCCGGGCTGGAAGAGCGCCGCACGCTCACCGAGCGCCGGCTGCGCGAGGTCGACGAACGCCTGCGCCGTAACGTGGCCGAACGCGATGAGGCGGCCGCCCGTCGCCAGGCGGCGCAGACGGCGGCCGGGGTGACTGACGCCCTCATGGCCCTGGTCCGCGGGCGCGAAGCGGAATTGGACGCCCGGCTGCTCCGCCTCCGCGAGGCCCGGCGGGTGGAGACCGAGGGCCGCCGGGCCGAGTCCAACCGTCTCGAGCAGCTGCGCCGGGAGCGCAGCGCGGCCGAGCGGCAGCTGTCGGAGCTGCGGGAGAAGATCCAGCGCATCGACCTGGACACCGCCGATGCCAAGGTCCGCCTGGAGAACATCACCGAATCGATCAGGCGGGACCTGGACTGCGAGCCGGAGTCGATCAAAGGGGCGGAGTGCCCCGAGCTGCCCCCCGGAACCAGCGCATCGAGCCGGCGGGCCGAGTTGGAGCGCGAGCTCCGACTCATGGGCCCGATCAACCCGCTGGCGCTCGAGGAGCACACCGCCCTGCTCGAGCGTCACCAGTTCCTCGACGCCCAACTCGAGGACGTACGGGCCGCCCGTCGGGAGCTGGCCAAGGTCATCAAGGCGGTGGACGCCGAGATCACCGAGATGTTCGGTGCCGCCTATGCGGACGTGGCCGAGAACTTCGAGAAGCTGTTCGCCAACCTGTTCCCGGGCGGCGAGGGGCGGCTGAAGCTCACCGACCCGGAGCACCTGCTCGAGACCGGCATCGAGGTCGAGGGCCGGCCGTCGGGCAAGAACCTGCGGAAGCTGTCACTGCTGTCCGGTGGCGAGCGCAGCCTGGTGGCCATGGCATTCCTCTTCGCCGTGTTCCGGTCCCGTCCGTCGCCGTTCTACATGATGGACGAGGTCGAGGCCGCCCTCGACGACGTCAACCTGCACCGGTTCCTCGGCCTGATCTCCGAGTTTCGGGAAGAGGCCCAGTTGCTGATCGTCAGCCACCAGAAGCGGACCATGGAGGCGGCCGACTGCCTGTACGGCGTCACCATGGCGCCCGGCGGATCGTCGCGGGTGGTCAGTGAGAAGGTGGCTGAGGTGCCGGCCGTCGGCACCGCGGTGCCCGTCCGGTCCTAGCGGCACCTCCTCCCGTCGGGCGGGCGGTCCAGACGCCCCCATGGCGGTCCAGACGCCCCCATCAGGGTGCCGGGGGACCTGGCGCCCCTATCCGTCGTGCGGTCGGGGGTCCGGGCCGCTTCGCGGCGTGGGCCCGGGAGACCATCCGCCTCTGATCGGCCGGTGGGAGGTTGTGCAAACTTACTGACTATATCAGCAAGTTTGCACACATCTAGCTGCTTCTCGACGTCAATGACACTCTTCCGCCCTTCGGGTCCGGCTCTGGTCCCGCCGGACGGCGGCGACGACCACCGCCGGTAGGCTCGTCCGGCCATGTTGATCCTCCTGATCGTCCTGATCGTCCTGGCCGTGTTCCTGGTGGCGAGCGCCGGGTACGTGGTCACGACCCGCCGGCGCCCCCCGCTCGGCCGGGGCCCCCAGGCTCCCCGCCCGACCGGCCCGCCGCCCCCGAGCCAGGTGGTGGAGACGCCGGCGCCGCCCATCGAGGACCTGTCACCAGTGGTCACCGAGGCGCCCCCGGCCGGCATCGAGGTCCCGCCGGTCCTCGTTCCCGAACCGGAGGTCGAGCCGGCGGCCGAAGTCGACCTCGAGGTCGGCGCCCCGCCCCGCTTCCGGGACCGCCTGGGCCGGGCCCGCAGCCTGTTCGGCGGCTACATCACCTCGGTGCGATCCCGCGACAAGATCGACGAGACGACATGGGAGGAGCTGGAGGAGGCGTTGATCCTGGCCGACGTCGGCGCCACCGTCGCCGCCACCCTGCTCGACGACCTGCGCAGCCGGGTGAAGAGCGAGGGCATCTCCAACTCCGAGCAGCTGATCGAATCGCTCAAGCTGGAGCTGATCACCATGCTGCAGGGCGACCGTGAGCTGCACATGGCCCCTAGCGGAACGACCGTCTGGATGTTCGTCGGCGTCAACGGGGTGGGCAAGACGACCACCATCGGCAAGATCGGCATGCGCCAGGTGGCGGCCGGCCACAAAGTCGTCATGGCCGCCGGCGACACGTTCCGGGCGGCCGCCGCCGACCAGCTGGAGCTCTGGTCGGACCGGGTGGGCGCCTCGGTCATCCGGGGCAAGGAGGGCGGCGACCCCGGGGCCGTCGTCTTCGACGCAGTTCAGCACGCCACCGCCCGGGGGGCCGACCTGGTGCTGGCCGACACCGCCGGCCGGCTCCACACCAAGACCAACCTGATGGAAGAGCTGAAGAAGGTGAGGCGGGTCGCCGAACGGCCGCCCGGTTCGGTCACGGAGATGATCCTGGTCATCGACGCCACGACCGGCCAGAACGGGCTGGTCCAGGCCCGTCAGTTCGCCGACGCGGTCGGCGTGACCGGGGTGGTGCTGACCAAGCTCGACGGCACCGCCAAGGGCGGCATCGTCGTGGCCATCCGTTCGGAGTTGGGCATCCCCATCAAACTGGTGGGCCTGGGCGAAGGTCCGGCGGACCTGGTCGATTTCGATGCGGAGGAGTTCGTCGAGGCCCTCTTCGGCGCCGACTGACCGACCGCCCGCCGACACCCGGCACCGGCCGCCGGCCGACACCCGGCACCGACTGACCGACCGCCGGCCGGTGCCGGCGGCGCCAATCAGCTGAGCAACAGCACCCGGACCCGCCGGCCGGCAACGGTGAGGCCGACCACGCCCATGGCGGCCAGATAGGCGATGTGGCCGATCAGGGCGGGCCCGATGATCCCCAGGGTGAGCGACCGCTCCAGCACCACACCGTGGTAAAGGGGAGTGCACTCGACGACGATCTGCAGCCAACGGGGGTAGGTCGCCAGCGGGTAGAAGGTCGTCGAGAAGAGGAACAGCGGCAGCATGATCAGGTTGACCAGGTCGAAGTCGGTCCAGCCGCGCATGTACGTGGTGGCGGCCATGGCCACCGACGCGAACGCAAACCCGATCAACAGGGCGGCCGGCATGGCCAGCGCCGCCCACCCCGAGGCCACGTCGCCCAGCCCGGCCATCATGACCACGAACACCGTCGAGTACAGCGTCGAGCGCAGGAGAGCGGTGATGATCTCCCCTCTGGCCACATCCACGGCCCGCATCGGCGTGGCCAGGATGGCGTCGTAGACCTTGGCGAACTTCAGCTTGAAGTACACGTTGAACGTGCACTCGTAGATCGATCCGTTCATGGCCGAGGCGGCCAGCAGGGCGGGCGCCACGTAGGTGGCGTAGGGGTAGATGTGGCCGTTGGGCCCGCGGATGCCACCGACCAGCTTGCCGATCCCGATCCCGATCGAGAGGAGGTAGAACACCGGCTCGAACAGGCCCGAGACCGGCAGGTACCAGATGTGGCGGGCGACCAACGCGTTGCGGGCCACCATCCGGTGGGCCCGGCCGAGCGGGGCGACCCGCCAGCCCAGTCGCACGGCCGTCATACGAGTAGCCGCCGGCGGAACGTGGAGCGGGCGACCACGACCCCGGCGACGCTCACGGCGATCAGGTAGGCCAGGTGCCCGACCAGGCCGGTCGCAGTGACCGTGCCGGCGGCCAGCGGCCGGCACAACGCCACGCCGTTCCACAGCGGGGTGATCCATGCCACCACCTGCAGTCCGACGGGCAGTTGTTTCAGCGGGAAGAACACTCCGGAAAAAAGGAAGAGCGGGACGACGCCCAGGCGGAACACCAGACTGAACCCCGAATCGGTGTCCTGGGTGGCGGCAAATGCCGCCAGAGGGGTGGCGAAGGCGGCCCCCGTGAGGATCCCGACGGGCAGGATGGCGACGGCCTGGAACGACAAGATCGTGCCGAAGGCGGCCATCACGATCAGGTAACTGGCGACGGAGGTGGCGATCCGCACCCCGATCCACGCCAGATGCCCGGCCAGCACGTCGCCGACCCGGAGCGGGGTGGCGAGCATGGCGTAATAGGTCTTCTGCCATTTGATGGCGCCCATGATCGGGAACATCGACTCGCTGGCGGCCGTAGTCGCAGCGGCCGTGGCGGCTAGGGCAGGGGCGACGAAATGCAGGTAGGTCTGGTGGCCGATGGCGGCGTGACCGGCGCTCTTGTTGATGAAAGAACCCAGCCCCACGCCCATGGCCAGCAGGTACAGGACCGGGTTGATGAACGTGGTCATGATCGACGCCCGCCACGTGCGGGCGTAGGCGCGACCCATGTAGCCGGTGACCCGGAGGGCGGGGATCCGGTGCATCAGTCGATCAGGTGGCGGCCGGTCAAGTTGAGGAACACGTCCTCGAGGGTGGAGCGGCGGGCCAGAACGCTGAGGGGTTCGAGGCCACGCCCGGTGACCGCGTCAACCGCGGCATCGCCGTCGGAGGTATAGAGGAGCAGGCGGTCGGGCAGGACCTCGATCCGCTCGCCCAGATCAGCCACCTTGTCCGCCATCCGCTCGGTGTCGCCCGGCGCGAAGCGCAGCTCGACCACCTCGCGCGTCGAGTACCGGGCGATCAGGGACCGCGGCGACCCCTCGGCCACGATCCGGCCGTTGTCCATAACGACCAAGCGGTCGCACAACTGCTCGGCCTCGTCCATGTAGTGGGTCGTCAGGACCAGCGTCACGCCCCGGGCCTTCAGCCGGTACAGGCGGTCCCACAGGATGTGGCGGGCCTGCGGGTCGAGTCCGGTCGTCGGCTCGTCGAGCAGCAGCAGGTCGGGTTCGTTCACCAGTGACCGGGCGATGGTCAGCCGACGTTTCATGCCGCCGGAGAGGGGATCGACCTTGTCGTTGCCCCGCTCGGTCAGCTGGGCGAAGTGGAGGAGCTCCTCGATACGTCCCCGCAACTCCCGGCGGGGGATGTCGAAGTAGCGCCCGTACACGTACAGGTTCTCCCGGACGGTCAGTTCCGGGTCCAGGTTGTCCTCCTGGGGGACCACCCCCAGGCGGGCCCGGATGCGGGGACCGTCGCGGTCGGGATCGAGCCCCAGGATGGTCAGATCGCCCGACGTCCGGGGCGACACGCCGGCCACCATCCGCATGGTCGAGCTCTTGCCGGCGCCATTCGGTCCGAGGAAACCGAACGCCTCGCCCCGTCGAACCTCGAATCCCACGGAGTCGACGGCGCGGAACGATCCGAACTCCTTGACCAGGTTCCGGGCGGCGACGAGCGCATCGGAACCCGGGGGATCCTCGTCTACGCTGTTATCTCCCATGTTCGAGTCCCTGTCCGATCGCTTCGATGCTGTCTTCACCCGCTTGCGCGGGCGCGGCCGGCTGACCGAAGCCGACGTCGACGAGGCCCTGCGGGAGATCCGCCTGGCCCTCCTCCAGGCCGACGTCAACCTACGCGTCGTCAGGGACTTCGTCACGCGGATTCGGGAGCAGCTGGTCGGTCTCGACCTCTCCCAGAGCCTGACGCCCAGCCAGCAGGTGGTCAAGGTCGTCCACGAGGAGATGAAGCGCATCCTCGGGGGCGAGACCCTGAAGCTCACCTACGCGCCCAAGCCGCCGACGGTGATCCTCCTGGCCGGTCTCCAGGGCGCCGGTAAGACCACCACGGCGGCCAAGCTGGCCGGCTTCTACAAGCGCAGCCAGGGGCGCAACCCGCTGCTCCTGGGCGCCGACCTCCAGCGGCCGGCCGCCGTCGAGCAGTTGCGGGTGCTGGGCGAGCAGGTCGGCGTTCCTGTCTTCAGCGAGTCGTCCGACCCGGTCACCGTCGCCAAGAAGGGCTTCGAAGAGGCGGTCCGGCTGGGCCGCGACGTTCTGATCGTAGACACCGCCGGGCGCCTGGCCATCGACGAGGAACTGATGGACGAGGTGCGCCGCATCTCCGAGGCGGTGTCGCCGCACTACACCTTCCTCGTCATCGACGCCATGATCGGCCAGGACGCGGTGGCCACGGCCGAGTCGTTCCACCGCACCCTCGAACTGGACGGCGTCATCCTCACCAAGGTCGACGGCGACGCCCGCGGCGGCGCCGCCCTGTCGGTCAAGGAGGTCGTCGGCCGCCCGATCGTCTTCAGCTCGACCGGTGAGAAGCTGGCCGACTTCGAGCAGTTCCACCCGGACCGGATGGCCGACCGCATCCTGGGCATGGGTGACGTGCTGACGCTGATCGAGAAGGCCGAGGAGGCCCTCGACCGCGAGCAGGCCGAGGAGACGATGGCCCGCCTCCAGCAGGGCCAGTTCACCCTCGAGGATTTCCTGGACCAGATGCAGCAGGTCAAGAAGATGGGGCCGCTGTCGGGTCTGGTCGGAATGATCCCGGGCCTGCCCAAGGAGATCAAGAACGCCGAGATCGACGACGGCATGATGGGCCCGATCGAGGCCATCATCCGCTCGATGACACCGGCCGAGCGCAAGGATCCGGCGATCATCAACGGGTCCCGTCGTTCCCGAATTGCCAAGGGCAGTGGCACAACGGTCACAGAAGTAAATAACCTGTTGGACCGCTTCAAGCAGATGCAGTCGTACATGCGCCAGATGGCATCCATGCCCGGTCTCATGGGCCGGGCTGCCCGCAAGGCCACCAGCGGCGGCAAACGATCCAATCCCAAAAAGAAGAAGAAGCGCCGCTGATGCGACGAGAGAAGAGCTGATACCAAGATGGCCGTGAAACTCCGCCTGATGCGGATGGGAAAAAAGAAGCAGCCGGTGTACCGCGTGGTCGCCGCTGACAGCCGATCGCCGCGTGACGGCCGGTTCATCGAGATCCTGGGGACCTACGAGCCCCGGGCCGAACCGAGCCGCGTCCTGATCGACAACGACAAGGCGCTGCGCTGGTTGCGCAACGGCGCCCAGCCGACCGAGACGGTGGCCCGCCTACTGGCCCAGTCCGGCGCCATGGACGAGTTCAAGGCCGGCGCCAAATCGTGAGCGAAGGCGACGAGGAACTCGACGGCGGCCTCGATGACTGGGGCGACGACGAGATCGACGGCGGCCGGGCCAAGACCGTCCTGACCTTCCTCGCCACCAGCCTGGTCGACGACGCGTCGGCCGTGCGGGTGGAGACCAGCGAGGGCCGCCAGGGCATCAAGCTGGCCCTGCACGTGGCTCCCGACGACATGGGCAAGGTCATCGGCCGGCGCGGCCGGGTCGCCCAGTCGATCCGCAGCGTCGTTCGGGCCGCCGGTGCCCGCGACGGGGTGGATGTCTTCGTCGACATCGTCGACTGACCACCCACCCACAGGTGCTCGACGTCGGCCGGATCGTCCGGCCCCATGGCCTGAAAGGGCAGGTGGTCGTCGAGCTGTGGACCAACCTGCTGGAGCGCATGCGCCCCGGTACCGAACTGGCCACCGAGCTGCGCACCCTGGTCATCACCTCGGCCGTGCAGACGCCCGACTCCACCAGCCACACCCGGTGGCTGGTCGCGTTCGAGGGGCTGCAGTCCCGGGAGGACGCCGAGCAGTTCCGTGACGCCGTGCTGCGGGCCGAGCCGATCGAGGTGGAAGGCGCCCTGTGGGTGCACCAGCTGATCGGGGCCGACCTCTACGCGACCGACGGCACCCTCGTGGGCCGGGTCGAGGCGGTCGAGGCCAACCCGGCCAGCGACCTGTTGATCCTGGAGGACGGCCGGCTCGTACCTTTGACCTTCGTCAGCCGGTCGGGCGACGGTCGGTACACGGTGGACGGGCCGCCCGGCCTACTCGATCTCGAGCCGTGACCGGCTCGAGTTGATCGCGGAACCGTGCGCGTCGACGTCTTCACCCTTTTTCCGGATCTGGTTCGACCATGGACCGAAGCCAGCCTGATCGGCAGAGCCGGGCGGGACGGTCTCCTCGATCTGCGGGTCCACGATCTGCGCTCCGGTACGACCGATCCCCACCGGTCGGCGGATGACAGCCCCTTCGGCGGTGGGGCCGGCATGGTCCTGCGACCGGAGCCGATCTTCAACGTGGTCGAGCGGGAGGACCCGCCCCGACCGCTGTTCCTGCTCGGCCCCGGCGGGCTCCGATTCGACCAGGCCCAGGCGCTCGAACTGGCCGGCGGGAGCGGGTTCAGCCTCCTGTGCGGGCGCTACGAGGGCGTCGACCAGCGGGTGACCGACCACCTGGTCGACGGCGAGCTGTCCATCGGTGACTTCGTCCTGGCCGGCGGGGAGGCGGCCGCCATCGTGGTCATCGAAGCCGTCGCCCGTCTGGTGCCGGGGGTGATGGGCAACGACGCCTCGGCCGACGACGAGAGTTTCTCCGCCGGCCTGCTCGAATACCCGCACTACACCCGGCCGGCGACGTTCCGGGACTGGGACGTGCCGGCGGTCCTGCGCAGCGGCGACCACGCCCGGGTCGAGCGGTGGCGGCGGGCCCAGGCCCTGCACCGCACGATGGCCCGCCGGCCTGACCTGATCGACGCCCGCGGTGGCCTGAACGACGGCGAACGGGGGCTCCTGGCCGAGTTCGGCCTCGATTGACTAATCTGAACTGCCCGCCGTACGACTGCAGGAGCCTTTCCCATGAACCCGACCGATCTGGTAGACCGCGACAGCCTGCGCGACGACGTCCCTGCCTTCGCTCCCGGCGACACCCTCAAGGTGCACGTGCGGGTCGTCGAGGGCAACCGGGAGCGGGTGCAGGTGTTCCAGGGCGCCGTCATCCGGCGTCAGGGCTCCGGTCTGCGGGAGACCTTCACGGTCCGCAAGTTGAGCTTCGGTGTCGGCGTCGAGCGGACGTTCCCGGTGCACAGCCCGGTCATCGCCAAGATCGAGGTGGTCACCCGCGGCGACGTCCGGCGGGCCAAGCTCTACTACCTCCGGGATCGGACCGGTAAGGCGGCCAAGATCAAAGAGAAGCGCACACCTTCCGGCGGCCACCTGAAGTAGCGCCTCCCGGGCATTCCGGGACATCGAGGTGGTCCCAGGTACCGGTTCGGCTCAAGAAACATCGGCAAACGCCGAAAACTGTGCCGATGACCGATACCACCAGAGGCGTCGCCGCCTGCCACATCTGCGGCGAACTGAAGGGCGTCAGTTGTCAATGTCTGGACGCCGGCGGCCTCCTCGGATTCCTTGATGCCTTCCGCACGGCGGGCGGGGCCGAGCCGCACGTCACGGACCAACCGGTACCGGTCGGGTTCGTTCCGCCGCGGTCGGAGCCATCTGACGACCCGGCCCCGCAGTGGGCGCCCCCGGCCGCCGCTTCGCCGACATCCCCTGACGCCACCCCGCCGTCGGGCGGGTGGCCGGCGCCGACGTCTGCTGTCGCCACCCCGCCGTCAGGAGCATGGGCGCCGCCCGGGTACAGCGTGCCCGCCCATGGCGCCCCGGCGTGGCCGGCTGCGCCCCGTTCGTATCCGATGGCCAACGCCCGCCGGAACGGACCGGTCGTCGTTGCCGTCGTCCTGGCCGCTCTGGTACTGGTCGTGGCCACCGTCTTCGTCGTCAGGCAGAACGATCTGCAGCCGTCCATCCCCGCGCTCTCCACGCTGTTCAACCAACCTCCTGCGCCCGGTTACACCCTGGAGGCGAACGGTCCGGTGAACGGGTACATGACGCCGGATCAGATCAAGCAGTTCGTCGACCTCCCGACCATCCCGTCCGGGATCGACGTCTACGGGATGGGCTGGGCGAGAACTGACGGCACCGTGATCGTCGAGTTCGCCATATCGCTGTCGCGGGTCAACCAGGCGGAATCGGTCCTGGCCGGCATGGCCCACACGTTCAGCAGCCACGGCCGATCGGAGCCGGCGCCTCTGGCCGGGCGCACCATCGCGTTCATGATCCCGGCCGCCCCCGGCCACGACATCCCGGAAATGGTCGTCGGCGTCGTCCGATCGCGGCTCGTCCTCGTGTATGTCGAAGCGGGCACGGACGTGAAAAGCGGTGGAGCGACCACGTTGGCCAATCTGGCCCGGACAACGGCCGCCGATGTGCCGGTCGATACCGGCTCGCCGGAGTCGGTTCCCGTGGTCCGATCGGCCGCCTTCCAGGTGGGAGAGGTGCTCGGCCTATCGGTCATCCCGGTTCTGGTCATCGCGTTGGTGACCGTTTTGGTGCAAATGAGTCGATCCAAGCGGTTGAACTACTGACCACTGGATAGAGTCGCTGCCCTTGACCGGACAAAGCACGGCGCCGGACGTCGACGAGGTCGATCTCCAGGCGGAACCGGTGGTGACCGCCACCGGTCCGGGGGGTGGGGCTGTCCCGAGGGCTCCCCACTACCGGCGCCGGCGCCTGATCGAGGACGGCGTGATCGTGGCCACCGCCATCGTCGTCGCCATCCTGGTCCGGGCGTTCGTCGCTCAGGCCTACTGGATCCCGTCGGCGTCGATGGTGCCGCAGCTGCGGGTCAATGACCGGGTGGTCGTGTCGCGGCTCGCCTACGAGCTCCACGGCGTGCACCGGGGCGACATCATCGTGTTCAAGTCGCCGCCGGGCGTGGAGCCGCCCACCAATCTGCCGTCCAACCCGCTCCAGCGGGGCTTCCACGACGTCGGGGTGGCCCTCGGCTTCGCCCAGGACCAGACCGTCCTCATCAAGCGGGTGATCGGGTTGCCCGGAGACCGGCTCTGGGCCACCGGGGGCCACATCTACGTCAACGGCGAACTCCTGATTGAGCCCTACCTGCCGAAGGGCACCTACACCTCGACTTTCGGGCCGGTCACCGTCGGCAAGGGGGACCTATGGGTGATGGGCGACAACCGCACGGATTCCACCGACAGCCGGGTGTTCGGCGCCATACCGAAGAACACCGTTGTCGGCCGGGCCATCTGGAAGGTGTGGCCACCATGGGACGGGTCGTTCCTGTGACGCCTTTCCCGCCGGTGGCGACCTACGATGGTGCAGTGAGCGAAGCTGTGCCCCGATGAGCGCTGAGGACCTCGAACGGTACGAAACCGAGATCGAGCTTCAGCTCTACCAGGAGTACCGGGCCGTTCTGGCCATGTTCAAGTTCGTGGTGGAGACGGAGCGCCGCTTCTATCTGGCCAACGAAGTGCACATGGAGGCCAAGGGCGAAGGCGACCGGACGTTCTTCGAGATATCCCTGGGTGACGCCTGGGTGTGGGACATGTACCGGCCGGCCCGCTTCGTCTCGTCGGTACGGGTCGTGACGTTCAAGGACGTCAACATCGAGGAGCTCCCGGAGAAGGAGACCTACTGACCACTGCCGGCGGATCGGCCCGGCGGGCGCTAGGAGCGGCCGGCGAGCAGTTGGTCGCCGAGTGGTACGAGGCCCGGGGCTACGTGATCGTGGCCCGGAACTGGCGCAGCCGGCAGGGCGAGATCGACCTCATCGCCCGCAAGGACCGCCTGATCGTCGTATGCGAGGTCAAAACCCGCACGACATCGACCTTCGGTGAGCCGTTCGAGGCGGTGACCAGGACCAAGCAGATGCGCATACGGCGGCTGGCCGCCGAATGGCTGCGCACCGCCCGGCCGGCCGGTCGTTGCGATCTGCGATTCGATGTGGCTTCGGTGCGGGGCACGGAAGTGGACGTGATGGAGGAGGCGTTCTGAACGACGATCGGCAGTACTCACCGGCCACCGAGGTGGTCCACCTGGGGCGCCCGGCGTCCGCCGCCGGCGCGCCGGTCAACCCGCCGGTCGTACTCAGTTCGACGTTCCACCAGGGCGGCGACCTGATCTATGGGCGGGACGGGAACTCGACGTGGTCGGCGCTCGAGGAGGTCCTCGGCCGCCTGGAGGGCGGCGACTGCCTCATCTTCTCCTCTGGCATGGGCGGCATCGCCGCCGTGCTGGAAACGCTGCCGGTACCGGGGCGGGTGGTCGTCGCGGGCGACGCCTACAACGGGACCCGCCGGTTTCTCGCCGACGTCGCCGGTCGGGGCCGTCTGCGGTTCCGCACCGTTGATGTGGCCGACACCGAAGGCGTCCTGGCCGCCTGCGCAGAGTTCTGCGAGGCCCCCGGCCGGCCCTCCGGTGAGGCGGGGTCGTTCGGAACGGGCGGCCTCCTTTGGCTGGAATCGCCCACCAATCCACTTCTGGCGGTGGCCGACCTGCCGGCGTTGATCGATGGGGCCCATCAGCTCGGGATGGACGTGGCCGTCGACAACACCTTCGCCTCGCCCATCCTCCAACAGCCTCTTGCGTGGGGGGCCGACATCGTGGTGCACAGCGCGTCGAAGAGCCTGGCCGGCCACTCCGATGTGATCATGGGCGCGGTGATGACCCGGCGCCCCGAGGTCCTCCGGCTGCTGAGCGACCGGCGGTCCCTGCACGGGGCAGTGGCCGGGCCGTGGGAGGCGTGGTTGACCCTCCGGGGCGTGCGGACGCTGGCGCTGCGCACCGAGCGGGCCTGTGCCAACGCCGCCGAACTGGCCCGGCGCCTGGCCGCCCACCCGCAGCTCGCCCGGGTCCGCTACCCGGGCCTGCCCGACGACCCCGGCCACGAGCGGGCTCGAGCCCAGATGACCGCCTTCGGCGCCGTCATCAGCTTCGACGTGGCCGGCGACGCCGACGCCGCCGATGCGTTCGGGTCCCGCCTGCGCCTGGTGACAGTGGGCACCAGCCTGGGTGGGGTCGAGACCCTGATCGAACGGCGAGGCCGGCTCAAGGGGGAGGAGAAGCTGCCCCCCAACCTGATGCGCCTGGCGGTTGGCATCGAGGACGTCGAGGATCTGTGGGCCGATCTGGATGGGGCCCTGACCTCGTAGTTATCCGGTTTGCGGGTTTCCGTGTCCCGGGCTGTCGCTGGCACAGGGGCCGGTCGGGCGGGAGCCGTCGGTGGGCCGTTCGCCGGATGACCGTCACAGGGCGCCGGTAAGGTCTGGACCGCTGGTCCCTTCGGCAGCCGCAACGGCTCCCTGACCCGTCCCCTCCCCGGTCTCCGGGATCGGGCGGCATCCAAGTCGACAGTCACGGGAGTGAGCAAGTGCTGGCAATGGTGCGTTCGGCCACCCTCATCGGTGTCCAGGGCCAACCCATCTCGGTCGAGGTGCATGTGTCGAATGGCCTACCGTCGTTCGCGGTCGTCGGCCTGCCCGATGCGTCGTGCCGGGAGGCGCGGGATCGGGTTCGGGCGGCGATCCTGTCGAGCGGCCTCCGTTGGCCGCAGCGGCGGATCACCGTGAACCTGGCGCCGACCGGTGTGCGCAAAGGAGGCGCCGGTCTCGACCTGCCCATCGCCATAGCCCTCCTGGTGGCCGACGATCAGATCGACGCCGCCCGGGTGGGGGACACGGCCTTCGTGGGCGAACTCGGCCTGGACGGCTCGTTGCGGCCGGTGGCGGGCACCCTGGCGCTGGTCCATGCCATCGGGCACGGTTCGGCCGTGCTTCCGGCCGCGTCGTGGCCCGAGGCCAGGCTGGTCCACAGCGTCGACGTCCGGGTGGCCGACGACCTGGGGGCACTACGCGACTGCCTGCACGGCCGTCGGCGATGGCCGGCGCCGCCACCGCCGACGCTGACGGCAATGAGTCCGGCCGGACCGGACATGGCCGATGTCAGAGGCCAACCCCTGGCCCGCTTCGCTGTGGAGGTGGCTGCGGCCGGCGGCCACCACCTCCTGATGGTCGGGCCACCGGGTGCGGGCAAGACGATGCTGGCCGAGCGCCTGGCCGGCCTCCTCCCACCACTCGCCACCGACGACGCCATCGAGGTCACCCGCATCCACAGCGCCGCCGGCCTGACCCTGCCGCCGACCGTCCTGATCGACCGGCCCCCGTTCCGGGCCCCGCACCACAGCGCGTCGCTCGTCTCGTTGCTCGGGGGCGGTGGCACGCAGATGCGGCCGGGCGAACTGAGCTGTGCCCACAACGGCGTGTTGTTCCTCGACGAACTGGGAGAGTTCCCGAGGTCGCTGCTGGACAGCCTGCGCCAGCCGCTGGAGGAGGGCAGCCTTCTGGTGTGCCGGGCCCGGGCCAGCGTGACCCTGCCGGCCCGCGTGCTCCTGGTGGCGGCGATGAACCCGTGCCCGTGCGGCCGCGAGGGCGGACCCGGTTCGTGCCGCTGCCGTGACTCGGTCCGGGCCCGGTACGCGGCCCGGGTGTCTGGTCCGCTGCTGGACCGGTTCGATCTCCGGCTGCTGGTCGGGCGGCCGGACATCGACGCGCTGGTGGGCTCCTCTGTTCTCGGGCGACCTCACGAGGAGGAGCCGACCGAGGTGGTCGCCGCCCGGGTCAGGCGATGCCGGGCGTGGGCGGCCCGGCGCGGTCTGCGGGCCAATGCCGACATCCCGGCCGGCCGGCTGGACGAGCTGGCCCCGCTCGACGCCGCCGCGGCCCGGCTGCTGGAGGTCCGTCTCCGGCAGGGCCACCTCTCGGCCCGGGGAATGCATCGCATCCGACGGGTCGCCCGCACCATCGCCGATGTGCACGGCTGGGACGGACCGGTCCAGGCGGACGACATCTACGAGGCCCTGGCCCTGCGGGCGGCGGTCTTCGGGCCGAACGCGGAGGGCAGCGACCCGCTGGCGGCGGGGGCGGCGTGACCCCCGCGGATGTGCCGTCGAGCGCGCCGTTGTCGGGTGCGACGGGGCCGGGTACGCGGGGGCCCAGGGCGCGGTTCCCGGGTGCGGCGGGGCCGGGTATGCCGTGGCCGGGTCCAGCGTTGTCGGGTATGCCGTGGCCGGGTGCGGCGTGAGTCGGACCGGGGTGCCGCTGGGCCCGCTGTCGCCCGATCCTGCCGATGCCGCGCACGTCGCCGCTCTCGCCGCGCTTCCCGGAATCGGTCCGGCCCGATTGGTGTCGATCCTGGCCGAGTACTCACCGACCGATGCCTGGCGGGCGGTACGGCAGGGCCAGATCGAGCGGCCGCCTCCCAAACGATCCGCTGGGGCCGTCCAGCCGGCCGCGCTCTTCACTGCCGGCGGCCAGCGGTCCGACCGGCCCCGCCGGCGATCGACATGGGCCGATCTGGCCGCCCGGTACGACCCGATGGCCCAATGGGCGCCGTGCGTCGAGCGCGGCGTCCAGATCACCTGGCCCGGCCGACCGGATTACCCGGCGGTCCTGGTCGACGATCCGAGCCCACCGGGCGCCCTGTTCTGGAGCGGAAACCTGGACCTGCTCGATCGCCGGTGCGTGGCCATAGTCGGTACCCGCAGCGCCACCCCGGACGGCCGGGCCACCGCCTTCGCCATGGGCCGGGACCTGGTGGCCGCCGGCTTATGCGTGGTCAGCGGCCTGGCCAAAGGCATCGACGGCGCCGCCCACACCGGAGCGCTGGTGGCGACGCGCGCCGGCGGTCCGGGCGGCACGGTCGGGGTGGCGGCCAGCGGGGTGGATCACCCCTACCCGCCGGAACACGCCGAGCTCTGGCGGCACGTGACCGAGTCGGGTGCCGTCATCTCCGAGACCCCGCCCGGCCAGGCCGCCCAGGGCTGGCGGTTCCCGTCCCGCAACCGGGTCATCGCCGGACTGGTCGAGATGGTGGTGGTGGTCGAGTCGCACCAGACCGGAGGCAGCCTGATCACCGCGGAGGCGGCCATCGAACGGGACATCGACGTCAGGGTGGTACCCGGTCCGGTGCACAGCTCGGCCAGCGCCGGCAGCAACCAGCTCCTCTACGACGGGCCCGGCCCGGTGCGCGACGCCCAGGACGTGTTGGACGCCCTGGGGATGATCGGTCCCGACCGCCGCCCGCCACCGGCTCGCCCACCTCGTCGGGATCGCGTCGGCGGCGGCCACCCGACGGCGGGGCCCGGCAAACCGCCCGGGTCCGACGTCGGGAAGGTCCCGGCCGGCCGGGAAACCTCGGTGGGCGGGTGCGGCCCGGCGGCCGGGGTCAGGCGGTCCGCGGAGAAGGGCTCCGACGCCCGCATCGGGGATGGCGGAGGTCGCGGCTCACCGCCGGCGGCGACCCAGGCGGTGTTGGCGTCCATCGGGGGCCGCCCGGCGACAGTCGGTCAGATCATGGCTCGCAGCGGCCTTCCAGCCGCCGCCGTCGTGGCCACGCTCGACTGGTTGGCGGCCGCCGGCCGGGTGGGGGAGGAGGCCGGTTGGTGGGTTCCCACCCCCAGCCGGGACCGGTGATCGCGGGGCGGCCGGCCCGCATGACCCGAGCGGGGCGCATCTGCGCATTGCGCCACAAGCGCGGAACCGGAGAGACAACCCACACCGACCTGCCCATATAGGGGTAGCCTGTCCAGGATGGGCGCGACGCGGCAGCTCGGGGACCCCGGCCGATCGGTGGAACAGCCGCGCCCGCTAGGAGCGGGTGATGGAGGAAGCTGAAGCCGAACTGGATGTCGACCGTCTCTGGGCGGACTACAAGTCCACCGGCGATCGACATCTACGGGATCAGCTGATCGTCCGCTATTCGCCCCTGGTCAAGTTCGTGGCCGGCCGCGTCTCGGCCGGTCTTCCGCACAGCATCGAGCAGGCCGATCTGGTCAGCTACGGCATGTTCGGCCTGATCGACGCCATCGAGAAGTTCGACGCCTCCCGCCAGATCAAGTTCGAGACCTACGCCATCACCCGGATCAAGGGCGCCATCATCGACGAGCTGCGCTCGATCGACTGGGTACCGCGCTCGGTCCGGACCAAGGCTCGAGCAGTGGAGCGGGCCTACGCCTCGCTGGAGGCGTCGCTCGGCCGGGCGCCGACCGACCAGGAGGTGGCCACCGAACTGCAGATCTCAGAGAACGACCTCCAGTCCATCTTCGGCCAGATCTCCTACATCGGCCTGGTCGGCCTGGACGAGGTCATCTCTGGCAGCGGTGGCGAGCGGGGCGAGTCGGTCACTCTGGGCGACACCCTGGCCGACCGGGGAGAGGGCCCGATGGCCACCTTCGAGGTCGAGGAGATGAAGCAGATCCTGGCCGGGGCCATCAACCGCCTGGGCGACCGGGAGAAGATCGTGCTCAGCCTCTACTACTACGAGAACCTGACGCTGGCGCAGATCGGCCAGGTCCTCGGCGTGACCGAGAGCCGCGTGTGCCAGATCCACACCAAGGCGGTCATGCAGCTGCGGGGCCGCCTGATGATGGCCGACCGCTAAGCCGCTCCGCCGCCCGACCCCCGCCACCAGGCACCCCGACCAGCGGGGCCGATGGCTGGGCCCGATCGACCGGGACGGTCGGCGGGCGAAACCCGGGGGCCGCCCTGGCGCCCCCTGCGCTACCATGGTCAGCCGGTCCAGAAGGACCGAACGGTCGCCGATCCCGGCGGCCGGCCCGACTATCACCCCCTGGTGCACCCACGGTCACCTCCACCCCGGAGGCGCGCGCACCGGGTTTTACCCCCAACCGATGGGAAGGAGCCCCACCAACATGGCAGTAGTAACGATGCGGCAGCTGCTCGAAGCCGGCGTCCACTTCGGGCATCAGACCCGGCGCTGGAACCCCAAGATGAGGCGGTTCATCTTCGGTGAGCGCAACGGCATCTACATCATCGATCTCAACCAGACGCTCGAGCGCATCGACAGCGCCTACTCGTTCGTCCGCGACCTGGTCGCCGACAACGGCACCATCCTGTTCGTCGGCACCAAGAAGCAGACGCAGGACCCGGTGGCCCGCTTCGCCGCCCAGTGCGGCATGCCTTACATCAATGAGCGGTGGCTGGGTGGAATGCTCACCAACTTCAGCACCATCGCCGGCCGGGTCAGCAAGATGCAGGAGTACGACCGCATGCGCGCCGCCGGCGACTTCGAGGCCATGCCCAAGAAGGAAGCGCTGATCCTGTCGCGCGAGCTCGAGAAGCTGCACCGGAACCTGGGCGGCATCCGCAACATGACCCGGCTCCCCGACGCGGTGTTCATCATCGACACCAAGAAGGAGCACATCGCGGTCACCGAGGCCAACAAGCTGGGCCTGCCCATCGTCGCCGTGGTGGACACCAACTGCGATCCCGACCTGATCCAGTACGTCATCCCGGGCAACGACGACGCCATCCGGGCCGGCAGCCTGATGTGCCGGGTGATCGCCGACGCCGTCGAGGAAGGCCGCTTCATCGCCTCCCGGCGCGCCGCCCGCTCCGGGGTGACCGCCCCGGCCGCCGCTGAGGCCCCCCGCCAGCTCACCCCTGAAGAGGAGGCCGAGCGGGCCGAGCAGCAGCGTCAGGCCCGCAACCAGGCCGCCCAAGCCCAGGCCGAGCGGGAAGCCCGCCTGGCCGCGGCCAAGGCCCAGGCCCAGGAGGCCGCCGACCAGGAGGCCGCCGATGAGCCGGTTCCCGCCGCCTCCGAAGGCGACGCCCCGGCTGCGGCTGATTCCGAAGGCGACGCCCCGGCTGCGGCTGATTCCGAAGGTGACACCCCGGCCGTGGCCAGTTCCGAAGCCGACGCTCCGGTCGCCGAGTAGTACCCACTGGCTGAACCACCCGATACACACGAAATAGGAGTTACAGAGGGCATGGCTGATTTCACCGCCCAGGATGTGAAGGCGTTGCGCGACGCGACCGGCGCCGGGTTCATGGATGCGAAGAAGGCATTGACCGAGAACGACGGCAATTTTGAGGAGGCCACTGCCTGGCTGCGCGAGCGGGGCCTGGGCAAGGCGGCCGAACGGGCCGACCGCGAGAGTGCGGAGGGGGCCGTGGCCGTGGCCCGGTCCGGCGATGCCGCCGCATTGGTCGAGCTCAAGTCGGAGACCGACTTCGTGGCCAAGTCGCCGCAGTTCGTGGCCATGGTGCAGAGCCTGGCCGAGAGTGTGGCCGCCGATGGCGAGGGCGTCATCGACGCCCAGAAGGACGCTCTCGACGACCTGCGCATCACGTTGAAGGAGAACATCCAGGTGGGCCGCGTCGTCCGCCTGGCCGCCGACGCCGGCCAGGTGCTCGACACCTACGTCCACGTCCAGAACGGCCGGGGCGTCAATGCCGTGCTCGTGCAGGTCGAGGGCGGCAACGAAGAGATGGCCCATGACCTGGCCGTACACATCGCCTTCGGCAAGCCGTCGGTGCTGAGCCGCGACGAGGTCCCGGCCGAGGACGTGGCCGCCGAGCGGACCACCCTGGAGGCCCAGACCCGCAACGAGGGCAAGCCGGAAGCGGCCATCGAGAAGATCGTCGAGGGCAAGGTCAACGGCTGGTACAAGCGGGTACCGGGCGGCGTCCTGCTCGAGCAGCCCTACGCCAAGGACGACAAGAAGAGTGTGACCCAGTTCCTGGGTGGCGCCAAGATCGTCCGCTTCGCCCAGGCGGTCATCGGCTCCTAGACAGCCCCGGGGATTCGCGTCACCGTTCCTTTCCGGGTCGGACGCGGATCACCAGTGGTTCGGGCCATATTCGCGTCAACCCGTGCCCGTGGAGGCCGCTGCCGTCGCGGCGGGCCGGTGGCGCGCCTAGGCTCGCTCAACCAATGGGTGACTGGAAGCGGGTTGTGCTCAAGCTGTCGGGCGAGGCGTTCGCCAGCGATGCCGCCGACGAGACCATCGACGGCGCAGTGGTCGAGCGCATCGCCAAGGAGATCGCCCAGGTGCGGTCCGAGATGGGCGTGCAACTGGCCATCGTGGTCGGCGGCGGCAACATCTGGCGGGGGGCGACCGGTTCGGCCACCGGGATGGACCGGGCCAGTGCCGACTACATGGGCATGTTGGCCACCGTCATCAACGCACTCGCCATCCAGGACGCCCTCGAACGCCAGGGCCAGCCCACCCGCGTGCAGACGGCTATCGGCATGTCGCAGATTGCCGAGCCCTACATCCGCCTCCGGGCCATCCGTCATCTGGAGAAGGGGCGGGTGGTGGTGTTCGCCGCCGGGACCGGCAACCCGTTCTTCACGACCGACACGGCCGGCGCCCTGCGGGCCGTCGAGATCGAGGCCGACGTGCTCTTCAAGGGCACCCATGGGGGCGCCGACGGGGTCTATGACGCCGATCCCAAGTCCCACCCGGATGCCGAGCTGCTGCCCGTGATCGGCTTCGACGAGGTGATCGCCCGGAGCCTGCGGGCCATGGATTTGACCGCCATCACCCTGTGTCGGGAGAACAACCTGCCGATCAGGGTTTTCTCGATCATGGAGCCCGGCAACCTCCGTCGCACACTCCAGGGGGACCGGATCGGTACGCTGATCCACTGATGGCCGACAGCGACGAGGGTTTCATCGACGCAGTTATGGAGGACACCCGGGAGAAGATGGCCAAGGCCGTCGAGCACACCCGGAGCGAGTTGTCGACCATCCGCACCGGGCGGGCCGCCCCCGCCCTGGTCGAGAAGATCCGGGTCGACTACTACGGCTCGGAGACCCCTCTGCAGCAGCTGGCCGGCATCCAGGTGCCCGAAGCCAAGCTGATGGTCATCACCCCGTACGACAAGGGCTCGTTGAAGGCTATCGAGAAGGCCATCATGAACTCCGACCTCGGGATCAACCCGAACAACGACGGGACCGTCATCCGGCTGACCTTCCCGCCCCTCACCGAGGAGCGGCGCAAGGAGATGGTCAAGGTGGCGCACGGCAAGGCGGAGGACGGCCGGGTCGCGGTCCGCAACTCGCGTCGTGCCGCCCGCAAGGACCTGGAGGGACTCGAGAAGGACGGCGACATCTCCAGCGACGAGCTGGAGCGGGCCGAGAAGGACCTCGAACGGGTGACGCACGAGTACGTTGCCGAGATCGATCGGGTCCTGCAGCACAAAGAGGAAGAGCTTCTAGCTGTCTA
Source organism: Acidimicrobiales bacterium (assembly GCA_035551615.1). Taxonomy (GTDB): domain Bacteria; phylum Actinomycetota; class Acidimicrobiia; order Acidimicrobiales; family Palsa-688; genus JAKCDU01. The sequence goes on from DASZNC010000040.1 coordinate 27,031, forward strand.
GGAGGCTGTCGTGAGCGACCGCAACAAACCTGCGGCAAAGGGCGGGCGCCCCTCTTCGGAGGGCGTCCGGATCATCAAGGCCGAGGAGGCGCAAGCGGCCTTGGATGCCGGCGAGGCCGCCGGCCGGCGGCCCGATGACCAACTGCGCTTCGGCGACGTTCCTCCGGCGCCGAGCGGCCCCCGCCCGGCCCATCGGTTCCCGTTGCCCGATTCGGTGGATCCGGCCGCCGCCGTGGCCCTGCCGCCCCTCGCCTCGCGAGGCCAGGGCGAGGAGTCACCGGCACCTCCTCCGGCCCCGGCCCCGCCCGAGTACCGGCGGCCGGCCGACGACGCGCGCGACGCCCGGCCCGGGTCGGCCCCCGACGCGCTGGATGCCCGCCCCCGGCCGGTGGCTGACGAACCGGCCGCCCGGACCCCGACCGCCCCTCCAGAAGGAGACGATGACATGGAAGCCGACGCCCCCCCGTGGGCCGAGCGCCCGCTACGCCCGGCCTTCGGCGCCGACCGCACGACCGAGCTGAGCGTCGAGCCGGGACCGTCGGTCGAGGTGCCCGAAGCGGGTATCACCGTGTCGGGGGGGTCCACCGAGCTGCCCCACTGGAGTGATCCGCCGACCGGCGAGGTGCCCCGCCTCCGCTTCGACAAGGACGAGGACGAACCATCCGGTGAGGACGACATGGCGGCGTGGCGGGCGCTCGGTTCGCGCGGCGTGCGCTGGCGGCATGAGGACGACTGGGACGATGTCGACGAGATGGCCGACCTGGTCGGCGAGGACGACCCGGTGGGTGCCCTCGACCAGACCCGCACCGAGCACTCCGACATCTATTCCTTCGACGAGGACTTCGAACGGGTGACCGCCAACCGCACCGGGTCGCACCCGGTCGTGGACCTGACCGGAGTGGAGGAGGAACCCGACGATGAGCAGGAGTGGGCACCCGAGCCGGCCCAGGCCCGGCGCCGGGGACGAACCGAGGTCTCTATCGGCCGCAATCAGACCGCCAGCAGCGCCGCCGGTGCGCCCAGCGCGGCCGGGGTCGCCGGCGGGTCGGTCGGCGCGGCCGGTGGATCGGTCGGCACGTCCACCCGCCCGGCCCCGGCCGGGCGGCCCGGCGTGAATCCCCGCCGCCGGCCGGCCCCGGGCGAGGCGGCGCGCCGCACCCGTCCGGGTGGTGGCACCGGTCCGGGTTCGGGATCGGGCGCCGCGTCGGGCGAGATCGGCAGCCGGGTCGCCGTGGGCGCCGGCCTGATCGCGTTGCTGATCATCGCGTCGATCATCGGACCGGTCGCCCTGGTCGTACTGGCCACCGTCGTGGTCACGGCGGCGGCGGCCGAGGCCTACAACATGACCCGCGCCCCCGGCTTCCGGCCGGCCACCCTGCTGGGCCTGGTCGCCACCGTCGGGTGCGTGCTGGGCGCCTATTACAAGGGCATCGGGGCCATACCGGTCGTGGCCGTGCTCCTCTTCGCCGGGTCGATGCTCTGGTACGTGCTCGGCGTGGTCGAAGCCCGCCCGCTGGCCAACGTGGCCGTCACCGTCATGGTGTTCATGTGGGTGTCGGTGCTCGGCTCCTTCGCCGCCGTCCTGCTGCAGGAGAGGCACGGCGAGGGGCTGTTCCTCGGGGCGGTGCTCGTGGCGGTGGCCGCCGACATCTGCGCCTTCGGCGTGGGTCGGTCGATCGGCAGCCGGCCGCTGGCCCCGAACATCAGCCCCAACAAGACGTTGGAGGGATTCTTCGGCGGCCTGGTGGGCTCGTTGATCGTGGGTGCCATCATCGGCAAGGAGTTGACCCCGTGGGCGGGCATGAAGCACGGCCTGGTGCTGGGCCTGGTCGTCGGCCTCATCGCCCCGGCCGGCGACCTGTTCGAGTCGATGCTGAAGCGGGATCTGGGCATCAAGGATTCCGGGAGCGTCCTGGCCGGCCACGGCGGCCTGCTCGACCGCTTCGACGGGCTGCTCCTGGCTCTGCCCGTTGCCTACTTCGTCGCCACCTTCTTCCATCTCTGAGGCGGTGCGCACCGTAAGCCTGGTCGGCTCGACCGGGTCCATCGGGACGCAGGCCATCGATGTCGTCCGGGCCGACCCCGACTCCTACCGGGTCATCGCCATCGGCGCCGCCCGATCGGTCGACCTGCTGGCCGACCAGGCCGAGCAGCTGCGCCCGGACAAGGTCGCCCTGGTCGACCCCGAGCGGGCGACCGAGTTGGCCGGCCGGCTGCCGGCCGGCACCGAGCTGCTGGTCGGCCAGGAGGCCCTCGCCGCCATCTCGACCGAGGCCGACGTGGTCGTCAACGGGGTCGTCGGCTTTGCCGGCCTGCCGGTCACCCTGGCCGCCCTGAATGCCGGCCGGCGGCTGGCGCTGGCCAACAAGGAGTCGCTCATCGCCGGCGGCCCGGTGGTCCAGGTGGCCCGGGCCACCCCGGGCGCCGAACTGGTCCCCGTCGATTCCGAGCACTGCGCCATCCACCAGTGCCTGCGGGGCGTGGCCGCCGACCAGGTCAACCGGCTCGTGCTGACGGCCAGCGGGGGTCCGTTCCGGGGCCGGACCCTGGCCTCGCTGGGCGAGGTCACCCTCGACGAGGCCCTGGCCCATCCCACCTGGAGCATGGGCCCGAAGATCACCATCGACTCGTCCACGCTCATGAACAAGGGGCTCGAGGTCATCGAGGCCCACGAGCTGTTCGGCGTCGGTTACGACCAGATCGATGTGGTCGTCCACCCGCAGTCGATCATCCACTCCATGATCGAGACGGTCGACGGCGCCACCCTGGCCCAGCTGTCGATGCCCGACATGCGCCTGCCCATCGGCTACGCCCTGGCCTACCCGGATCGCCTGCCGGCGCCGTTCGGGGCCATCGACTGGGCCAAGGTCGGCCAGCTCACCTTCGAGCCGCCCGACCGGGACGCCTTTCCGTGCCTGGACCTGGCCTACCGGGCCGGCCGGCTGGGCGGCGCCGCGCCGGCGTGGCTCAACGGTGCCAACGAGGTCGCCGTCGACCATTTCCTCCACGGGCGCATCCGGTGGGTGGACATTCCCGAGATTCTCGCCTCGGTGCTCGATGACTACAGCGGGGGCGTGCCCACTACCGTGGAGGACGTGCTCGAAGCCGATCGTGCCGGCCGGGACCTGGCCCGCCTGGCCGTCGACCGGCTGCCGCCCACCCACCTGTGAGCCGTTTGGCCGACCCCGACGTGTACGGGGCGACCGGGCCCCCGTCGCCCAGCCCGGCCCGCTCGTCCACCGCCGAGATCGTCCGCCTGGTCGCCGTCGTGGCCGCCGTCCTGGCCATCGGATTCGCGGCCGGCTACGGCGAGACGCTGCTGCTCATCCTGATCCTGATCGGCTGCATCGTGGCCCACGAGTTCGGCCACTTCATCGCGGCCAAGCGGGGCCGGGTGAAGGTCACCGAGTTCTTCGTCGGCTTCGGCCCCCGGCTGTGGTCGATTCGTCGAGGTGAGACGGAATACGGGGTCAAAGGAATACCGCTTGGCGGTTACTGCCGCATCATCGGGATGAACAACCTGGACGAGGTGGAGCCGGAGGACGAGGCCCGGACCTACCGGGCGGCGCCGCTGTGGCGCCGGATGCTCATCGACGTGGCCGGCTCGTCGATGCACTTCGTCATCGCCCTGGTCGTCCTGTTCGCCATGTTCTTCTGGACCGGCGACCAGGGCCACTATCTGCAGCCGCCCGACACACCGATCGTCGGTGGTGCGGTTCCCTTCACCACCGGTCCCAGCCCGGCCATGCAGGCCGGCTTCCGGCCCGGCGATCTGATCGTGGCCATCGATGGGCAGGCGATGCCCACCTGGACGGCGACGTCGAAGTACATCCAGGCCCACCCCCGGCAACGGCTCGATTTCGCCGTCCAGCGCGGCGGGCAGACGATCCACCTGTTCGCCACGCCGGTGGCCGCCAACACGGTCAAGTCCACCGGCTCGGCCCAGTTCCCGTCCGGCACCGTCGGCGTCGTCGGCATCGACCCTGACACCAACCTCCGGGTCCATTCCTCCTTCGGCGCAGCGATCAGCCGGACCGGTGGCGCGTTCGTGTTCATGGGGTCGCAGACCTTCGACGCCCTGGGTCATCTGGTGACCCTGCACGGGTTGAGCTCCTATGGCCCCATGCTGACCAGCCAGAAGGCGGCCCAGAGCAACCAGGACCAGCAGCTGACGACGGTCGTGGCGCTGCCCAGCGCCCTGAACCAGGCCGGCGAGATCGGCCTGCCGACCGTCCTCTGGCTGCTCGCCCTCATCAACCTGTCAATCGGCATCATCAACCTCATGCCGTTCTTCCCGGTCGACGGCGGCCGGGTCGTGGTCGGCATCTACGAGGGCATCCGCGGTATCTGGCGCCGGGGGTACCGGGTCGACATGTACAAGCTGTTACCGGTGATGTACACCATGCTCACGCTGTTCATGCTGTACAGCGCCGGCTGGATCCTGATCAATCTGCGAACCCTCTCCTCGTAGATAGCCTGGCTGCCGTGCCCCCCACCGTCGCCTCCCGCTACCCTCGCCGCCCGACCCGCCAGGTGATGGTGGGCAACGTGCCCGTCGGCGGCGGGGCGCCGATCACGGTGCAGTCGATGACCATCACCAAGACGGCTGACGTCGAGGGCACCCTGGCCCAGATCTACGCGCTGAAGGCGGCCGGCGCCGACATCGTGCGCTGCACGTGCAACGAGAAGGAGGCGGCCGAGGGCCTGGCCCAGATCGTGCCCCGAAGCCCGGTGCCGATCGTGGCCGACATCCACTTCCACGTGGAGATGGCGCTGGCCGCCCTCGAGGCGGGAGTCCAATGTCTGCGGCTGAACCCCGGCAACCTGCGCAAGGCCGAGGAGATCAGGCTGGTCGCCCGGGAGTGCCGGGACCGGGGTGTGCCCGTCCGTATCGGGGTGAACGCCGGGTCCCTCGATCCCCGGCTGTACAAGAAGTACGGCTCGGCCACGCCCGAGGCCCTGGTCGAGTCGGCCCAGATCGAGCTGGGCCTGTTCGCCGAGGAGGGCTTCGACGATGTGAAGATCTCGGTCAAGGCGTCCAACGTGCCGCTCATGATCGAGGCCTACCGCCAGCTGTCCGAGGTCACCGACCACCCGCTCCATCTGGGGGTCACCGAGGCCGGCCCGCCGCCGGCCGGAACGGTCAAAGGGACGGCCGGTATCGCCACCCTCCTGTCGGAGGGGATCGGTGACACCATCCGCTACTCGCTCACCGCTGACCCGGTGGAGGAGGCCAAGGCCGGCCGGGTCCTGTTGGAAGCGCTCGGGCTGCGGGAGCGGACCAACGTCGACCTGATCGCCTGCCCGGCCTGCGGGCGGGCCGAGATCGACGTCTACAAGGTGGCCCAGGAGGCCCAGGCCGCTTTGGAGAACAAGGAGATTCCGCTCCAGGTCGCGGTCATGGGCTGCGTCGTGAACGGCCCCGGTGAAGCCCGCTCCGCCGACCTCGGGATCGCCGCCGGCCGTGGGCGGGGTCACCTGTTCATCAGGGGTCAGATCGTGCGGGTGGTGCCGGAGGACGAGATGGTCTCCGCCCTGGTCGACGAGGCCGAGAAGCTGGTGAAGGAGGGTTTCGACGCCCGCCTGGCGGCCGCCGATTCGTCGGCCGCGGCCGAGGCCGAGGCCGACCGCCGGGCCCTGCTCGACGCCAAGGGCGACGACGCCAACAACGCCGGGGCCCGGGTCGAGCTGATCGAGAAACGGCTGCGGGAGAGCGAAGGCTCGTAAATCAGCGGCCGCCGGCGGGAGCCGGCGCCAGACTGGAGCCATGGCCGACATCGAGATCCGCCGGCTGCAGGCCGGTGAGGAACAACGATTCATCGATTCCGTGCGCATCCCGTTCCTCGATCCGGCCACGTCGGACAACGAGCGCTGGACCGAGCGGTGGATCAAGCACCTGGAGGTGGATCGGGCCTGGGCGGCCGTCGACGCCGGCCGTTTCGTCGGCAACTGCGCCATCTACTCGCTCGACGTCAGCCTGCCGGCCGGTCCCGGTCAGCCCTGCCCGATCGTCAAGATGGGCGGCGTCACCGCCGTCGGCGTCCATCCCACCCACCGGCGCCGGGGCATCCTGACCCGGCTCATGGCCGAGATGTTGAGCGACGGCCGGGCCCGCAACGAGCCCGTCGCCGGCCTCATCGCATCCGAGTCCCTGATCTACGGCCGGTTCGGGTTCGGCCTGGCCACCGAGTCGGCATCGGTGACCATCGACTCCGAGCACGCCCAGATGTACCGGCCGGCCCCCGAACTGGACCTCGAACTGATCGACGTCAACGAGGCGGTCAAGGTGCTGCCCGACCTCTACGACCGCCACCGCCGCACCCGCCCGGGCGAGGTCCACCTCAGCCCGGTGGGGTGGGAGAACCGCCTGGCCGACGATCCCGACGACCGCCGCGGCTCCAGTGGCCTGATGATCGCGGTATGCGACGAGGGCTATGTCGCCTACCGGGCCAAGCGCGACGAGGAGCCGGCGACGCTGATCGTGGAGAACCTGCGGGGCCTGACCGACGAAGTGGAAGCCGGGCTCTGGCAGTACGTGTTCGACATCGACCTGGCCCGCACCGTCACGTCCCACCGCCGGCCGGTCGACGAGCCCCTGCGTTGGCGGCTGGTCGACCCCCGCCAGCTGAAAATGACGCTCGACGACCACCTGTGGGTCCGGGTTCTCGACGTGGCCGCCGCCTTCGAGGCGCGCGGTTACGCATCCGAGGGTCGCCTGGTGTTCGACGTGGCCGCCCCGCCCGTCCCCCTTGCCGACGACGCAGTACCCGGCCGCTGGGTGCTGGAGGCCGGCGCGGACGGGGCCATCTGCCGGGCCGCCGGAGCGGGCGAGGAGGCCGACATCCGCCTCGATGTGACCGCCCTGGGAGCGTTGTATCTGGGCGGGTTCCCGGCATCGGCGCTGGCCGCCGCCGGGCGGATCTCGGAGGTGCGGCCCGGAGGTGTGGCGGTGGCCGACCGCTTGCTGCGGAGCCATCGTTCTCCTTTGACCGTTACCGGCTTCTAAGTTGTCCCGGTTATGGCCTCGCCCCTGACCCCCCGTGGCACCGACTTCCCCCGCTGGTACCAGGACGTCATCACCCATGCCGAGCTGGCCGACAACGGGCCGGTGCGGGGGACCATGGTCATTCGCCCGTGGGGCTACGCCATCTGGGAGCGGCTACAGGCCGAGATGGACCGGCGGATCAAGGAGGCGGGCGCCGAGAACGCCTACTTCCCGCTGTTCATCCCCGAGAGCTACCTGACCAAGGAGGCCGAGCACGTCGAGGGGTTCAGCCCCGAGCTGGCCGTCGTCACCCACGGCGGCGGCAAGCAGTTGGACGAGCCGGTCGTCGTGCGGCCCACCAGTGAGACAGTCATCAACAGCTTCATCGCCAAATGGGTGCAGAGCTACCGCGACCTGCCGCTGCTGGTGAACCAGTGGGCCAACGTGGTGCGCTGGGAGCTGCGGCCCCGGCTGTTCCTGCGCACCTCGGAGTTCCTCTGGCAGGAGGGCCACACCGCCCACGCCACCGAAGCCGACGCCCGGGCCTACGCCCTGCAGATCCTGCGCGACGTGTACGTCTCGACCATGGAGGACGTGCTGGCCATACCCGTGCTCACCGGGCACAAGACGGCCAAGGAGCGCTTCGCCGGCGCCATCCGCACCTGGACCTGTGAGGGGATGATGGGCGACGGCAAGGCGCTGCAGATGGGCACGAGCCACGAGCTGGGCCAGAACTTCGCCAAGGCGTTCGGCACCCAGTTCTCCACCGCCCAGGGAGACCTGGTCCACCCGTG
>DASZNC010000041.1:0-3536 GCA_035551615.1 Acidimicrobiales bacterium
CGACGCGAACACCCCCGGCGACCACACACTCCGATGCCCATCCAACGGCTCCAACGCCGGCGGAGTCGGATAATCCACGGCCACCGCGTGCCGCTTGTCGTCCACGTCATGCACGATCCCGACGCCGATATCCCGGCGCCCCTCACTGAGACTCACCTACTGCTCCTTTCGATCGAGAGAAAACCCGGGGGGCGGCTGCACGATCGGCAGCCCTCGGCCGCCAGACGGCACAATCGGCCGGCCCTGACACGCCCTCCCCCCGAGACCAACGGCGACCAATCACCCGGCCACCCACCGCACCTGGCCAACCACCACACCAGTACCGGCATGAGCCCGACGAGACACCCGCATACGAGCCGGCCGATGAGGCACATGCTCCAACAGGTCATTCGCCGCCAGAGCCAACGAAATCGCCCGGTCATCATGCCGATCCGAGTCATGATCGATCCGGAACACCCCCGGCGACGTCTCCCGCAACCGCAGGTTCGCCAACTCGTCGACCAGGCCGTCATCGTCAGGCAACCGCAACGCCCTCTCCCGCAACAATGAGTACAGGCGGGCCGCCAGACGCCCGATCGACAACTGAGAGAACGGGAACTCAGACACCGAGATCCGCCGGGCCCGTAACCGCTGCACCAACAGCGCCGCCTGCCACGGATCCACCACGAACCGGCACCCATACGAGGTGGCCACCTGCACACACACCGCCTCCACCTCCGACAGGTCCACCGGACGGGCCCGGGACCCCTCCCACACGAACTGGCGGTCCACCACCACCACCCGCCCGGCATCCACCTGCTCGGCGTGAGCCACCGTCAACACCGTCCGGTCATTCTTCAACCCGACATCCAGCCCGGCCACGTACACCACGTCAGGTACCGGGTCCAGCGGCCCGGCCAGCACCACACACGCCCGGACATCGTCCACCGTCGTCAGCCGGTCCTCACCAGTCGCCCACTCATTCATCCACAACCGGGCGAACACCGACGGCAACAGACGACGCCGCTCCGCATCCACCTCCGCACCATCGATCCACGGCGGCGGCCCGACCAGATCAGACAGGCGCCACAACGCATCCGCGCCGGCCGTCTCGAAGATCCGCCGAGAGAAGTGAGTCGGCGAACCAGCCGTCGTGATCACAATCCCCCTCGACCCCGGCACCTTCGGCAACCCAGCCCACAACGAATCGAAGAACGACCGGTACTTCTCGACATCCGGCCACTGACACAGCTCGTCGATCACCAACCAGAAAGGCCGCAACCCATGAGACCCCGCAGTATCAGCCGCCAAGATCACCAACTCAGCCCCCGACCGGGAAGTCACCCGACGCTGATCGACCCGCACCTGACCGGCCAGACCGGGCGTATGGGCCACGAACGCCGCGATGCTCTGCCGGATCAACCCGGCCTGATCCTGATCCGATGCAGCCACGTAGCCGGACGCCGACGGCGGGAACTGCGTGAGCAACGCGGCCAGGCTCATCCCGGCGACATCCCGCGTCTTGGAGTAGCCCTTCGCCCGGCCCAACCAATGCCGGCGGACCGGCGCCTCTGGGTCGAGGATGGCCTGAGCGTCCGCCCACTGCTCACCGGTCGCATGGTCACCCCACCGGCCGACCGGGTCGACCAGCCCGGCCAGGAGCGCAACGGCTGATTCCGACGGCATCATCGGCCGGCCTCTCTGGCTTCGACGATCGCCGAGCCGGCGGCCATCACTTCGGCCATGGCCTGCTCGGCCTGCTGCTCGCCGGCAACCAGGAGCTTGAGCCGGGCGTGACCGGCCGGTGTGAGCCCCAACTCGGTCAGCTTCGCCCATGCCAGCCGGGCCGCTGACGTGGCCGCCTCGAGGTTCCTGGCGCCCGGACGTTGCCGGCAGGCGTCGTCGGCCAACTGGGCGCGGGCCACGGCCTCGGCGGCCAGGTCCAGAGCGGTGGCATAGAGCGGGTCACGGACCCACGGCGCCTGGTCGAGTAGCTCGGCCCGGACCATCTCGGCCCGGTCGTTGATCGTCCGCCGCGAGTAGGCGCCGTGGCGCAGCGATGCGGTGTTGCCGGGCTCGTATGGCTGCGCCGGGCGCGGTGTCCAGCCGGTCAGGCCGCTCATCGTTCGGCCTCACAGACGGATAACTGGCCTGAGTTAGCACCCGGCAAGCACCGGTCGTGAGCGTGGATCGGCCATCCGGGCGCCGTTGATAACCCGATCTGCACCGGACGCTGCGGGATTATCCGCTGTCCACTTCTACTGCGCGGGACGTGTGGACGAGGCCGTCCCGGCGTGGGCGTGGCCGGGCGTTTGGGGTCGGCCAGTCGGCGCACGTTCTGGAGACTCCTTCCCACTGCACCTACTGCTCCCACTGCACTGACTGAGGGCCAGTTGGTGCAGTCAGTGCAGTTATTCACTCTCCCCATAGCTGCTCCGACTGGTCTTGCTCCGACTGGGAGGCGAGGTGCTGGTCGACTTGGTCGGGTGTGAGTCCGGGTGCTGACCAGTAGGTGCGGCGTGGGAATCCGGCGGAGGTGGCGCCGGCGGCGATCTTGGTCCGGGCTCGTTTGAGGGCGTCGACTCCGATGCCGTCCTTCTTGGCGGCTGTCTTGATCTCTTGGGAGCCAGAGACCTGGTTGATCTTGAGGTAGTCGAAGAGCCAGACGGCGGCTTCTTGGGTGGCTGTGCGGACTTCGGTGGTCTCTCCGATGGATCGGAGGATTTCGTCGATGGTGCGGTCGGTTTCGCCGCGCCAGGTGACTTTGGCGGTCCATACGGGTCCTTCTTCGGTTTCGGCGACCTTGGCGCCGTCGATGGTGAACAGGAGGCTGGTCAGGTCGGTTCGGCCGAGGTTGTTCTTGGGTTGGCCGAGGATGCGGGTCTTCTGGTCGTCGGGGTCGATGGTGACGAAGAGGACGGCCCGGGCTACTGCTGCGAATGCGCGGCTGGCCATGAGCATGGTGAGGGGGTCGGTGGTGGCCGACTTGTTGACGTGGATGAGGCCGAGGAGGGCGACACCGGCTCGGTCGGCGAGGGCGACGAGCGGTTCGAGGGCCTGGCGGACTTCGCCGTCTTTGTGGGTGTCGAGCTTGGCGTCGATGCGGCTCATGAGCGGGTCGAGGAGGACCATGGCGGCGTCGACTTCTTCGATGCGATGCTGTAGGTCTGTGAGGTCTCCGGGGAGGCTGAGCGAGCCGTGGTAGCCGGCGGCTGTGGTGACGTCGACTCGGTAGATGCGGTCGAGGTCGGCGCCGGCGGCCATGAGCCGGGGGACGATGGTGTGTTCCCAGCTGTCTTCGGTGGCGGCGATGATCACCGATTTGGGTGTGCCGTGGAAGACGCCGGGCATCCGGCCGCGGGTGACGTCGGCAGTCAGCTGGTAGCAGACGGTCGATTTGCCGATGCCTTCCCGGCCGCCCAGCAAGCCGAGCGAGCCGACCGGGATGCGGCCTTCCCAGAGCCAGCGGACCGGGCGTACCCGGATCGTTGACGCGGGGGTGAGGCTGATGATCCGGTGGCCGTCGTCTGATTCGGCCGGAATCTCGGGGAGTCCGC
>DASZNC010000042.1:0-51293 GCA_035551615.1 Acidimicrobiales bacterium
CCGGCTTCGTTCTGTGGTCGATGTTGTGGCTCAGACCCGGAACATCGACCACAGAACGCAACGGTGACCACAGAACGCAAGCGCGACCACAGAACGCCACGGTGACCACAGAATCGGGCCTGCCGCAGGCCGCCGGCCGCCGGCCGCCGGGCGGGGCGGTCGTTGCTGTCGGTGGGCGCCGCTAGGTGAACTGCGGCGGCGGCATGTAGCCGCCCAGCAGGTCGGTCAGAGCGGCCCCGACGAACAGCGGGGTCCGGTCCTCCAGGAACGGCCCGACGATCTGCATGCCAACCGGCAGGTCGCCCACCCGGCCGACAGGAACGACGGTGGCCGGCAGGTAGGCGACACCGACCAGCCCGGTCCAGGCCAGGGTGAGCGACTGCGGGCGGGCTTCCCCGTTGATCTGCACCACCCGGTCGGCCACCGACCCGGCCTGGTCGTGGGGGAAGGGCAGCATGGGCATCACCGGGCACAGCAGCACGTCGAAGTTCCGGAACCAATCCGCCCACACCTGCCGGACGGCGGCCCGGGCCCGGTTCTGGTCCAACCAGATCCGGTGGTTGCCACCCAGCGCCTGACCCAGCTCGCCGTCGTGGCTGGGGGAGATGGCCGGGATCAACAGGCTCTCGAACAGAGAGCGGACCTCGGCCAGGTCCAGGGGCGGCCGGGCGTCCGTCACCTGGGCGCCGGCCCGGGCCATCTCGGCGGCGGCCGCTTCCATCAGGGCCAGCGCTCCCGAGTCGACCCGGCAGGCCGGATCATCCAGCCACAACCCCACCCGGTAGTCGGCGAGTGATGAGTGCCGGGCGGGCGGCAGTTCCAGCCGCCAGCCGACGGCATCTTCAGCCACCGGACCGGCCATGACGTCGAGCAGGAGCGACAGATCCTCCACGGACCGGGCGATGGGGCCGAACACATTGATGTCCGCGTCGGTGGTCCCCCCGCCCACCGAGTCGAGATAGCCCCGCTGCGGGATGATCCCGTAGCTGGGCTTGTGCCCGCACACCCCGCAGTAGCTGGACGGGATGCGTATGGAGCCGCCGATGTCGGTCCCCACCTCGAAGCTGCTCAGGCCGGCGGCCACCGCAGCGGCCGGGCCCCCCGAGGATCCCCCGGTCGTCACCGACTGGTCCCATGGGTTGTTGGTGGTGCCGAACACCTGGTTGTAGGTCTGGATGTCCCCCGACCACTCGGGCACGTTGGTCTTGCCGATGACGATGGCGCCGGCCCGGCGCAGGCGGGCGACGACGGGCGCGTCGACCGGGGGGACGAAGTCCCGGAGGGCCATGGCGCCGCCGGTGGAGCGCATTCCGGCCACCTCGATGGCGTCCTTGATCGTGATGGGCAGCCCGTGGAGCGGTCCACCGGGACCGGCTGCGTCGGCCGCGTCGGCTTCTTCGAGGGCTCGCTCGCGATCGATTGTGACCACCGCGTTCAACGCCGGGTTGAGCCGGTCGATGCGGTCCAGGTAGGCGTTCGTCAGCTCCCGGCTGGACAGGGAACCGTTGCGGATCCGAGAAGCCAGGTGGGTGGCCGACTGCAGGCAGGTATCCATCACCGCGGACGGTAGCCGCCCGATCCGGTGCCGGACGGCCCGAACACGACGGTCAGGCGAACAGCACGCCCGGGTTGAGGATGCCAGACGGGTCGATGGCCCCTTTGACCGCCTTCATCACGGCCAGCTCGGCCGGCGACCGGGACAGGTGGAGCCATTGCGCCTTGGCCCGCCCGATCCCGTGTTCGGCGCTGATCGAGCCGTCCATGGAGGCCACCAGCTCCAGCACCGCCTCGTCCAGCGTCTCGTCCTCCGGGGGCGGGCCGACCACGTTGACGTGTAGGTTCCCGTCGCCGATGTGGCCGAAGAGGACCAGCTTCGAGCCGGGGGCCACCCGGTCTATCACCGCCCGCACGGAGGACTCGAACGCGGCCAGGCGGCTCTGGGGGAGGGTCACATCCAGCTTGTGGGGCACGCCCAGGGCGGACACGGCCTCGGTGTGGCGCTCCCGGTACTCCCACAGCCGGGCCATGGCGGCCGGATTGGAAGCGACCGCCGTGGCGTCGTCGGACAGGCCGACGGCCGGATCGTCCATCAGCGCGGCCAGGACGGCGAAGAGCGGTTCGGTCGGGTCGGCCCGCCCGGCGCACTCGATCAACAGGTACACCGGCCACTCACCCGCCACCGGCGCCGGCAGGCGCCCGTGCTCGCGCACCAGGGCCAGACCGTCGGCATAGAAGACCTCGGCCGCCTGGAGCCCCTCGGCCCCCCGCCGGACGGCATCGAGCACGGCCAGCGCCGAATCGGTCGAGGGCAGCCCCAGCAGGGCCACCACCCGGGCCGGGTGCTCGGCCACCAGCCGCAGGCGGGCGGCGGTGATCACGCCGAGCGTCCCCTCCGACCCCACCAGCAGCTGGGACAGGTCGTAGCCGGTGTTGTCCTTGACCAGCCCGCTCAGACGGGACACGACCGTGCCGTCCGCCAGAACCGCCTCCAGGCCGACCACCTGGGCCCGCATGCCGCCGTAGCGGATCACGTGGAGACCCCCTGCGTTGGTGGCGACCATGCCGCCCACCGTGGCCGTGTCCCGGGCGGCCAGATCGACCGGGAAGACCAGCCCCGATGCTGCTGCGTGCTCCTGCAGCCGGCCCAGCGTCACGCCGGCCCCGGCGGTCACCTGGCTGGAGGCCGGATCGACCTCGGCCAGGCCGGTCAACCGGGTGGTGACGAGAATCACGGGCGCCCCGCCCCCGCCCGAGCCGGGCACACCGCCGCCGACCAGTCCGGTGTTGCCCCCCTGCACCACCACCGGCGTGGCCGTCGCCGAGCACAGGGCCAGCACCCGGGACACCTCCTCCGTGCTCGCCGGCCGGACCACGGCCACGGACGGGCCGGAGAAGCGGCGGGTCCAGTCGGTCTCGAATGGTGCCCGGACGTCGGGGTCGACGAGTACGTGGGAGCTACCGACGATGTCGGCCAATGCGTCGGTGAGCGAATCCATCTGAAAGAGTTTCACCCATGGGAGAAGCAGACCGCGTAACCGTCACCGTCGACGGTGGCGTCGCCGACGTCCGGCTGAACCGTCCGGACAAGATGAACGCCCTCGACATTCCGATGTTCGCCGGTCTCCGGGAGGCGTCGCAGCGCATTGCCGGGGACCCGGCCGTCCGGGCCGTCGTCCTGTCCGGTGAGGGCCGGGGATTCTGCGCCGGTCTCGATCTGGAGGCCATCAGCGGCATGCAGGACACCGGCGAGCGCACCGGTGGTCAACTCGGTCGCCGGGAGGACGACAGCATCGCCAACTGGGCCCAGCAGGCGGCCTACAACTGGTCGGTCCTGCCGGTACCGGTCATCGCCGCCATCCACGGCGTGGCCCTCGGTGGCGGCGCCCAGGTGGCCCTGGCCGCCGACATCCGCTTCATGGCGCCCGACGCCCGCATCTCCATCCTGGAGATCCGCTGGGGCCTGGTGCCGGACATGACCGGTACGGCCACGCTGCCCCGCCTGGTGGGCCTGGACGTGGCCAAGGAGCTCACCTGGACCGGGCGCATGGTGGAGGGCGAGGAGGCCGTCCGCATCGGACTGGCCACCCGCGTGGCCGACGACCCCCGCAAGGAGGCGCTCGAACTGGCCGCCGAGATCGCCGGCCGCAACCCGCACGCCATCCGGGCCGGCAAGTCCCTGCTCAACCGCTCGGGCCAGGTTCCGCTCGCCCAGCAGCTGCTCGACGAATCCAGGGAGATGGCCGACCTCATCGGCAGCCCCAACCAGACCGAAGCGGTAATGGCGTACTTCGAGAAGCGCAGTCCTAGATTCACCGATCCTGGGTAGGCTTCATCCCGTGACTGAAGCGACTGAGGCTCCCGCCACCGAAGAGATCCCCGAGACCGAGCGGGCCGAACGCACCGAGGCGGCGGTGGCCGCCTTCCGCCGGCAGCTCGAGGGGCAGGTGTCCGTATCGGCGACAGTGGTCCAGGACGGGCTGCTCGACATCTGGGGCATCCTCCCCGAAGGCGACAGCCGGGCCGTCGTCGAGCGGTGGCTGACCGAGACGCTCGAGCGCAACCTGTACGCCGTGACCGACGTCGACTCCCGGCTCGACACGTTCCTGGCGTCTCAGGGCTGACCGGACATGGCCGAGACGGAGAGCGCTCGCCAGAACGTCACCTTCCCTAGCAACAGCCACGAAGCCCACGGTTACCTGGCGACGCCGTCGTCGGGCTCCGGGCCAGGCATCGTGGTCATCCAGGAATGGTGGGGCCTGACGGATCACATCGCCGGCATCGTGGACCGCCTGGCCGCCGACGGATTCGTGGCCCTGGCCCCGGACCTGTACGGCGGCAAGACCACCCACGACGCCGACGAGGCGGGCCAGATGATGCAGTCGCTCCCGGTCGACCGGGCCGCCCGGGATCTGGCCGGAGCCGTCGACTTCCTGCTCGGGCGCGACGACGTGGTCGGCGACTGTGTGGGCGCCGTCGGTTTCTGCATGGGCGGTGCCTTCGTGCTGACCCTGGCTGCCCAGGAGGGGGGCAAGATCGGCGCCGCCGTGGCCTTCTACCCGGTGGGCCACATGCCCGAGGACTACGCCGGTCTGCAGGCGGCGGTCATGGCCCACTTCGGTGGCCAGGACGACTTCCAGCCCGAGGGCGCCGACCGCGACCTGGCCGAGCGGATCAAGGCCGGCACCGGCAAGGAGCCGATCATCCACGTCTACCCGGCCGGCCACGCGTTCCACAACGACGAGAACCTGCTGGGCACCTACGACGCCGACCAGGCCAAGCTGGCCTGGGACCGAACGGTCAGCTTCCTGCGGGAAGAGCTCAGCTAGCCACGCACGTCCAGCGACCGTCCGAGTACTTCGGACAAAGGGGCAGCCCGAACGTCGCCGACATCAACTCCTCGGTCAGGACTTCGGGCAGCGGTCCGGAGGCCATGACCGCACCGGCCCGCAGGAGCAGGCCGTGGGTGAACGACGGCGGGATCTCCTCGACGTGATGGGTGATCATCACCGTAGGAGGGTGGTCGGCGGCGGCCGCCAGCCGGCCCAGGTAGGTCACCAGCCGCTCCCGTCCGCCCACGTCCAGCCCGGCCGCCGGTTCATCGAGCAGCAGGAGCTCGGGGTCGTTCATGAGCGCCCGGGCCAAAAGCACCTGCTGGCGCTCGCCGTCGGACAGGAACCCGAACCGCCGGTCGGCCACATAGCCGAAGCCGGACTCGTCGAGCAGGAGGCGGGCCCGGGCCCAGTCCTCGTCGGAGTACGGCTGCCACCACGGTTCCAGGGCCCCCCGCCGGCCGGACACGACCACGTCGGCGCCGGTGATGTCGGGGACCAACTTCTTGACGAGAGAACTGGATACCAGGCCGATCCGCTCCCGCAGTCGGCGCACGTCCACCGCCCCCAGCCGGTGGCCGAGGATCTCGACCGTCCCCCTCGTCGGGTGCAGGTATCCGGACGCCAGTTCGAAGATGGTCGTCTTGCCCGAACCGTTGGGGCCGAGGACCACCCAGCGATGATCCGGTTCGACCCGCCAATCGACCTGTTCGAGGACCGACAGGCCCGGTCGATCCAGATCGACCCGGGTGAACCGGAGGGGCGTGATGTCGGTTTCGGCCATGGCGGCCGTCACCGTAGCGGCGCCCGGCGAGACAGGCGGGAGGAACTGAATGGCGGAAGGCGGTCTCCTTTTTCCAACATGGTGGGCATGGCCGGACTACCTGAACTCCTCGCCGCCGCTCTCCAGCCGGCGTTCGACCTGGTCGAGCCGGGTGCCGATCCGGTGGTCCGACCCTCGAGCCGGCCCGGGATCGACTTCCAGGCCAACGGGGCCATGGCGGTGGGCAAGCGGTCGGGACGGCCGCCGGCCGAGGTCGCCGGCCGGGTCGCCGCCGCCGGTGGGCTCGAGGGGGTGGCGACCCTCGAGGTCGCGCCACAGGGGTTCATCAACATCCACCTGGACGAGGGATGGCTGGCCGGCCGGGTGGCGGCGCTGGCCGCCGACCCCCGGCTCGGGGTGGCCACCGCCGCCGTGGCCCGGACCATGCTGGTCGACTACTCGAGCCCGAATGTGGCCAAGGAGATGCACGTCGGCCATCTGAGATCGACGGTGATCGGCGACGCCCTGGTGCGGATGCTCGAGTTCGCCGGCCACCGGGTGATCAAGGAGAACCACGTCGGCGACTGGGGCACCCAGTTCGGGATGCTGATCGAGCACCTGCTGGACCTCGGCGAGGAGGCGGCCGCCCAGGAACTGTCGGTCGGCGATCTGGACGGCTTCTACCGGCAGGCCCGGGCCGCCTTCGACGCGTCGGAGGAGTTCCAGGACCGCAGCCGGAGGCGGGTCGTTCTGCTCCAGTCGGGCGACGCCGAGACCAACCGCTTGTGGCGGATCCTGGTCGACCAGAGCCTGGCCTACTTCGACGAGATGTACGCCCGGCTGGGGGTGTTGTTGACCAGCCGGGACGTGGTGGGGGAGAGCTCCTACAACCCGTTGCTGCCCGTAGTCGTCGAGGAACTGGCCGGAAAGGGTCTACTTGTTGACAGTGCGGGTGCCAAATGTGTGTTCCCCCCGGGGTTCACCGGTCGCGACGGTGAGCCGCTTCCGCTGATCGTGCAGAAGTCGGACGGGGGTTACGGCTACGCCACCTCCGACATGGCTGCGCTGAAGGACCGGTTCGGCCGGATGGGCGTCGATCAGGCCCTGTACGTCGTCGGTTCGCCGCAGAGCCAGCACTTCGCCATGTGCTTCGCCGCCGGGGTGGAGGCCGGGTACCTGCCGGCGGTCGACCGGGCCGTGCACATCGCCTTCGGCAGCGTGCTGGGACCGGACCGCAAGATGCTCAAGACCCGGTCGGGGGAGACGGTGAAGCTGGTCGATCTGCTCGATCAGGCGCAGGCCCGGGCCGCCGCCGTGGTGGCCGAGCGGGGCGAGCTGTCGGACGAGGAGCAGGCCAAGGTGGCCCGGATGGTCGCCATGGGGGCGGTGAAATACGCCGACCTGTCCACCGACCGGATCAAGGACTACGTGTTCGACCTGGACCGGATGGTGACCTTCGACGGCAACACCGCGCCTTACCTGCAGTACGCCCGGGTGCGCTGCCTGTCGATCTTCCGCCGGGCCGAGAGAGACGCCGCCACCCATTTGGCGAGCGGCGTGCCGTTGCTGCTGTCCGAGCCGGGGGAGCGGGCGTTGGCGCTGGGCCTGCTGGGATTCGTCAGTGCCGTTGACGAAACACTGACGACCTGGAGCCCGCACAAGCTTTGCACCTACCTGTTCGACCTGGCCGGCCTGTACACGTCGTTCTTCGAGAGCTGCCCGGTGCTCAAGGCCCCCACGCCGGAACTGCGAGACTCTCGCCTCGTGCTGTGCGCTCTCACCGCCGACGTCCTGGGCCGGGGCCTGGACCTCCTCGGCATCGATACCCCGGAGCGGATGTGACCGTCACCACCGCCCAGACCGGGGCCGTCCTGACCGTCATCATGGACCGGCCGGAGGCCCGCAACGCCGTCGACGGGCCGACCCAGCGGTCCCTGGCCGACACGTTCCGGGCCTTCGACGCCGACGACTCCCTCGCCGTCGCCGTGCTGTGGGGGGCCAACGGGACCTTCTGCGCGGGTGCCGACCTGAAGGCCATGACCACGCCGGACGCCAACAAGGTGCGCGACGACGGTGACGGCCCGATGGGCCCGACCCGCCTGCAGCTGTCGAAGCCGGTCATCGCCGCCATATCCGGCTACGCCGTGGCCGGCGGATTCGAGCTGGCCCTCTGGTGTGACCTGCGCGTCGCCGAGGAGGACGCCACCTTCGGGGTGTTCTGCCGGCGGTGGGGCGTACCTCTGATCGACGGGGGGACCGTCCGGCTGCCCCGCCTGATCGGCGAGAGCCGGGCCATGGACCTGATCCTCACCGGCCGGGCGGTATCGGCCCAGGAGGCGCTGGAGATGGGCCTGGCCAACCGGGTGGTGCCCGCCGGACAGGCCCGGGCGGCCGCCGAGGAGCTGGCCGCGGCAATGGCCGGCCTGCCGCAGGACTGCATGCGCAACGACCGGCTGTCCATGGTGGAGTCCTACGGGCGCCCGATGGACGAGGCGCTCAGCCTCGAACTGGCCCACGGTCGCCGGTCGCTGGCCAGCGCCGAGTTGGCCGCCGGGGTGCGCCGCTTCCAGGGGGGCGCCGGCCGGCACGGTTCGGCCTCTTGATGCGGATCGCGCCCGGCCGTCCTGCGGGGCGTTCTGATGTGGATCGACCTCGGCCCGTCTTGGGGGGCGGCCTGATGCGGGTAGCGGTGGGTCCGTCGACCGCCGGGGCGGCCTGATGCGGATCGCCCTCGGCCCGTCCACCGGCGAGGCGGCCGGGTTCGCGCTGGCTGCGGTGCGCGATGGGGGCGGGACCGTGGTCGAGTTGGGCCAGGCGGCGGACGGGCTCGTCTGGCTGTCGGCCCACGACATGGACGGACTGAAGGCGGCCCTCGCCGAGCAGCCCGGGATCCGCTGGGTGCAGCTGCCGTTCGCCGGCGTGGAGAAGGCAGTGGCGGCCGGCGTCATCGACGACCGACGGGCGTGGACGTGCGCCAAGGGGTCCTACGCCCGGCCGGTGGCGGAACACGCGCTGATGCTGGCCCTGGCCGGACTGCGCATCCTGCCGGAACGCATCTCGGCCCGGTCATGGGGCCGACCGGCGGGCCGGATGCTCTACGACGCGCCGGTGACCATCGTCGGAGGGGGCGGCATCACCGAGGAGCTGCTACGGCTGATGGCGCCCTGGAACGTGTCGGCGACGGTTGTGCGCCGGCAGGCCGGCGTGGACCTGCCCGGCGCCCCCGGGTGGTGCCGACGCCGGCGTTGTCGGAGGTGCTGCCCGGCTCGCTCGTCGTCTTCCTGGCCCTGGCCCTGACCCCGGAGACCGCCGGCATCATCGGGGCGGCGGAGATGGACCTGATCGGCCCCGACGGGTGGTTGGTCAACGTGGCCCGCGGCGGGCACGTGGATACCGAAGCACTGGTCGCTGCGCTGGCCGCCGGCCGGCTCGGAGGGGCCGCCCTGGACGTGACCGATCCGGAGCCGCTGCCCGACGGTCACCCGTTGTGGACCGAGCCCAGGTGCATCATCACGCCCCACACGGCGGACACCTGGGACATGATCCTGGCCCCGCTGCAGGAGCGCATCCGCAGCAACGTCGCCCATTTCATCGCCGGGGAGCCGTTCGAGGGTGTGGTCGACCCGCATCACGGCTACTGAATGGTGATCTCGTCGCACTGGCGGGAGGTGTGCGCCCGGTGCGGGCGGGTCTGGTCGCTAACCGACCTTCGGTGGCGGTGCGTGTGCGGCGGATTGCTGGATCTGACCGGCCCGCTCGGGCATTGGCCAGGGGCCCGCGTCGATCTGGGCCTGGTCGTTTCCCCACTCGACGAGGTCAGACCGGGGGTGTTCGTCAAGGCCGACTACCGCCAGCCGACCGGCTCGTTCAAGGACCGCGGGTCGTCGGTGATGATCGGCGTGGCCCGCGACCTGGGCGTCGGATCCGTGGTGGTGGACTCGAGCGGCAACGCCGGCAAGGCGGCGGCCGCCCACTGCCAGGCGGCCGGGCTGCGCTGCCAGGTGTACGTGCCCGACGGGACGGCACCGGCCAAGGTCTCGGCCATGTCCGCCTTCGGGGCCACGGTGGTCACAGTGGCGGGCGGTCGCTCGGCCGCGGCTGAGGCGGCCCAGGCCGCCGTCTCGGTCACCACCGACGCGCCGTTCTACGCCAGCCACGTCCACCAGCCGGCGTTCCACCACGGCGTCAAGACCATCGCCTTCGAGCTCTACGACCAGCTGGGACCGTCGGTGGCGCACGGCACGGTGGTGGCGCCGGTTGGCAACGGCACGCTGGTGCTGGGCCTGTGGCTGGGATTCGGCGAGCTGGCCATGCTGGGCCGCATCCCGTCACCGCCGGCCATCGTGGCCGTGCAGGCGGCTGGTTGCGCACCGCTGGCCGGCGGCCTGCCGCCGGCCGCCGTGTCTTTGTCTGCCGCCGGTTCGCCGCCGGCCGCCGGGTCTCTGCCTGTCGCCGGGTCGCCGGGCACCGTGGCGGCCGGGATCGCCATCGCCGACCCGCCCCGGGCGGCCCAGATCCGGGGGGCGGTCATGGCCACCCGGGGCCGGTTCCTCACCGTTACCGACGAGCAGATCCTCGCCGCCCGGGCGGAGCTGGCCGGGTGGGGCCACGACGTGGAGCCGACCGGGGCGGTGGCCTGGGCCGGAGCGGCCGTTCTGACCGCCGCCGCAGGTACGGGCCCGCCCCTCGGCGCCCGGCCGGCGGCGTCCGGCGTCCGTCCATCGGCCGGCGCCGGCCCGGTGGTCGCCGTCCTCACCGGGCGGTGACAGTCCCCCCCAGGGGACGCTCTCGATGGATTGTGCGCGATTTCTACTGTATGCCAGTAGAAATCGCGCACTATTGGGCTGAGTCGCTCGCCGATTCACCGCGATATCTGGTGCATGCCACCAGAAATCGCGGACTATCGCCGACCGCCGACCCGGCTGGTCAGTCCGGCCCCGCCCCCGGCCGGATCGCCGGCCCCGGCCGCCCCGGCCCGATCGCCCGGCCGCCCCGGCCCGATCGCCGAGGCACCCCCGGCCCGACAGCTGGCCGGTCAGTCCAGGCTGCGGGCGGCCAGCCGGGCCGTGGCGAACGCCCACGGCCCGAGCGGGAACGCCCCGTCCCAGCCGCCGACGGACCGTCCGGTCAGGTCGACCAGATCCCCTGAATGCGCCGGGAAGGACACGGTGGTCGCCTGATCGGTCGGGTTGAACACCCGCACTTCAAGCGCCCCGTCGACCCTCCGCAGAGACGAGACCCGGGCCCCGATCACCGTCAGGCGCCGTCCACGATCGGGCAGCGGGCCGTCGCCTTCGGCCGGCACCGCCATCAGCGGGGTCCAGACGGCGTCGGCCAGCGCCCACGGATCGGCGCTGTCCCGGGCCAGGGCGTAGCGGAACTCCTGGGGTCCCGGCATCTGGCTGTCGCGCAGAGCCAGCGCCGGCCCGGCCACGTTGGGCCGGGCCGCAGGGGCGGGCCGGGACAGAATGCCGGTCGCCCGCAGCAGGGTCACGGCTAGTGCCCGACCGCCGTCGATCAACTCGTGCTCGAGCAGCCCTTCGTGGGTGACCGACAGCGGACCGGCGGTCACGAACCGCCGGGACGGGTAGGTGGCCAGCGCCGGCTCCTGGGGGCCGCCTTCCGGTTGGCCCCGCTCGACGGTGGCGAAGGCGCATTCGGCCACCGTCGTCGCCACCGTGGTCCCGAGCGGGAAGACGGCCCGGACGCGGTGGTCCCGCCCGTAGTGGTCGAACGACGTGGTGACCCGCACGACCGATTCCCCGGCGCCCACCGACACATCCGAGACCACGGCGGCGCCCGGGGACCAGCCGTATTCACGGCAGACCCTCACGACGGCCCGGACCGGGCCCGCCTCCACGATGTCGGCGGTTACTGACAGCGGTGCTGACACAGGCGGGCGTGACCCGGGCGAGAAGTTGTACGTGTCCCCTTCGTCGGCCTCCTCGACGATGGCGTTGTGGCCGGCCACGCCGTCGACCGAGAAGGTCCCGTCGGCGGTGTCGACGACCACCACCGTCAACCCGTTGGCGACCTCGATGCCGCCGTCGACCAACCGCACCGCCACCTCCCGGCCGGCGACCGGATGGTACATGGCCCAGCCCCACCCGGGGACGTCCTCGACCCGGGCCACCACCTTCTGGGTCGCCCTTCGTGACACCCGTACTGTCAAAGGAGCGGCCCGTCCGGCCCCGGCCCGGGCCCACGCTTCGGCCATGACGGCGGCCATCGCCGGATCCGCTTTCTTGGTGGCGTCTTCGACCAGATCGATCATCAGCCCGGCCGGCGTGGACTCCAGGGTCGCAGCCACCCCGCGCCCGCTCGGGCCCAGCCATCCCTCCTCGGCCAGCCGGCCCAGGATGGCGGCCAGGTCGGCCCCGAGCCCGTGACGAGCCACCTGGCCGGCCGGCAGCGAGCTGAGTACCTGGGCCCCGGGGACCACGTCGTGGCCCGCCATGGTCGTCTCGACCAGCCCGCCACGGTCGAAGGGGAGCGGGTTGACGATCACCGTCCCCGGAGCGGCGGTGGCCACGCCAGCAATCGCAAGCCCGGCGTCCACTGCGGTGGCGGCGAGGGCGAGGGCGGTGTCGTACCGGTGGCGGACGGCGCGTACCACCTCGTCGGTGGAGCAGGCGCAGATCGAGTCGTGGGCCGAGTTGCGGATGACCTCCAGCCAGGCCCCGTCGAGCAGGTCGGCGGGCCACAGCGCCGGGGGCAGCCACAGGGCGGCCAGTGGTTCGGCCAGCCGCTCCAGCCGCTCGGTCGTGCGGTGAGCGGCCTGCTTGACGTCCACCCGATTGGACAAAACGCCCATGAGCACCGGCGCCCGGGCCCCGCTGCGCAGCTCACCGGCCCAGGTCGTCGGGGCGCCGGCCGGCTGCCCGGTCAGGAACCCGGCCAGGCTGGCCTGCCGGAAACGGAAGTGATCCTGGGCGCGGTTGGCTGCGTCCAGCAGGTCCGGCATCCATGCCTGGGGGAACTGGTGGTCGCCCCCGTTCATGAGCAGCAGGTCGCCCTCGGGGCCCAGGTAGCCGCCGATCTCGGTCTCATGCGCCTCCACCCGGTCGATCAACTCGGCGACCGACTTGGGCAGGAACGCCCCGTTGGCGTAGCCCACCGGCAGGTACTGGGCCCGCACCCGGTCGCCACTCGGCGCCGACCAGGTGAACACCTGATCGGTAACCGCCGCCGGCACGCCCCGCCACACCACGGCGTGCTCCAGTCCGGCCTGGCACAGGATCTGTGGCATCTGCGCGGCGTGGCCGAACATGTCGGGCAGGTAGCCGACCGCCGGGTCGGCGCCCAATGACCGCGCCCGGGTCAGGCCCATTTGCAGGTTGCGTACGATGGTTTCGGCCGACACACAGAACTCGTCCATCAGGACGTACCAGGGGCCGATGGCCAGCCGTCCTTGGCCGATAAGGGCGGCCACCCGGGGTCCCGATTCGGGTCGTATCGCGAGGTAATCGTCGATCAGGGCGACCTGGCCGTCGAGATGAAAGTGCTCGAACTCGGGGTGTGACTCCAACAGGTCGAGCAGTTGGTCCATCATGGAAACCAACCGCACCCGGTAGGACTCAAACGTGGCGTACCACTCCCGGTCCCAATGAGTGTGCGGGACAACTGCCACGACACGGGCCATCCGGCCAGAGTAGGGGGCGCAGATCGCTCCGCCCGGTACGTGGCGTGTTATCGTCGCGCCCCGAGGGTGGAGCATCTAGAAGTTGAAGCAGAATCCCTCTCCGGCCTTGGCCGGAGGCCGCCGGCCCGCCTCTTCGGAAGCGAGGTCCGGGCGGGCCAGGAAAGGAGGGGATTGCTTGTGGCCACAGGAACTGTGAAATGGTTCAACTCGGAGAAGGGGTATGGCTTCATCTCCCAGGACAAGGGTCCTGACGTCTTTGTGCACTTCAGTGCCATCAACGGCGAGGGATACCGGAACCTCGAGGAAAACGAGAAGGTCGAGTTCGAAGTGAACCAGGGCCCCAAGGGCCTTCAAGCGGCGAACGTCGTCCGCATCGGTTAGGTCCGGCGCCCTCCGGGGTGCGCCCTAGGAAATCGACTGGTGAAGGCCCGCCCATTGGGGTGGGCCTTCACTCGTTCCGGAAGTCGATCCGACCCGGGTGGCTGTACACGTTGTAGGTGCCGCCCCGCACGAAGGCGGCCAAAGTGACACCGAGACGATCAGCGGCGGTGACAGCCAGGCTGGACGGCGCCGATACCGCGGCGATGGTGCCGATCCCGGCCATGGCCGCCTTCTGCACGATCTCGAAGCTGACCCGGCCGGATACGGCCAGCACCAGATCGGCCGGCACCGGCCCGGGCCGGTGCAACACCAGATGGCCGACCACCTTGTCCACGGCGTTGTGGCGGCCGACGTCCTCCCGGGCGCAGACCAGTTCCCCAGCCGGCGAGAACAGGCCGGCCGCGTGCAGCCCGCCGGTCCGGTCGAACGCCGTCTGCGCCGGCCGCAACCGGTCCGGGAGGGTCGGGATGAGCACCGACGGGATCGGCGTCCCGTAGGCCACTGCCGGGCAGGAGGTCTCGATCTGGTCGATGGACGTCTTGCCGCACATCCCGCAGCTGGCCGACGCGGTGAAGTAGCGGGGAACGGCGCTCCAATCTCGCTTCAACCGGACCGACACGTGGTTGTAACGGGCCTCGGGCACGAGGTCGTCGACCGCCTCGCAGTAGTCCACCGAGGCCAAATCTTCCGGCGCCACCACCCCCTCCGTCACCACGAAGCCGGCCGCCAGTTCGAAGTCGTGGCCGGGCGTGCGCATGGTCACGGCCAGAGGGCCGGCGTCCTGGCCGGGGCCGGCCACCAGGATCTGCATCGGCTCCTCGGTGGCCACGTGCTCGGGCAGTTCGGTGTGGTGGGTGGGGCGCACTTTCACCGCCCGCACCGACGTCACCGGGCGGGGGATCATCGGCCCACCAGCCGGACCAGATCGTCCGGGGTGTCGACATCGTCGAGCGCCGTTCCGTCGCCGGCCGCCTCGATCCACGCCGCCGGGGGGACCAGCACGGGGGCGACGGCTTCGAGGAGGGCCTTCATCGAGCGGGCGCCTGCGGCGACCAGGTCGGCGGCCACGTCCAGATCGGCGGCCGAGTAGCGGGCGCACAGAGGCTGGGGCCGTCCGTCGCGCACCGGGACGACCGAACCGGGGCCCGGCCGGCCGGCCAGCCAGTGCAGCAGAGCCGCCGACAGGTGGGGCAGGTCGGTGGCCACCACGATCACGGCGGCCACATCGGCCGATGCGGCGAGGGCCCGGTACCCGGCGACCAGGCCGGCCAGCGGGCCGGCACCGGGCGGGTCCTCCTGCACGGCGGCCAGGCCGGAACGACCCGGACCGACCTCCACGACCGGACGGCACACCTGGGTCAGCCGCGTGGCCGTCCTGGTGGCCAGCGCCTCGCCCTGGACCAGGAGGGTGGCCTTGTCCCGCCCCATACGGCGGCTGGCCCCCCCGGTGAGCAGGATTCCGGCGCATTCCATCACCCCATTCTGGGTCGACGCCGTTCCGGATGGGGCGGTTCTTCAAGGTTGGGCGTAAATCCGTCGATTCCACCTAGGTGGCCCGCTTCCGGACATACGCCCCCCGAACGGCGCGCCTCTAGCCCGTGAAGCGCCCGATGCGGGCCCGCCCCGCCGCCGTCGACGCCGTCAGCCAGGACGAGCGCCTGGGTCTGTTGCTGATCCTGCGCATCGCCATGGTCGTGATGGTCGTCCTGGCTGCGTCGTTCACACCGGGCTCTGTCGGGACCACGGCCGCCCAGGTGGCGCCCATCAGTGCCGCCTTCCTGGTCGTCTCCGCCCTGGTCGAGGTCCACCGCCGCAGCGGCATGCGGGGTCGGATGCTCGTGCACCGGGCCGTATTGCCGCTCGATGCCGTGTACCTGGTGTTCATGACCGCCGCTTCAGGTGGCACCCGCAGCCCCTTCCTCATCCTGGTCGCCGTCCAGCTGATCGCCGTCACCCTGCTGGCCGGTGCCCCCGCCGGCATCACCGCTGCGCTGTGGGACACGTTCCTGTTCGTCCTGGTCCCCGACGGCTCGTTCACCTCCCGGCTCGGCCGGCTGCTCGGCCTGCACCACGTCGTCGCTCCCCACGCCGCGGAAACGGTATTGGCCATCGCCGGATTCTGGGCGGTGGTGGGCTGCACCGCCCTCTTCGCATCGGTCAGCGAGAGCGAACTGCGCCGGAGCAAGGATGAGCTGGCGGCCTTGGCCTCCCTGGCTGCGGGACTCGAAGCGCTGACCGAGGAGGAGGACATGCTGTGCCTGTTCCTCCAGGCGGTGACGTCGACTTTCCCACTGCGGCGGGGGGCGATCTGGTGCCGGCGTGACTCCCAGCCGGTCGGGTTGGTGCTCGATCAGGTCGCCGGGCGGGTCATGAGCTGCCCGGTCCCGGGGGCGGCCAAGGAGGACCGGGCGACCGTCATGGCCTGGACCCAGCGGGAACCGCTACTGCTCCGCGCCCTGGACCCGGTGCTCGACCCGGCCCTGTCGGCGCTGTTACCGGGCGCGACCAACGTGGTCGTGATCCCCCTGCAGATCGAGGCCGAGTGCTCGGGGGTGGTGGTGCTGGAACACGGGGCCACCTCCATCGACGCCCGCCTGCCCCGGCGCAGCATCGTGATGATGGCCCAGTTCACCGGGCACGTCGCCTTGGCCCTGCGCAACGCTCGGCTGATGGCCGAACGCGAGCGGCTGGCCACCATTGACGGGCTGACCGGTCTGGCCAACCGCCGGGAGTTCGACCGCGTCCTGGCCCGCGAGGTCAGCCGGGTCGACCGGACCGGTGAACCGCTGAGCCTGGTCGTGGTCGACGTGGATCATTTCAAGATGGTCAACGACACCCTCGGTCACCTCCGGGGCGACGAGGTGCTGAGGGCCCTGGCGTCGGTGCTCGACGGGGCGGTGCGGGAGATGGACCTGGTGGCCCGCTACGGCGGTGAGGAGTTCGGCATCGTGCTGCCTCGTTGCGACCAGCACGATGCCATCCGGGTGGTGGAGCGCATCACCTCGGCCATTCGCCGCCATCCCGACCTGGACGGGATCACCGTGTCGTCCGGCCTGGCCACCGTCCCGTTCAACGCCGGCGACGGTCGCGGGCTGGTGGCCGCCGCCGACGAGGCCCTCTACGAGTCCAAGCGGGCCGGCCGGGACCGCTATTCGGTGTCGGGCCGCCACCACCATCCGGCCGGGAACTAAACCGACAGCCGGGCCGACGCGTGGCAGGCTGAAGCGGTGATGTCCCTCTTCGAAGATCTCCGCTGGCGGGGCCTGGTCCACCAGGCCACCGACGAGGAGACACTCGCGCCGCGACTGGACGCCGGCGGGATGGTGGCCTACATCGGCTTCGACCCGAGCGCCGACAGCCTGCACGTCGGTCACCTGCAGCAACTGGTCACGCTGCGCCGGCTGCAGGCGGCCGGCCACACGGTCATCGGTCTGGTCGGCGGCGGGACCGGCATGATCGGCGACCCGAGCGGCAAGAGCGAGGAGCGCAACCTGCTCGACCCCGATCAGCTGCGGCGCAACCGGGAGGCCATCTCCGGCCAGGTCGCCGCCCTGCTGGCCGGCAACGGCGAGCATCCGGCCGTCCTGGCCGACAACGCCGACTGGCTGTTCGAAGCCACGCTCATCGAGTTCCTGCGGGATGTGGGCAAACACTTCAGCGTCAACGAGATGATCCGCAAGGATTCGGTCCGCAACCGGCTCGAGGGGCGCGAGCAGAGTCTCTCGTTCACCGAGTTCAGCTACATGCTGCTCCAGTCCTGGGATTTCGTGCAGCTGCACGACCGGTACGGCTGCGAGCTACAGCTGGGTGGCAGCGACCAGTGGGGCAACGTCACCGAAGGAATCGACCTCATCCGCCGGCTGCGGGGGCATGTCGCGTACGGACTCACGTCGCCGCTCGTGACCAAATCGGACGGCACCAAGTTCGGCAAGACCGAGAGCGGCTCGGTCTGGCTGGACCCGGCCCGGACGTCGCCCTACGCGTTCTACCAGTTCTGGCTGCGCACCCCCGATGAGGACGCCGGCCCGTACCTGCGCCGCTTCACCATGCTCGACCATGACCGCATCGAGGAGCTGGAGCAGTCGCTGGCCGAAGCTCCGGAGCGGCGGGAGGCGCAGCGGACCCTGGCCGCCGAGATGACCGCCCTGGTGCACGGGCGGGACGAGGCGGAACGGGCCGAGGCGGCCGGGGCCGCCCTCTTCTCGGACCGGGTGGCGGCGCTGGATGCGCCCACGCTGGCCGGCGCCCTGGGTGACGCGCCCAGCACGGTGGTCGCCGCCTCCCAACTCGAGGCCGGGTGGCCCATCGTCGACGCGTTGACGGTGACCGGACTGGCGTCGTCCAACAAGCAGGCCCGGGAGTTCCTCCGCAACGGCGCCATCTCCGTCAACGGCACGGCCGTCACCGAGGAGCGCCCCATCGCCATGTCCGATGCACTGCACGGCCGCTGGGTCATCCTCCGTCGCGGCAAACGCAACCAGCACGTGCTCGTCATCGACGGCTGACCGGGCCCGTCAGCCGGGCTCGAGCGCCGTGCGCAGTGACGCGGCGATGGACGCCGCCTCGTCCTCGCCCGCATACCTCTGACGGGGCCAGAAGAAGCCGCGCAGGCCGTCCTTCGGCCGCCGGGGGACCACGTGCAGGTGGACGTGGGGGACGCTCTGGCTGACGATGTCGTTGAGCCCGAAGAAGGTGCCTACTGCGCCCAGCGCCGCCCGCTGGGCACCGGCGATTCGGGTTCCGACCTCCCACAACCGGCCGGCCATACCGGTGGGCAGGTCGGCCACCGTCGCGTAATGGTGGCGCGGCACCACCAGGGTGTGGCCGGGGAACACCGGCCGGATGTCCAGGAAGGCGACCACATCGGGTTCCTCCAACACCACGTGGGCGGCGGCCGTGCCGGCGATGATCGGGTCGAAGACGCATTGGGCGGGGTTGCTCACGCCCATGAGGCTCGCGCGACGATGCTGGTATGAGTGACAATCCGCCGGTGTCCCTGACGACCGGACCACCCGAGACCGTCCTGCCCGCCGGCCCGCCCGCCGCGGTGGCCGACACCGCAGCTGCGGCCGGGCTGCCGAAGGACGAGCAGCGGGCGGCCCTGGCCCGGGTGGTGGCCGCCCACCCGACCTTTCTGGACGGCTGGGGCCGGCTGGCCGGTGTCGCCGGTGACGCGGTCGAGGCCTACGCCTACGCCCGGGTCGGCTATCACCGTGGCCTGGACGCCCTGCGGGCCGCCGGTTGGCGGGGATCGGGGTACGTGCGCTGGTCCCACGAGACCAACCGGGGTTTCCTCCGGGCGCTCGACCGGCTGCGGGCGTCTGCCGATGCCATCGGCGAATCGGCCGAGGCCGAACGGTGCGCCCTGTTCCTCCGTCAGCTGGACCCGGCGTGGCCACCCGCCGATCTGGACGGCTGAAGCGCTTCGACGGGGCCAGTGTCCGCGACCGCGCTCGCCCGCATCTTGGCGTCGTCCCGACGGAGGGCGACGGTCCTACGCTTCCGCGCCGCCCCGTCGGGGGTGGATCGCCCGATAGCCTCGGCGTGATGACCGAGGGCAGGCTGGTGGGACCGATACCCGAAGGTCAGGATCCCGAAGATTACGATCGGATGCGCCGGCGGGTGCTGTGGAGCCTGCCCACCGGCCTGTACGTGCTGGGCAGCGTGGCCGACGGTCGACGCAACCTCATGACCCTGAACTGGGCCAACCAGGTGGCCACCGACCCCAAACTGGTGGCCGTGAGCATCGAGACGCCGGCGGTGACCCATGATCTGGTCGGGCGGGGCCGGGTGTTCTCGTTGAGCGTGATGCCACGTGAGGAGCGGGCGGTGATCCGCAAGTTCGTCAAGCCGCTCGACGACGACGGCCGTCCCGGCGAACTGGCCGGGTTCGCGGTGACCACGGCGGTCACCGGCGCGCCGATCCTGGCGTCGGCGATCGCCTGGCTCGATTGCCGCGTCATCCATGACGTGCCTTGTGGCAGCCATACTGTCTTTATTGGCGAGGTAGTGGACTGTGCCGAGGTGCCCCGGGACGGATCCGAAGGGGTACTGCGCATGGAGGACACCAGGATGAGCTACGGGGGATGAACGACATCAGACTGATCGACGGACCGGCCGAGTTCCAGGATCTGGTCGGCCGGCTGGAGGCGGCCGACCGGTACGCCCTGGACACCGAGTTCCACCGTGAGCGCACTTACTGGCCGGCACTGGCCCTGTTGCAGATCGCCTGGCGGGACGACGCCGGTCCGCAGGTCGCCCTGGTCGACCCGCTGGCCGTCGACGTCGGTCCTCTGGGTTCGGTCCTGGCCGGTTCGGGCACGATGGTGGCGCACGCCGCCGACCAGGACCTGGAGATCCTGGAGCGCTCCTGCGGCCGGGTCCCGGCCCGGTTGCTCGACACCCAACTGGCGGCCGGCTTCGCCGGGCACACTTCACCCAGCCTGGGATCCCTCACTCATGCCTACCTGGGCATGGATCTGGCCAAGGGCGACCGCCTCACCGACTGGCGGGTGCGCCCGCTCACCGATTCCCAACTGGCCTATGCGGCCGCCGATGTCGACCACCTGCTCGACCTGGCCGACGCCATCAACGACGACCTGGAACGCAGCGGTCGGCGCCAGTGGGCCGAGGAGGAGTGCGAATCGCTGCGGGCCCGGGCCCACGGCGCCTCCGATCCGCGCAAAGCATGGTGGAAGCTGCGCGACTCCCGGTCCCTGAAGGGCAGCGCCCGGGGAGTAGCCCAGGAGGTGGCCGCCTGGCGCGAGAAAAGGGCCCAGACGGTCGATCAGCCGGTGCGCTCCGTCCTGCCCGACCTGGCCGTGCAGGCCATCGCCCACCGCCCGCCCACGTCGACCAGCGGGCTGCAGAAGATCCGCGGCATGGAGGGGCGCCATGTGAAGCCGGCCGTCGGCGCCGAGATCCTGGCCGCCGTCGATCGGGGCCGGGCACTACCGGCCGACGACCTGTGCCTGCCGCCGGCCGACGAGGTGCCCAAGGAACTACGGGCGCCGGTGGCCCTGGTCATGGCCTGGATCGCCCAGCTGTCGCGCGACCAGCGGATCGACGCCTCGCTGCTGGCCACCCGCAGCGACGTGGCCACGTTTCTCCGGGGCGACCAGAACTCTCGGCTGGCCACCGGGTGGCGCCACGATCTGGT
The DNA here is from genome assembly GCA_035551615.1 of Acidimicrobiales bacterium. Lineage (GTDB taxonomy): Bacteria > Actinomycetota > Acidimicrobiia > Acidimicrobiales > Palsa-688 > JAKCDU01. Next base: position 20,775 of record DASZNC010000042.1, read on the forward strand.
GGCCGCCCCGCTCCTGGCCCTGGTCCAAGGTCACGCCGCCCTCAGCTTCGACGGCGCCGGCGGGCTGGTACTGGAGAAGCGCTCGGGCGTTTCGCTGGACGGCTGAGCCGGTCAGACGGCTGAGCCGGTCAGACCGGCCGCGGCACGACGGCCTGTCAGACCGGCCGCAGCACGACGGCCTGTCAGACCGGCAGCCCTACGCCCGGTCAGGCCGGCCGCGGCACGACGGCCTGTCAGACCGGCAGCCCGACGCCCGGTCAGGCCGGCCGCAGCACAACGGCCTCGTTTGGGCCGACCGAGGACTCCGACCCGCCTGGTCCGGTGGCCACATCGACCGCCCAGTCGCCGGCCGGCAGGTCGAGGACAGCCGCCACCGAACCGAAGTTGACGGCGATCACCCGCTCGTCATCACCGGAGAAGCGGCGCCAGCACAGCACGTCGTCCGCCGCCGGTAGCCACTCGAAGCCACCGACCGACAGCGCCGGTGAGGCCCGCCGGACGGCGATCAGCCGCCGGTACAGGTTGAGTGTCGAATGCGGATCGGCGGCGGCCGAGCTCATGTCCCGGCCGGCGTCGTGTTCGGGCGGCCACGGCAACCACGGATCGCCGGCCCATCCGTGGCCGCCCTCGGGCGACCACGGCAGCGGAGCCCGACACCCGTCCCGGCCGCCCGGGTCCACCCGACGGTCGTCCGGTACGTCGGCGTCGGCCAACCCCAACTCCTCGCCGGCGTAGAGGAACGGCGTGCCCACCTGGGTGAGCAGGAGCACGGCGGCGGCCCGGGCCCGGGCCTCGGAACCGCCGTACCGGCTCCGCTGGCGCCGGTTGTCGTGGTTGCCCAACGCCCAGCTGGGCCAGCCGACCGGGGCGATCAGGTCGACCGCCGCATCCATCTGCCGGCGCCAGTCGGCGGCCCGCCACGGGGCGAACAATGGATGGAAGTTGAACGCCAGGTCCAGTTCCGGCGCCGCCTCCGAGCCGTAGTAGGCCGCGACCTGTTCCACACTGGGCACGTAGGTCTCGCCGACGATGACGGCGTCGGGGTTGGTTCCTTTGACCACCTCCCTGATGCGGGCGACGATCGGGTGGGTGCGGGGATCGTCCAGGACGGCGCACGCCGGGATGGCCGCCACCTCGGCCGGCAGGTCGGGCAGCGTCGGATCCTTGCCCAGGGCGTGGATGACGTCGATCCGGAAGCCGTCGACGCCCCGGTCCAGCCAGAAGCGCAGGACCTCGAACATGGCTTCCTGGACCTGCGGATTGGCCCAGTTGAGATCGGGTTGCTCGGCGAGGAACAGGTGCAGGTACCACTCGCCCGACACCTGGTCCCAGGTCCACGCCGGCGGGAACTCCTGCCGGCCGACGCCGGGGAAGGCGGCCCGCCAGTTGTTCGGGGGCCGGTAGGGCGGACCCGGGCGCCAGATGTACCAGTCCCGGTGGGGGGAGTCGACCGACGCCCGTGCCGACCGGAACCAGGGGTGTTGGTCGCTGGTGTGGTTGGGGACCCAGTCGAGGAGCACCCGGAGGTGGCGGGCGTGGGCGGCGTCGATCAGGCGGTCGAGGTCGGCGAGGGATCCGAACAGAGGATCGACGCCGCAGTAGTCGGCCACGTCGTAGCCGAAGTCGGCCATCGGGGACGGGAAGATGGGCGACAACCAGACGGCGTCGGCCCCCAGATCGGCGACGTGATCGAGATGGGCCGCGATACCGGCCAGATCGCCAACCCCGTCACCGGAACGGTCGCAGAACGAGCGGGGATAGATCTGGTAGATGACCGCCGTCTGCCACCAGGGCGTCACCCTGACGGCTGCGGGCGCAGATCGATGGTGAGGGTCAACACGCCGTCCTCCAGGCGGGGGACGGCATCGCCGACCATGGCGTAGTCCTGGAAGTCGATCCGGGCCTGGTCCATGAATCGCTTCCGTTCCGGGCCCTCCACGGGCGGAATGTTCCTTTGGCGGACCGCTTTGGCCCGGGCCTGGAAACGGGCGATCATGGCATCGACATCGAACTCGTCGGGCACCGCGTCACCCTATCGTTGCCCATCTTTGGTCGCGTGCCGGCGATACAATGGGAGTCCGGTCACGACCCGTGGCTATTTGCGACAACGGGAGCTCTAGGGTGAAAAAGGGACGGCATCGGCGCTTCGAAGAAGCGCGTGCGCTGAAGCGGCTGGAGAGCGATGACCATGTTGAGCCGTGTGCCGAGTGCGGAGCCGAACCCGGAGCCGATCACGCCGGCTGGTGCATGGCCATGGAGGATCTGGACGAGGACGACCTCGACGCCGAGGAGCCGGCCCACCGGGCCTAGTTGCGCACCGCCGGGTGGGGGAGCGGCACCGAACCCTTCCTCCTGGTTTCCAGGTAGTCGAACAGGCGGGCGTATACCGCCTGGCCGGTGATCTGCTTGATCTCCGCCGCCATGGTCACATAGACCGGTCGGCGCCCCCCGAACGCGTCACCCGACTCGGTGCACCACCAGTGGAACTCGTCGCCCCCGGCGCCCCAGTGCTTGCGGTCCCACTGGGTGACGGTCGTGATCACCCGGCCCGACGCCTCGGTGGTGTCCTCCCGGCGTAGGGGCAGCTGCCAGCACACGTCCGGTTTCAGGGTCAAAGGTTCCACCCCTCGGTCCAGCGCCGCCCTGTGCAGGGCGCACCCCGGGCCGCCGGCGAATCCGGGGCGGTTCAAGAAGATGCAGGCGTCGTCGACCAGCCGGGTGATCCGGGTCCCGTCCGCCTCCTTGGTGACCAGCCCCTTCTTGGCGTGGGACTTGTTCTGCCATTGCTCGGCGGTCAACTGGGCGGCCGCCTTCTTGACCCGGGCCACGTCGGCGTCGTCGGTGAAGTGGGCACCGTAGGAACAGCAGCCCTGCACCATCTCGGGTGCCGGTCCGGTCAGCACGCCCTGGCAGCCGCGGCCGAAGATGCACTCCCAGCCCGACAACAGGAAGGTGACGTCGAACACCCAGGTGCGCATCTCGTCGGGATCGTCGAAGCTCACCCATTCGTGGGCATCGTCGGGGGCCGGCGGCCGGGCCGATCGGGGGCTCATGCCTGACCTCCCAACTCGAGCAGCAACTCACCGGCGGCGAGCAGGCCCTTCCAGAACTGATCCATGACCATCCGCTCGTTGGGGGCGTGGATGCGGTCGTCCGGCAACCCGACGCCGAGGAACAGGACGGGCGCATCGAGCACCCGGCCCAGGGCTTCTTCGGGGCCGCTGCCCCCCTCTCGGGTGTAGAGCGGCGGCCGGCCCCAGATCTTCTCGATGGTGCGGCTGAGGGCGCCGACGGCCGGGTGGTCGACCGGCGTCAGGGCCGGGGCCACGCCCCCCTCGGGGGTGACGACGACCTCCACGCCGGCCGGGACATGATCGGCCAGCCAGGCCCGGAACGCCGGTTCCACGTCCTCCGGGCGCTGGTCGGGCACCAGCCGGAAGGCCACCTTGAAACCGGCCTGGGCCGGGACGATGGTCTTGATGCCGGGGCCGCCGTAGCCACTGTGGATGCCGACCACCTCGGCCGTCGGCCGCACGCCGACGCGCTCGAGCGGGCTGTAGCCGACCTCGCCGGTCAGGTAGGCGACGCCACCGGCCGTGGCCCGGAACTGGGCCTCGTCGAACGGTTGCGAGTCCAGCGACTGCTTCTCGACCGGGCTCAGGTCGCGTACCCGGTCGTAGAAGCCGGGCAGGGTGACCCGGTCGTCATCGTCGTGCAGAGCGGCCACCAGTTCGGCGGCCAGCCGGGCCGGGTTGGGCACCGTCCCGCCCCACATCCCGCTGTGCAGGTCGGTCCGGGCCGTGCGCAGGGCCACGTCGAACGCGACCAGGCCGCGCATGCCGACGGTCGTGGAGGGCACCTCCGGGCTGATCATGCCGGTGTCGGAGACCACGACTATGTCGCAGGCCAGCCGGTCGGCCTGGTCGTGCAGCAGGGCCTCGAAGTTCGGGCTGCCGACCTCCTCCTCGCCCTCGACGAGGAACTTCAGGTTGACCGGCAGCGCCGAATTGGTGCGCAGGAGACCGCGGGCGGCCTCGATCTGGTACAGCGTCTGGCCTTTGTCGTCGATGGCGCCGCGCGCCAGGCACTCGCCATCGACGATCACCGGTTCGAAGGGGGGACTGGTCCACAGCTCCAGCGGGTCGACCGGTTGCACGTCGTGGTGGCCGTACACGATGACCGTCGGTGCGCCGGGACCGGCGTGGCACCAGTCGCCGTAGACCGCCGGCCCGCCCCCGGTCTCCAGGACGGCCACGTTCTCCAGACCGGCTTCGGTGAGCAGCCGGGCGCAGAACTCGGCCGACGCCCGCACGTCGTCGCGATGATCCGGATCGGCCGAGATCGACGCGATCCGCAGCCAGTCGAACAGCGTGCCCAGGATGCGCTCCCGCTCTGTCTCGGCGTAATCCGCCAGCGCCGGTCCGGGCATCCCCGCACCGTACAGCAACTCGAAGGCCGGTAGGCTCCTTCGCCCGATGAAGGTGACCCCTACAGCCCGGCTGGCGATGGCGGCCGCGTCCGCGCTGCTCCTCGTGTCGTGTTCATCGGGCGGCCACCCGAATGCCGCCCCGTCCACCACCTCCACCACGACCGCGGCGTCACCGTCGTCGGCCGGAACCGGGACCAGCTCGTCGCCGGTGGCTTCGTCGGCCTCGGGGTCCTTCGCCGGCGCACCGGTGGCGCCGATCAAGTGGGCCGCCTGTCACGGGTCGGCCGGTCCGTCGGGCTTCCAGTGCGCCACCATCCAGGTGCCGCGCGATCCGATGCACCCATCGGCGGGCGGGACCATCGGCATGGCCCTCGACCGGCACCAGGCGACCAAGTCGAAGATCGGCTCGCTGCTGGTGAATCCGGGTGGCCCGGGCGGCTCGGGCATCGACTTCCTGCCCCAGATCGTCGGGATCTTCAGCCCGTCCCTGCTCCAGCATTTCGACATCATCGGCTTCGACCCGCCCGGCGTGGCCCGTACATCGCCTATCAACTGCCTGCCGGCCGATCAGTTCGCCGCCTATCTGGAGTACAACCCGGTGCCGACCACGCCGGCCCAGCTGAACGGATACCTGGCCGAGGACCGCACCTTCGCCGCCGCCTGCCAGCGCCAGAGCGGGGCCGAACTGCCCTACGTCAGCACCGCCGACGCAGCCATGGACATGGACGTGATCCGGGCCGACGCCGGCGACCCCAAGCTGACCTACTTCGGGTTCTCCTACGGGACGTTCCTCGGGGCGACCTACGCCAACCTGTTCCCGACCCGGGTGCGGGCCATGGTGCTCGACGGCGCCGAGGACCCGAGCCTGACGCCCATCGCCGGGCTGGCCGCCCAGTCGGCCGCCTTCGACGGCGACCTGAAGGACGCTCTCGACCACTGCGCCCAGGACGCCAACTGCGCGTGGACGCCACAGGGCGATCCGATCGCCGCCTACGAGCAGTTGGAGGCCCGGGTCGCCGCCCACTCGGTGGCGGTGCCGGGCAGCCGCCGGACGGCCAATCTGTCGGTGATGCTGTACGGGACGGCGCTGACCCTGTACGACACGTCCAACTGGACCCAGCTCTACAGCGCCCTGGCCGGCCTGGAGAAGGGTGACGGGGCGGACATGCTCCAGCTGTTCGACGACTACACCGGCCGCAGCCCGCAGGGCACCTACACGAACGAACTGGAGGCCAACGTCTCGGTCAACTGCCTCGACGCCCCGGCTCCCAGCGTGGCCGCCATCCAGGCCGCCGCCGCTGCGGCAAAAGCGGCGGCCCCCGTGTTCGGCATCCCGGATCTCTACAGCGAGCTGCAGTGCTCGGTGTGGCCGGTCCCGGCCACCGGCCACACCGGCGCCATCCGGGCCACCGGATCGCCCGCCATCGTGGTCGTCGGCACCACCGGCGATCCGGCCACTCCGTACGCCGAGGCCCAGGCCCTGGCCGCCCAGTTGTCGCACGGCATCCTGCTGACCCGGGTGGGTGACGGCCACACCGCCTACCCGTTCAGTCTGTGCATCCGTCAGTACGTGGATTCCTACATCACGGACCTGACCGACCCGCCGACCAACATTCACTGCCCGAGCAACAGTTGATCTGGCCATGGGCGCGCTGAGCGACGAACTGGGCGCCGCCCTGGCGCCGGACCGGGTGCGGACCGATCCGCTCGAGCTGGCCCTCTACGGCCGCGACGCGTCGATGATGAGCGGCCAGGCCGGCGTGGTGTGCTTTCCTTTGACCACCGAGGAAGTGGCAGCCGTCGTGACTATATGTGGGCGCCACCAACGACCGTTCATCGCCCGCGGGTCCGGTACCGGACTGGCCGGAGGCGCCACCCCCACCGGATCGGTTCCGCCGGTGATCATCGTCACCACCCGGATGAACCGCATCCTGGAGGTCGACGTCGAGCAGCGGGTCGCCTGGGTGGAACCGGGCGTGCTCAACCTGGACCTGTCCAGAGCGGTGGCCCATCTGGGCCTCCATTTCGCCCCTGACCCGTCGAGCCAGCAGTCGTGCTCGATCGGCGGCAACGTGGCCAACAACTCCGGCGGCCCGCACTGCCTCCTGTACGGCGTCACCAACGCCCACATCCTGGCCCTCGAGGTGGTGCTGCCCGACGGTTCGGTGGTGATGCTGGGCGGCCTCGATCCGGAGCCGGACGGCCTGGACCTGCGGGGCGCATTCGTCGGCAGCGAGGGCACGATGGGCATCGCCACGCGCATCGCGGTGCGGCTGACGCCCCTGCCGCCATCGGTCGCCACGCTCCTGGCCGCCTTCCCGACCATGGACTCGGCCGCCCGGGCGGTGACCGGGGTGATCGGCGCCGGCATCGTCCCGGCCGCCCTGGAGATGATGGACGCCACCATCGTCGAAGTGGTCGAGGCCTACGTCCACGCCGGGCTGCCGACCGACGCCGCCGCCGTCCTGCTGGTCGAGGTGGACGGCCTCGATCCGGGTGTGACCGTCGTGACCGGACTGGTGGCCGACGTGCTCCGGGAGCACGGGGCCACCGAGGTCCGGGTGGCCGCCGACGCCGGCGAGCGGGCGCTGTGGTGGAAGGGCCGGAAGTCGGCCTTCGGCGCGGTCGCCCGTATCGCCCCCAACTACTACCTGCACGACTGCGTGGTGCCGAGGACCCGCCTGGTCGACGTGCTGGACCAGGTCGGCCGCATCTGCGCTGATCAGGGTCTGGTTCTGGGCAACGTGTTCCACGCCGGCGACGGCAACCTGCACCCGTTGATCGTCTTCGACCGGCGGGCGCCCGGGGTGCTCGAGAAGGTGCACGCCGCCGGCGAGGCCATCATCGAGGTGTGCGTGGCGGCCGGTGGATCGCTGTCGGGCGAGCACGGCATCGGGCTGGAGAAGCGGGACGCCATGGCCCTGGTGTTCACCGCCGCCGACCTGGAGGCCCAGGCCTGGCTGCGGTCGGCGTTCGATCCGGCCGGCCTGTGCAACCCGGAGAAGGTCCTGCCCCGGGGCGGGTCCCGCTGTGCCGATCTGGCCGACATCCCCGAGGGGGCGTGGATATGAGTGTGATCGCCGACTTCGCCGCCGAGGTCGGTCCGTCCGATCCGGTGACCTGCGTCGGGGGCCGGACACAGTGGTCGGTGGGCGGCCGACCGGCCGACGGGGTGCGGGAGGTGTCGGCGCCGTCCGGGGTCGTGGCCCATGAGCCGGGCGAGATGATCGTGCGGGTGCGGGCCGGCACCTCTCTGGCGGACCTGGCCGAGGCGCTGGCCGTCGGCGGCCAGTTCGTGACCCTCGAGTCGGAGACCCCCGACCAGGCGACTGTGGGCGGGGTGCTGGCCTGCGGCCAGGGCGGGGTCCGCCGGCTCGGGTACGGGCCGATCCGCGACAGCGTCCTAGAGGTCACCGCCATCGCCGCCTCCGGGCAGCCCATCAGGGCCGGCGCCCCATTGGTCAAGAACGTCACCGGATTCGATCTCTGCCGCCTCCTGGTCGGATCGGTCGGGACGCTCGGGGTACTGGCCGAGGTGGTGCTGAGATGCCATCCGCAGGTCGAGGCCGAGCAGTGGTGGACATCCGCCGAGGGAACCGATCCGTTCCGGTTGATCGAGGACCTGTACCGGCCGCTGGCCGTGCTCTGGGACGGCCGGGCGGTGTGGGTCGGCCTGGCCGGCCGGCAGGCCGACGTGGCCGCCCAGGCCGCTCTACTGCCCGGATTCTCGCCGGTCGACGGCCCCCCACCGGTGCCCACCGGCGCCCGCCGGTCGGTGCCGCCGGCCCAGCTGCGCACCCTGGCCGGCGGTGACGGGTTCCTGGCCGAGGTCGGCGTCGGGCTGGTCCATTTCGCCGCCGGTGACCCGGCCGTTCCTGTGGCGCCGGCGGCGTCGGGCGTGGTGGAGCTGCACCGCCGCATCAAGGACCGGTTCGACCCGACCGGCCGGCTGAACCCGGGCCGGTCCCCCCTACGGGCGGCGTCGTGACCACCGGCCGGATACTGCCGCTCGATCTCGACGAGCTGGCCGCCTGCGTCTCCTGCGGGCTGTGCCTGGCCTATTGCCCGACGTTCCGGGTGACGGGGGAGGAGGCCAAGTCGCCGCGCGGTCGGATCGCCGCCATGCGGGCGGTGGAGCAGGGGGCGCCGGCCGGCGATGCCTTCCAGGAGATGATGATGACCTGCGTCGGGTGCCGGGCATGCGAGACGGCGTGCCCGTCGGCGGTGCCGTTCGGCCGGTTGATGGAGGCGTCGCGCCAGGTGATCCCGGTGCCGTGGTGGCAGCGACTGGCCTACCGGACCCTGGAGCGTCCCCGCCTCCTGTCGGCGCTCACGTCGGTCGGCGCCGTCGCCCAGCGGGCCCACGTCATCCCGCCCGTTCTGGCCCGGCGCATGAGCCTGCCCCGGCTGCCACTGCGCCAGGCCCCGCTGGCCGCCACCGGCACGGACGTGTGGCTGTTCACCGGCTGTGTGATGGACGCCTGGCAGAGGCCGGTGCATGCGGCCACGATGGCCGTCCTCGGGGCCGTGGGCGCGGGCGTCGCCCTGCCCGGCCCGGGCGCCGCCTGCTGCGGCGCCCTGCACACCCACGCCGGTTGGCACGACCGGGCCCAGGTCCTGGCCCGCCGGGTGATGGCCGCCCTGCCGGGCGACGCCCCCATCTTGGTCGACTCGGCCGGGTGCGGCGCCGCCCTCAAGGAGTACGGCCACCTGCTCGGCACGCCCGAGGCGCAACGGTTCGCGGCCCGGGTGTACGACGTGCAGGAGTGGATCGCCGGACGGGCCGACCGCCTGCCCACCCCGCCGCCGGGGCGTCCCCGCCTTCGAGTCGCCGTCCAGGACCCGTGCCACCTGCGCCACGCGCAGCGGGCCGAGGCCCATGTCCGGACCGTCCTGCGTCCCTACGCCGACCTGGTGGAACTGACCGACGAGGGACGCTGCTGCGGCGCCGGCGGCGCCTACAGCGCCCTGCAACCGGAGCTGGCCGGCCGGATCCGGGCCGAGAAGGTGGCCGTGATCGACGCCGCCCACGCCGACGTGGTGGCCAGCCCCAACCCGGGCTGCGCCATGTGGTTGGCCGCGGCTGGCGTGCCCGTCCGCCATCCGATGGAGATCGTGGCCGGGGCCGCCGGCCTGGAGGTGGGTTGATGGCCGGGGAGTTCCAGGACATCCGGCGCCGCCTGGATGCCATTGCCGAGGAGCTGGCCGATCTGGCCATCGAACGGCTCCGGGAGTCGATCGACGCCGGTGGCAACGAGCTGCCGGTCGACGAGAAGCGCCTGACCCGGGCCCGCCGGGCGGTGGAGAAGGCGGCCGCCATCCTCTCCGAACCGGACGACCACTAGCCGCTCGGCGCCGACCAACGGGCCGCCTCCTTTGACCGTGCCCGGCCTACGACCGGAGCGAACCTATGGCTGGATCGCCGACGGGGGCAGCGCCCCGGACCGCTCCAGGAACCGCAGCACCTCGTCGGCCGCATCGGGCGCGCCCAAGGGGCCGACGATGCGTGGCGGCTCCCGGGTGGACAGGGCGCCGGTCAGGGCCAGGAGGCGCTGGCGGGGGTCGCCGGTCGGGGGTGGGACCGGGCGGGTCCGCGGCCGGTAGGGACGGGGCCGCCCGTACTGGACGGTGGCCGCCGGGCCGGTGGTCGGCGCCAGGTGGGTGACGGCCGAACCGGTGGTGGCCAGGGCTGCGGCCAGCGAGGCCCGTCGCAGGCGGACGCCGGCCGCCTCCACCGAAACGACCGCCGGCCCGGTGATCTCGATCCGCTCCCGCCAGCCGCCGTCGAGCCGCCGCTCGGCGACCAGCCGGTCCGGTCCCTCGACGGCCAGGTTGACCAGGCCCAACGCCTGGTCCAGGCCGAGGGCGTCGGCCATCAGGGCCGGTACGGCACCCACCCCATGAGCCGGCGACCGGTCCCCGCAGATCACCAGCGCCGGTGTCCCGAACCGGCCGATGGCGTCGGCCAGGGCGGTCGCCGTCGCGGCCGGGTCGCCGGCCAGATCGGCCGGCCCGACGAGGACCGGCTCCCGACCCTCGTGAGCCGCTTCGGCGATCAGTACAGCGGTGGCCCCGAGAGCGGCGGCCCCGGCCAGGACGGCCTCTGCGGCCGGCGGGCCGCTGGCCACGGCCAGCACCCAACCGGAGCGGGCGTCGGCCACCCTCAAGGCGTACTCGAGGGCGGCCGCGTCGGCGGCGGACAGATCGGCCCGGCGGGCATCGGTGCGCACCGCGCCGGTCAGGTCGTCGATGTCGGGACGGAGATCGGCCGGGGCCAGGGCGGCCACGACCATCGGGCCCGACCGCACCGCGGTGGCGGTCGGATCAGCCATGCCGGAAGACGACCCCTTGACCACCGTCCGGGTAGGTCCAGGTGATGGCCCCCTCGGAGTTGCAGACCATGTAGCAGGTGCCGCACTCGAAGCACTGCTCGTAGTTGAATAGGATGCCGCCGTCCGAGGTGGGAGCGAACAGGTTGGCCGGGCACGCCTGGACGCAGGCCTTGGTCGTGCACGAGCGGCAGACGTCGGAGTCGACCTCGATGTGGGCCCGGTCCGAGACCCGGAACTCCACGGTGGCCATGCGTTCGTCGAAGGAGAGGTCGGGCCAGATCACAGGAAGCTCCGTGCCGAGCTGATGCCGTCCCGGGCCAGGTCGCGGTAGCGGACCCGGTTGCGGCGCAGGGCCCGCAGAGCGATGCGGGCCAGGCCCGGCTTGGGCGCCGGGTTACCGACGGTGAAGAACTGCTCGGCCATCTCGCACATCACCTTGGTGTACTGCGACTGCATGCGCTCGGACAGGACCAGCTCGGGCACCCGCCGCAGCCGCTTGTGGTCGCGCAGGACGAAGTTGCGCTCCATTTCGGCCCGGTAACCGGCCAGCCCGGCTTCGGACACGTCCCCCCGTGCTATGGCCTCGGCGGCGGTGCGCCCGGCGGCCAGCCCGGCACCGATGGCGAAGTTGACCCCTTCCAGCCACACCCCGCCGGCCAGGGTCATGGCCGCCGCGTCGCCGGCGATGAGCAGACCGTCGGTGGCCAGCTGGGGCATCGAGTCGTAGCCGCCCTCCGGAAGCAGGTGGGCCGAGTACTCCTTGACCGATCCGCCCTTGATCAGCGGGGCGATGGCCGGATGGTTCTTGAACCCGGCGATCAGCTCCTCCGGGCGCTGGCCGGACTTGACCAGTCCGGGCAGGCTGAGGACGACACCGACGCTGATCGAGTCCCGGTTCGTGTAGAGGAACCCCCCGCCCGGTACGCCGCCGGTGGCGCCGACCGCCTCGATGTCGAGGCCTTCGTGGGGGCCCAGTCCGAACCGGTCCTCGATGACCTCGGCCGGGAGGGCCAGGACCTCCTTGGCCCCCAGGGTGATGTGGGTGGGGTCGGCCGGGGGGAGAAGCCCGGCTTCCTTGGCCACGAACGAGTTGACGCCGTCGGCGGCGATCACCACCTTCGCCGGCAGGTCCCCGTCGGGGCGGTCCGTCCTGACCCCGCACACCCGGCCGGCCGCGTCGCGCAGCAGGCCGGTGGCGACCGTCGAGGTGAGCAGCCGGGCGCCGGCGGCGACCGCGTGGTCGGCCAACCAGCTGTCGAAGTCGGCGCGGAAGACGGTCATGCCGTTGTACGGCTTCTGGCCCCACGACGCGGCCCGCAGGTCGACGGTCATGGCCTGGTCGGCGGTCATGATCATCGTCGAGCGGCGCACCACCCAGCGCTGCACCGGGACCTCCTCCCACCACTCGGGGATGACGTCATCGAGGACCCGCCCGTAGACCACGCCGCCGTACACGTTCTTGGATCCCGGGAACGGACCGCGTTCCACCATCACCACGGACCGCCCGGCTCGGGCCAGGGCCAGCGCGGCGGACGATCCGGCCGGGCCCGCGCCCACTACGACGGCATCGAAGGTCACGATCCGCTCACCTCCAACGATGAGGTCAAAGGACCGGGCGTCGGCGCCCCCGACGCCCGCCGGTCCAACGAGTCGGGGACGGGAACGCCGAGCCGGGTGGCCAACTCGAGCAGCAGGGCGGGGGCGTCGGTCACCAGGCCGAGGTCGGCGAGCGAGGTCATCGGGCAGGACGGGTCGAGGTTGACGCTGATCACGTGGGACGGGTCCCCGATGCCGCCGACGTGCTGGCTGGCCCCGGAAATGCCGAGGGCCACGTACAGGTCCGGTTGCAGCGTGACCCCGGTCGTGCCGATCTGGCGGTCGTATCCCATCCAGCCGGCGTCGGTGATGACCCGGGTGGCTCCGGCCGAGGCGCCCAGGGCGGACGCGACCGCAGCCAGGAGGGCGAACCAGTCGTGGGCCTGGGCGTCGTCGGCGCCGGCCGGGATCAGCCCGGCGCCGCCGGCGATCACCCGGGTGGCTTCGGCCAGGTCCATGGTTGCCGGGTCGGGCTCGATCATGGCCCCCGTCTGTACGGAGGCATCGGCGGCCGGTAGGTCCAGCCCGATGGTGGTGATCTCCGGCGGCCGGCCGACCGGCGCTCCGTCGCGGGCGCCCGGCCAGAGGGTCACCACGGCGGCACCGGCGGCCACGGCGGGCACGACCACCCGGCCGTCGACCCGCAGGAGATCGGCTTCGACCCGGCCGCCGTCGACCCGGGCGCCGACGGCGCCGGCCAGCAGGGGGCGGTCCAGGCGGGCCGCCAGCCGGGGGGCCAGGTCCCGTCCGTCGGGCGAGCCGGGCAGGATCACCAGCGTCGACCCGGCCAATCCTCCGGCCAGGGCGCCGGCCAACTGGGCCGGCGATCCGGCGCTGTCGGCCACGAACAGCCGGCGGGCGCTGGGCAGCAGTTCGCCGACCGCGGGCGCCCCGCCTCCGCCCGACCCCACCATGCCGGCCGGGCCCGACCCCTGGACAGCTGGTGCATCCGAACCCCCGATGCCGGCCGCACCCGATTCCACGATGACGGCGGTGCCGCCCGCTTCGGCGACGGCCTGGTCGGCACCGGCCGGAACGCGGCCATCTCTGATGACGATCACCGCCACCGCCTCCGATGCCACGGACCAGCTCACAGGGCGGCCGCCACCCGGTGGCCCTCGATGATGGCGGAGTGGGCCCGGCGGGGCGCCAGGCAGTCACCGATGCGGTGGATCGGGGCGGCCACACCGCAGCCCTGCAGTTCACGGTAGAGCGCGTCGTCCGCCGCCTGGTGGCCGGCGACGACCACCCAGTCGCACGGGATGGCCCGGTCGGTCCCGGTCGGGTGGTGCTGGAGGCCGAGCACGATCCCCGACTCCGTCCCGCTGACGCTCATCGGGACGACGTCGGTGGACTGCGTCACACCCTTGGCGTGGGCCCGCACGTTCCAGGTCTCCATGTCCAGGGTGATCCCCAGATCCTGGCCCACGACCATGCCGCTGGTGATCACCTCGACGGCGCAGCCGCGGTCGGCCAGCAGGTCGGCGACGGAGGTCGCCTGGTGGAAGCCGAGTTCGTCGAACACCACGACCCGACCCTCGGGGTGCACCCGGCCGTCGAGCACGTCGCGCACATCGACGACGGTCGGGAAGTCCTCGGCCGACCCGGCCCACCAGGGCCGGATGGGGCGGGCCCCGGTGGCCACGACCACGGCGTCGGGCGCCAGCCCGGATATCAGCTCGCTGGTGGCTTCGGTCGAGAGCCGGACGTCGATGTCGTGCCGGCCCACGGCCGCCACCAGGTTACGGGTGATGTCGAGCAGCTCGGCCCGGCTGGGGACGCCGGCGGCCAGCGGAATCTGACCGCCCAGCCGGGCCTGCCGTTCGACCAGCGTGACCCGGTGGCCCCGCTCGGCCGCCGTCACCGACGCCTGCAGACCGGCCGGCCCGCCGCCGACGACGACCACATGGCGACGGCGGCCGACCTGGATCGGGGCCGGAGTCGACTCCCGTCCGGTGCGCGGGTTCTCGATGCATCCGAGCCATCGATTGAGCCCCATGCGGCCGACACACTCCTGATTGCACGACAGGCAGGTACGGATCTCGGTGGCCTGGCCGGCCCGGGCCTTGGCTGCGAAATCCGGGTCGGCGATCTGGCCGCGCACGACGCCGACCAGGTCGCACTGGCCGGCGGCCAGCGCCCGATCCGCCTGGAGCGGATCCTTGAACCGCCCCACCCCGACAACCGGCAGCGAGACCGCCTCCCGGATGGCACTCGGGATGAACATGGCGTAGCCGGGCGGGATCTGCATGCTCGCCTCGATCATGTAGAGCGTGGCCGTGGCCACCCCGATCGAGGTGTTGATGTAGTCGACCTGGCCGGCGGCTTCGACCATGCGGGCCACCTCGACGGCGTCGTCGATGGTGGACCCGTTCTCGATCAGTTCGTCGCCGCAGAGGCGGACGCCCAGCACCGGCTGGGGACCGATGGCCTGGCGCACGGCGGCGACGATCTCGAGCAGCAGGCGGGCCCGGTTGGCCAGCGAACCGCCGTAGGCGTCATTGCGCAGGTTGGTGGCGGGGGAGAGGAAGCCGCGCACGATGGACGAGTGGGAGCACTGCAGCTCGATGCCGTCGAAACCGCCCTGCATGCAGTGATCGGCCACCAGCGCGTAGCCGGCGACGATCTCGGCGATCTCGCCCGGTTCCACCGCCTTGGGCACCTCCCGGAACAGCGGGTCGGGTACCGGCGACGGGGCCCACACCGGTAGCCGGGTGTACATGCTCGACGCCTGGCCGCCGTTGTGGTTGATCTGGGCCAGGATGGGCACGTCGTGGGCGTGCACCGCCTCGGTGATGCGCCGGTAGCCGGGGACGACCTCCGGGTGGAAGCCGTGGATCAGCTTCTCGTACGGCCAGTCGGTGGGGTGGGTCGAATGCTCCTCGGTGATGATCAGGCCGGCCCCACCGGCGGCCCGGGCCGCGTAGTAGGCCGCATGTTGCTCGCTCGGCCGCCCGTCCTGGGTGGCGTAGTTGGTCAGGTGGGCGGAGAAGACGATGCGGTTGCGCAGCGTCAACGAACCCAGCTGCAACGGCGTGAACAGGTGCCGGTACCGGCTGCCGCCGCTCATCGCCGGGCTCCCGACGGGCCGGCGCCGGCCATCCCGGCAACGACCGCCCCGGCCGGCGCCGGCGACCCGAGCAGGTCGGCGGCCGCCCGGCGCCCCTCCAGTATGGCCTCGAGCAGGGTCCGGGGGGCCACGCAGTCGCCGATGCGGCGGACCCGACCGCCGCCCGCGGTGATGTCCAGGTAGAGGCCCTCGTCCGGCAGGCGGTGGCCGCAGTCGACGACGGCGGCGGCCGGCAAGAGGTCGGGGGCGCCGGTCCAGCAGTCCTCGACGCGGATGCCATCGGTGTCGATGGCGCGGATCAGGGTGCGCAGCCGCCGGGTCACGCCGGCCCGTTGCAGGCGGCCGTTGGCGTCGGCCAGGTCACCGGTACGGGCCAGTTGGGTGCCGGCCACCTGGTCGGGACAGATCAGGACGACCTCCCGTTGATGGGCGGTGGCCAACCATTCGGCCAGGTTGACGGCCACGCCGTCGCCGACCGGGTCGGCCACGGCGATGACCCCGGTCGGTAGGACAGATGGGTCGGCCAGCACGGTGAGGGGATCGAAGATGGGCAGCCCGGCGTGCGGCCAGCGGTCGGTCATGGCCGCCGAGCCGGTGGCCAGCACGACGTCCCAGCCCTCGGCCAGGCGGGTGGTGACGGCGCCGGCGTCGGCGGCCGCCGTCAGCTGTACGTCCACCCCCAGACGCTGCGTCTCGGCCGCCAACCAGTCCACCGCCGACCGCAGGTTGTCGCGACCGGACCCGACGGCGGCCGCGGCCAGGGTGCCCCCCAGGCGGGCCGAGCGCTCGACCAGGTGCACCGTCCGCCCGCCCTCGGCCAACACCCGGGCGCACTCGAGGCCGGCCGGGCCGCCACCGACGACCAGTACCGGCCGACCCGGCCGCACCGCACCCGACGCCGTCGAAACCGAGCCCGCCGCACCCGATGCCGTCGCAACCGACCCGATCGCATCTGAGGCCGGCGCAACCGACGCCGCCGACGAAACCGACGGCGAGCGCGTTTCGTAGCCGGAATCCGGGTCGACCACGCACGACACGATGGGGTTGCGCGGGTCGCGCACCCGGCAGGTCTGGTTGCACAGGATGCACGGACGCACCCGCTCCGGCCGACCGGCCCGCACATGGGTGAGGAGGTCGGCATCGGCGATGAGAGCCCTGGTCATCTCGACCAGATCGCAGTCCCCGGCGGCCAGCGCGGCATCGGCCATGTCGGGCGCCACCACGCTGCCCTGCAGGGCAACCGGCGCCCGGCCGCCGCCGGCGGCCCGCATCTGGCGGCACAGGTCCCGGTTGAAGCCGGCCGGCGTGTGGCCGTCGGGACGGTAGGCGCCGGTGGAGAACGGTCCGGCCCGTACGACGGTCAGGAGGTCGACGAGGGGCGCCAGCTCGGCCACCATGGGCTCGGCCAGCTCCGGGGTCACGCCGGCCCACGGCGCCAGCTCGTCGCATGACAGTCGTAGTGCCACCACCCCGGTCGACCCGACGGCCCGGCGCACGGCGTCGATCACCTGGCGGGTCAGTAACAGCCGGTCTTCGCCGTAGCGATCGCCGCGCTGGTTGGTCAGGCCGGACTGGAACTGGCGGAGGAGCGACCAGGCGCCGGCGTCGATCTCGACGCCGGGCAGCCCGGCACGCGTGGCGACGACGGCGGCCGCCCCGAAGGCGGCGACGATGGCGGAGATGCCCTTTTCGTCGAGGATGGCCGGCATCTCCCGGGACACGACGTCGGCCACCGCGGAGGGGGCCCACATCACCTCCTGGGAGTAGGCGCTGCTGCCCTGGCCACCGGCATGACCCAGGCCGGCCAGCACGACGGTGCCGTACGGCGCGCAGGCATCGGCGACGGCGCGCCACCCGGGACCGCAATCGGAGGCCAGCGGGGCCCGCTCGTAGGGCCAGTCATTGCTCGTCACCGAGGCCGTCTCGACCACGATCACCCCGGCGCCGCCGGCCGCCCGCCGGGCGTAGTACGCCACATGGCGGTCCGACAGGGCGCGCCCGGTCCCCAGGTTGGTCTCGTGCGGCCCGAACAGCAGCCGGGACGGGGCCGAGTGCGCGCCGATGCTGACGGGGTCGCCCAGACCTGCGGCCGCGGTCAAGTAGCGGCTACCTCGATCGACGGCGGGGCGCTGGGCAGCGTGTTCAGCGCGTCGATCAATTCCCGCAGCCGGCTGTAGGACATCCGATCGAAGCGCAGCGCCACCCGGGGCAGATCGGGGAAGTCGTCGCTGCGCCGCTCGGCCGGCATGGGGCCGTCGAGGACCCGGATGGGACCGGCCATGGCGTCGGCGAACTGCTCCGACAGCTGCGTGGCCTCGGCGTCGGTCGGGCGGTTCTCCAGGCGCAGGACCAGGGTGTCGCCGACCCAGCGCAGCGAGTGGTAGTTGCGGTAGAAGCCCAGAATCTCGGCCGCCGCGTCCTCCACGGTGTCGGCGATCTTGTAGAAGTGCTCGTCGCCCGGGCTGATGAGGCCGCGGGAGGCGACCTCGTCGACGACGAAGCGCTCCCACGCCTTCCAGTAGCTGTATCCGGGAGCCTCCAGCAGGACCACCGGGGCCGGCTCCGCCTTGCCCGTCTGGAGGAGGGTCAAGAGTTCGAAGGCCTCGTCCAGGGTGCCGAATCCGCCGGGCAGGACGGCATAGGCGAACGACTCCTTGATGAGGAGGAGCTTCCGGGTGAAGAAGTACTTCATCGAGACCAGCTTGGGGTTGTCCTTGATGAAGTCGTTGGCGCCCTGCTCGAACGGCAGGCGGATGTTGATCCCGAACGACTTCTCGGGGCCGGCCCCCTCCAGCCCGGCGGCCATGATGCCGGGGCCGGCTCCGGTCATCGTCGACCAGTCGTGGCGAGCCAGTACGGCAGCCAGGTCCCGGGCCTGGGCGTACAGGGGGTCGGTCGCCAGGGTGCGCGCCGACCCGAACATGGTGATCTTCCGCTCCCGCTTGTACGGGGCGAACATGGCGAACGCCTCGGCCATCTCCTTCAGGGCGGCGCTGGTGATCTTCAGGTCGAGCCGGTCCGTCTGGTGCTCGGCCAGGCGCACGACCGTCTCCAGGATCTCGAGAAGCTGGTCGCGGTTGGCCTTCACGCCCAGGCTGTCCAGTAGGTCGTTCAGTCGGGGAGTGACGTCATCCATCGACTTGGGCGGCCTCACGGTCGACCAGCCAGATGACCTGATCGGCCGTCACCCGGGCCGCCGGCAGGTCGGCCCCGTCCATGACCTGGCGCAGTGCGTCGCGCTTGGAGGCGCCGGCGACGGTGAATATCACCAGGCGGGAACGGGCGATACCGGAGAACGTGAGGGTCAGGCGGGGGTGCTGGTTGTGCCCGGACGGGTCCTCGTTGCGGGCCACCAGCTGGCCCGGATCGGCGGTCAGGGCCTCTGAGTTGGGAAAGAGGGAGGCGGTGTGGCCGTCCGGGCCCAGGCCCAGGTGGATCACGTCCAGCTTGCCGATCTCTCCGAGCCGGAGCTGGTAGGAGTCGGCCCCGTCCTCGCAGCTCATCGGGTAGACGGCATTGGCGGCACCGACGCGCTCGAGCAGGGCCTGGCGGCCCAACAGCTGGTTGGAGTCGGGGTCGTCGGCCGGCACGCACCGCTCGTCGCCCCAGTAGATGTTCACCGACAGCCAGTCGATGGCATCGGTGCTGTCCGCGGCCAGCCGTTCGTAGCAGGGTCGGGCGGTGCTACCGCCCGAGAGGGCGAAGCTGAAGAGGTCGTTGGGGCGCGACTCGTAGGCCGCGATGACCCGGGCGGCGAACTCCCCGGGCAGGTCGTCCACCACGATCAACTCTCCGTTCACATTGCCAATCTAGGTGACCGCCGCCGGGCCGGTGCCAGCCCACGGCTTCCGCCGGCCCGACTAGTCGACCAGAGCGGTGGCCGCCGAGAGGGCCCGTTCCCATATCGGATCGGGCCGCAGGTGGGTCAGGGCGTTGGCCAGCGACGTGGCCAGCGGGTCGTCGGGGAGCAGGTTGGTGGACCGCAGGGTGGGTCCGTCGGGCAGGTTGGCTTCGGCCACGATCATCCGCTGCCCGTCCACCCGTTCCACGGTGAAGGTCGCCGTCTGGCCGTCGCGCCGGCCGGCCAGCCGGATGGACACGTGACGGGCGTCCTGGAGGCTTATGCGCCGGTGTGACACGCCGGTCTGGGCCGACAGCCACCCGCCGAGCAGGCGCCGGGGCCCTTCCTTGCCGGTGATCTCCACCGTGTCCAGGTGGTCCAGCCAGGGCCGGCTGGCGGGTGGATCGAACAGGGCGGACAGCAGCTCCCGCCACGGCCGCAGGCGGGTCCACGACAGGTCGACCAGCGTGCGCCGGCGGGCCAGCTGCAGGACGCTGCGCAACTGACCGGGATCGGGGGCGTCTCGACTGTCGATCAGGATGGCGGTGGCCACTGAGAGGAGCGGGTCGGACGGCTCCGGGATGGAGTTGACGTACCAGACGGCGACCGGCAGGTCGGAGAGAGTGAAGGCCTCCACGAACGAGTCCAGATGGCGGGCCGCCTGGCCCCCGATCTCGAGCATGACCTCCTCGAAGTTGATCCGGTGGTGGTGGTCGCTGTCGAGGGCGTAGAGGGTGGCCCGGGCCCCCAGGTGGGCGACGGAGTCGGGATCGGGGCGCAGCAACACGATCCGGGACGGGTGGTGGCCGGCCAGGCTGCGGAGGGCGCCGGTCGCCTCGTAGGCCTGTTCGTCGCCGGGGGCGACGGCGACCAGGGTCATCACTGCGGTGCGAGCCGAGGAGTGGTGGTCGGTCGACTGGTCGCGCAGGTCGGCCAAGGCGTCGACCACCTCCGAGAGGCGGATGCCCTCCCCGGTCCAGTAGTCGACCGACTGGGGCTCGGCCGTCCCGATGTCGCTCATCGACTCAGGGGGTCCGCCACTGGCGGTCGTCGCGCTCGATCAACTGATCGGCCTGACGTGGTCCCCACGTACCGGCCGCATAGCCGGCCAGCGGCACGGCCCGCCCCTGCCAGGCGTCGAGGATCGGGTCGACGACGCGCCACGCCTGGTCCACCTCGTCGCTGCGGATGAACAGCGTGGGATCGCCGACCATGGCGTCGAGGAGCAGGCGCTCGTACGCCTCCGGGGCGTCCTCCATGAAGGCCGAGCCGTAGGACATGTCCATGAGCACGTCACGGACGTTGAACGCCTGACCGGGCACCTTGGCGCCGAAGCGGAGGGCGACGCCCTCGTCGGGCTGGATGCGCAGCACCAGGGCGTTCGGCCGCAGGTCCCGGCTCTCGGCCTTGCCGAAGGCCAGGTGGGGCACGCCGTGGAATTGCAGAGCGACCTCGGTCAGGCGCTTGGGCAGGCGCTTCCCGGTGCGTATGTAAATCGGTACGCCGGCCCACCGCCAGTTGTCGCACATCAGCTTCATGGCCACGTAGGTCTCGGTCTGGCTGGCCGGGTCGACGTCCGGTTCCTCGCGATAGGCGGGCACCGCCTTGCCCTCGCTCCAACCGCTGTCGTACTGGGCCCGCACCACATCGTTGCGGACGTCGTCGGGGGACGGGATCACCACCGAGCGCAGGGCCTTCACCTTCTCGTCGCGGATGCCCTGGGCGTCGATGGAGCCGGGCGGCTCCATCAGCGTCAGCGACAGCACCTGCATCACGTGGTTCTGGACGATGTCGCGCAGCGCGCCGGCCGTCTCGTAGAAGCCGCCCCGCTTCTCGACTCCCAGTGACTCGGCCACGGTGATCTGCACGTGGTCGATGTAGCTGCGGTTCCACAGGGGCTCGAAGATGGCGTTGGCGAAGCGCAGGGCGAGCACGTTCTGGACCGTCTCTTTACCGAGGTAGTGGTCGATCCGGTAGATCTGCTCCTCGTCGAAGGTCCGGTGCAGGGCGGCGTCGAGCTCGCGGGCGCTGCCCAGATCCCGGCCGAACGGCTTCTCGATGACCAGGCGGACGGCGGTGCTGTCGGTGGGAGGCCGGTTCAGGCCGACCGAACCGAGGCCGTCGGCCACCACCTCGAACACGGCCGGGATGGTGGCCAGGTAGAACGTGCGGTTGCCGGCTGCGCCCACGTCGGCCTCCACCGCCGAGATGGTCTCGGCCAGGGTGGAGAAGGTCACCGGGTCCCCGTACTCGCCGGTCACGTAGCGGCTGTGCTTGACCACCTCCGACCAGCCGGGGCCGGAGTCGGGGACGGCGTCGGTCATGAGCTGCCGGAAGCCGTCGTCGGTGAGCTCGGTCCGGGCCACCCCGATAACCCCGAACGCCTGCGGCAGCAGCCGCCGGCGGGACAGCTGCTCGATGGCCGGCAGCAGCTTACGGGCGGTGAGGTCGCCCGATGCCCCGACGACGACCAGAACGCCGGGGGGTGCCCGGCGGTCGACCTCGATGCCCTCGGCGAGGGGGTTTTCCGGCAGGGGATCGGACATGGGTCGACTAGCGGTCGGCGGTGCCGTTCGCCTTGTCCGACAGGGACTGGATCAGCTCGTCCCAGCTCTTCATGAACGACGACACGCCCTCCTGCTGCAGTGTCTTGGAGACGTCGGCCATGTCGATGCCGGCGTCGGGCAGCTCGTCCTCGAGGAGCCGGCGGGCGCCGTCCACGTCGGTGTCGACGGTGCGGGCGACGGTGCCGTGGTCGAGGACGGCCTGGACGGTGGCGTCGGGCATGGTGTTGACGGTGTGGGGGCCGATCAGGCTGTCCACGTACAGGAGGTCCGGGTAGGCCGGGTTCTTGGTCGACGTGGACGCCCACAACGGGCGCTGCACGTTGGCCCCGGCCTGGGCCAGCGCGTCCCAGCGGGCGCCCGAGAAGTGGCGCTCGAACAGCTCGTAGGCCAGCTTGGCCTGGGCCACCGCCGCCCGCCCGTGCAACGACTGGTCGGCGCCCGCCTTGTCGAGGCGGCGGTCGACCTCGGTGTCGACCCGGCTCACGAAGAATGAGGCCACACTGTGGACCTGGCCCGGGTGGCCACCGGACGAGACGAACGCCTCCAGGCCCGATAGGTAAGCCTCCATCACCGCTTCATACCGTTCAAGGCTGAAGATCAGGGTGACGTTGATGTTGCGGCCCTCCGAGATCATCTTCTCGATGGCCGGGACGCCCTCCTCGGTGGCCGGGATCTTGACCATCAGGTTGGGCCGCGAGATGCGTTCGTGCAGGTTGCGGGCGGCCTCGATCGTGGGGTCGGTCTGGTCGGCCAGCGACGGCGCCACCTCCAACGACACGAAGCCGTCCGTGCCACCGCTGGCGTCATGGACCGGGCGCAGGATGCCGCAGGCGGCGGTGACGTCGTCGATGGCCATATCCCAGAACGCGGCCTCCACCGAATCCCGCTCGATCAGCGTGCGGAACTGCTCGTCGTAGGCGTCCGAGCCGGTCATCGCCTTCTGGAAGATGGTCGGGTTCGAGGTCACGCCCCGGATTCCGGAGTCGACCAGCTTCTGCAGGCCGCCCTGTCGGATGCTCAGGCGGTTCAGGTTGTCGATCCACGGGCTCTGGCCCTGCTGGGCGTAGAGGTCGTGCAGGGTCGTCATGGTGCGTCCTCCTCGTCGTTGTCGTCGTAGTCGTCGTCGTAGCCGCCGATCGAGTCGACCAGCAGGGCGGCCCGGGCGGCCACGTTCTCCGGGGTGAAGCCGAACGCCTCGAGGACCTCGGCCCCCGGACCGGACGCCCCGAAGTGATCAATGGAAACGGAGTCGTCGGCGAAGCGGGCCCAGCCGAACGAGGTGGCCGCCTCGACGGCCAGCACCGGGGCGCCGGGGCCGAGCACCGTGTCCTGGTAGTCGTCGTCCTGCTCGTCGAACAGCTCCCAGCTGGGCATGGAGATGACCCGGGCCACCACGTCCCGCTCCTCGAGCAGGTGGGCGGCGGCGACGCACACCGAGACCTCGGAACCGGTCCCGATGAGGACCACATCGGGATCGTCGCCGCCTTCGACCAGGACGTAGGCGCCCCGCTCGAGCTGGGCGCCCATCTCGGCCGTGCCCTCGAGCACGGGCAGCTCCTGGCGGCTCAGGATCAGTGCGGTGGGGCCGTCGCGCTCGATGGCCACCCGCAGCGCGTGGGCCGACTCGTTGGCGTCGGCCGGCCGGATCACCCGGAGCCCGGGGATGGCCCGGATCGCGGCCAGCTGCTCGATCGGCTGGTGGGTCGGGCCGTCCTCGCCCAGGCCGATCGAATCATGGGTCCAGAAGTAGATGACCTTCGACTGCGACAGGGCGGCCAGGCGGACCGATCCCCGCATGTAGTCGCTGAAGGTGAAGAACGTGCCCCCGATGGGCAGCACCCCTCCGTGCAGGGTCAGGCCGTTCATGACCCCGCCCATGCCGTGCTCGCGCACGCCGAAGGCGATGGCCCGGCCCTCCGGGTGCTCGTAGCTCTGCACCGGCTCGTCGTCCAGCTTGGTACCGGTGTTGCCGGTCAGGTCGGCCCCTCCGGACACGATCCCGGGGACCTTCGGCAGGAAGGCGTTGAGCGCCGACTTGACCGAGTTGCGGGTGGCGACCGATTCGCCCGCCTTCCACACCGGCAGATCGTCCTGCCAGCCCGGTTCGCCGGTATTGGCCCACGCCGCCTCCCACGCCGCCCTGTCCCCGGTCCACGCCTCGAAGCGCTCCTGCCAGGCCCGGCGGGCCGGCACCGAGCGGCGTCCGGCCTCCCGGTACAGGTCGAGGACCTCGGCCGGCACGTAGAACTCCTGGTCGGGGGGCAGGCCCAGGATCTCCTTGGTGGCCCGGACCTCGTCGGCTCCCAACGGCGAGCCGTGGGCCTTCGGGTTGTCGGTCATGTGCGGGGCCGGGAAGCCGATGTGGCTGCGCAGGACCAGCAGGCTGGGGCGCTCCTCCTCGGCCATGGCCCGGCGCAGGCCGGCCTCCAGCGCGTCTGTGTCGTTGGCGACCTGGCCCAGAGTCTCGACGTGCCAGCCGTAGGCCTCGAATCGCCTGGCTGCGTCATCGGTCAGGGTGATCTCGGTCGGCCCGTCGATGGTGATGTGGTTGTCGTCGTATACGTAGATGAGCCGGCCCAGCTGGAGATGGCCGGCCATCGAGGCGGCCTCGTGGCTGATGCCCTCCATCAGGTCACCGTCGCTGCAGACCACGAAGGTGTGGTGGTCGGTCAGGTCGGCCCCGAAACGGGCCCGCAGGATGCGTTCGGCCAGGCCCAGGCCGACCCCGTTGGCCACGCCCTGGCCCAGTGGGCCGGTCGTCACCTCGATGCCGGGCAGGTCGTGCACCTCCGGATGCCCCGGCGTCCGGCTGTGCAGTTTGCGGAAGTGCTCGAGATCGTCGATCCCGAACGGCGGATCCAGTTCCTGGCCGTAGCCGGTCAGGTACAGCATCGAGTACAGGAGGATGCAGGCGTGGCCGCACGAGAGCACGAACCGGTCTCGGTCCGGCCACTGCGGATCCGACGCGTCGTAGCGCATGATGCGGGTCCACAGGACATGGGCCAGCGGGGCCAACGCCATCGCCGTCCCCGGGTGGCCGGCGTTGGCCCGCTGGGGGGCGTCCATGGCCAGCCCCCTGATCACGTTGATGGCGAGCTGTTCGAGG
The DNA here is from genome assembly GCA_035551615.1 of Acidimicrobiales bacterium. GTDB lineage: Bacteria > Actinomycetota > Acidimicrobiia > Acidimicrobiales > Palsa-688 > JAKCDU01. The sequence goes on from DASZNC010000042.1 coordinate 45,716, forward strand.
TCGCCGTCGCGCTCCGTCATGAGGCCACCCTACCCACGCCCGGGTCCGCTCCTGAACGACCCTGAGCCGGCGCCTAGACGGGCGGCAGCAGGGTGAGGGGTACGACCGTCGGCGGCCCGTCGGGCAACAACCGGCAGTGGGCCTCGATGGTGCTGTAATCCTGGAATTCCAGCTCGCCCCGCACCAGGCGGTACGTGAACTTGCCGGGCTCCACGGTGAACGGCGACACGTTGCGGGCGATCTGTTCTCCGGCCTCGTCGCGGAAGACCACCTCCAAGATGCCCTGACCGTCCTCGTCGGGCCGGCAGCGGACCAGGACGATCAGGTGGGGGGTGACGGCGACCGGCGGCGCCGATGGCGCCGGCAGGGAGAACATGATTCCGGTCAGGTCGATGCGGGTGGACGGACCGGGAACCGGCCGGAGGTCAATGTTCTCGGCGAAGAGGGCGGAGATGATGTCCATGTCGAGGCGGGACGCTAGGCCGCCCGCCGGGCGCCGGCCATCAGCCGGGGCTCGAGGTGACGCACCTTGAGCCACTTCAGCTTCCCGGCCAGGGCGACGAACCACCAGCCCGGGTCGATTTCTCGGCGGGCGAACGACAGGCGGGCCGAAGTGGGGGCGGCGTGATGGTTGCTGTGCAGGCCCTCCCCGGCGGTCAACCAGGCCAGCCACTGGCTGTTGGTGGCCAGACCCTTGAACGGGCGCCGGCCGTAGGTGTGGCCGACTGCGTTGACGGCCGAGTTGAGCCCCAGGTAGGTCACCGTGTGCACGGCCGACGCGATGACCGTCATCTCCCAGTTCATGCCGAAGACGAAGTACAGGCCGGCGATACCGACGGCCAGCCCGAGGAGGGCATGGTCGAACAGGATCCGGTCCCACCGGTCGGGCGGCATGTCCTTCGCGTACTTCTCCACCGTCACCCCGTCGTGGGCCGCCTTGCGGTAGAGGGCGACGTTGCCGACCAGGACGTGGGTGAAGCCCTCGAGGAGCGGGGAGTGCGGGTCGCCGTCCACATCGGTGTAGGCGTGGTGGCGGCGGTGCACCCCGACCCATTGGCGGGGCCGGATGCCGGTGCTGATCCAGGTGAGGACCCGGCAGGCGAAGCGCAGGCCGGGCGACATGGTGATGGCCCGGTGCGAGAGCGTCCGGTGCAGGAACACCGTGGTCAGGAAAATTGCCACCTGGCAGGTCGCCAGCCCGACCACCACTGCTACCAGAACGTCGATCACAGTCGCGCAAATTACCCCAACCGGGTGTGACTAGTTTCAAGCGATGCTGCGCCGGGCGCTCCTCGCCGCCGTATTGTCCGCTTCGCTCCTCACCGGCCCGGCGGCGACGGCGGCACCGAACCGGCCCCGGGCGGGGGCGCCGGCGACCGGCTCGGCCACCCCCCTCCTGTCGGTGCGGCGGGACCCGACGTGGGTGGAGGACACCCTGGCCGGCCAGCGCGCCAGCCGGGCCCTGGCCGTTGCCACCAAGGGCCTGGGCCCAGCCGTCTGCGTCGACGTCGAGCAGGGCGGTCACCCCCTGTACCAACTCCACCCGGCGGAACAGTTGGAACCGGCGTCGAACATGAAGCTGCTCACCTCGGCCGCCGCCCTGGCCACCCTCGGGGCCGGGTTCCGGTACACGACCAGAGTGGTGGCCTCCGCCAAACCGGTGGGGAACACGCTGACCGGCAACCTGTATCTGGTCGGCGGCGGCGACCCGGACCTGTTCACGGCCGCCTATGACCAGCAGCTCTACTTCAACGAGCCGTCCTACACGTCCCTGGATGCCCTGGCGGCGGCCGTGCGCCGGGCCGGGATCACCACCATCACCGGTTCGGTCATCGGTGACGCCGTGCGCTACGACAACCAGATCGGCGTGGCCACGTGGGATCCCATCTACCTGGCCGAATCCGATGTGGCGCCCCTCAGCGCCCTCGAGGTGAACGACGGTGGGCCACCCCCGGCCGGCCCCGGCCAGCCCGGCGACACGGGCCCGGCCAACCCGCCGCTGTTCGCCGCCCAGGCGTTCACCGCCGTGCTGAAGTCGGCCGGAGTGACCGTCACCGGCCCGGCCACCGACGCGCCGGCACCGAAACGGACGGTGCCGGTGGCCCAGATCGAGAGCCCGCCGCTCTCCGCTCTGATCGAGCAGATGCTGAGGGTCAGCGACGACACGGTCGCCGAACTGGTCACCAAGGAGCTCGGCTACCGGGAGGAGGGGCAGGGCAGTACTGCGGCCGGCACGGCTCAGATTCGTCGCGTCATGGCGGCCGAGGGCCTGCCCGTGACCCAGCTCGTCGCCCTCGACGGTTCCGGGCTGGACACCGGCGACCGGGCGACCTGCCCGCTTCTGACCGGGGCCCTCGAGAAGGCCGGGATGTCGGGGTCGATCGCCGCCGGACTGCCGGTGGCGGCCCGGTCGGGCACGCTGGCCCGCCGGTTCGTGGGGACGGCTGCGGCCGGTCGCATCCACGCCAAGACCGGGACCCTCGGGCAGGTCTCCGCCCTGAGCGGATACGTGGTGCCGGCTCGCGCCGGCACCACTGAACTGGCCGAACCGGTCTGGTTCTCGATAATCATCAACGCCATGCCGAGCGCCCAGGCCGCCCCCCTCGTGGACCGGATCGCCGTGGCCATCGCCGACTACCCGCAGATCCCGACGTTCCGTGACCTCGAGCCCGACCGGTGAGCCGCTACCTGCCCGTGTTCCCGCTCGGCAACCCGGTCCTGCCCACCCAGATCCTGCCTCTGCACGTGTTCGAGGATCGCTACCGCATGCTTATGGAGACCATCACCGGGGTAGGGCGGACAGCCGAGATGGGAGTGGTGATGATCGAACGAGGCAGCGAAGTGGGCGGCGGCGACGTCCGGGTCGCCACCGGGACGGTCACCCACCTGATCGAGTCGGAGCGCCTGCCCGACGGGCGCTGGGTGGCGATCTTCGCCGGCAGCCATCCCTTCACGGTGGACCGGTGGCTCGACGACGACCCCTACCCGCAGGCGGTGATCGACGAACGCCCCGACCAGGAGTGGGATCCGGGCGACCGGGACCGGCTCGACGCCGCCGAGCGGGCGGTGCGCACCGCTCTGAGCCTGGCCGTCCAGTTGGGGGAGCCGGTGGAGCCTCCGACGTTCCGGATTTCGGACGAACCGGCCGTCGCCGCCTGGGAGCTGTGCGCCCGGGCGCCGCTCGGCCCTCTCGACCGGCAGATGCTGCTCGAGGAGGTGGATCGGGGCGAGCGGCTGGACCTGCTCACCCGCCTGGTCGACGACGCCGGCGCGCTTCTTGCGTTCCGCCTGCGGGGCCGATAAGGATGGTCGGGCTGTGACTGATGCCGAGGCCAAGCGCGCACCGAGCCCGGCCGATGACGACAAGGGGCTGGGCACCCATCTGAACGAGTTGCTCGGCCTGGTGGTCGCCTACACCAAGCAGGAGACCCTCGATCCGCTGAAGGCCCTGGGCCGGTACGTGGCCTGGGGGGTGGCCGGCGCCGTTCTGTTCGCCATCGGCGGTGGCATGCTGACCCTGACCGCCGTCCGGGTGGTCCAGAGCGAGACCGGCCGGCACCTGACCGGCAACCTGACCTGGGTGCCCTACCTCGGTGGTGTGCTGGTGGCCGCAGTGGGCGTGGCCTGGGCCACGCTCCGGGTCATCAAGGGTGACAAGGCCATCGGAGGCGACAGATGAGCGACCGCTCGAAGAAGACCGGGCCCCCGGTCGGTACCGGGCCCGACGGCCGCATCGAGATTTCGGACATCCGCACCAAGCTCGAGGAGATCCAGGGGGAGACGGCCGAAACGGCCGAGAAGGCCCGCCCGGCGGCGACGGTGGTGGCCGCCGTCGGTGCTGTCGTTGTTCTCGGGGTGGCGTTCTGGCTGGGCCGGCGCCGGGGTCGACGCAAGTCCACCTGGGTGGAGATCCGGCGCCTGTGAACCGCCTGGTCCGGCGCTTGATGCGGGAGGGCTGGCGGCGTGGTGTCCAGGGCGGGAACCCGGCCTGGACGGCGGTCGGGGCTCTGGGCGTGCTGGCCTATCTGGCCGGTCGGGCCTGGCAGAAGGAGGCCGAGGTGGTCTTCTCCGAGAAACTGGCGCCCGGCCAGACGATTCGCATCCACCACGAAGCCACCCCGCAGCCGTAGGCGTGCGGGTCCTGCTGCGCAATCCTCGCCGGGAACTCGACGTTCCCGGCCCGATGGGCGTCTCCGCCCTCTTGGGCCGGCTGGAGATGAACCGCGAGTCCGTTCTGGTCATCGTGGATGGCACGCTGGTGACCGGTGACGCACGCATCGCCGACGAAGCGACGGTCGAGGTCCGTCCGGTGATTTCCGGGGGCGCCTGATGAAATGCCGCGTGTGCCGCGAGCCGGCGGTCATCGACGTCCGCCGGCACAACGCCGCCTTCTGCGGCGGATGCTTCACCAAGCATTGCCGCGACCAGGTCACGCGCGCCATCGAGGCCTACGACATGTTCGGACCCGACGACCGCATCCTGGTGGCGGTGTCGGGCGGCAAGGACTCGCTCGCCCTGTGGGACCTGCTGCTCGACCTCGGCTACGCCGTCGACGGCCTCTATCTCGGCCTCGGGATCGGTGACTACAGCGACGAGTCGAAGGAGTGTGCCCGCGCCTATGCCCGGTCCCGCTCCGCCCGCCTGGTGGAGATCGACCTGCCCGGCGACTACGGCTACGACATCCCGGCCGGGTCCCGGGCCGCCCGGCGCGCCCCCTGCTCGGCGTGCGGGCTGTCCAAACGCCACCTGTTCAACCAGGCCGCCGTCGACGGCCGCTACGACGCCGTCGCCACCGGCCACAATCTGGACGACGAGGCGGCCGTGCTGTTCGGCAACGTGCTGCGGTGGGATGTCGCCTACCTGGGCCGCCAGCACCCGGTGCTACCCGGGGAGGGTGGGTTCGTGCGCAAGGTCAAGCCGCTGGTCCGGTTGGGCGAACGGGAGATGGCGGCCTACTGCGTCCTGAAGGGGATCGACTACATCGTCGAGGAGTGCCCGATGGCCGAGGGCAACCGGCACATCGGCTACAAGAACGCCCTCAACGAGATCGAGGAGCGCTCGCCCGGCTCCAAGTCGGCATTCCTGTTCGGCTTCCTGGACCGCGTCGCGCCGCTGGTCGCATCGGTCGCCGAAGCCGAGCGGGAAGGGCTGCACCCGTGCCCGGGTTGCGGCTCGCCCACAGTCAGCGAGGTGTGCGCCTTCTGCAAGCTGGTCGACCGGGCCGGCGGCCACCACCGCCTGGAGGCCGGCCGCGAAGAGGACCCGGCGCCGGATGGTCCGGTACCGGTCGCCGCCCCCACGGTCCGAGCCCGGACCCCCGAACCGTGACCCGGCCGCTCGAAGCCGGCGAACGGGTCCTCCTGTTCGACGGCAAGGGACGGCGCTATCTCGTCACCCTGGCCGAAGGGGGGGAGTTCCACACCCATTCCGGCCCGGTCCCGCACGCCGACCTGATCGGTGCCTCCGAGGGGATCACCGTCCGCTCCACCCGCGGCGCCCGGTACGTGGCCGTGCGCCCGACGCTGGCCGAGGTCGTCCTGAAGATGCCCCGCGGCGCCCAGGTCATCTACCCGAAGGA
>DASZNC010000043.1:0-2165 GCA_035551615.1 Acidimicrobiales bacterium
GAGGAGACGGCCTGCACGAGGGAGAGGAACGAGTTCGCTCTCCCCTCAGGAGGCTCCTCGTCCCAGTAGCGGAGGAAGCGGTCCACCAGGGCCGTGCCCCGGGAGCCCGGTGTCCGGCCGACCTCGTCCCGGATCTCCCGAAAGTCTCTCGGCAACCCCGTCACCTCGACGAAGAGGGCGGCCTTCCCGTCGAAATAGTGATGGACCAGAGCCGGGTCGACACCGGCCCGCTGGGCGATGCCCCTGAGGCTGGCCTCGGCGTATCCCTCCGCCGCGAACACAGCCGCGGCGGCGGCAACGATCTCGGCCCGGGTGTCCGTCTTCCCCGGGCGACGCCCCCTGGGCGTCGAAGAACGAGTTTCATCGGTGGGGAATTCTGTGCTAGAACTCACTGCTGATGAATTCTAACGGGTGTCTGCCGGTGAGTGGGGACCGGACCGTCGTCACAATCAGGGTCCGATCGGGGTCATCCCCTATGGCGGCGACCGCCGCCATACCGGAGGATCCGCAGATGAAGGTGACGGCATCCGCATCGCCCGGCCCGGCTGTCGATTTCGGTCGTCCGCAATCGACGAGATGGGTGCCAGCGCCACGCGGCGCGCACTGCACGGGAGGTCAACGGTGAAGTCGGAACTCGATGCCGCAGCACGGACCACAACCTCCGTCGCCGACAGCGGCCTGGGCAGGCTCGGGCGGTGGTGCTACGACCGGCGGCGCCTGGTCCTCGCCCTGTGGGTCGCGGGGCTCATCGTCCTGACGATCGTCGCCCAGGCGGTCACCGGGCGGTTCACCGACCGGTTCAACTCGGGGCACTCGGACTCGGACCAGGTCCAGACCATCCTCCAGCAGGCATTCCCATCCCGCGCCGGCGACACAGGAGACATCGTCTTCCAGACCTCCCAGCCCGTCACCTCCCCGGCCAGCCAGGCCGCCATCGGGCGGGTGATGAACCAGGTGCAGCCCCTCCCCCACGTGTCGGGCGTCCGCAGCCCGTTCGCGCCAGGAGCCGGGAACCAGATCTCGTCCAACGGCCACATCGCGTACGCCGTGGTGCAGTTCGACACCCAGACCGTCGACCTGCCCAAAGCCGCCGCGTCCAAGGTCGTGGACACCGCCAGGGCGTCGGCGGCGCCAGGGCTCAACGTCCAGCTCGGGGGCGCACCCATCGAGAAGGCCGTGACCGGTAGCCCCGGAGCCAGCGAGGCCGTCGGGATCCTGGCCGCCATCATCATCATGCTGATCGCCTTCGGCTCCGTCATCGCCATGGGGCTGCCGATCCTCATAGCCCTGTTCGGGATCGGGGGCGGCGTGGCGATCATCGACGTGATCAGCCACACAGTGACGGTCCCATCGTTCGGCACCCAGCTCGCCGGGATGATCGGCCTCGGCGTGGGCATCGACTACGCCCTGCTCGTCGTCACCCGGCACCGCCGCGCCCTGTCTGACGGCATGTCGCCACGCGACTCGGTGGCGCTCTCACTGGCCACGTCCGGTCGGGCCGTGCTCTTCGCAGGGAGCACGGTGGTCATCTCCCTCCTGGGGCTGCTCGTCATGAACCTGCCGTTCATGTACGGCCTGTCCTTCGGGGCCATCGCCGCCGTCGCCCTGGTCATGATCGGGACACTGACCCTCCTGCCGGCCATGCTCGGCTTCGCCGGCCACGCCATCGACCGCCTGCGGGTCCCGACCCGCCAGCACACCGACACGCAGCGTCCGCCCCTCTCGTTCCGGTGGAGCCGGGTGGTCCAGCGGCGCCCGTGGCCGGCCGCCATCGGCAGCCTCGCCATCCTCGTCGTGCTCGCCATCCCGCTGTTCTCCATGAACCTGGCCTTCACCGACGCAGGCAACGGCTCGCCCTCCCTGACCACCCGTCAGGCCTACGACCTGCTGGCCCAGGGTTTCGGACCAGGCGCCAACGGGCCTCTGGTCCTGGCCGCCCAGATGCCAGGCGCCGCCGGCCGGCCCACCGTGGACCGGCTGGCGACCCAGCTGCGGGCAACGCCAGGTGTGGCCCAAGTCGCCCCCCCGGCGTTCAACGCGGCCGACAGCACCGCCGTGATCACTGTCGTCCCCACCACCTCGCCCCAGGACAACGCGACCCAGTCGCTCGTGCACCGCATCCGCGACAACGTGGTGCCATCGGTCACCAGCGCCAGCGGGGTCAG
>DASZNC010000044.1:0-8833 GCA_035551615.1 Acidimicrobiales bacterium
TGCCGTCCGGGTCCAGGCCAGCGCCGTGACCAGCTTCGTGTTCGAAGTAGGCAACTCGACGTCACACCGCAATGCCACGGCCATGCTCATCTATCCGACCGGCTGCCTGGTCAGTTGCACGACGACGACCACCACTCTCCCCGGGGCGACCACTACGACCTCGGTACCACAGACATCGACGATCTCCGGGGTGTCGGCCTTCACCCTCGGGACTTCGCTCGTCGATTTCTCCAACCCGTACGTCGACTCGCTGCTGAGCCAGTACCTGGGCGCATCGACCGCTGAGATCAAATTGCTCAGCTCGAGCGGACTGGCCGGCGCCGACGTCTCGATCGGCGACATCCTGGCCGCCAACCCGAGTGTGGGTGGTCTGTCCAACCTGCTGGACACGCCGGTTTCGCCGGGGACCGCCCTGGGCTATTACTACAACGCCCTGGTCGCCCAGAACACCACCCCGGCGACGAATGCGGCCGGCAGCCTGAGCTCGTCGCTGGCGGTCAGCGGCACCGGGGCGGGCGATGTCACCACCACGTCCACCGTCGAACTGTGCCAGCTGATCAACCTGACCAACGGCACCACCGCCTGCAACGCCGGCGGCAGCGCGCTCACGCCGGCCGCTTTCGCCCAGATCAATGCCGCCGACTACCTGATCGGCGTGGCCGACCTGGCCCACGAGCAGCACGCCGTCGGGATCAACATCTCCGGCCTGGGCCTGCTGAACGTCACCGCCACGGCCATCTCCCCGGTGGCCGAAGCCGGACCGGGACCGGCCGACGAGCCGTCCTGCCCGACCGGAGCCGCCATCTGCCCGGTGACCGCCAACGAGTCGCAGGCGGCGGTGACCCTCTCGCTGGCCAACCTGTCGCTCGGGTTGGGCACCACGGTTAACATCGAACTGCAGGTGACCGGGGCCAGCGCGTCGGGCACCCTCCAGACCCTCGACTGCGGGACGTCTCTTGCCACCGAGACGGCAACCATCAGCGGGAGTAGTTCGGCGGCGACCATCAGCCCAACGTTCACAGTGACGGCGCTCGGGATCCCGAGCACGCTCACCGGCAGCACCAGCACCGTGGGTGGTGCCAGCTTCACTGACACATTCACCGGGCCGTTCGGTGATTCACTCCCTGCCGCCCAGTCGCAGCAGACCAGCAACCCTTCCATCGTGGTCAACGCTCCGAGCGGCCTCACCGGTGCCGTGCTCAGCACCCTGACGACCGATCTCAACAACGCCCTCGATCCGGCTCTCAGCCCCATCCTGTCGGGACTCGGGATCAATCTGGGCAACTCGACGGTCACGGACCAGTACGTCAACTGCAGCACGACGCAGCTGGTGGGCTGAGATGGACGCCCTCCTCATCGTCGGTGCGGCCGCCGTCTGCGGTCCGGTGGCCGCCGGCCTCGACATCGTGGTCGCCGGCCGGGCCGCCCGTATCCCGATTTCGGCTGACGAGATCGACGTCCATCAGGGCGGTCCCGGGTTCACCACCCTGACGGCGACCCGGCACCGGGTGCGGACGATCCCGCACCGCACAGTTGTCGCCGTCGGCATCGCCGTCCTGTGTGCGGCCGCCCTCGCCGCTCACACCGGGTCGACCTGGGCGCTGCCCGCCGGCCTGGCATTGATCGCCGGAGCCGTGCCGCTGGGCGTGGGCGACGTGGAGTGGCTCCTGCTGCCGAAGGCGCCCGTCTGGTGGACGGCAGGGGCCACCGCCGCAGCCATCGCCGCCGGTGCGGGGGCGACGGGGGAGTGGCACGTCGCCTTCACCAGCCTGGTCGCCGCCACTGCGCTGACCGGCCTCCTGGCCGTCATCAGCGTGGTCAACCGGGCCTGGATGGGATTCGGCGATGTCCGGCTGGCCGTGCCCATCGGGCTGGCGCTGGCATGGGCCCACGGCGGTCGCGGGGTCTTCCTCGGGTTCCTGCTGGCCAACGTGCTGGCCGGGCTGACGGCCGCCGTGCTCCTGCTCAGCGGTCGGATGTCGCGGTCGTCGGCGCTGCCGTTCGGACCGTTCCTCGGCGCCGGCGCCGTCTCGGTGCTGATCGCCATCCACTGAAGCGCCTCGTCGGCCGCCCCGCCGCCCTGGTGCTGATCGCCATCCACTGAAGCGCGCCTCGCCGAACCGCTGAGCAGGCTCGCCGCTCCCTGAGCGGCCCTCGGATCACCATGGTCGAAACGAGCGCCCCCTGTTCTTAGACTCGCCGGGATGACCGGTGGAGCAGCGGAAAGGCGGTTCCTTTGACCGCACCTGTATGGCCGGCGGCGGAGGTGCCGATCGACGAGCCGCTCGTGCGCCGGCTCCTGTCCGATCAACATCCCGATCTGGCCCGGCTGCCGCTCCACCTGCTCGACGCCGGCTTCGACAACGTCATCTGGCGCCTCGGTGACGACCTGGCCCTGCGTCTCCCCCGGCGGGAGATGGCAGCCGCGCTGATCGAGCACGAGCAGACGTGGCTGGCCGTCCTGCACGAGCAGGCCCCTGAGCTGCCGGTCGACATCCCGTTACCGATCCGCCTCGGCCGGCCGGCGCACGGGTATCCCTGGCACTGGTCGGTCGTGCCGTGGATCGAAGGCGAGCCCGGCGATCGCGTCGGGCCCACCGATGTGGGGATCACCGCCCGCCGGATGGGGCAGTTCCTGCACACGATGCACGCGCTGAGTCCCGATGGGCTGCCCTCCAGTCCCAGGCGCGGCGGCCCTGTGGTCACTCGAACTGACACATTCGAGGAACGAATGAAACGGCTGACGGCCCACGTGGACGAGGACCGCCTGCGGTCCGTCTGGGACGATGCCGTCGCCGCCCCCCACCACGGTGGCCGGCCGGCCTGGTTGCACGGGGACCTGCACCCGGCCAACCTGCTCGTGGCCGGCGGGGTCGTCGTCGCCGTCATCGACTTCGGCGACACCTGCGCAGGCGACCCGGCCTGCGATCTGGGAGCCGCCTGGATGACGGTGCCGGACGAGGGATGGCCTCATTTCTGGGCTGCCTACGGTCCGGTCGACCCCGATCTGGTGCGCCGGTCCCACGGGTGGTCGGTGCTGTTCGGGTTGATGCTGCTCGAGATCGGCCTCGAGAACCGCCCGACCTACGCAACCGTCGGTCGGGCGATTCTGAGGCGGATGGCCGGGCTGGCCTAGCCCAGGTGCAGTTGGGAGACGAACTGGGAGGCGACCGTGGCCGCGTCCACGTGGTCGTTCTCGACGGCACCCACGAGTTGGACCAGATCGCTTGTTGTCAGTGCCGCTGACACGGCGTTCAACGTGCTGGTCACCTTCGACGTGGCCACCGACTTGTTCACGATCGGGATCACGTTCTGGGCCGCGAACAGGTGTTTCGGATCGGTCAGGGCCACGAAGTGGTACTTGGCCACCGACGGGTCGGTCGTGTAGACGTCACCGGCCTGGATGGTGCCCCCGTTGAGGGCGGCGATGGTCAGCGGGCCGGACTCATCGAGCGGCTTGAACTTCAGAGTCAGGCCGTAGATGGACTTGAGCCCGAGCAGGCCCTCCTGGCGGTTGGCGAACTCCGGCGCGGCACCGATCGTCACCTGCGACTGGATGGCAGCCAGATCGGCGATGCTCGACAGATGGTGGGCGGCGGCGAAGGCGGAGGTGACGGTGACTGAATCGGAGTCCTCGGCGGGGGCCGGATTCAACGCCTCCAGGCTGCTCGGCAGGGCCGACGCCAGGGCCGTATCGACATCGGCGGTGGACGACGCCGTGGCCTTGGGTTGCAGGTAGTCGAGGATGGCGCCGTTGTACTCCGGGAACACGTTGAGCGTCCCGTTCTCCATCTCCTTGAAGTAGATCTCACGGCTGCCGATGTTCAGCTTGGTGCTGACCGGTACGCCTGCGTTGCGGAGGGCGTCGGCATAAATATCAGCCAGGACCTCGTTCTCGGGGAAGTTGGCGGAGCCGATGACCACTGGTTGCTGCGCGGTGCTGCTCGCAGTGGTGCTGTTGCTCGTGCTGTTGCCGGTGGTACTGCTGCTGGTGGTGGCTCCCTTGTGGGAGCTGCTGCATGCCGTCAGAACCAGACCTGAGACGACTGCTGCTACTGCCAATGAACGACGCACTGCGCTCCTTACGGGTTGGGGGTAAGCGGTCTCACCGTCAGATACCTGCCCGCCGGACACCGGGTGAGACCAGTAGACGCTGTCCGAGCAGAAATAGAGCTTCAACCGCAATGGCGAAGAGGGCCACCGTGACCGCCCCCGCACCGATCTCGGCGTAGTTGCGCGAGGCATAGCCGTCGATGATGAAGCGGCCGAGGCCGCCCAGCCCGACGTAGGCCGCGATGGTCGCCGTCGACACCACCTGGATGGCCGCCGTCCGGAAGCCGAGGACGATGATGGGCAGCCCCACCGGTAGCTCCACGCTCCGCACCACCTGCCAGGGGGTGAGGCCCATGCCCTTGGCCGCGTCCACCAGGCTGCGGTCCACCCCGGCGATGGCGACGTAGCTGTTGACCAGGATCGACGGGATGGCGATGAAGACGAGCGGGATGATCGCGGCGTTGAGGCCGACCCCGATCAGGATGGCGAAGATGGTGAGCAGCCCCAGCGTGGGCAGGGCTCGGCTGGCATTGCTCAGCAGGCTGAGCACCGTGGCGCCGCGGCCGGTGTGGCCCGACCACAGACCGAGGGGGACGGCGATCAGTGCACCTATGGCCAGGGCTTCGATCGAGTAGCCGATGTGCTGCAGCAACCGGTCGATGACGCCGCTGCCGCCGCCCAGGTGGCCGGTCAGGTACGAGTAGAAGTGGTCAAAGGAAGTGCCGTTCGCCGCCGCCGTCATCTCTGCTTCCTGGTCCACGGGGTCAGCGCCCAGCCGCCGGCGAGGATGGCACCGTCGCACACGATTGCCCAGAACACGACGAGGACGACGCCGCACAGCACCTCGGTGATGAAGTCGGAGTTCTCACCGGCGATGAACAACTGGCCCAGACCCCCGTTGCCGATGAGGGCGGCCACCGTGACCAGGCTGATGCTGGCGACCGTCGCCACCCGGAGGCCGGCGACGATGACGGGGAGAGCGGTGGGCAGTTCGACGCCGACCAGTCGCCGCCACGGCCGGTAGCCCATGGCGGTGGCCGACAGGCGCACCTCTTCGGGGACGCTGCGCAGCCCGTCGGTCACGCTGCGGACCAGGATCGTGCCGGCATAGACGGCCAGGGCGACGATGACGGTGTTGTCGGTGAGGCCGGTGATGTCCAGGAGCAGAGCGAAGACGGCCAGCGACGGCAACGAGTAGAGGAAGGTCGACACGGCGAGCACCGCCGGGTAGGCGCGGGGCCGGCGGGCGGCCAGCACTCCGATCGGAAGCGACAGGGCCAGCCCGAGAACCACCGAGACCAGAGCCAGGTAGAGGTGGGTGCGCGACAGGGACCAGAAGTAGCCGATGTGGTTGAGCACCCATTGCCAGTTGCCCACCTTCTGGAAGTGGAAGGTCTGGGCCGCAGCATGACCCGGAAATCTCATGCCCGGCCGCCGGCATTGGCGATGGCCTTGTTGATCACGTCGTAGCCGGCCACGCCCAGCAGGGCGCCACGAGGGTCGACGGCGACGGCCAGGCCGGCGGGCGAGAGCACCACTGCGTCCAGCGCCGCGCGGACCGAGTCGGTGGCCGGCACGAAGGTGTGGCCGATCGGGCGCAGCCCGTCGCCCGGACGGGCCGTCTCCCGCCAGCCGAGCGGTCGCTGCTCACTGTCGACGACAAGGACCCATTCGGTGCCCGCCGCCCGGAGCTGGTCGTCCGACACACCGCTCTCGGCCGTCGTGGCCGGCGCCAGGGACAGCACCTCGCTCGACAGGAATGACAGCCACCGCACGCCGCGATCGACGCCGAGGAACCTTTCCACGAACTGGTCGGCCGGTGCCGCCAGCACCCGCTCGGGGGTGTCGAACTGCACCAGGAGGCCGCCGACCTGCATCACCGCGATCCGGTCACCCAACTTGACCGCTTCGTCGATGTCGTGGGTGACGAACACGATCGTCTTGTGCAACTGGGCCTGGATGTGGAGCAGTTCCTGCTGAAGTTCGGCTCTGACCACCGGATCAACGGCGCTGAACGGCTCGTCCATCAGCAGCACCGGCGGATCGGCGGCCAGGGCCCGGGCCACCCCGACGCGCTGCTGCTGACCACCGGACAGCTGATGGGGGTACCGCCGGGCCATGTCGGGGGTCAGGCCGACCAGATCCATCAGCTCGGCCGCCCGTTGGCGGGACTCGGCCTTGGACCGGCCCAGCAGGCGGGGCACCGTCGTGATGTTGTCGACGATGGTGCGGTGCGGGAACAGCCCTCCGTGCTGGATGACGTATCCCATACCCCGCCGCAGCTCGGCCGGGGCCGACTCCCGGATGTCGCGCCCGTCGACGGCGACCACGCCCGATGACGGATCGACCAGCCGGTTGATCATCCGGAGGCTGGTCGTCTTGCCGCAGCCGGAAGAACCCACGAGGACGGTTATCTCCCCAGTGGCGCATTCCAGCGAGAGATCGTCCACCGCCAGGGTGCCGTCCTCGTAACGCTTCGAGACGTGCTCGAAGGTGATCATCCGGAAACTCTACATGTGCGCTCAACAATCACGGCAATAGGTGCACCGACCCCCCGGTGAGCGACTGATATAAAGGAATGGGGTGGACGCCAGGCCGAGGAGGGCGGAACGCGTCGACCGCTACCAGCGTCGCCACACCTGGCTCGGGTTTCCGATCGCCGTCGTCTACAAGGCCTTCGACGACCGGGCTCTATTCCTGGCTGCGCTCGTCACCTATTACGCGTTCGTTGCCCTGTTCCCGCTCCTGCTGATCTTCGTCAGCACACTGGGATTCGTGCTGCAGAGCCATCCCGAGATCCGCCAGGACATTCTCAACTCGGCCGTCGGTCAGATTCCCGGCATCGGCACCACGCTGAAGCAGAACATCTCCGGATTCAAAGGCAGCGCGGCCGGGCTGGCGGTGGGCGGCGTCGGCCTGATCTACGGCGCCCTGGGAGCGACCCAGTCGGCCCAGGCCGCGTTCAACCACATCTACGCCGTCCCCCGGAACCTGCAGCCGAACCCGATCCGCTCCCGCCTGCGCAGCCTGGGCCTGCTGTTCCTGCTCGGCACCGCGGTGGTGGTGTCGAGCGGGATCAACTTCCTGGTCTCGAACAGCAACGGGATCTCCCACCAGTTGGGTCTCGGATTGAAGATCGTCGGCTACCTGGTCGACCTGGTCATAAACGTGGGCCTGTTCTCGGTCGCCTTCCGGGTCCTCACCGCGACCGAGCTGCACCTGCGGGACGTGTTCGCCGGTGGCCTGATAACCGGGGCCGGGTGGGAACTGCTCCAGGCGTTCGGTTCCCGCTACGTGCTCCACGAGGTCCAGCACGGCTCGGCGTTGTACGGCGTGTTCGGCGTCGTGTTGGCCACGCTGGCGTGGATCTACCTGGTGGCCTTGGTGATCATGGTCTCGGCCGAGATCAATGTGGTCCGGGGTCGCAAGCTGTGGCCCCGGTCCCTCATGTCGCCGTTCACCGACAACATCGACCCGACGCCGGCCGACCTGGTGGTCTACGAGAGCTACGTGAGATCCCACCGGTTCAAGGGTTGGCTGGGTATCGACGTGTCGTTCAACCCGCCGGAACCGCGTGGTGGGGAGCCTCGAGCCGCCCCGGACTGACGGTCACACGCGGGCGTTAGTCTCCTCCCCGGAGGTTGGATGTGCTGATTCTGCACAGGTCCGAACGGGCGGACCGCCTGGTGGACGCGCTGGGGGAACTGCTGGCCGAGCCGCTCGCCGATCCGGTGCAGGCGGAGGTCGTGGCCGTGCCCACCCGGGGCGTCGAACGATGGATCACCCAGCGCCTGTCCCACCGTTTGGGCGCCGGGCCCGGTGGTTCGGCCGGTGTGTGCGCCAACCTGGATTTTCCGTTCCCCGGGAATCTGGTGTCCCGGGCGACGGCACGGGCGATGGGAAGCGACCCCGACGACCCCTGGGCACCTGAGCGGCTGGTCTGGGCCCTGATCGACGTCGTCGACCGGCACTCCGATGACCCGGCCCTGGACCCGCTGCTCCGCCATCTGGCCGACGCCACCCCGCCCGGCCGGCCGCCGGCCACGGAACGGGCGGCCAGGAGGTTCCCCACCCTGCGCCACCTGGCCGACCTGTTCGATCGTTACGGGGTCCATCGCCCGGACCTGATCCGATCGTGGGCGGACGGTTCGGCCGGCGCTTCGTGGCAGTCCCATCTCTGGCGCCTGGTGCGGTCCCACCTGGATGTGCCCAGCCCGGCCGAGCGGGTCGACGCCGCCGTCGCCGTCATCCGGGCCACGCCGGATGTGCTCGATCTGCCGGACCGGGTCTCGGTGTTCGGCCTGACCCGGCTGCCGGCCGGGCATCTGTCCGTGCTCGACGCCGTCGCTGTCCATCGGGACGTGCATCTGTTCCTGCTCCATCCGTCCGGCGACCTTTGGGCGCGCACCGCCTCGGCCGTCACCCCAGGTGGGCCGATACCGGCGCGGGACGCGGATCCGACGTCCCCTCTGGCCCGCCACCCGCTTCTGCGGTCGTGGGGCCGGGATGCCCGCGAGATGCAGGTGGTGCTGGCCGCGACGGCCTCCGCCGACAGCGTCCACCACGCCGTCGAGGAGGACTCCGACCGGTCCCTCCTCGGCCGCATCCAGTCCGATATCCGCCACGACCGCCGGCCCGGGACCGACCACCCGGGGTACGTCGTCGATGCCTCCGATCGCTCCCTCCAGGTGCACTCCTGTCACGGTCGCCTCCGTCAGGTCGAGGTCATGCGCGATGCCGTGCTGCACCTGCTCCGGGACCGGCCGGACCTCGAGCCGCG
>DASZNC010000045.1:0-34410 GCA_035551615.1 Acidimicrobiales bacterium
CCGAAACGTCCGTGCCGCTAATGTACTCCTTGAGCAGCTACAGAACTATGTGGCCGAGCTATCCGGCTACACATCCTTGGGCCGCGACCTCCAAGCCCGACACGATGGGCTTGTGAATCAACTCGAACTTGCATACGAAACAATCGGTCTGGGGTTAACTGCCGAATCTCTAGCACATGAGATCAAGAATATTGCGGATCGACTTGCTCTTCGGACGTCGCAGTTGGCATCGCGACTAAAGCGTGCTGGGACGCCAGATCGTCGGACCACAGAGTTCGTGGAACATGTCCAGTCATCGGTAGCCGCGCTGCGGCGCCAAATGTCTCATCTCGATCCGTCTCTTCGATATGTGCGCGAGCGCAGAGAGCAGTTCGCACTCTCCTCGGTTCTAGGTTCTATCGCCGACTTCCATCGATCTAGATGGCGTAGTCGTGGTCTGCCTATCGGTATCGATCTAGAGATTGATGATGACTTCACGATCAACATGAACCGCGGAAAGTTTCAGCAAATTATTGACAATCTGATCTTCAATGCTGAGTACTGGCTCCAAGAGGACCTTCGACGGGATCGTTTGAGCAACGGTACGTTACAGCTCGTTGTCTCGGCCCCGATGCTCGAGCTATCGGACAATGGGCTGGGAATTGCTCGTTCCGTAGAGTCCTCGCTCTTCGAGCCATTCGTAACCGCTAAGCCCTCCGGCGAGGGACGCGGCCTAGGTTTATTCATAGTACGCCGTCTACTTGAGTCGGAAGGCTGTGATATCCTTCTGTTGAAGGCACGCAACGCATCAGGGCGGCGTTATCGATTCAGGCTGGCCTTAGAGGGGGCGATGGTTCAGTAATGCGTTCATATCCGGTCAGCGTGCCCAGCGATTGAGATGACGGAGCGAGGGATGTCGCCTGATCAGGGTGAATCACCTGATGAAGCGTCTGAGGGCCCAGATCTAGTCACAGCGAATGATGTTCTTGCTGCTTTGGTGCCAAGCGCTGAGGCCTTGGGCGCGGCGAAAGCAGAGTTGGAGGCTCTCCTAGCGGCGGCTGACATCAGCCTTATCGTGTTTGTCGACAATGAGTTCGACGTATCTGTCGAGGCCGTGATTTCAGCCATACGAGAGATGCCGCCTGAATATCGGTCACTGGTCAGCGAGCTCGGTGGCAACATCAACTTTGATCTTCCTGAAGGTGATGAGCAGGTCTGGGTTGACCAAGTGATCGAGCGTTTCGAGTCGATGTCACCATGGCAGCGGTCCGTGGCGGGTGCCGATGCGCTTGCGAGAAGCGGACGTAGCAACCTCAGAGAGCAACCGAATGCGGGTTTTATCGGACCGTTGATTCCGCAAGATCTCACTGAACTCTTGAGTCCAGCCGATTGGGAAGCCCGAAAGGCGGAGATCCTTCGCGAGGCCCCTACGAGAGGCACTCTAATTCTGTTCGATCGCGACTTCGAGGATGGGGATAACGCTGGATTGCATCTCCTTAGGGAGGTGTTCGATAGCGAAAATGGGGCATTCGTACGGGCAGGACTAATCACCAACACGGTGACTCGTGAGACCGAAGCCGAACGGACCCGAGATTTTGTGGAAGAGTTTGGGCTGCCGTCGGATCGGACAGTCGTCATATCAAAGCAGAACCTGGCCGGTGGCTCACTTTCCTTGCCGCAATCGCTGAAGGTAGCGCTCCTCACGCCCCAGTTTGACGCGCTCTTGACGCGAGTAGCACAGGCGCTCATCGACGCACACGATGAATCAATCGACCATCTTCGCAATTTGAGCCCCTATACATTCGAGCGGATTGTTTTTGCTTTCTCGAACAATGAGGGAGTGTGGGAGCCGGAGACTCTTCTTCGTCTCGCCAGCATTACAAACCGCAAGAGTGCCTTGAGGTCGCTTCGTGGGGATGTTCTCGTCCACGCCGAAGTGGGAACTGCACGCAGGGTCGCTGGCGTCTTGACATCTGTCCCGTCCGAGAGCACCTTTCAGGCCGAAGCAGTTGCCAACCAGCTACAACATCTCGAAATCTTTGAGAACGGCGAATATGTGAACGGAGTACACCTTCCGCTCGAGCTTGGGGATGTTTTCATGAAGCGTGGAGGGAAGGCAAGTTATGTCCTAGTAGCGCAACCGTGCGATCTGATGGTCCGGAAGGGTGGCAGACGATCTCCAGAGCCGGAGTTCTTGACGCTGGTTCGAATATACGATTCGCCGCCCGACGGGGAGCGGCAACACTGGCATGAAATTCCGTTCTTCAAAGAGAACGGTGAGACCGGATTTGCTGCGCTGAACCGATCGTTCTTGGTACCGCCTGAATCGCTCGATCTCTGCGTCTACAATGGAGACGGCTCGTCCGAGATAAGTATCGACGCCCCTACCCCGGAACGTGTGACTCCGCACTGGGACTCACGGTACGAGATTCATCAGACCTGGGCAAAGTCATGCATCGAACGCGTACTTGCCGTGCAGGACGAAGGTACCCGCGTTCTGGTTGGGCGCGCGCTTTTTAAATGTATGGGCGGCGGGCTAGCAAGCAGCATCATTACCGGAAACAATAAGATATTGCGCTTCAACTTCATTCGGATTGGACGCCTTCGTCAACCTGTGAGCCTAGAGGTGCTCGGGTCCTTCCTCGCCTATCAGGGAAGATACGCCTTCGAAGGACGCTTGGTGCGGCATCCGATAGAGGGTTGAGAGTGACAGAGGGCCCTTCCCAGCCCGCGCAAGGAAGTCTGATGACAAACTGATGACGGGTTCGTTCGGTTTGGACATGAGAGGCCCTCTCGTCAAGGACGGAAGGCCCCTCTGAACAGGGGTGATGCGTAGTGGCGGGGGTTGGATTTGAACCAACGACCTTCGGGTTATGAGCCCGACGAGCTACCAGACTGCTCCACCCCGCGGCGGGACTGGTAAACCTACCAGACGAGATTGAGGGCGCAAGTCGGAACGGCGGCACCCAATCGGCCGCCGCCCGACGAGTGGCTCAGATGCCGGCGATGGCCACGATGGTCGCGCCACGGACGGGGGTGTGCAGCGACCCGTCGTTGGTCGCGTCACCGACCGCCGATACGGCGCCGCCGGCCGCCACCGACCAGTAGCCACCCCGATCGGCGGTGGCCGTGACGGCGACCGGGTCGCTGGCGCTGGGGCCCATGGTCACGCCCCGGGCGTCACCGAAGTCAACGGCCCGGCCGTCGGCCAGCACCATCCGGTAGCCCCGTTCGTCGGCCGTGAGCACCAGCCCGACGGCCGGGTCGGTCGACCGGACCAGTCCGGCGCCGGAGCCGAAGAACCGGGCGTCGCCGAAGGCGAACACTCCCCCGTCGGCGCCCAGCAGCCAGTAGCCCCGGCCGTCAGTGGTCATGATCATGCTCACGATCGGGCCGCTGAGGTGATCGTGCACCGCCGAGCCGTGGAAGCGGGCGTCACCGAAGGTGAACACGCCACCGTCGGCCGCGGCCAACCAGTAGCCCTTGCCGTCCGGAGTAGCGACGATGGCCACGATCGGTCCGGCCAGATGCAGGCCGGCGGCCGAGCCGTAGAACCCGGCGTCGCCGAAGGCGAAGACCCCACCGTCGGCGCCGGCCAGCCAGTAGCCCTTGCCGTCCGGCGTGGCGGCCATGGCCACCATCGCCCGGCCCAGGTGGTGGCCGACCATGGATCCATAACTGGCGACCTGGCCGTAACCACGGACACTGCCATCCGAGCCGAGCAGCCAGTAACCGTGGAGCACCGACTGCGCCACCGCACCGGATGACCCGAGCAACGAACCGTCCCCGCTGTAGGTGGCGGTCACCGTCTGGCCGGCCGGCTGCGCCGGCAGCTGGGCCGCGCACTGGGCCGCCCCGGCGGCCACCGGCACGGTGGCGCACAGCACCGAAGCGCCGTCAGTGAAGGTGACGGTGCCGGTCGGGGTACCGGCGCCCGGTGACACTGCAGTCACCTTGGCGGTGAAGGTGATCACCGTGCCGGGCGCCGCCGCCGCGGCGCCGGCGGAGACCACCGTGGAGGTGGCGTCCGGAGCCATGTCCACGGATGCGCTCGGGCCGGTGGCGCCGGCGAAGTTGGCGTCGCCGTCGTAGACCGCCTGCACCAGGTAGCCGGCCCCGATCGTCGACTGCTGGCTGGTCACGCAGGACGCCGTGCCCTGATGGAGGGTGCCGTCCCACGTGAGGGTCCGGGCCTGGCAGCCGGCGATGGTCGACCAGTTGGTCCCGTTGTCCGCCGACTCCTGGAACTGCACCGTCCCGGTCGGCGCACCATTGACGTCGGTGCCCGGACTGACCAGCGAGATGGTGGCGTCGAACTCGGTCGGCTGCCCCGACACGGCCGACGTCAGTGTGGACGAGAGGGCAGCGGAGGTGTCCGCTGGGCCCACCGATTGATCGGCCGGCGACGAGGTCGAGGTCTGGAAGTTCGAGTCGCCGCTGTAGATGGCCTGGACGTGGACCTGCCCGCTGCTGCCGTCCGCCGCCGCCAGCGAGGTCAGGCAGGACGCCGTCCCCTGGTGGGTGTTGGCCGTCCAGTCGAGGGTCACCGAGCCGCAGCCGGCCATGTCCGACCAGTTGGTGCCGTCGGCCGACTGCTGGAACTCCACGGCCCCGGTCGGGGCGCCGTCGGCGTCGCTGCCCGGGTCGGTCACCGACACGGTGGCGTCGAACTCGGTCGACTGCCCCGACACCGTCGGGTCGACTGTCGAGCTGACCGAAGTGGTAGTACCGGCCGTTGCGACTGTCTGGTCCGCCGGCGATGAAGTCGAGGTCAGGAAGTTGGCATCGCCGCTGAAGGTGGCCTGGACCTCGAGGCCGGGATCGGCGTCGGACACGTCGTACGTCGCCGGGCACGAGGCCGCACCCTGATGGGTGGTGCCGTTCCAGTCGAGGGTCACCGACCCGCAGCCGGCCACGTCGGACCAGTTGGTCCCGTCGACCGACTGCCGGAAATCGATCGTGCCGGTTGGATCTGCAGACGCGTCGGTTCCCGGATCGGTCAGCGAGACGGTGGCGTCGAACTCGGTCGATTGCCCGACACGGTCGAGGCCGGCTGGGATGAGATGGACGTCGAGGTCCCGGCCGGGCTCACCGCCTGATCGGCCGAGGACGAGGTCGAGGTCAGGAAGTCGGCGTCGCCGCTGTACACGATTCTCACCAGGACGTCACCAGCCGCCCCGGCCGATGCCGCAGCAAATGCCGTGGTGCAGGTGGCCGATCCGATGTTGCCTGCGCTCGGTACCGCCGGCCAGGTCAGGCTCACCGTTGCGCAACCGGGGATGTCGTTCCAGCTGGACCCGTCCGGCGACTGCTGGAACGCCACCGTGCCGGAGGGGGCGCCGTAGGCGTCGCTGCCCGGGTCGGTGATGGCCACACTGCCGGTGAGGGTGTCGTTCTGCCCGGACACCGAGGCGCTGCCGGGCGTGACCGTCGCCGTCGTACCGGCCGCCTGGATGGTCACCGTCTGTGACTGCTCGGCGGCCGCGTACTGGCTGTTCCCGGCCTGGGCGGCATCGACGATGCACGTCCCGACGGTGTGCAGGTCGACCACGTCACTGCCCGGTTCGACGGCGCACCCGCCGGTGCCGGCCGCGTCGATGGAGAAGGTCACTGGGTTGCCGGAATCGCCTCCGGTCGCCCCTGCCGTGTAGTCACTGCCGACGACCGGTTCCAGATCGGACGAGGTGAAGGCGATCGACTGGCTGAGAAGTATGGGGAAGCTGTCCGCCACCTCGGCCGAAGCGATGGCGTCGCCGGAGGCGGGCGTCGACGCCATCACGGTGCAGCTGCCCAGCGCCAGCAGGGTCACCAGGCCGGACTGGTCCACCGAGCAGTTGCCGACCGCCCGGTACGTCGGAGTCGCGCCCGACGCCGCGCCGCTGAGAGTGGTCTGGACGGTCCCCTGGTCGAGCGCCGTGCCCGGGGTCTGGGCGAAACTGAGCGGCTGGCCGGCCATCGGCTGCCCGCTGCCGTCGACCTGGCTCAGCAGAGCCTTGAAGCTGCCCGATCCGTCGACCGGGCTGCCCCACAAGCCGGGGTAGCCGCCGACCTGGAGGTTGGGGCTGTGCAGACCGGCATGGCCGCACCAGCCGTTGACCCCGGTGGCGCTGTAGGCCTGGTCGGTCGAGTCCAGGCTGACCATGGGCGCGCCGTTGTAGTTCGACCCGGCCGCGCCGAACCCGTTCATGCCGTAGGCGAAAGCGAACGGGGTGCCCTCGAGGTCTACTTCGAAGGAGGCCGCCTGGGAGCAGGCCGAGGCCACGCCCCAGCCGACGGCGTTGGCCCCGTGCTCGCCGTTGCTGCCGGTGCTGGTGGCGAAGGTGGTGTCACCGTTCTCGACCTGCAGCGTGTCTGGGTAGAAGCGGACCTTGCTGTAGCTGGTCGATACCGCACCGGTGCGGGTGTACGCCCAGTTGCCACCCAGCTGCGAGAAGTTCACCGACGAGCCGGCGGCCAGGTCCAGATAGTCGGCCGGCGAGTTGCTCATGTCGGCGCAGTAGATGGTGGTGGCCACACCCGCGACGTCCAGGGTGAAGTCGCCGTCGGCCAGCCCGGGCTGCTGGTAGGCCAGCGTTTCGCAGCTGGGCGCGTAGTTGACGTCGACCGACTGCTGCTCCTGGGCGGCGGCCGAGTAGGAGCCGTTTCCGGGGTCGTCGGCGTCGATGATGCACGCGCCCGGCCCCTCGAAGGTGACGGTGCCGGCGGTGAGCGAGCAGGCACCGGCGGTCGAGTCGGCGTCGATGGTGATCGCGACCGGGTCTCCCGAAGTGGCCGTGGCCGCCGGCGCATAAGTGCTGCCGATGACGCCCCACACCTGGGTGGACGACCACGACACGGTGGGCGGCGAGGAGGTGAACGTGACGAAGCTGGCCGGACCGGAGGGCAGGGCTGCGGCGGTGGTGACCTGGGTCAGTCCGGAGCCGCCCACGGCGCCGAGCGACAGCGCCGCCGCGACCGCCACCCGGGGCCCGACTCGACCCCGGAGCCGGCGTCGGCGCGACACGCGCGCTGGTCCTTCGTGCTGGCTTCTGAGCATCCGGAGCCGCCCTTTCCGAGGATCGAGAATCGATTTCGCCCTCAGTCGCTTCGGCAGCCGGTTCCGGAACTGAAGCGGCCCCCGCATGGGAGGGTCGCCCGAACCGGGACCTAACGCCCGCTACGGCACAAAGTTTCCGGGCGCCGCCCGCGAACGACCGGCGCCCGTCAGTGGCCGACCTTCAACCACCGCGTCGACGCCGGCCGGCCGAGCCGCTGGTACGGCGCCCGCCAGCGGCGCTCGAGCTCCCGCTTACGGCGGTTCTCCCGCTCGGTCAGCCGTCTCACCGATGCGGCCGACACCGTGGCCGTGCCGTCGGCCACGTCGCTCAGCCAGTCAACGGCCACCACCGCGTCGTGGTGGTCACCCAGCACCGACTGAACGGATTTGGACGCCTTGGCCGTTCTCCGTGCGCCCTTGCCCGCGACCGGGGCGGCCAGCTCGGACGCGTACCGAAGTTGCTTGGACCGTTTCCGGATCTGGTGCAGTTGCCGGTCACCCGGCCGCTTCCCCCCTTTGGCCGCGTCACGGCGCAACTTCTTCCAGCGACCCGCCACCAGAGGCGGCACCACCCGCCGGGCCGGGCGGCCGGCCGCTTTGCGGTCGACGATCGGCGGCCGCTCGCTGGCCGCGTGCAGCCGGTCGAGCAGGTCGAGGTAGTTGCTCCCGGTGAGCATCTCCCGGAGGGCGCAGACCGCCGACGCCCGCTCCCGCTCGAGCCGGTGGATCAGATCCTCGGCCGCCCCGGCCCGGGCCAGGTCATCGGTCAGGACGTCGATGTCCCGGACGGCGCCGAGGACGGCGCCGACCTGGCGCAGCTCCCGGCGCACGTGGCCCACCCAGACCGGATCCAGCAACGGCGCCAGGGTGGCCAGGTCGGAACGCAGGCGGCGGCTGGCGACCCGCTGCTGGTGGACGTCTTCGGGGTCGACGTCGGCACCGGCCAGGCGGATCCGGCAGTCGTGGTCGAGCAGGCGGCCCAGGCCGGACGCGAGGGCCTGGCAGATGACCTGCTGGGCGGAGGATTTCGGCCCCAGGTCCGGGCCGTCCTCAGGTCGCGGCCCGAATACCGCCTCCACCTTCGGGCGGGGGTCGAGGTAGGCGCCGGACTTTCGCAGCGCCTTGACTACTCCCTTGGCCTGCTTGTCCACGCCGGCGCCGTCGGCGGTGATCTCCAGCTCCAGCTGCCGGAAGCGCCGGCCGTCGCCCGGCCCACCGACGACGGTCACCACGTCGCTCACCAGGTCGCCCCAGGCGACCCCGTCGTCCTCCAGTTGGAAATGGATGCGTTCTGTGCGCAACTCCGCGATCCTTCGCAAGGGTGAGCGGCGGACGATGCCGGCCACTGCGTCTCCGATCTCGGCCGGCATCTCCTGCTCGTCGTCGCCGGCCCACTCGAATTCGACCCGTTCCAATGCGTCACCGTGCCCGGCCTGGGGCAGCTTCAGCGTCCAGCGCGGCACACCCTCACCGGTGCGGTGCCTGAGCGTGATACCTCTGCTCCACAGCCGCATGTCGGGGGTGTCGAAGTACACCGCCGTCAGATGCTCCTCGGGTTGGCGCACCGATCTGGTCACCACTTGGCGGAGGTCCGGAAGGTCAGCGCCGATAGCCACGGACAGCTTGACCTCGCGTTCTACATGTCTGGTCGGAGTGGTCATCGTGGGCCTGCTACCCGAACGCGGCCGGGGGTTAACCGGATACCGTTACGGTGAGGAGTCGGCCATCCGCCGGGCCACCCGCCCGACCCGGGCGATCCGGGCCAGGGCGTGATCCCGGGCCGCCTCCGCCTCGCTGGTCAGCCCCTCTACATCAGCCAGACCCCAGTGGGTCAGGACGACCGGCAGCAGGATCTGCTGGTAGTGGACCCGGAAGTCGTATATCTCGGCGTGGGCCACCGCCGCTGCGTGGCGGCCGAACCCGGCGATGCCGGTGCCCGGCATCTCGAACGACGTCACCTGCCGGTCGATGGCCATCACCACCTCGGACGGGTCGATAGCCAGGGCGGCCGATGTCAGGTCCCGGTAGAACAGGAAGTGCAGGTTCTCGTCGGCGGCGACCCGGCGCATGATGGCGCCCCCCACCGGATCGAGCAGCTTCCCCGTGTTCCAATGTGACACCCGAGTCGCCAGTTCCTGCAGCGTCAGGTACACCAGACCGTCCGCCAGTGTCGTTCCCCGCCCGCCCGACGAATAGCCGGTGCACACCTGCTGCATCCGGGCCCGCTCGAGCGCCACCAGATCCAGGCTGCGGGTGAGGCAGATCCAATCGCGCATGACAATGGAGTGGCGCTGCTCCTCAGCCGTCCACCGGCGGCTCCACTCCCCCATGGCCGAATCCCAGGCGAACGTGCTGGCGATGGCATGGAAGTAGAACGGGAGGTTGTCCTCGGTGAGCAGGTTGATCCACAACGCGCTGGCCACGCCGGGCGGCAGGGCGTCGGTCCAGTCACCGGGGGCATGAGCGGCACCGTTCTCCCAGGGGATCATCTCGTGCGGGAACCACTCCTTGGCCCGCGACAGGTGCCGGGCCAGCAACGAACCGGCCGGGTCGGCCAACCCGTCCATGAGTCGGTTGTGCCCGGCCAGGGCGGCGGCGTCGGGATGACTCAACGGCCGGACGGCGCCTGCTGGCGCCGCATCAACGACCGGCTCGCAACCAGGCCGGCAAGCGCGACGCCAAGCGGTGCCCGCCGCCGTCCTTGGGGGCGGGCCCCACGGGGCCGTCCGATGCCGATCGACCGACCGGCGCAAGCGGGGCGGCGGTGACCGATACCGGGGAGTCTGCTCCCGGCTCCCACTCGACGACCCACCTCGGACCGTTCATCCGGAAATCCTCGGTGTGCGTGGCGCACAGCCGGATGGGGCCGGGCAGGTCGTCACGGACGACCGATACTGCGGCCCGGCGATCGCAGTCCTCGACCCGGCACGGATCGGACGCAGTCATCAGACGATCCGCTTGCGGGTCTCTTCCTTGTCCTTCTTCGCCTGCCGCTTCTCCTTGAGCGACTTCGAAGGCTTCTTGGACGCGACCTTACGGGGAGACTTGTCAGCCATGTCTGCCCCCTTTCGTTGCGCCGACCCTACCGCGCTTCTCGACCCTGCGGGCTGCGCTTCGAGGGCGACCCGGCCCGCCCACGTGAAGGGCGTTCCCAACTCAGCTGTTCGGTCCGTCCGTCATATTGGGTAGTCGACATTCGGCGTCGACGACCGTCCTCCCTTGGCGGACATGAGAGGTGAGCACCATGGCCCGTGAAGAACTGCTGGCCCGCACCTTCATAGAACTGGCTGACACCCTGGTCGACGACTTCGACATCATCGAGGTCAGCCAGCGCCTCATGGAGAGCTGCGTGGAGTTGTTCGATGCCAGTGCCGCCGGACTGCTGATATCCGATACGAGCGGCCGGTTACGGGTGATCGCATCCTCCAGCGAGCAACTGCGCACGGTCGAGCTGTTCGAGCTCCAGGCTTCGGAGGGGCCGTGCCTGGAGTGTTTCCTCTCCGGCCAGCCGGTGATCAACATGGATCTGAGTGTCGCCGGCAGCCGCTGGGAACGGTTCGGCCCGGTGGCCCTGGGCGCCGGATTCCGATCGGTGCACGCCCTGCCCGTCCGGCTCCGCCAAGAGGTCGTCGGCGCCCTAAACCTGTTCCGAACCACCGCCGGGCCGATCGAACCCTTCGACGTGGCCGCCGCTCAGGCCCTGGCCGACGCCACCGCCATCGCCATCGTCCAGCAGCGGACTCTGACCGACTCCCGGCTCCTCGCCTCCCAGCTGAGCGCCGCCCTGGAGAGCCGCGTGGTGATCGAGCAGGCCAAGGGCATGGTGGCCGAGCGGACCGGACTGACCATCGGCGACGCCTTCATCCGGCTCCGCGCCTACGCCCGGGCCAACAACGAGCGTCTCACTGCGGTGTGCCGCTCGATCGTCGAGGGCCGGATCGGCGCCGACGCCCTCGACTCGGAGCACCGATAGCGGCCTCCGTGGTCAGGACCGCGCCACCGGGCTCGGCCGGGTGCCATCCAGTTGCGCCCACACCGTTTTCCCTGTGGCCGACGGGGTGATACCCCAGGCGGACGAGAGGGCGTCGATCAGCAGCAGCCCCCTGCCCCCGGCCGAGCCCAGATCGGCCATCCTGGGCACCGGCGGCGCAGTCGTCCCGTCGGCGACCTCGATGCTGACCCGCCCGGCGCCGGCCCGGACGGTGACGCCGATCGGAGCATCGGTGTGCCGGACGCCGTTCGACACCAGCTCCGTGCCGATCAGGTTGGCATCGCCGATCAGGTGACCGGCGGATCCCTCGGAGCACACCTGGCCGATCAGATCCCTCGCCACCCCGGCGCTGACCGGCCGGCCCGGCAGCATCCGGAACCCGACGGCGGTGACCGCCTCCGGCGCCGCGCCGTCGTCGTCGGGCGCGGTCGGTCGCGGACCGGGGAGCACGACGATGCGCGAGCCGGGCGCACCGGCGTGACAGTGGTGGAAGGCGTCGGTGCGCACCAGTTCGCGCATCGAGACACAGAACACGATCACCGCGGCACTGGCCAGCGACGCGACCTGCAGCGCCTGCACCATCGAGTCCTCCGCCACGAACGCCCGCTCGTGGTCGGTGGCCATGCCGATCCGTTGAAGATCCCCGGGGTCAGCCGCGCCGATGACCACCCACTTGCTCATAATCTCCACCCGCTCTGGCGCGAGGCCAGGCGCGCCCTACATCCACCAAACGCCATCAAGTTCTCCCGATCGGCTGCAACGGCGCGCCGGGGACTTGAGCGCTCTCAGTACATGATTCCCTCCGGGCCGGTTCGTCAACCGGTACCGAACAATCGGTCCCACGGGCGCTCCAGGCGTCACCACCGGCGCAGCGCTGGGTAGCTTGCGACCATGCGCTTCGCCTTCAAGACCTCACCGCAGGACACCACCTGGGCCGACATGCTCGCCGTTTGGAGGGCCGCCGACGACATCGAGGTGTTCGAGTCGGGGTGGACCTTCGACCACTTCTATCCGATCTTCTCCGACCCCACCGGCCCGTGCATGGAGGGCTGGATCACGTTGACGGCACTGGCCCAGGCGACGACCCGGCTGCGCCTGGGCACGCTGGTGACCGGCATCCACTACCGCCACCCGGCGGTGCTGGCCAACATGGCGGCCACCCTCGACATCGTCTCCGGCGGCCGGCTGGAGCTCGGGATCGGCGCCGGTTGGAACGAGGAGGAGTCGGGCGCCTACGGCATCGAGCTCGGGACCCCCAAGGAGCGGAGCGACCGTTTCGAGGAGGCGTGTGAGTGCATCGTGGGGCTGCTGACGGAGGAGACGACGACCTTTGACGGGAAGTACTTCCAGCTGACCGACGCCCGCAACGAACCGAAGGGCGTGCAGCGGCCCCATCCGCCGATCTGCATCGGCGGCAGCGGTCAAAGGAGGACGCTCCGCACCGCCGCCCGCTTCGCCCAGCACTGGAACTTCGTGGGCGGCACGCCCGAGGACTTCGTCAAGTCGCGCGATGTGCTCCACCAGCACTGCGCCGATGTCGGCCGTGATCCCGGGGAGATCCTGCTCTCGACCCACCTCTTCTACGACGGCGACCCCAAGGCCACCGTCGAGCAGGCCGCCGCCATGGAGGAGGCCGGCGCCCAGCTGGGCATCGTGTACCTGCGCCCCCCGCTCGACCCGTCCGTCCTCGAACCGCTGGCCGACGCCCTGCGCCAGCTGGCCTGATCAGACGAAGGACGACTCCTCGTCGAGGCCCTGATCGGGCCACGCCCCGACGATGGCCGTCTGCAGGTTGCCCCAACCGTGACCGCCGCCGACCGGGTCGTCGACCCGCATGACGGCGTCTCGGATCTGGTGTATCCGCCGGGCCGCCGCCGCGTCGGTGCAGTCCTCGACGTGTTCCCCCTCGACGTGCAGAGGGCCGCGCCACTCGCCATGGTGGTGGCCGTCCAGGCCGAAGTAGAGGCCCAGCCCCAGATGGAACCCGGTGTCGCCCATGGCCTCCACGTGCAAGGGCCGGTCGGTGCCGTCGGCCATGGTCAGGTGGATGGTGCCGCCCAGGACCCGCCGGTTGGCCGGGTCGAAGCGCAGTTCGGGGCGGACGGCCGCGACCCGGTCCAGCCGGCCGTCGGTGTGCTCGACCGTCCCCTCGCACCTGGTCTCCTCCCAGCCGAACGCCCGGAACTGCCGGTGCTGGTGGTGGATGGCGTAGGCCGAACCGTCGGGCCGTTCGAGCAGCATCGGGCTCCACGAGAACCGGAACGACACGCCCGGCGTCTGCAGCCCGCCGCCGGCGCCCTCGATGTCGGTCTCCGGTAGGCCGACGTCCTGGCGCACGCCCCAGGAGTGGTCACGGGTCGAGAACCACTGCTCCGGGCCGAACCCGGTCCGCTCGCCGCCGATCGAGAACCAGCCCTCGGCCACCCCGACCTGGTGGTAGCGCAGGATGTCGATGTCGGTCCGGTAGCCCCGGCGCGACGGCTGGTGGTCGCGCTGCTCGAGCACCGTCGGCGTGACCGCGGAGAACGTCCACTCGAACGACAGCGGCTGGGCGTCGTTCCCGGCCAGGGCGAACCGCACCGTCTTCAACGGTTCCACCACCTCGTAGCGGATCGGCCCCACCGAGGTGGTGCCCGGGTCGTCGGCCAGGCGGCGGCTGGACCTGACCACCCACTGGGAACGACCGACGGACAGGCCGGCGTAGCCGTCGAACACGTTCCGGTTGGTGTACTTGCCCACCCCGAAGCCCAACTGGAACCGGCCGTCGCGCGACGCGGCCATGGCGCACACCTTCTCCGTCCACGACCGGTCGGAGGTGGCGACGTAGGCCGCCGTCTCGACTATTTGGTGGTTGAACGACTCATCAGCCGGCAGCAGCACCGCCGCAGGCTATCTCCGGGCGGTAGCAGGCTCCGGGGGCACACTTGGTAGAATCTGGAATCACCAAGTAACGGAGGTTTCATGGTGTCTGCCACATCTGACTTTCTGGTGTCGAAGAACGGTCAGATGTCCGTTCCTGCGCCCGTACGTCGACGTTGGGGGCTGACCGAAGGCGGCCGCATCACCGTTGTCGACCTGGGCGATGCCGTGGTGCTGTTGCCCCCCGGCGGCCGTCAGAGCCTCCTCGGCCAGGCTCTCTCGAGCGCAGATCATTTGGCATTCGTGAGGAATTTGGACGATCCCGATCTGGCCACCACGTAGGTGAGAAGAGTCGTCATCGACGACCATCTCCTCCGCGACGTTCTGGTCGGCGACCGTCCGCCGGATCTCGATGGACTGGCCACATCCCTGGCGACAACCGGCTTGTGGCTGTTCCGTCTCTCCAGCGCGTGGGCATCACCTGAGACCGTCGGCAAGCTGACCACGCCGGTAGCCGCCCTCCCTCCCCATGAGCAGGAGCTGTTTCGATCTCGGCTGGTTGCGTTACCGGATGAGATCGAAGTCCTGCCGCTCCGACAGATTGCTTGGCCAATGGCGCTGCTCCAGCACCGGCACCGGACCGATGGCCGCCGGCTCTCGGCGGCGATGGCCGAAGCGCTTGCGGCCGCCCATCTGTTCGACGCGGCGATAGCTGTTTCCAGCCTGGACGTCGGGCCGAATCTCCAGGCGGCGGCGGAGCACGACAACGTGACGTTCCACATCATCTGACTGAACGAATGTCAAAGGTTGCGAACTCCCGGACCGAGCCGGGCGATCGATAGCATCCGCCGCCGTGGGCGAACGGTCCGGCATCCGGCGAGACGAAACTGCCGTCAAGCGGGGGCTGGCCGCGTGGGCCGCGCACCAGTGGCCGGATCTCAGGCCAAAGCTGGCCGGGTTGGATCGGCCCGACTCCGGGTGGGCCAACGAGACGCTCCTGGTCACCTTTGCGGCAGATGACCACGTCGAACGGGCCGTCATCCGCCTGCCCCAGACGATGCCCCTCTACCCCGAGTACCGCCTCGACGCCCAAGCCGCCGTCCTCGACGCGCTGGCCGGCGGCCCGGTCCCGGTGCCCCGGCTCATCGCCTACGAGACCGACGACCAGTGGCTGGGGGAACCGTTCCTGGCCATGTCCTGGGAGGCGGGCCGGGCCGGGCCGGAGGCGCCCGCCCTAAGCCGGGACCTCCTGGACCGACCCGCCGTGGAGCAGGCCGACCTGCAGGGTCACTTCATCGACACCTTGGCCACCATCCACGCCCAGGAACTCGACCTGGGCGCCGTCCTGCGCCGGCCCGACACGCTGACCGGGGAGGTTGCGTGGTGGCGGTCGTATGTCGATTGGGCCACCGACGGCTCCCCGCCGGCGGCCATGACGGCCGCCGTCGAGTGGTGCGCGGCGCACGCTCCGGTCGACGCCGGCGCATGTGGGCTCTGCTGGGGGGATGTGCGCCTGGGCAACGCGCTGTTCGACGACTCCGGCCGGGTCACGGCCGTCCTCGACTGGGAACTGGCGTCGCTCGGGCCGCCCGAGATGGACGTGGCCTGGTACGTCGTGCTGGACGACCTCCTGGAGAGGTTCACCGGCCGGCGGGTGCCCGGGTTCGGTACGACCGACCAGGTGATCGCCCGCTACGAGGCGGCCGCCGGCCGGCCTCTCCGGTCGATGGGCTGGCACCAGGTCTTCGCCCTCACCCGGTCGGTGGCCATCAGCGAACGGCTGGCCCGGCTGGCCGCCCGGTCGGGGCTCCCGTACCCCGGCATCGCCGGCGACGACAACCCGGTGCTGCACGAGTTGACCCGCCGCATCGCCACCTACGGCTGACCGGGAGCATCCACGGGGGCAAACCGCCCCCGCCCTAGGGTGAATCGACGATGCCGACCGACCCCTCGCCGGCCACCAGCGAGGTCGCCTACCTCGACGCCGTCACCCTCGTCGACCAGATGGCGAGCGGCCGGTTGGAGTCGGCCGAGGTGGTCGACACGCTGCTCCGTCGCATCGCCGACATCGACGGCGCCGACACCCCGGTCGCCCTCAGATCGGTGCTGGCCCTCGCCGACGACGCCGCCGAGCAGGCCGCGGCGTCGGACCGGCGGCGGGCGGCCGGGCAGGGCGGACCGCTCGAAGGCGTGCCGGTACTCGTCAAGGACAACATCGAGGTGGTCGGCCTGCCGTCATCGGCCGGGGCGACCAGCCTGCTGGGCCGGCCGCCGGCGCACGACGCCGATCTGGTCGGCCGCCTGAAAGACGCCGGCGCCGTCATCATCGGGTCGACCAACCTGTCGCAGTGGGCCAACATCCGGTCGTCGCGCTCCTCGGGCGGCTGGTCGGCCGTCGGCGGTCTGACCGGTAACCCCTGGGCCCTCGACCGCAACGCCGGTGGGTCGTCATCCGGCTCGGGCGCGGCGGTGGCCGCCGGCCTGGCCCCGCTGGCCGTCGGCACCGAAACGGACGGGTCCATCACCTGCCCGGCCTCGGTCAACGGCATCTCCGGCATCAAGCCCACCGTCGGCGCCGTCTCCACCTCCGGGGTGGTCCCGGTCAGCTCCAGCCAGGACAGCCCGGGCCCGCTGGCCCGCACCGTCGCCGATGCCGCCCTGATGCTGGAGGTGCTGGCCGGCCGCCCCGGCGTGGTGGCACGGGTGCGCCGGGGCGTCGAGGGCATGCGGGTGGCGGTGGCCGACGGATGGCGCACCGAGCACCCCGGGACCGACGAGCTGTTCGAGCAGACGATCGACGTCCTGGCCCAGGCCGGAGCCGAGATGGTTCATGTGACACCTGCTATGCCATCACCGGCCGAGCACCAGGACGAGATGGTCGTCCTGCTGTGGGAGCTCAAGGAGACGATGGACCGCTACCTCCCCACCCGCGGCCCGGACGGCCCGCAGAACCTGGTCGAGGTCATCGCCCACGAGGACGCCTACGCCGCCGTCGAGCAGGAGTGGTTCGGCCACGAGCATTTCGCCAAGGCTCTCGAGATCGCCGCCGCCGGGGTCGAGGCCTACCGGGAGGCCCGGGCCCGCAACCTGGCCTGGGCGTTGACGACCTGCCTGGAGCCGGCGCTGGCAGGTTTTGACGCCATGGTCGCCCCCACGTTCGGGCCGGCCTGGAAATCCGACCTGGTTCTCGGAGGCCATCCCGGGAAGTACTCACCCGCGACCATGGCCCCGGCCGTCGCCGGCTGGCCCATCGCCACCGTCCCGATGGGACTGACAGGCGGGCTGCCAGTCGGGCTGGGCATCATCGGCCGGCCCGGTTCGGAGGGCGACCTGCTGGCGCTCGGCGCAACGGTGGAGCGCCCGGCCCGGCCGGCCTGGCTCGACCCCCGCCGCGGTTAGAGCATCTTCTCCAACCGGGCCGCCACCTCCCGGTAGCGGCGCACCGGGATCAGATGGACGCCGTCGAAGGCGCCGCTGTCGCGCACCTGCCCGACCAGGTCACAGGCCACGTCCACACCGGCCGCCGGATCCCGCTCCAGCCGCTCGATCAGCCACGGCGGCACCGCCAGCTGCGGGATGTCGGCGGTGAGCTTGCGGGCCATGCCGGCACTGGACACGACCATGACGCCGGCGTAGACGCGGGAGGGCAACTCCTTTGACCGGCGCCACTCGATCAGCCGATCGACGTCGAAGCCCACCTGCACGAACACGAAGTCGGCCACCTGCTTCCAATCCGGAAACGCGGTGGCGCCGGTGGCCACGCCGACCTGCCAGTCACCCGACTGGTGGCGGGCGGCGAAGGCCCGGGCCTCGTCGAGCATGGACCGCACCGTCAGGTCGTCAGATCGCCGGCCCGACTCGGGTCGGTCGCCGTACACGAACAGGAACTCCTCGACGCCGTAGGCCGCCGCCGTCAGCAGATCGCGGCGGAAGCCCAGCGTGTTGCGGTCGCGGGCGTTCAGGCAGGCGATGGCCCGGCCCCCCATCTGGCGCACCTCGTGGGCCACCGCGATGCTCGAGACGGTCGCCCGACCGATGTGGTTGTCGGGGATGAGGAACGCCGTGGACACCGGCGCCAGCACGCCGATCTGGTGGCGCACCATCCGCAGGTCCGGGCCGGTCGCCGGCTCGATCTCGCAGATGACCTCGAACGGACGGTCCACTCCGGCGGCTAACGCAGCGGCCGGCGGCGCTTCCACGCCTGGGCGACACCGGGCGGTTCGTAGCCGGCGTCGGCGAAGGAGAAGTTGGTGCCCGGCTTGACGATCTGGTCGATGCGGTCCATCACGTCATCGGACAGCTGCACCTCCGATGCCCCGATCTGGCTCTCCAGGTGCTCGGACGTACGGGGGCCGATGATGGCCGAGGTGATGGCCGGGTGGCGCAGGACGAACGCCAGGGCCATGTGGATCAGGCTGATCCCGGTCTCGTCGGCCAGCTCGCCGAGGGCGGTCGCCGCGTCCAGCTTGGCCTGGTTCTCCGGGGTGGACAGGTCGTAGCGGGCGGGCAGGCGCTGGGATCGCCGGCTGGTCAGGTCGTCGCCGCCCTTGCGCCACTTGCCCGACAGCCAGCCGCCGGCCAGCGGGCTCCACGGGATGACGCCCATGTCGTAGCGCTCGCACGTGGGCAGCACGTCGGACTCGATGCCCCGCACGAGGATCGAATAGGGCGGCTGCTCACAGACGAACCGCTCCCGCTGGCGGCGCTCGGCCACCCACTGGGCCTCGACGATCTCCGACGCCGGGAACGTCGAGCTCCCGAGATAACGGACCTTGCCCTGGCGGACCAGATCGGTGAGCGCGCCCAGCGTCTCATCGATGCCGATGTGCGGGTCGGGCCGGTGGATCTGGTAGAGGTCGATGTAGTCGGTGCCCAGCCGACGCAGGCTGTTCTCGCACTCCTGGATGATCCACCGGCGGGAGTTGCCCATCATGTTCGGGTCCTCGCCCATCGAGCCGTGCACCTTGGTGGCGATGACCAGGTTGTCGCGCCGGCCGGCGATGGCCTTGGCCACGATGGCCTCCGACTCGCCCGCCGAGTACACGTCGGCCGTATCGATGAAGTTGATACCGCCGTCGATGGCGGCGTGGATGATCCGCACCGAGTCGTCGTGGTCCGGGTTGCCCCACCCGCCGAACATCATGGCGCCCAGGCACAGCTGGCTGACGCGCACTCCGGTGTTGCCCAGGTAGCGGTATTTCATGAGCCGGAACCTACCCCTTTCTCCGGCTGCAGCAAGATGGGGCATGGCCCGCCCGCTGATCGGCATCACCACCTACGTCGAGCCGGTCGTGCACGGCCAGATCTGGAACGAGCCGGCCGTGTTCACCCCGGCGACCTACGTCGAGTCGCTGATCCGGGCCGGCGCGGCACCGCTGCTGCTGCCGCCGTCGCCCGCCGACCCGGCCGAGGTCCTGGCCGCCGTCGGCGGCCTGCTCCTCATCGGTGGCCCCGATGTCGACCCGGCCCTGTACGGCGCCGAGCCCCACCCCAAGACCGAGATGCCCCGCCGGGACCGCGACGAGTGGGAGATCGGCCTGGTCCGCGCCGCCATCGACCGGGACGTACCGGTGCTGGCCGTCTGCCGGGGCATCCAGGTCCTGAACGTCGCCCTCGGGGGCACTCTGCACCAGCACCTGAGAGATGTGGTGGGCCACCGCCAGCACCTGATCCAGGTCGGCCGCATGAACCCCAACGCGGTGACGGTCGAGCCCGGCAACCTGCTGGCGTCGATCCTGCCGGCCGAGACCAAGGCGCTGTGCCACCACCATCAGGCCGTCGACCGGGTGGCCGACGGCCTCACCGTCGTGGCCCGCCACGCCGACGGGATCATCGAAGCTGTCGTCGCCGCCGACCGCCGGTTCGTCCTCGGGGTCCAGTGGCATCCGGAGGAGGACCCCGACGACGACCGTCTGTTCACCGCCTTCGTGGAAGCGGTCCGAAACCCGTCGTCCGGTCGGTAGCCTGCCGCCGTGGCCAATGACACCGATTTCGCCGACTTCTGGTTCGACCCGCTCTGCCCGTGGGCCTGGATGACATCGAGATGGATGCTCGAGGTCGAGAAGGTCCGCAACGTCAAGACCCGCTGGCACGTCATGTCGCTGGCCGTGCTCAACGAGGACCGCGAGGACCTGTCGGAGCAGTACCGGGAGATGATGAGGACCCGGGCGTGGGGCCCGGTGCGGGTGTGCATCGCCGCCGAGGAGAAGCACGGCAACCAGATCCTGTTACCGCTCTACACGGCCATGGGTAACCGCATCCACCTGGAGCAGCGCAAGGACGACGGCATCATTGCGGACGCCCTGGCCGACGCCGGGCTGCCCGCCGAACTGGCCGAGGCGGCCACCTCCACCGACTACGACGAGGCCCTGCGCAAGTCCCACCACGAGGGCATGGACCCGGTCGGCTTCGACGTCGGCACGCCGGTCATCCAGGTCAACGGCATCTCCTTCTTCGGGCCGGTCGTCACCCCCGCCCCCAAGGGCGAAGACGCCGGGCGCCTGTGGGACGGCGTCAACCTGGTCGCCGGGATCGACGGCTTCTACGAGCTGAAGCGGTCCCGGACGCAGGGTCCCATCTTCGACTGACCACCCTTTTTTGGAGGGCGGCTCGGAACAGGGCTAAGGGATCGGGGCAAATCGCCCGAAGATGTACACAGAGTGTCGTACTCCTCTGCCCCCTTCGATGACGCCGACGGCGAGCTGTTCACCTGCCCGACCTCCCATTGGGAGTTGGCGCTGCAGGCGACCAGCCGGCTGGCCGTCGTCTTCGCCCTCAGCCTGGCGCTGATCCTGATCCTCGGCCACCGCTAGGACGGTGCGCCACCCGGGCCGGCGGGGCCAGGGCGCGGTCTTGGTGTCGGCGGTCGGTTCGGCCGGCCCGGACCTCCGTTAGGAGCGGATGGTGGCGACCAGCCGGGCGATCAGCTTGGTCCAGTCGGCATGGCCGACCGGCTCGATGCCCAGCGCCTCGACGACCAGCGAGCCCATCGACACCATCAGGCAGAAACGGGAGATGGCCTCGGCCGTGAGGTCGGGGTCGAGCGAGCCGACCTCCTGGGCGGCGTTGACCAGTCCCCGGAACATGACCTCCCGCTCGGCCATACCGCTGACCAGGAGCTTGGCCACCTCGGGGTCGTTGCGGGCGGCCACGATGGCCGAGATCAGCAGCGACGCCTCGGTCGACTCCCGGTGGTCGATCGACGACCCGATCGACAAGATGGCGTCGACCACATCGGCCCCGCCCTGCAGCAGCTGGTCCAGGTCGCGCTCGGCGTAGACCTCGAGGGTGGCGTTGAACAGCTCCGCCTTTGAGGCGTAGTGGGCGTA
The DNA here is from genome assembly GCA_035551615.1 of Acidimicrobiales bacterium. Classification (GTDB taxonomy): domain Bacteria; phylum Actinomycetota; class Acidimicrobiia; order Acidimicrobiales; family Palsa-688; genus JAKCDU01. The sequence goes on from DASZNC010000045.1 coordinate 21,194, forward strand.
GATCGCCCCGCTGGTCAGGCCCGCTTCGGAGGTGATCTCCGAAATGCTGGCTCCGTCGTACCCGCGCCGGGCAAATACCTTGGCCGCCGCCTCCAACAGGGCGGCCTTGGTCTCTTCCGCCGCCACTCCTGCTTTTCGGCCCATTGCTCCCTATCGTACGGGACGGTCAGCCCCCGGATCGCCCTTCCGCCCGGTTCTTCGCCGCGGCGTTGAGTTCGGCGGCCAATGCCAGGGCCTGAGCCCGGGTGAAGTCACCGGTGATCGAGATCGACCCGTTGAAGGTCGATGCCTGGAAGGTGGGGGCCGATTCCACCACCCCGTTCAGCTCGAACGCCTCCAGGGAGCAGTACGGGGGGTTCGAGGTGTCCTGCTCGTAACACGCGTAGCGGGACGCAGCTAACCGGTCGAACTGGACGGCCCCGGAGGAGGTCAAGGCGATGGCGACGGAGTATTGTCCCGTGGTCGCGTCCTCCTGGGCATCTGCCCGGCTGACGATGGCTCCGGTCATGTCCGCCGGCCCCAGCGCGTAGCGGAGCGCACTGGTCCCGAACGCATTGGGATCGACCGCCACGATCACCGGGTTCGTCGGAAGAGCACCGTCTGCGTCACTGGTGGGGATCTCCGCCTCGTTGGGCGACGAACAGACTGATGGCGAAACGGTCGGCGGCGTTGCGCTCACCGGTGGGCCGGTCGCCGAGTAAGGCGGAACCGTGCACAGCACTGGGCGGAAGTAGAACGACAGGGATTCCTGATTGCGGTGCGTGGGCGTGGTCGCACAACCGGCCACGACCACGACCGCGGCCAGGCCGGCCGGGAGCCGGCGCATCAGTAGGAGTTGGGATCCTCCACCACCGAGTCGGGGACCGGGTGGCGGTAGAGCTCGGCCGCGTTCTCCCAGGTGATGCGGCGGATGTCGGCGGCCGGCAGGTCACCGATGTCGCGCCGGATGACCGACTGGGTGTTGGGCCACGTCGAGTCGCAGTGCGGGTAGTCCGACTCCACCAGGATGTTCTCGATCCCGATGCGGTCGCGCTGCACGAACGACGACGGGTCCTCGACCGCACAGAACCAGAAGTTGCGCTTGAGCACCTCGGCCGGGGTCAGGCCGATGTCGGGGGTCCAGGTGCCGTACATGTCGTGGTAGCTGAGCATGTGGTCCAGCCGGTCGAGCAGCCCGGCCACCCAGCCTATGCCCCCCTCCGACATGCAGATACGGAGGTTCGGGAACCGCACCGGGATCAACGAGTACAGCCAGTCGACGGCGGCGAACATGGCGTAACCGAAGAACAGGACGCCCACCGTGTCGGCCGGCGCATCATCGGCCGTGGCCGGCGACGTCCCCGACGAACCGATGTGCAGGTTGACCACGGTGCCGGTCTCCTCGCACGCGGCCATGATCGGATCCCAGTAGCCGGTGTGGATGGACGGCAGGCCCAGCTTCTGGGGCGCCTCGGAGAAGGTGATGGCCTTGAAGCCCCGTGCCGCGTTGCGCCGCACCTCCTCGGCTCCCAGCTGCGGATCGAGCAGCCACGGGATCTGGCAGGGGATGATCCGGTCCGGGTGGGGCCCGGCCCAGGCATCGATGTGCCAGTCGTTCCACGCCCGCACCGAGGCCAGCGCCAGTTCCGGGTCCCGGCCCAGCTGCAGGCGCTGACCGCAGAACCCGGGCAGGAACGACGGGAAGTTGACCGACGCGTAGACGCCGTTGACGTCCATGTCGGCGACGCGGGCCTCGATGTCCCAGGCGCCCCGGCGCATCTCGTCGAAGCGGGTCGGCTCGAAGCTGTACTCGCTGACCGGCCGGCCGACCACGGCGTTGAAGCCGACGTTCGGGATCTCCTCGCCGTCGTAGACCCAGACCTGGCTGCCGTCGTCCTTCTCGACCACGTGCGGGGCCCGCTCGGCCAGCGCCGCCGGCAGCCGGCCGGCGAAGGTGTCGGGGGGCTCGACGATGTGGTCGTCGGCCGAGATGATGGTGTAGAAGCGTTCCTTGCGGTCCGGCTCGGGCAGGAACGACGCCTTGCCGTCCACCTTGCCGCCGGTCGTGAACGACTTGTCCGATGTCAGATCCTCGAAGCTGATACTCACGACAGCACCTCCGGTTCCTGCTTGAGCAACTGGCGGACGGCGCCCCCCCAGAAGTAGTCGGGTCCCCGTTCGATCAGGCTGCGCTGCATCGGGACGGTGAAGCTCTCCGGCAGGACGGTGTAGGGGCGCCCGCTGGTGACCACGTCGTACATGAGCCGGCACTGCCGGTCGACGGTGGCCGCCCGGTAGGTCGCCTCCGCCACCGACGAACCGGTGATGATCACCCCGTGGTTGGCCAGGATCACGACCGACTTGTCGCCGATGCGCTCGGCCAGCTCGGCGCCCAGCTCGGCGGTGGCCACCTCACCGGTGTACTCGTCGACGAAGGCCAGATCACCGTGGAACATGGCCGTGGTCTGGTGGATCATCTCCGGCACCAGGCCTAGGGCGGCCAGCACAGTCACGTGGTACGGGTGGTTGTGGATCACGACCGCGGCGTCGTCGCCCCGCCGCCGGTGCAGCTCGGTGTGGATGTGGAACGCCGGCGTGACATCCCAGCGGCCCTCGAGCACGTGGCCGTCGTGGTCGACCCGGCACAGGTCGCCGGCGGTGATCTCCTCCCACCACAGGCCCCACGGGTTGATCCACAGCCCGTCGCCGCCCGGGTCGCGCATGGTGATGTGACCGGCGATGTTCTCGACGAAGCCGCCCCGGGCCAGGATGCGGTAGGCGCAGGCCAGTTGCTGCTGTGGTGTGAGCTCGGGGACGGGAGGCAGCACACGCGGCGACCACTCCTCCCGCCCACCGACTACTACGGTCCCCCGGTCGGTCATGTACCGAACGCTACCGCCTGCTTGCGCAGGTCTCCCTTCGCGATCTTGCCGCCGGAGCTGCGCGGCAGCGACCCGACCCCGAGCAGGTGCTCCGGGAACCACTCCCGGCTGACCCCCCGCTCGCGCAGGTGGCCGATCAGATCCTCCAGCGTCACCGGCTCGGCGCCCGGCTTCATCTCGACGAACACCCCCACCCGCTCGCCGAAGACCGGGTCGGGGACGGCGACGACGGCGGCCACCGACACCGACGGGTGGGTCATCACTTCGGCCTCGACGGCCGGCGCGCTGATGTTCTTGCCCCCCCTGATGACCACGTCGCTCGTCCGGCCGACCACTGTCAGGTACCCGCGCCCGTCGATCTCGACCAGGTCCCCCATCAGCATCCAGCCGTCGTCGGTGTAGAGCGCCGTGTTCCCGACCGGATCGTCCCAGTAGCCCTCGCAGGTGGCCGGGCCCCGGCAGGCCGGCTGGCCCCGACCGGGGATGCCGATCGGCGCCCGGGTCTCGGGATCGAACAGCCGGACCTGCATGCCCGGGATGATTCGGCCGGCCGTGGTCAACCGGTGCTGCCGGTCATCCTCCAATGTTGTGACACTGGCGGCGCCGGTTTCGTTGCTGCCGTAGAACTGCAGCACCTTGGCCCCGGTGCGCTCCTCGAACTCGGCCGCTTTGGCGTAGGGCACAGCCTCCCCGCCGGTGAACACGGCCCGCAAGCGGCTGAGGTCGGCTCCGGCCAGCGCCGGAGAGTCGAGCAGCAGGATCAGCTGCGTCGTGACCGCGGCCAGGACGGTGACGCCTTCCCGTTCGATCAGCCCGATCATGTCCTCGGCCACGAACCGCCGGCGGATGTGGACCGGCGACCCCAGGATGGCCGGCGTGAAGTGCTGGGTCCAGAGCCCGAACCCGTAAGGTCCGGGCAGCGCCGAGCAGAAGACCTCGTCGGACCTCAGGCCGCCGGCGGCGACGGCCAGCTCGTGGAAGTAGAACCACCGCCGCTGGGTGTGGATCACCAGTTTGGGCAGGCCGGTCGTGCCCGACGTCGAGTTCAGGATGAACGCATCCTCCGGCCCCAGCCCGTGTCGTCCTCGACCACCGCCCGGTCCGAGGTTCCCGATGTCAAAGGACAGGACCTTGGTCCCCGCCGGCACCCTCACATCGGGCGGCGCCAGGATGGCCGACGCCCCGCTGCGGGCCAGCAGGTGGGCCACCTCCTGCGGTCCGGCCCGCCAGCCGATTCCGACCGTCGTGATGCCGGCCTTCTCCAGCGCCAGCCAGGCCACGTGGGCGGACGGCCCGTCCGGCACCCAGGTCGCCACCCGCTGGCCGGGCTCGACGGTCGCGGCCAAATGGTCGGCCAGGGCGTCGGACAGCCGGTCGTAGTCGGCCCACGTCAGGCGCTCGTCGTCACCGGCCAGGGCCAGGCCATCGGGACGTTCGGCGGCCCACCGGCGGACGCAGCCGGCGACGGTGGACGGTGGGTCGCTGGTCATGACCCATTAGCTTGCACCGCCGGGCTGCCGAGCGGAAGGCTGGCGGCAAATCGAACTGCAGGGGGATTCACTCGCAATGGACTGGCCGCTCCGCTTCGGCATCTTTCTCGCCCCATTCCATCCGGCCGGGCAGAACCCGACCCTGGCCATCGAGCGGGACATGGAGCTCATCGTCCGCCTCGACCAGCTGGGCTACAACGAGGCCTGGATCGGCGAGCACCACTCGGCCGGCTTCGAGATCATCGCCTCGCCGGAGGTGTTCATCGCCGCCGTCGCCCAGCGGACCACCAACATCAAGCTGGGCACCGGTGTCAGCTCGCTCCCCTACCACCACCCGTTGATGCTGGCCGACCGGATGGTGCTGCTCGACCACCTCACCCGGGGCCGCATCATGTTCGGCGTCGGTCCCGGCGCTCTCCCGTCGGACGCGTTCATGATGGGCATCGACCCGAACCGCCAGCGGGGGATGATGGAGGAGGCGCTGGAAGCCATCATCGCCCTGCTCACCAGCGACGAGCCGGTCAACATGGAGACCGACTGGTTCGTGCTCCGTGACGCCCGGCTCCAGCTGCGCCCCTACACCCACCCGTGCTTCGAGATCGGCGTGGCCGCCCAGATCTCGCCGGCCGGGCCCCGCGCCGCCGGCCGGTTCGGGGCGTCCCTGCTGTCGCTCGGTGCGACCAGCGCCGGCGGATTCGACGTGCTCGGCGCCCACTGGCAGACCTGTGAGGAACGGGCCGCCCAGTTCGGCCAGACGGTCGACCGCCGGACCTGGCGCCTGGTCGGGCCGATGCACATCCGCGAGACCGAGGAGCAGGCCCGGACCGACGTGGCCCATGGTCTGGCCGACTGGATCGGCTACTTCCAGGAGGTCGCCGCCCTGCCCATCGCCCCGGAGACCGATGACCCCGACAAGCTGGTCGAGGCCATGAACGCCTCCGGCATCGCCGTCATCGGCACCCCCGAGATGGCCATCGCCCAGATCCAGCGGCTCATCGACCAGTCCGGCGGGTTCGGCACCTATCTGTTCATGGCCAACGAGTGGGCCGACCGCCAGGCCATGTTCGCCTCCTACGAGCTGTTCGCCCGTGAGGTCATGCCGGTGTTCCAGAACTCGGCCACCCGGGCCGTCGGCAGCCGCAACTGGGCCGCCGAGCGCCGGCCCGAGTTCATCGGGGCGGCCATGAACGCGGTGGGCCAGGCCATCGTGCAGCACCAGGCCGAGAAGGACGCCGCCGCCGGCGCCCCGCCGGCCTGAGCCCGCCGGGAAGGAGGCTGCCGCCGCCCCGCCGGCGGCATGACACCGCCCGCAGCTCGGGGCAAAACCCCAACGTTGTCAACTTTCGCGTTCCTTGTGTGAAAATCGGCCTTTCCGACCCGATTTTCGACATAGTTGGATTTTTTTAACAAAGAATGCGCCCGCGGCCCCGGGACCATTCTCCGGTTCTCGGACTCGACCGGCTACAGCACTTATCTGAGCCAAGCGTCGCCGGCGCAGCCGGCGGCGTGCGGAGCGGCTGGCCGGCGGCCAGCCGTGCCTTTCCGAGGGCTGATCCGGCGAGGGGTGCGCCGGCCGTTCGATCGCGTGTGGTTCGGCCGGCCTGCGGCCGTCCGCTCCGCACCGCCGGCTGGGGCCGGCCGCTTGGCTCAGGAACCAGCTGCCGCTCGTCGGGTGGTTTCAGCCTCGAGATGAGGCTAACGACTGGCCATTTCGATGTCAGCGAGCGCTACTAGCTCGCCCGATTCGGGACGCCTGCGGTCAGAGGGACTTCAGCCAGTCGAGCAGGAGCTCGTTGACCTGGTCGGCCCGCTCCTGCTGGACCCAGTGGCCGCACCCGGGGAGGATGTGGCTGCCGCGGATGAGGGGCATGGTCTCGGGATGGCGCTCGATGGCCCGGGCGCCCCACATGGTGGGGCCGTCCTTCTCCCCACCGATGAAGATCGACGGCACGGTGATGGGACGGTTGCGCCACGGCTGGAGGTCCCGCCAGTCGCGATCCATGTTGCGATAGCGGTTGAGGGCGCCCCGGAAACCGGTGTGCTCGAACAGGGTCGTGTAGAAGTCGAGGTCGGCCTCGGTGAACCAGCCGGGCAGCTGCTCGACGTCGCCGAACCGCTCCCGCAGCATCCCGCCCGGCTTCACGGTGGCGACGGTTCCGCCGTCGGCCGCCCGCCCGCCGTCGCCCGAGGCGGCGATGTAGAACCCGCGCAGCCACGAGCGGACGTCCAACTCGATCTCGGCCTCGGCCCGGCCCGGCTCCTGGAAGTAGTTGATGTAGAACTCCTCGCCGACGGCGGCGCCGAATTCGCCGAAGACGGTGGTCGGGCGGCGGCCGCCGGGCGGCCCGTAGGGGACGCTGAGCAGGGCCACCGCCTGGAACACGTCGGGCCGCAGTAGGGCCGAGTTGGCGGCGATCGGCGAGCCCCAGTCGTGGCCGATGATCACGCAGTCCTCGACGCCCAGCGCCTCGACCACCCCCAGGTTGTCGCTCACGTGCTGGAGCATCGAATAGGCCTCGACCTCGATGGGCGCCGACGAGCGGCCGTAGCCACGGGCGTGGATGGCGACGGCCCGGTAGCCGGCCTCGGCCAGGACCGGGATCTGGTGGCGCCACGAGTACCACGACTCCGGGAACCCGTGCACCATGAGCACGACCGGGCCCTCGCCCTCCTCGACCACCTCGATGCGGGCGTGCCGGGCCTCGACCACGTAGTTCTTCAGCATGGACGCGCAGGCTAGAGGCTGGTCGCGCCGGGCCGGGCGCCCGGCTCCACCCGCCGGGCCGAATAGGCGAAGAAGCGGGGCACGCCGGCCCAGTGACCGCCGCCGTCCGGCCGAGCCCCGTCGGCTCCCGTCGGTTCCTCGACCCGGTCGATGGCCAGCCCGACGGCCGCCAGATCGTTGATCCAGGTGGCCAGGGTGCGGTGGTGCCAACCGATCTGGCGGATCGACTCCAGCTCCCCCTCGTCGGCCCAGGCCCGTTCCTCGATGTAGTCGCCGATGATCCGCCGGCCGGCCGACCAGATCGCGCCCGGGTGGTCGCTCCACGGATGCGGTATCACCGCCACCAGGCGACCGCCCGGGCGGAGCACCCGGGCGATCTCGCCCAACACCTTCTCCACGGATTCGAGGTGGTGGAGCACCAGCACGGCGACGACCACGTCGATGCTGCCGTCGGTCAACCAGCCCAGATCGTGGGCGTCACCTATCCGGTACTCGATGCCGAGCGGATGTCCGGCCTCCGCCGCCCGGGCCGCCTCGACGAAGGCGCGGGTTGGGTCGACGCCGACGACGCGGGCGCCGGCCCCGGCCAGGCGGCGGGCGACATGGCCCTCACCGCAGCCCAGGTCCAGGACCGAACGCCCGGCGCCCGCACCGACCAGGGCCAACGCCACCTCGGTGGCGAGCGAGTTGAAACCGATGGTGGGGTCGGCCACCATCCGCATGTACCAGTCGGCGGCCTCGTCCCAGGTGGGCACGGCTTCAGCCCATGTCCACCGCGTTCACCCGCGTTGGTTGGATGGTGACCACCACCCGGCTGGAGCCGGGGGCGTCGTAGGCCTTGACGTCGGCGTCGTACTTGGCGTTGACCTGGGCCGCGAACTGGTAGTCCGGATCGGGCTCGATCTGGGCATCGCCCCGCAGCTCCAGGTACCTGGTCGTCCGGGCCGTGTCCAGGATGAACAGGTTGCAGGCCTTGTTCGCCTGCAGGTTCTTGGTCTTCTGGCGGGTGTCGTTGAGAGACACCCGGACGGTGTCGCCGTCGGCGACGAACCAGACGGCCGACAGCTGCGGCCGCCCGTCGCTCCCAATGGTGGCCAGGACGGCGGTCGAGGCCTGGAGCAGATCGCGGTGCGATTCAGGGATGGAAGCCATGGGCGCACGCTACCGACCGACGGGGCGGGTCCGGCACGCTCCACCCACCGGGTCGGCATCTACCGGCAGGAGCAGTGACAGCTGGGATCGTCGGTACCGTGGGTCAGATGGTCGGACCCACGGCGCCGTTGACGCCGGCAGAGCAGCGCCGGGCCCGGCAGTTGGTCACCACCCGGCGGCGGGCGACCGGCCTGCTGGTCGTCGTGGCGGTGATCTTCGCCCTGTCCACTGCGTTCCTGTCCCACGCCTCCTGGCTGGCCTGGGTGCAGGCGACGGCCATCGCCTCACTGGTCGGCGGCCTGGCCGACTGGTTCGCCGTCACCGCCCTGTTCCGCCGGCCGCTGGGTCTGCCCATCCCTCACACCGCCATCGTGGTGGAACGCAAGGATCGCTTCGCCGAGACGCTCGGCTCCTTTGTCCAGGAGAGCTTCCTCACGCCCGATGCGGTCACCGCCCGGCTGCGCGCCTCCTCCGCCCTGCCCCGGGCCGCCGCCTGGCTGGCGGATGAGGACCACGCCCGCCAGCTGGCCGGGCGGGCGGCCGAGATGCTCGTCGAGGCGATCGATCTGCTGCACGACGCCGACGTCTACGACGTGATCGACAGCCTGATCCGCCAACGGCTGGACGAGGTCGCCCTCGCCCCCGTCGCCGGGCGGGCGCTGGAGCAGCTGACCAAGGACGGGCGCCACGAGCCGGTCCTGGACGCCGCCCTGGAGGGGCTGAGCCAGTACATCGCCGAGCACGGCGCCGACATGCACCACCGGCTGGGCATGCAGTCGCCGTGGTGGCTGCCCGGGGCGGTCAGCCAGCGCATGGTCGGGCGCCTCCTGCTGCGCAGCCAGGTCGTGCTCGGCGAGATGGCGGTCGACCGCCGGCACCCGCTCCGCCTGCAGTTGGACGACGCGCTGGCCACCCTGGCCCGCCAGTTGCAGGACGATCCGGCCATGCGCCGGCGGGGCGAGGAACTCAAGGCCGAGTTCCTCGCCCAACCGACCGTGCGGGAGTTGGCCACCACGTTGTGGACCGATGTGAAGGCGGAGCTGCGGGCCCAGTCGACCCGGCCCGACTCCGAGCTACGCCGGCGCCTGGCCGGGTTCGTCGCCCGTACCGGCCGCCGCCTCTCCGACGATCCGGATCTGGCCGGCGCAGTCGAGCGGTCGGCGGAGATGGCCCTGAAGGCGGTGCTGACCAGCTTCGACGACGAGCTGGTCGGCCTGGTCACCGGGACCATCGCCCGTTGGGACGCCCACGACACCAGCCGCCGCCTCGAGCTTCTGCTCGGCCCCGACCTGCAGTACATCCGCATCAACGGGACCGTCTTCGGGGCGCTGGCCGGCCTCATCCTGCACGCCATCGCCGTGGTCGCTTAGGCCCGGCGCAGCTTCCAGGCGCACAGCGGGACGGTCGCCGCCATGATCCCCGCCGTCCACAGCAGGGCGGCCGGCAGGTAGGCGCTCAAGGGATGACCGAGGGCGGCGACGGCGGCGTGGCCCTCGGTCAGGATGCGCGCGGTGTTGACCATCGGCGTGACCGGCTGGTTGGCGGCGAACGCCTGCATCCAGCCGGGCATCGTCTTCACCGGCACGTAGGCGCTCGACACGAAACTCAGCGGGAACACCAGGAACGCCAGTGACTGGGCCGCCTGGGCGCTGCCGGAGAAGAAGCCGAGGGCGGTGAACAGCCAGCAGAAGGCCATGGCGAAGAGCAGCGACAGGCCGAACGCGCCCAGGGCCGGGCCCACCCCGTTGTGCAGGCGCAGGCCGACGGCGAAGCTGCAGCCGGCGGTCAGGGCCAGGCCCCACCCGGCCATCAGGGTGTCGGCCAGCACCCGGCCGAACACGATGGCCGACCCGCTGATGGGCAGGCTGCGCAGCCGGTCGACCAGCCCCTCTTGCAGGTCCTCGGCCATACCGGTGCCGGAGTTCATGGCGCTGAAGATGGTGCTGGTGACGATGAACCCGGGAGCCAGGAAGTCGACGTAGGTCATGGTCCCGATGTGGGCCACCGCCCCGCCGAAGACGTAGCGGAAGATGAGCAGGAACATGACACCGGACACGGTGCCGCCCAGCAGCAGGGCGGGCGTGCGGATGAATTTGCGGGCGGCCCGCACGCCGACGGTCACGACGGCGACCGGGTAGGACGCGCCCGGGCGGGGGGCGGCGATGGTGGTCATACCAGAGCTCCTTGTGAGGTGAGGGCGAGAAACACTTCGTCGAGGGTCGGCCGGCGCAGGGTCAGGTCGTCGATGGCGACGCCCGCCTCCACCAGGCCGGCGGTGACGGCGGCCATGACGGTCGGGCCGTCGGGGCAGGCCAGGGTGAGGCGACGGGTAGCGGTGTCCACCTCGGGCGGGTTGAGGCCGATGGCGGTGAGCACACGGGTGGCGACGTCGACGTCGCCGGCGTCGCGGACGTGGACCTCGATGCGGTCGGTTCCGGCCCGGCTCTTGAGCTCGCCCGGCGTCCCCTCGGCCACCACCCGGCCGGCGTCGATGATGACGATCCGGGCGGCCAGTTGATCGGCCTCGTCCAGGTACTGGGTGGACAGCAGGATCTCGGTGCCGGTGGCGCCGAGGTGGCGGGTGGCGTCCCACAGCTCGTTGCGGCTGCGGGGGTCGAGACCGGTGGTCGGTTCGTCCAGCAGGAGCAGGCGGGGCGAGCCGACCAGGCTGGCGCCCAGGTCCAGCCGCCGGCGCTGGCCGCCCGAGTAGGTCTTCACCGGGCGGCCGGCGAACTCGCCGAGTCCGAGCCGGTCGAGGACGTCGGCCGTGGACGCCGCGGCCTGGCGACGCGACTGGCCGTAGAGCCGGGCGACCATGGTCAGGTTCTCCCGTCCGGTCATGGTCGACTCGACGGCCGCCGACTGGCCGGCCAGGCCGATGAGCCGGCGCACCTCCGACGCCGACCGGGCCACGTCGTGGCCGAGCAGGTTGAGCCGGCCTCCATCGGGCCGCAGGAGCGTGGCCAGGGTGCGGATGAAGGTGGTCTTGCCGGCCCCGTTGGGGCCCAGCAGGGCGACGATCTGGCCGGTCGGGACGGTCAGGTCCAGGCCGTCGAGGGCGCGGACCGATCCGAATGTCTTGATGAGGCCTTCGGCCTCGATGAGCGCAGGCATGCGCGTTCCTCCGTTGGTGCAGGGGTGGATGAACCGGAGGGCGCCTACGCTGGTGATTGCCTCTACGAGCGATCGTCCTCCGGGGATGGTGCCGTTCGTGGGTCCGCCCGGGGTCAGGTGTGTCAGCACCCGGCCCCGGGCCTTGCTATCGGGGGACCTCCCGGGGGGCGCCGGGGAAACTGAAATCGAGTTCGGCCATGAGCGCCGCCTGCTCCTCGGGATCGGAGTGGAAGGCGTGCCACAGGCGGATGCCGTCGAGGGTGCCGGTGTCGATCTCCTCGGCCAGCTTGCGGACGAAGTCCAGCTCGGCCTCCAGCATGTGGGCCTCGTACTCGCTCTCTATGCCGAACAGCCGGGGCAGCCCGGCTCCTTCGGCCGCCCGCCCGACGCTGCGCATCTTCATGAGCTGCAGCTCGAGGGCGCTGACCCGCCGGTGCAGGGCCATGGCCGCCTCGTCCGGGGTGAGGGCGGGCAGGAACGACAGGGCGGCCATGAACGCCGGGAACTCCTTGGCCGGGAACGTCAGCAGGTCGGCCAGCCAGTCGGTCGCCTCGCGGGCGCCGTCGTCGGTGACCTCGTAGATGGTCCGCTCCGGTCGCCGTCCCGCCCGGACGGTCTCCTTGGCCCGGATCATGCCCCGCTTCTCCAGGCTCTCGACCACCCCGTAGAGCGACCCGAAGTTGAGCCGGACGCTCTCCTCCTTGGCCCGCGACTTCAGGGTCTGGCCGATCTCGTAGGGGTGCATCGGGGCTTCCATCAGGCACACCAGCACGGCCAGGGCCAGCGGATTGGATCGGGCCGGGCGACTCACATTGGTCAGAATACTCTGAACCGAGTAATACTTCCACGAATAATCGGCCCCGACCGCCTGGTAACACTTGTGTCCATGGAGTACGAGCAGATCCTCTACGAGGTGACCGGCGGGGTGGCGGTGGTCACGCTGAACCGGCCCGACAAGCTGAACGCCATGACCGCCCAGATGGGCGCTGAGCTGGATGACGCCATGGCCGAAGCGGACGGCGACGACGGCGTCCGGGCGGTCATCGTGACGGGGGCCGGCCGGGCCTTCTGCGCGGGCGCCGACCTCGGGTCGGGTCAGGCCTTCGGGGCTGGCTGGGGCAGCACCACCAAGAAGTTCCGGCGCATGGCGCCCATGGAGGTGCGCAAGCCGGTGATCGCCGCCATCAACGGCCACGCCATCGGTGTCGGGCTGACCTGGCCGCTCCAGGCCGACGTCCGCTTCGTCGCCGACGACGCCAAGCTGGCGTTCGCCTTCGTGCGCCGGGGCGTGGTGCCGGAGCTGGCGTCGCACGTGATCCTGCCCTCGCTGACCGGCCTGTCCCGAGCGGCCGACCTGCTCATGTCGGGCCGCACGTTCAGCGGCCGCGACGCGGCCGAGTACGGCGTCGCCGCCCAGGCCCTACCGGCGGATCAGGTCCTGCCCGCGGCGATGGAGATGGCGGCCGACATCGCCGCCAACACCGCTCCCCTCTCGGTGGCCATATCCAAGCGCCTCCTGTGGAAGGGCGTGGGCGCCGATCTGGCCCAGTTCCGGATGGAGGAGGGCCGGTGGCTGGCGTTCACGACCAGCGTGGCCGATTCGAGGGAGGGTACGATGTCGTTCATGGAGAAGCGGTCTCCCCAGTGGAGCGGCCGCATCTCCACCGATCTGCCCGACGAGCCGCCGCAATCGGCCGACTGGTTGGCCAGCTCCGCCGGTGACTAGTTGTGGAAGCCGGGGAGGTTGTCCCGGGCGAGTGAGGTGAGGGTGGCCATGGGGGTGGACCATCTGAGGCTGCCGTGGGATCGGTGGTGATTGTAGAAGTGGCAGAAGCCGGTGTAGCCGGCGTGGCGTTCGGTCTCTGAGTTCCACAC
>DASZNC010000046.1:0-39076 GCA_035551615.1 Acidimicrobiales bacterium
TGCTGGCTTCTAGCGTGAACCACGAGCCCTCCTGGGTGCTTGCAGTGAGTTGTGGAAGACCCACATGCTCACCCAGGAGGCTCACCCCAACGGTGGACCCGTCACCCCATCCCGCCAGGGACAACCTCCGTGGTCGTCACAACTAGTCGCCGGGCTCACCCGGCCCGGGGGACGAAGGTCTGGCGCAGCTCGCCCACCCCTTCGATCCGGCTCACCAGGACGTCACCCGGCTGCAGGAACACCTGAGGGTCGCGGCCCATCCCGACGCCGGGCGGAGTACCGGTGAAGATCACGTCTCCCGGGTAGAGCGTCACGACCGCTGACAGGTATTCGATGAGGTCCGGGACGGGGAACAGCATGTGCGAGGTGCGGGCGTCCTGCATGACCTGGCCATTGATCTCGCAACCGATGGCCAGGTCGTCGCGGTCGGGCAGCTCGTCGGGGGTGACGAGGTACGGCCCCTGGGGGGCGAACCCCTGGTGCGATTTGGCCAGCGAGTACTGCGGCGCCGGCCCCGACCTCTGCATGGCCCGCTCGGAGATGTCCTGGCCGACGGCCACACCGGCCACGTGGGACCAGCCGTCGGCGGCGGCCACCCGGCGGGCCGTCCGGGAGATGACGGCGACCAGTTCGGTCTCCCAGTCGACCTTGCCGGGAGGCAGTTCCACCTCGGTCACCGGTCCGCTGAACGAACTGACGAACTTGGTGAAGAACAGCGGGTCGTCCGGGCTGGCCATACCCCCCTCGCGAGCGTGGGCCGCGTAGTTGAGGGCGACGGCGAAGACCTGCCGGGGCGCCGGCGACGGCGGGCCCAGCTGGGACGCGGCAAAGGACTCGCCCGGTGAGGAGGCGAGTCCTTTGTCCGCAAACTCTGTGAAGGCGTCCCAGGTGTCGTACAGGGACTGCATATCGGGGCCGAACCGGCCGTCGCTCGCAGTGGCGATGTCGACCGCCCGGTCCCCTTCGACTACGGCCTGGGCCCGGCCGTCCACGTTGGCTATGCGCACACAGGCACGCTATGCCTTGACGGCGGCCACCTCGAACTCGAGGGTGATCTTGTCGCTGACCAGGAGCCCGCCACCGTCGAGCGGCACGTTGAACGTCAGGCCCCAGTCCTTGCGGCTGACCTCGGTCTTGCCTTCCAGGCCGATCCGGGTGTTGCCCCACGGGTCCTGCACCGGGCCGGATACCTCGAGCTCGAACGTGACCGGCTTGGTCGTGCCCTTGATGGCCAGATCGCCCGTTACCTCGAAGGTCTCGTCGTCGACCCGCTTCACGGCGGTGGAGGCGAAGGTGATCTCCGGGTACTTCTCCTGCTCGAAGAAGTCGGCCGTCTTCAGGTGGGCGTCGCGGTCGGCGTTGCGGGTGTCGATGCTCTCCACCTTCAGGGCCACGTTCAGGGTGGACCGGGTGGGATCGTCGGCGTCGTAGCTGCCGCTGCCGGAGACCTCGTTGAACGAGCCGCGGACCTTGGTGACCATGGCGTGGCGGGCCACGAAGCCGATCCGGCTGTGGCTGGGGTCGAGGTTGTAGGTACCGGACAGCACGCCGGTGCTGGTGCTCGTGTCGGACATGTAAGTCTCCTTGCTGAGAGGTTCTGCACTGTTCAACTTAGTTGCTACTGCAACTATTCCGTGCCACCCGAAAATTCCTCATAGCTGGAGGGAATTCGTAGGTTGGCCTGATGACCTTCGAACACTCGGCCGTGATCGACCGCCCGCTCGAGGAGGTGTTCGCCTGGCACTCGCGTCCGGGCGCCATCCGCCGGCTCACCCCGCCCTGGCAACCGGTGAAAGTCGACCGGGAGGCGGACTCGCTCGAAGACGGGCGGGCCGTCCTCCGACTGCCGGCCCGGCTGCGGTGGATCGCCGACCACGAGCGCGACGGCTACCGACCCGGGCGGCAGTTCGCCGACCGGCTGACCACACCTCTCCTGGGCCAGGTCCTGCGCTGGCGCCATACCCATGACTTCTCCCCAGAAGGCACCGGGAGCACACGCATCACCGACCGGGTGGAGACCCGTATGCCGGAGCGCTTCCTCCGGGAGATGTTCGCCTACCGCACCCGGCAAGTGGCCGGTGACCTGCACTCGCACGCCACCATCAACCCGGCCGGCCGCCGGCTGACAGTCGCCGTGACAGGTTCGAGCGGATTGATCGGTACCGCCCTCAGTGCGTTTCTCACCACGGGCGGCCACCAGGTGGTGCGGCTGGTGCGCGGCGGGCCCGGCGACGGCGCCCGGCACTGGGATACGGCCGCCCCGGCCCCGGACCTGCTCGACGGTGTCGATGCGGTGGTACATCTGGCCGGAGCCACCATCGCCGGCCGGTTCACCGCCGCCCACAAGGCCGAGGTCCGCGACAGCCGGATCGAGCCGACCCGCCGGCTGGCCGAACTGGCCGCCCGGGCCGGCGTGCCCGTCTTCGTGTCGGCGTCGGCCATCGGCTACTACGGCGCCGACCGGGGCGACGAGGAGCTGGACGAGACGGCTGGCCGGGGCGACGGCTTCCTCGCCGATCTGGTCGCCGACTGGGAGGAGGCTGCCGGGGCCGCCGGCGGCCGGGTGGTCCAAGTCCGCACCGGGATCGTGCAGTCCCCCTCCGGAGGCGCCCTGCAACTGCAACGGCTCCTGTTCCAGGCCGGGCTGGGCGGCCGGCTGGGCGACGGCCGGCAATGGTTCGCCTGGATCGCCATCGACGACCTGCTCGACATCTACCTGCGGGCCCTGCTCGACGACGCCCTGGCCGGTCCGGTCAATGCGGCCGCCCCCGGGGTGGTGCGCAACGAGGAGTACACCCGGGTGCTGGCCAAAGTGGTGCACCGGCCGGCCGTCCTGCCGGTGCCCGACTTCGGCCCCGCCCTCCTGCTCGGCAAGGAAGGGGCGAGCGAGGTGGCCGCCGCCTCGCAACGGGTCATCCCGACGGTGCTCGAGCGGGCCGGCCACCGCTTCCGCTACCCCCAGCTGGAACCGGCTCTGCGCCACGTGCTCGGGCGCAGCCGGGGCACCGAACTGGCCGTCTGAATTTTCTCCTGGGGCGCGCCGCCGCCGGCGAGCGAGCAAGATGGGCGCTATGTCCGCGCCCGAGACCCGCGCCCTGCAGACCCCGGCCCTGCTGGTCGACGCCGCCCTCTTCGACGCCAACCTGGCGGCGATGGCAGCGGCCCGGCCGGGCGCCGCCCTGCGGCCCCATGTGAAGGCGCACAAGTGCACCGAGCTGGCCCGCCGCCAGCAGGAAGTGGGTCACACCAACTTCTGCTGCGCCACGCTCGGCGAGATGGAGGCCATGGCCGGCGCCGGCCTGGGCACCGACCTGCTGCTCGCCAACGAGGTCGTCGACGCCCGGCGGTTGACCCGGCTGGTCGCAGACGGGGCCCGCATCACCGTCGCCATCGATTCCACCGCCACCCTCAAAGCGGTAGTGGCGGCCCGGGTGCCAGAGGTGCTGATCGATGTCAACGTCGGCCTGCCCCGTTGCGGTTGCGACCCGGCCGCGGCCGGACCCCTGGCCGACGAGGCCCGGCGCAATGGGCTGACCGTGCGGGGGGTGATGGGCTACGAGGGCCACGCCGTCGGTGTGGAGGACGGCCCCGAACGCAAGCGGCAGGTCGAGGAGGCGATGGCCATCCTGGCCGCCGCGGCCCGGGATGTGGGGGGCGACATCATCTCCGCCGGCGGTACCGGGAGCTACGACATCAACCAGGTCGCCAACGAGATCCAGGCCGGGTCCTACGCGCTGATGGACACCGCCTATGCCAAATTAGGTCTGCCGTTCGGCAACGCCCTGACCGTGCTGGCCACGGTGATCTCGGTCAACCAGGCCGGCTGGGCGGTGGCCGACTGCGGGCTCAAGGCGTTGGGCATGGACCACGGCAACCCGACCCTGACCGGCGCCCACGAGGGCGCGCTGATCTGGTTCTGCTCGGACGAGCACGTCGTCTTCTCCCCGCCGGAAGGGCGGAGCCTGCCCACAGTCGGCGACCAGGTCGAGCTGATCCCGGCCCATGTCGACCCGACCGTCGCCTACCACGACCGGCTGCATGTCGTCGACGCCGACCACCAGGAGGTCATCGACATCTGGCCCGTAGACATGCGGGGATGGTGACCGGGCCGTACGGCTACCGCGAGAATCCGGTGGGTCGGGCGCCGATTAGAGTCCGCGCCGGGGCGGGCCACTCCGGTTGACCGCAAGAAGGGGTTCAACCATGTCCGAGCCGGGGACCAGCCGAGGGCCCTGGCCGTCGCGCGTCGCCGTTCTCGTGATCGTCATCGGCTTCGTCGCCAGCACCTTCGCCGCCTGGACGGCGTACGTGCTCGACCGCAACGACGACCAGCGCATCCTGCGCGTCGATGCCAACCAGGCCGGCTCGGTGATATCCGGCGAGATCCAGTCGATCGTCAGTCCGCTGAGCACCGCCCTGCAGGTGGCCGTGGTGTCGAAGGGCGACGCGGGCCGGTTCTCGGGATACATGAGCGATTTCGTCGGTCCCGGCCAGACCTTCGTCGTCGCCCAGTTGTGGCAGGGCAACCGCCAGATCGCCCAGCTGGGCCCCGCCGCTTCGCTTGCGCCGTCCTCCAACGAGCACGCGTCCGTCGTCCAGAAGGCGCTCGACGCGTCGCAGGTGGTCGTCGTCGGGCTGGTCCCGGGCAACCTGCAGCGGATCGGGTACGCCGTCGGCGAACAGTCCGACGAGGTCACCGAGGCCGGATCCGGCTCGGGGTACGTCGTCTACGCCGAGCGGGCCATCCCGCCCGACCGGCAGTCCGCCATCGCCTTCGCCTTCACCAGCATCAACTATGCGACCTATCTCGGGACCGTCCCCGACCGCCAGGACCTGGCCACCGCCGACGTCGCCCCCTCCCGTCTCCCGCTGCACGGCTACCGGGTCATGGTCCACATCCCGCTCGGGGACAACACGCTGACGCTCGTCGCCACCGCCCGCGGCCACCTGGGCGGCGGCCTCGGCGTGTACCTGCCCTGGATATTCCTGGCCGCCGGCACCCTGCTCACGCTTCTGGCCGCCTCCCTCGTCGACATCCTGGCCAACCAGCGCCAGACGGCGGAACACAACGCCGGGATCATCAGCGCCCTCTACAACCAGTTGGACGCCCGCTACGACGCCCAGCGCACCGTCGCCGAGACCCTGCAGAGGGCCCTGCTCCCCCGAGGGGACACGACGGTGCCGGGGCTCGAGATATCCACCCGCTACGTCGCCGGCGGCCGGGGGGTGGACGTGGGCGGCGACTGGTACGGCCTGATCCCGCTGGGCGACGACCGCTTCGCGTTCATCGTCGGCGACGTGTCCGGGCGCGGCGTCGAAGCGGCCGCCGTCATGGGCCGGCTGCGCTTCACCCTGCGGGCCTACCTGCTCGAGGGTCATGCGCCGGAGGTGGCCCTACGCATGTGCTCCGCCCATCTCGACATCGAGCGGGACGGCCACTTCGCCACCGCCCTGGTCGGCGTCGGTCACGTCGCCAGCCGGCGCATCTCGGTGGCCAACGCCGGCCACCCCAACCCCCTGCTGATCTGGCCGGGCGGCACCGAGTACCTGGAGACCGACGTCGGGCCGCCCATCGGCGCCCTGTCCCAACCGACCTACGGCTCGACCAGCTTCGACCTGCCGGCCGGCGCCCAGATCCTGCTGTACACCGACGGCCTGATCGAACGCCGGGACGAGGGCATCGACACCGGGATGGCCCGGCTGGCCGACCAGGCCGCCGCCCCGGCGCCCTCCCTCGACGAGCGGGTGGCCAACGTGCTGGCCGCCCTGACCGACGACGAGCTGGCCGACGACATCGCCATCCTGGCCTTCGGCTGGCCCCGCTGAACGAGCAGCCGACCGGCCCCTCCCATCGTGGTCGCCGCCCGGTCGGCTACGAGCGGTTCAGTTGCGGGTCTGGGACCGCAGCCACCGCTCCGCCTCGTCGGCCACCGACGGGATCTCCTGGTCGTAGGGACCCTGGACGTAGAGGCCGGGCTGGTCGAGACCGATCGGCCCGGTCAGGGGTGCGGGCGGCACTGGCGCCGGCGGCTGGCTGGTCACCTCGGGCGGCCGGCTGAGCAGATGGAAGACGAAGAGGAGGACGGGCACGACCAGTCCGGCAGCGGCGGCGTAGGCGATACCCACAACCGGCAGGCTACGACGTCGGCCCGGGCTACGCCTCCCCGACCGCCCGGACCAGCTCACGTATCAACTGGCGGGCGTCGTACTTGCGCTCGAACGGGCCCCAGTACATCGACGTGGTGGCGCCGTGTCGGTAGCCGACGGCGTCCTGCAGGATGCGCCGGAAGTGGTGGGGCACGAGCGAGATGGCCGAATCGCCGGCCTCCGACTTGGAGTACACCCGGCCGGTGGTCGCCCCGAGGGCCAGGCGGGCCGCCTCCAGCACCAGCGGGGTGACCCCGCGCCGCATCACCATCATCCCGTGCTCGCCGGTCGCCAGCTCGGCCAGCGTGCGCCGGCACCAGTTGCGGTACGCACCGTCGTCGTAGGCCACGACCGGCCAGTCCGGGCCCATGTAGGCGATGGCCTCCTCCTGGAGCAGGGCCCGGGTGAGCGGGGTCTCCAGCTCCGGCCACCCGCCCGGGTCGCCGGCCGGCCCGTCGGCGATCAAGTCCCATCCGGCGTACCAGACCGACGCCGGCCGCCCGGCCCGGGCCAGGGCCCGCTCGGCCGGCCGCACCGCGGCCGTCTCGGTCTCGGCCAATGGCGGGTCGAAAACGGCGACCACGTCCAGGTTGCTCTGCCGGGCGCTGAAGTCTCCGAGGGCCACCCCACCCACCACGTACACGGCGGCCAACCGCTCCGGCACGGCCCGCCCGGCGGCCCGGACGAACGATCCCAACGGATCGGCTGCGGCGGCGGGTAGCACTTGACCAGTATGGGGTGATGGGCGCCGATCGGTACGTGGTGGTCGGTGGCGGCATCGTCGGCCTGGCCACCGCCCGGGAGCTGGTCGGCCGCGGCCACCCGGTGACCGTGGTCGAGAAGGAACCGGAGGTGGGGCGCCACCAGACCGGTCACAACAGCGGCGTCGTGCACGCCGGCCTCTACTACCCGCCCGGCTCGTTGAAGGCGACGCTGTGCACGAGGGGTCGGGCCCGGTTGCAGGAGTTCTGTGCGGTCAAAGGACTGCCCTTCATCGAGTGCGGCAAAGTGGTGGTGGCCCGCCATGACGGCGAGCTGCCTGCCCTCGACGCCATCGAGGCCAGAGCCCGCAGCAACGGTGTCCCCGGCCTGCGCCGGCTGGACGCCGGCCAGTTGGCGGAGATCGAGCCGCACGCCTGCGGGGTGGCCGCCCTGCACTCGCCCCACACCGCCATCACCGACTTCGGCGCCGTGGCCCGGGCCCTGGCCGACGATCTGGACGTGCGCACCGGCTTCGCGGTGACCGGGCTGGCGACCAGGGGTGCCGAAGTGGTGGTGACCGGCGCCACGGGCGAGGCGCTCTCCGCCGACCGGGCCATCGTCTGCGCCGGCCTGCAGTCCGACGTTCTCGGGGCGGCCGGCGGCCCGGCCATAATCCCGTTCCGGGGTGAGTACTGGCGGCTGGTGCCCGGCCGGGCCGACCTGGTGGGCGGCCTCATCTACCCGGTGCCCGATCCCCGCTACCCGTTCCTGGGCGTGCACTTCACCAGGCGGGTGGACGGCGGTGTCGACCTCGGGCCCAACGCCGTGCTGGGCCTGGCCCGCGAGGGTTACCGGCGGGCCGACATCGACCTGTCTTGGCTGTCGGCCACGGTGCGGTCCCCGGCGTTCTGGCGGATGGCCCGCCGGCACTGGCGGGCCGGCGCCCACGAGCTGGCCGGCTCGTTGTCCAAGCGGGTCTTCGTGGCCCGGGCGGCCACGCTCCTGCCCGGGCTGACCGCTGCCGACGTGGTCCGAGCCCCGGCCGGGGTGCGGGCCCAGGCGGTCGACGCCGAAGGCAACCTGATCGACGACTTCCGGATCGAGACGGCCGGTTCCTTCGACCGCATCGTTGCCGTGCGCAACGCACCGTCGCCGGCTGCTACTTCGTCGCTCGCCATCGCCGAGTACATTTGCGACTCGGTGGCCTGACCAAGGGGGAAACGCAGATATGGCCTGGGATTTCGAGACCGACCCGGAATATCAGGAGCTCCTGGACTGGGCCGACCGGTTCGTGCGCGAGGAGGTCGAGCCGCTCGACCTGGTGTTCGAGAACCCCTACGACAAGTCCGACCCGACCGCCCTCACCGTCGTCAAGCCGCTCCAGGACAAGGTCCGGGCCAAGGGCCTCTGGGCCTGCCACCTGGGCCCCGAGCTGGGCGGCAAGGGCTACGGCCAGGTGAAGCTGGCCCTGCTCAACGAGATACTGGGCCGCAGCCGGTGGGCCCCCACCGTCTTCGGCTGCCAGGCCCCCGACTCCGGCAATGCCGAGATCCTGGCCCACTACGGGACCCAGGCCCAGAAGGACCGCTACCTGGAGCCGTTGCTCAACGGCGAGATCTCCTCCTGCTACTCCATGACCGAGCCGCACGCCGGGGCCGACCCGACCCTGTTCACCACCCAGGCCGTGCGCGACGGCGACGAGTGGGTGATCAACGGCGAGAAGTGGTTCTCCTCCAACGCCCGCTTCGCCAGCTTCCTGATCGTCATGGCCGTCACCAACCCGGACGTGAGCGCCTACAAGGGCATGTCCATGTTCATCGTCCCGGCCGAGACGCCCGGGGTGGAGATCATCCGCAACGTGGGCCTGCCCGGCGAGGCCGAGGGCGAGGGCAGCCACGCCTACATCCGCTACCGCGACGCCCGGGTGCCGGCCGACCACCTGCTGGGCGACGAGGGCGGCGCCTTCGTGATCGCCCAGACCCGCCTGGGCGGCGGCCGCATCCACCACGCCATGCGGACCATCGCCCAGGTCCGCCAGGCGTTCGACATGATGTGCGAGCGGGCGGTGTCGCGCACCACCCGCACCGGGTCGCTGGCGTCGCTCCAGATGACCCAGGAGCGCATCGCCGACAGCTGGATCGAGATCGAGCAGTTCCGGCTGTTCGTGCTGCGCACCGCCTGGCTCATCGACAAGCACAATGACTACAAGCGGGTGCGCAAGGACATCGCCGCCGTCAAGGTGGCCATGCCCAAGGTGCTGCACGACGTGGCCCAGCGGGCCATGCACCTGCACGGCGCCCTCGGGGTGTCGAACGAGATGCCGTTCGCCTCGATGATGACCGGCGCCGAGGCGCTGGCCATCGCCGACGGGCCGACCGAGGTGCACAAGGTGACGTTGGCCACCCAGCTGTTGAAGGACTACAAGCCGGTCGAGGGGCTGTGGCCGTCGGCCCACCTGCCCACCCGGCGGGCCGAGGCCCGGGCCCGCTTCGCCGACCTGCTCGAGCACCAGGTGGCCGAACTCTGAACTAGTCGAACAGATGTTCGATCAGTGGGTAGAATGGCGGGGTGCTTCACGTCCAAGGGAGCCTCTTCGCCGGTGGCCCGTGCAGTGTCCGTGACGACGCCCGCTTCGAGCGGATCGACCTGAGCGACACCGCCTGGGTCGAAGTGGCGCGGGGCTGGTTCGGCGGCGCCGACGACCTGATGGGCCGCCTGCAGGAGGCCGTCGAATGGCGCCGCCATCAGCGTTGGATGTACGAGCGGATGGTCGACGAGCCCCGCCTGTCACGGTGGTACGCGGCCGACGACGACCTGCCCGACGAGGGCCTGGCCGCCTTCCGCAACGCCGCCGGCCGGCACTACCACCACCGCTTCGGGGCTCTGGCTCTCAACTTCTACCGGGACGGCAGCGACAGCGTGGCCTTTCACACCGACCGTGAACTGCGCAACGTCGACGACACCCTGGTCGTCATCCTGACCCTCGGGGCGGCCCGGCCGTTCCAGGTGCGGCCGGTCGGCGGCGGCCGCTCCATCGACCTGCGGCCCGGGTCGGGCGACCTGCTGGTCATGGGCGGGTCCTGCCAGGCGTCCTGGGAGCACGGCGTGCCCAAGGTGGCCCGCGGCGCCGGGGCCCGCATCAGCGCCTCCATCCGGTGGGCCCGCCAGGGCGGCTTCGAGCGGAAGTGGACACCGGCCGGGCGGATCGAGTCGGCCTGAATTCCTGCCGGGGGGCAGGGCGCGGGGGCGCCTCGGGTCGGGCGGGTGGGGGGTTGGGCGCCGGCTACGGGCTGTGGGCGGTGGTGGGGGTGGTCGCCGGTTTGGTCGTCGTGGTCGTCGCCCCCGGCTTGGCCGACCCGTTCTGCAGGGCCAGGGCCTGCTGCACGGCGGCGTTGGCCGCGTTCTCGTCGGCCTGGTACTGGGCCAGGTTCCCGGCCTTCAACGCGGCCTGGGCGTTCTGGGCGTCCTGGTTGGCCGCGTTGAGCAGTGACTGCAGATTGGACCCGGACGGCACCGTGTTGGGCGCCCCCGGCACGGTGGTCGTGGTCGTCGTGGTCGTACTGCCGGATGTGCTCGATCCGCCGATCGCGGTCGGGGGCTGGTGGGACGAGTAGTTGGCGTAGATGGTGTTGCAGTAGCTGCTGAACGGCCGGGTGCCGTCCGGGTTGGTGATCTGGCACAGCGCGTTGTCGAGGCCCGAGTTCGAGCTGTGGTAGGCGACGCCGTCGTAGACGACCACGACGTCGTCCAGGATCGGGATCTGGTTGGTGGCCGACTCCACATAGACGGGCTCGATGTACAGCAACGTGTTGTCGATCGGAATGACGTCGACCTCGCCCAGTTCGGCCTGCGAACCCTGCTGGTTGTAGAGGGTCAGCTCCTGGGAGATGGCCGGGTTGGCGTGGATGGCGTTGGATATCAGGCCCGGTCCGTCGACGGTCACACCGGGCGGCAGTTGGTACACGGTCAACTGGCCGTAGGTTCCCTTGTCGGACGAGCCGGTGATGAACGCGGTCAGGTTCTGGCTGGACCCGGTCGCCGAGATGGGCACGAACGGGGTGATCAGTTCGAAGTCGACCCCGGCCTGACTGTTGTCGGGGGACCCGGCCTCGATGTACTGAGGGGCCAGGCGTTTCACGATCGTCTGGGTCTGGCCGTTGGCACCGGTGATGGTCGAGCCGATCGGCGTGGCCGTGCTCAACAGACCGCTACCCGGATCAGGCGACACCGCCCAGGCCTGCGCCTGGCTGTAGAACGCGCTGGCCGTGCTCAGGTGGTAGCGGCCGTACATGTTGGTCTGCACCTGGAAGTAGTCCTGCGGGTACCGCCAGTGGGCGGTGATCCCGTCGAACATGGAGTCGGCCTGGCTCACCGGCTTGAACAGATCCGGGAACGCCTTCTCGTAGGCACTCAGGATCGGGTCGTGGGTGCCCATGTCGAAGAACGTCATCTGCCCGGTGTAGGCGTCGACGACGACCTTGACCGAGTTGCGCACGTAGTTGAAGTTCTTGTTCAGCCCGCTGGCGGCGGGCAGCCCGTCCAGGTTGGCCTGCTGGGCGTAGGGATAGTTGTTGCTCGTCGTGTAGCCGTCGGCCACCCAGTAGATGTGGTTGTCGAGCACCACGGCGTACGGGTCGGCGTCGAAGGCCAGGAACGGGGCCGCCTTCTGCACCTCGCCCAGGATGTTGCGGTAGTACATCACCTTCGATGACGGGGTGATCTGGCCGGACAGGATGAAGTTGGCGTCGCCGAAGCGCAGGGCGAAGGCGGCCCGCCGGATCAGGCTGCCGGCGCTGACCCCGCCCGAGCCGGCGTAGCTGTTGGTGACCTCGGCGCCCTGGGCGTTCTCGTAGTCCTGCTCCTGGGTCTTGGAGCCGGCGATCACGTACCCGCCGGTGTCGGGCCCCTCGCCGTAGTACACCTGCGACCCGGTGTCGGCGGTGCCGTTGGTGTTCGAACTGAGCGCCACGAGCGGCTGCGTGGAAGTGGGCGGGATGTCCTGCAGCGTGAAGTTGGGGTCGCCGTCGGAGCTGACCCCGCTCTCGCTGATCGGCGCCTGGATGGCCCCGTACCCGTGCGTGTACTGCAGATGCTGGTTGACGAAGCCGGACGGGACGTTGCCGTTCAGCTCGCGCACCGACGTAACCGTCGCCGTCTCGGTGCTCTGCCCGTTGACCTGGTAGTTGTAGCGGTCCAGGTCGAGGTCGTTGAACGAGTAGTAGCCCCGCTCGTTCTGGAGCTTGTTGAACGTGTTCAGCAGGTTGACCGCCGGGTCGAGCAGGCGGACGTTGGACAGCGTCTGCTGGTTGACCGCCGCCTGCTGGGTCGAGCCCTGGATCTCCGGCGGGTTCACCGTCGCCGAGTACTTGTAGTTCGTCGACACCTTGACGTTCTTGCCGATGTTGTAGGCCGCCTGCGTGGCATCGATGTTGCGCTGGATGTACACGGCCTCCCGCGTCAGTTCCGACGGGTTGACCCGGAGAGCCTGGTACAGAGCCGGGTAAGCGGCGCCGACCAGCACGCTGACCAGCGCCCACAGGACCACACCCACTGCGGGCAGGATCCAGCCCCGCTGACGGATGTTGGCCAGGAACAGCCCAGCGGACACCACGGCGATGATCATCAGCAGGAACTTGGCCGGCGAGTCGGCGTGCACGCTCGTCGCCGTGGCCCCGTCCACTGTGTGGCTGCGCGACAGCACCAGGGCCAGCCGGTCGTAGTGGTAGCTGACCGCCTTGATCAGGGCCAGCACGCCGAGGATCACCGACAGGTGGGCCTTCACCGGCGCGCTCACCCGCTCGGTGGGCGACTGGGGCGTGATGCCGCCGTTCAGGTAGTGGAAGACGGTCGTCAGGATCAGCACCACGACCACCGCTTCGAACGACCACGTGACCAGCCACCGGATGAAGGGCAGCTCGAACACGTAGAAGCCGACGTCCCGATGGAATTGCGGGTCCTGGATGCCGAAGCTCTGCCGGTAGCGGAACAGGTCCCAGGAGTTCCACTGCCGGTCGGCGCCGATCCCCCCGAGGAGGGCGAACACGGCGCTCACCGCCAGCCGGATTTTCAGTGAGCGGTCAAAGGCGAAGTCCCGGTACCGCAGCACCAGATCGTTGATCGAACCCTGGTCGACGTCGAGAGGAGCCAACCGGTCGGCCACCGTGAGGCTGGCGATCAGCAGCACGAAGAAGATGGCGATGAAGACGATCGACAGCACCACCTTGGTGAGCAGGACGCCCTTGAACACCGAGGTGAAATGCACCGACTGGAACCACAGGTAGTCGGTCCAGAAGTTGGCCAGGCCCCGCAACGAGGCGATCAGGATGATGACGACCACCACCGCGACCACCAGGAGGACGCGGGTGCGGCGGGAAGCGCGCGGGATCCGGCGGGGCAGATCCTGGGGGGTACGCATGTGGCGGAGACTCTACCGGTGGGCTGTGAGCAGTGGCACGGCAGGGGTCGGCACCGGCGGTGGCGCTCAGTCGGCGGTCGGGATCAGCAGGCAGCGGCAGCCGCTGTGGGCCGGCGGATGGTGCTGCCCGGTCGGGAACGCCTCGCCCTTCGGCAGGCCGCCGGCCAGGGCGTCGTCGTCGCAGTCCGGGCACGGCCCGTCCACGTCTTCGACCAGCCACCGGAACGTCACCCCGTCGGGCGTGGCGCTCCACGTGCCCCGGGCGAAGGCGGCCGACAGGATGTCGCCGGCCAGGCGCTCGATGCGCTGGGTCTTCCACTCCCGGTAGGCGGCGCCCATCGACTCGACCAGGACCGCCTGGTCGTCGCCCGACCCGCTGATGGCCTGCTCGAGCTGGCGGCGCAGCACCGAGACGATGGCCGAGCCGCAGTCGTTGGACAGGTCGGCCACGTCCACGTCCACTTCCGGCAGGTCGGGGCGGCCCAGCGCCTCGCCGGCGAACTGGGTGCCGGCCACCGCCGCTTCGGCCAGCAGTGACCGGCTGGCCTCCGCGTAGCGGGCCACCTGGTCCTCCCCCGTCGGGAGCAGGCGGGCGGAGGTCGGCTCCCCCTTCAGGCTGCGCAACCGGTCCAAGACGTCGTTCTGCTCGTCCTGCAGGGCCCGCTTGAGCCGGCGGGTCAGCGTCACCTCCAGATCGACGATGGCGAACTCCCGGGCCTGCAACAGTGTCTCGTCGTCGATCGGCTCGGCCGGCGCTTCCGGCTGCAGGATGCGGACCGCCGACGGCGCCTTGATGGTGGGGGCCGGGGTGGCCGGCGCCGGCTCCTCGCCCCGGTTGCGCTTGCGCGACCCACGTTTGCGCGAGGTCGGCTCGGCCGCTTTCGCCGGCGCCGGGCCGGCGTCGCCGGCGTCTCCGTGGCCGGTGCCGGCGGAGGCGGGGTCGAAAGCGGCATCGGGGCCGTGGCCGGTGCCGGCGGAGGCGGGGTCAGAAGCGGCTTCGCTGCCGGCCACCGATCGGCCCGGCTCGCCGGCCGCATGGGCGTCATCCGGGGCGTCGGCGTCGGGGGCGGCGGCGTCGGGGTCGGGGGCGGTGGCGGTGGGGGCGGTGGCGTCGATGTCAGCGGTATCGGTGCCTCCGGTCAGGTCGGCGTACGCCCCCGACGGCCCCATGGCCTCGAGCAGCTCGGTCGACAGCTCCCCCATCTCGGCCGCCGTCATATCGGGGGCCGGCCCGTCCGGCCCGCCCTGCTCGCCGTCGCGCTCCAGCCGGACCGCGGCCACGGACGCCCGGGTGGCCCGGATGCGGGCGAACAGCTCGTCGACCGCGCTCAGGTGCTCCCGGGTCACCTCCTGGCCGGCGGCTCCGGACCCTTCGGCCGGCGCCGTTGCCCCCCTGCCCTCCTCCGCCGCGGCGGCCGGTTCGGTGCTAGTGGCCTCAACGCTCGCCGCTTCGGAGTCCTCCGGGTCGCCATGGGATGCCTCGGCGGCGGTGTCCGTCCCAGTCTCCGGGGAGGTGGATGTCGGTCCAGTCGAGACGCCGGCCGAGTCTGCAACAGACTCCCCTGCCGCCGATCGGTCGGCGGCGTCGGCGTCGGCCGACTGGCCCGTCGCCGGACCGCCGGGGGCACCGGGGTCGTGGGCGGCCGAGTCGGCGCCGGCCGATCCGGGGGCGGCGTCAGCATCGCGGTCGTCGCTGATGGCCGGTTCGTCGCCCGGCGTCCCGCCCGCGGACGGTTCGCCGGCCCCATCCGCCGGCTCCGTCTCGGTGATGTCATCGGGGGTGACGACGACCAGAATCTCCCCCAGGCTGCGCGACGATTCGGAGAGCTCCACGTACGGCTCGTCCTTCAGGCGCCGGCCCACCTCGTCGGCCGCCGTCCGGGCTTCGGCATCGGCCCGGCTCAACTCGGACTGGACCTCCTCGAGCGTGCGGCGCACCAGCGCGTAACTCTCGATGAGCCGCTCCCGACCGGCTCGCAGCTGTTCGATCTGCACGGTCGCCACCCGCCGGCGACGGGCCAGGTCCTCCAGGATCCGGTCCCTTGTCGAGTTGGCGCCTTCGATGGTCAGGCGTCGCTCTTTGTCCGCCTCGGCCCGCATCTCCTCGGCCTCGGCTTGGGCTCGGGCGGCCAGCGCAGCGGCTTCCTCCTGGGCCCGGGCGACCACCCGCTCCTTCTCGGCGTCGCCCTCGCTCACCGCCAGCTCGAGCGTCGTCCGGGCCTCGGTGATCAGCCGGTCGGCCTCGGTCTGGGCCGCCCCGGTGAGCAGCTCGGCTGCCTGCGAGGACTCGCTCCGCAACCGCTCGGCCTCGGCCCGAGCCGACGCCAAGGTCTCCTCGGCCTCCTGCTTGGCCTCGGCCAGAATCCGCGCCGCGTCCTCGGCCGCCTTGGTCCGCATGTCGGCGGCCGCCGACCGGGCGGTACGGAGGATGGCGGCGGTCTCCTCGCCGACCGCCGCCATCAGGGTGTCCTCGTCCAGGACCGGCGGCCGGGCCGCCCGTTCCTCGGCCGAATGCCACGCCGATTCCAGCCCGTCGGCCCGTTCCCGCCACGCCCTCAACTCAGCCGCCACCCGGCTGAGGTAGTTCTTTACCTCGGTGGGGTCATAGCCGCGGAAAGCAGTGGTAAAGCCCTGGGCCTGGATCGAGTCCGGCGTAATGGAAGAGTCCGGTCCCATGCGACGAGCCTAGGACCCGGGGCCCGGATCTGTGCGGATACACCAAAACCACTGACGATGCCCTAAGGGTCTTCAAAGTTGCTGATATAGTCAGCAACTTTGCACAGCCCTACTCCGTCGGCGGGGCTTTCCGGGCCCGCGCCTTCCGGGCCGGCGCTCGGGCCGGCTTCCCGCCCGGACCGTTGGTGGCCCCGGTCGCCTCCGCAGCTCCGTCCGCCGCGCCGGAGCCGTCGGCCGTCGAACCACCCGACGGGGCCGGAGCCCCGTCCGCCGCCGCCGGAGCCCCGTCCCCCTCCGCCGGCGCCGACCCCGGCTCGCCTGAACCCGACCCGCCTGACCCCCCTTCCAACTCGGCGGCCACCGGCGCCAGCTCGGCCGACCGGGGCGCCGGCCAGACGGGCAGGCCGAGGACGAAGGTGGTGCCCCGGCCGGGGGCGGACTTGCAGGTGATGGTGCCCCCGTGGCCTTCCACCACCCGCCGGGCGACGGCCAGACCCAGGCCGAGGCCGCCGAAGCGGCGGGTGTCGGAGTTGTCACCCTGGACGAAGTCGCCGAAGATCACCTCGTAGTGCTGGGAGGTCATGCCCATGCCCTGGTCGGACACGGAGATCTCGACCAGCTCCGGGCCGGTGTCCACCTTGATAAGGATGCGGCCCCCCTCCGGGGAGAACTTGACGGCGTTGTCGATCAACTCGTCCACGGCCAGGGTCAGCCACCGCTGGTCGGCGGTGATGATGGTGTCGGCCTTGGGCAGGCGCCGGCCCAGGGTCAGGTTGGAGGGGAGACGGCCGCTCCACGAGGAGGCGATGCCGTTGACCAGGGCCCGGACGTCGACCGGCTCCGGGCGCAGCACGACCCGGCCGGCCCCCTCGGAGGCGAAGAACTCGAGCATCTCGACGATCCTCAACAACCTCCGGGCCGAGTGCAGGATGTCCTCGTACCAGGCCCGGGCCATGTCGGGGGAGACCGGGCGGCGCAGCAGGATGTCGGCGTAGCCCAGGATGCCGGTGAGCGGCGTGCGCAGCTCGTGGCCGATCCGGGACAGGAACTCGGTCTTCATCTGCTCGACTTCCTGCTCCCGGCGCATGTCGCGGAAGACGAGCACGGTGCCGGCCTGTTCACCGGCCGGGCCCCGCAGCCCGCCGCTGGACACGGCTACCGGTATGTCGCGGTCGTCGCGGACGACCCAGGCCATCATGGTCGTGCTCCGGCCGCTGGTCTGGAGCAGCTGGCGGCCGACCGGGGCGCCGTCCTCATTGCGCAACCGGAGCACCCGCCCGACCGGCGCGCCCAGGGCGGCACCGGCGGCCACGCCGGTCAGGTCGACGGCGGCCTGGTTGAAGTCGGTGATCCGGCCGAAGGAGTCCACCGCCACCAGGGCGTCGCTCATGCCGGCGACGACGGCCTGGAGCCGGTTGCGCAGGCGGGCCTCGTCCTCGGCCGCCGCCTGCAGGGCGGCGGCCTGGGCCGACACCGAGTCGAGCATGGAGTCGAAAGCGGTGCCGAGGGCGGCCACCTCGTCGTCGCCAGTCACACCGGCCCGCAGGCTGGTGTCACCGCCGGCGATGCCGCCGGCCGCCCGGGTCAGCCGGCGCAGCCCGGCGGTGATGCGATCCCCGGTGAAGACGGCCAACCCGAGCGCCAGGATGGTCCCGCCGAAGGCGATCAGGAACAGCGTCCGGAACAGCTGGTTGCGCGTGGACAGCACGTCGTTGGTCCGGTCGGCCAACACCAGGGACAGGGGCAGCTTCGACCCGTTGCTGGACGCCGCCGTCAACGACGCCACGCTCACGAAGCTCGACCCGACCGGCCGGGTCAGCGACTGGCCGGTGGGCACGGCCAGGGCGTCGGCGTCGGCCTGCGCCTGGGCGGCGGAGATGCCGGACGTGGCGTAGACCTTCGTGGGCGACATCAGCGCCATGCCCACCTTCGGGTCGATGCGCTGGCGGCTCTTCAGGTAGGCGGCGTCGAGCGGTTGGCCGATCACGACCTCGCCCAGCAGCAGGCCGGTGGTCGTGCACTCCGGTGACGAGGCGGCCATGAAGATGGAGCCACCGAAGTCGAACAGGCCCTGCTGACCGGCTGCGCACGTGGCCCGCAGGTCGGGTTCGAAGCCGAAGCCGGGCGAGGCGATGGGCGACGGGTCGCCGGCGACGAGGAGGGCGGTGCCCGCCGGGTTGACGTAGGCGACGGTGCCGGCGTCGGGACGGGGCGGCAGTGTGTCGAGGGCCTTGGCGACCAGCTTGGCCGCCGCCGCCTGCTGGGGCGCCCCTCCGGTGGCGAACTCGGTCAACGGGTTGGCCGTCGACTGCGAGAAGGTGGCCGCCAGGTAGGCCTCGACGTCCTGCGCGTCGGTGGACAGGGCGGCCGTGTTAGCTACCGCCGCCTTCTCCACCGCCGAACGGGCCGACAGGCGGCTCAGCTCCTGGCTCTGCACCGACGACGAGATGACCGCCGACAGGGCCAGCGCCAGAACCACCACGACGAGCAGGAGGGTGGCCGCCCCGCTGGCCGCCACCCGCACGGCGATCGACCGGCGACCGACCCGGAGGATGGCGGCCGCGACCAGCACCGACCCGCCGGCCAGCAGGGCGTCGGTGGCGTAGTCGGATCCGGATCCGAGCTCGACGATCCCGGCGCCCATCCACAGCAGGAACCCGGCCCGCATGACCAGGCCGCCGATCGGCGGTCGGCCGGCCCAGAGTCCGCCCGGGTAGGGGAAAGCGACCAGCACGGTGGCGGCGGCGATCATCCGGGTGAGGCCGACCCATTCCACGTGCTGGCCGGCGACGATCAGGGATCCGTGCAGGAACGAGGCCCCGCCCAGGGCCACCAGGGCCAGCCCGGAGAGGGCCGCCTGGGCCAGTGCGGTGCGGGCGACCAGCGCCGCCCCCTCGCGCCGCGGTGGCCGCAGAATCAACAGGGCCAGCGCCGAGGCGGTGACCACCAGGGTGATGAACTCGGCGGCGAAGTCGAGGCGGGCCTCGGTGAGCGACATCAGGTCATCCGGCCGCCGTCGTGACCGTGGGGGCACCCGGGGTAGCCGGGATCTGGCCGCCCAGGGATTTCAGGTCCTGCAGCGCCTGGTTCAGCGAGCCGACGGCGAACACCTTCATCGAGCCGGCCTCGCTCTTGGCGTCGCGGTAGTTGGCGGTGGGCACGAAGAACACGGTGGCGCCGGCGTGGCGGACGGCCACCGCCTTCTGGGCCGCCCCGCCGATGGCCTCGACCGTCCCGTCCGGATCGATCTGCCCGGTCGCCGCGATCTTCAGGCCGTTGGTCAGCTTGCCCTGGTCGAGGGTGTCGATCAGGCCGAGGGTCAGCGCCAGACCGTCCGAGGGCCCGCCGATCGAGCCGACGTTGGCGCTCACCTGGAACGGCAGGTTGTACTGGGTCCGGGTCTCGGAGACGATGCCGAGGAACGCCTGGTCCGGTTTGGCCTTGGTCTGGCCGATGGCGGGCGTGCCGGTCAGCCGGGCCTTGATCTGGATGGTCCGGGCATGGCCCTGGTTGTCGGGTCGCTGGACCGTGACGGTGATCTCCTGGCCCGGTTTCAGCGGCTTGACCACGGTGGTCACGTCCCCGTCGGTGTGCACCGGGTGGCCGTTGATGGCCACGATCAGGTCATCGCAGCGGAGCCCGGCGGCCTGCGCGGCGGTGCCCGACACGACGGTGTCGATCTGGGCGCCCAGGTTGGACTCCGTCACCTTGTACCCGAGCCGGGTGAGGGCGGCCACCGGTGCCGCCTCGACCGCCTGCACCGCCTCCTCGTCGTTCTGGCACTGCACCTGCGAGGCCGACCCGACGCCGACGATGGCGGCGTTGGGCAGGAACTCGTCCTGGTGGCTGAGCAGGCCCAGCTTGTACTCGGCGTACTGGAAGATGTTCGGCTTCCCCTCGTATACGTCCACCATCATGATCGACCCGCTGACGTCATGGGCCTTTCCGGACGGCACCACCAACTGCACACACGGGGTGCCGTTGGCCAGGGAGAACGAGCCGCCCCCCGCCGGGCGGCATGCGCTGGACGCGGTGACGACCGGCGCGTTGCCGGGCGTGAGCACGTAGTAGTGGCTGGCCCCGACCCGCAGGAAGCCGACCAGACCACCGAGGATGAGCACGGCGATGATGGCGATGAGGAACCCGAAGCGGGCCGACTGCTCCCTGGGTGGGTACGGCCCGTCTTGTAACGTGTATCCGGTAGTGGTCAATACTCCATCTTTCGCAGCGCCACAGCCTGCCATGCAGGACACCGTCGCGCGGAGAACCGGCCGATGACGTACGAACGGGGCCGTGAGCACCGCTGGTTCCGCAAGATCGGTTCCACCACCGCGCTCATCGTGATCGCCCTGGGACTGGGCCTGGCGTTGGCCGCCGGCCTGGGGGCCATCATCTGGGGCATCGCCACCGCCCTGCACCACGCCGCCAACAACTGACCCGCCCGGACCCGTCCCCGTGACCGCGTCCGGTAACGACGCCAACGACCGCCGGCGGGCGGCCGCCATGGCCGGCCACTCCGTCGCGGCCGAGGGCCACCGGCCGGAGGACGACGCCCGGGCCTTCCTGGCCGACCCCGATCCGGCGGTGCGGGCCACCGCCCTCGGGGCCCTGGAACGGTTGGCCGTCCTGGAGGCCGCGGATCTCGAGGGGGCGGCGACCGACCCGTCGCCGGTCGTGCGGGCCCGGGCCGCCGAACTGGCCCACGACCACGGGACCGGATTGACCGCCACTCTGGTCACCCTGCTCGGCGACGGCGACGCGCAGGTGGTGGAAGCGGCCGCTTTCGGCCTGGGCGAGTTCGGCGAGCGGGCCGGCGGCGATGAGGTCATCGACGCCCTGGGTGCGGTGGTCACCGGCCACCCGGATGCGATCTGCCGGGAAGCGGCGGTCGCCGCCCTCGGGGCCATCGGCGCCCCAGCCGGGCTGGCTGCGGTGCTGGCCGCCACCACCGACAAGCCGGCCGTCCGCCGCCGGGCGGTGCTGGCCCTGGCCGCTTTCGAGGGTCCCGAGGTGGACGCCGCCCTGGAACGGACGCTGTCGGATCGGGACTGGCAGGTGCGTCAGGCGGCCGAGGACCTGACGGCTACATGAACAGTTCTTGCACGGCGTCGAACTCCTCGAGGCACTTCCCGGCCCCGAGGACGACGCATTCGAGCGGCGCCTCGACCAGGTTCACCGGGAGTGAGGTCTCCGCCTCCAGGCGGCGGTCCAGTCCGGCCAGCATCCCGCCGCCGCCGACCAGATGGATGCCCTGGGTGATCAGGTCCTGGGCCAGTTCGGGCGGGGAGTTGCCCAGGCACTTCACGACCGAGTCGACGATCGCCCCGACCTGCTCCTCGATGGCGTCGCGGACCTCTTCGGGGCCGAGGATGACCGTCTTCGGCAGGCCGGACATGAGGTCGCGGCCCCGGACCTCGGCCTTCACCGTGTCCCGGTCGGACGGCCACGCCGAGCCGATGGCCAGCTTGATCTCCTCCGCCGTCCGCTCCCCGACGGCGATGCCGTACTCCCGCCGCACGTAGGTCTGGATGGAGGCATCGATGTCAAAGGAACCGACCCTTATCGCCTCCAGCGCCACGATCCCGCCGAGCGAGATGACGGCCGTCTCGGTCGTACCGCCGCCGACGTCGACGACCATGTTCCCGAGCGGTTCGTGGATGGGCAGGCCGGCGCCGATGGCGGCCGCCATCGGCTGTTCGATCAGGTAGGCGCCGTTGGCCCCGGCCCCCCGGGCCGCCTCCTCGACAGCCCGCCGCTCGACCTCGGTGATGGCCGACGGGACGCAGATCAGCACCCGCGGCCGGTTGAACCGGGAGACGCCGGCCCTCTGCAAGAGCAGGCGGATCATGCGCTGGGTGATGTCGAAATCGGTGATGGCGCCCTTGCGCAGGGGCCGCACGGCGACGATGTAGCCGGGGGTCCGGCCGATCATCTGCCACGCCTCCTGGCCCATGGCCAGGACCTCCTGTGTACGGGAGTTCAGCGCGATGACCGTAGGTTCGTTGAGGACGATCCCCCGCCCGCGCGAGTAGACGAGGGTGTTGGCCGTTCCCAGGTCGATGGCCAGGTCCCTAGCCAGACCGGCCACCTTCGCGATCGTCGACGTACCCGTCGTCACCTTCGTCGGTGGCGACCGGCGACTCGACCCGCACGTGGGTCAGACCGGAGTTCATCGGCCGGATGCGGGACGGATCGGCGGGCCGGCCCGGCTGACCGGGGGAACCGGCCTCGGGGGCCAACGCGTTCAGACCGCGCCGGAACGAGGCCATGTTGGCGTCCACCGACTTCGGTTGGCGGTGGTGCAGCCAGACCAGGAGGCCGCCGATGGCGGCCACGACGACGGCCCCGATGAGATAGGCCAGGTTGGCCAGGACGGTGCTGGACGAGGCGACGATCACCGGGTGACCTCGGCCACCGGGTGGGCGTCGAGGCCCCAGTCCTCACCGCCGATCCACCGTTCCCGTTTCCAGATCGGGACGCTCGTCTTCACCGTGTCGATGCAGTAGCGGGCGCCGTCGAACGCCGCCCCCCGATGGGCCGACGACACGGCGACGAGCACGGAGCTCTCACCGACGGCGAGCGTCCCGACCCGGTGCCAGATCACGACCCGGCCCAGATCGTGGTCGCGCCGGGCCTGGTCGGCGATGGCGGCCAGACGGGGCTCGACCTGGGCGTCGTAGGCCTCGTACTCCAACTGGTCGACGCCGGGTCGCCCGTCGGCGTGGTCACGAACGGTTCCCGAGAAATACACCACCGCGCCACAGTCCGGCCGCTCGACCCAGGCCAGCGCCCGATCGGCCGACAACGGCTCGCCGGTCAGCGCGACCCAGGTGTCGGAGCCCTCTAGGGGCTCGTGCTCGTAACCGCTCACCTATCTATCGTACGACCAGAGCGGGTCCGGAGGGGAACCACCCCCCGGTACCGGCCTTCCGGTATCGGGGGGGCCGATGTCCGGCGCGCCGACTTCGTCGTTAGGCTCGCTCGACGTGGATCCCCGGCCCGGCCCGTCTGACTCGCCTGAAGGCGAGCCGCGCCCGGACGACGCGGCCGACGACGCCGACCTGGCCTTCGACGACGACGGGCCGTTCTTCGCCTGGTTGCCGCCGGAGGATCGCCTGTGGCGCCACCCGTCGGAGGGCCTGCGAGGCGGGGCCGCGCCCGGCACCTCCCGCCGGTCGCCGGCCGTGCTGCGGATGGCCCGCACCACTCTGTCCAGCACCTGGGCCATCGCCCTGGTCGCCGGCCTGATCGGCGCCGGCGCCGCCACCGGAGTGGGGGTGGCCAGCGGGCTGTGGCCGCGCCAGACGACCGTGGTGCGCCCGGCGCTCGAGTCCACGTCGGCCGTCTCCTTCACCGACACCAACGGCGAACCCACGAAGTGGACGTCGATCGACGACTCGGTGGCCCCGTCGGTCGTCGGGCTGACAGTCGCCGGCCCGACCGGCCCGTCCGTGGGATCCGGGGTGGTCCTGCTCGACGCCGATGGTGACCAGACCTTCGTGGTGACCGACAGTTCGCTGTTCGGCTCGTCCCAGTTGGCCGGCTACTCGGCCACCGCGACCGTCACGTTCCTGTCCGGGCAGGCCTACAAGGCCCGCCTGTTGAACGAGGACACCCAGAGCGGGATCGCCGTCCTCGAGGTGGATTCGTACATGAACGCGGTACCGGCCCAGATCGGATCGGTGTCCGAGATCGACCAGGCCGATCCGGTACTGGCCGTCGGCTCCCGATCGGTACCGTCGGTGGCACCGGGGACGATCAGCGGTGAGGACCGGGCGGTGCCCATGACCAACGGCTCCACCCTGGACAACCTGATGGCCGTCACCATGCCGCCGATGAGCGCCACCGCCGACGGCGGGCCGCTGCTCGACCAGTACGGGCGGGTCGTCGGGATCACCCTCGATGTCAACCCGATGGACAACTCCGATCAGCAATTCACCTTCGCCGTGCCCATCGACGAGGTGACCCACGTGGCCAACCAGATCGTCGACGGCGACACCGTGACCCATCCGTGGCTCGGCATCTCCGATGCCACCGACCTGCCGTCGGAGATGGCCCACCAACTGGGGCTGATGGGCGGTGTGCAGGCCGGCGCCGTCGAACCGGGCAGCCCGGCAGAGTCGGCCGGTCTCCGCGCCGACGACATCGTGACCGCCATCGACGGCAAGGCGGTGACGTCGGCCGGGGCGTTGATCGCCGACATCAGTACCTGCGTTCCGGGCCGGACGGTCCCGATCACCTACCTGTCCGGCGACCGGACCGTGCAGACGACGATCCGCATGGGCGACCAGCCGGGCGGCTGACCCCAACCCGGGGCGCACACTGTCCACACCGGCAACCAACCGGGCGCTAGCCAGGTGGGGGGGCGACGTCCCGCTCGATCGCGCTGGCGAACAGGCGCTCGATCTGCCGGCCGGAGGCTCCGAGGGTGAGGCGGGACGCCGCCGCCACCCCCCGCTCGGCCAACTCCGCCCGCTTCGGCCCGTCGTTCAGCAGCGCGACTACATGGCGACTCAACTCGGCGACCGCCCCGACGTCGGCGAGGAGGGCGGTGTCGCCGGGCCGGGCGAAATCCTCCACTCCCCCGTTCCGGGTCGTGACCAAGGCCGCCCCGCATCGCATCGCCTCTAGGGCGGGAAGCCCGAATCCCTCGTAACGGCTGGTCACGAGGAAGACGGCACACTCGTTGTAGAAGCGACGCAGCTCATCAGGCGACACCCGACCGAGCGCCACCACCCCTGCCGGCGGCACCCGTGTCTCGCCGTAACACACGATCTCCGCGTCAGGGACGGCGGCGCGTACCAGGTGGGCCACCTCGAGGGCCGTCGCCATGTCCTTCGACTCTTGATCGCGCCACGGGAATCCGACGAGCGGGCGGCGGGAGCGGATATCGGCGTCGACGGCGAAGTCACCCTCGACCAGACCGTCAGCCACCTCGGCGAACCAGTCGGTGCCGATCTCGGTGAGCATGGCCCCGACCGCTCTCGACGGGACGAGACGGCGGATCTCGGGTCTCCGCATGGCGGCGCTGATCCGAGGCCGGAGCTCCGGCTCGTCCATCCAGATCTCGTAGTCATGGACCAGTTGGAAGGCGATCCCTGACGCCGATGACAGCACGGGCCGGGCCGTGGCCGTCTGCCAGCCGGAGAGCAGGGTCACGTCCGCTTCGGGCAGACGAGCCGACGCACATGGCTGAACGTGGAAACGGACCCCCGGCTCGAAGTCGAACCATTTCACCGGCGGGCGGCCCCGCAACCGGCTGTCCAACCAATGACGGGACCAACGGGTCCACGAACGGGGCCCCAGCGGGGCGTCATCCCTGATCGGGTGGACGACGGTCACCCGGTGGCCCAGCCGGTCCAGCTCGTTGGCGTACTGATACATGATCTTGTAGCCGCCGATGATCTGGTCCTTCAGGTGCGGGAGAACAAGATTGATCCGCAACTGGGCCTGGCGGGAGGTCAACCGAAGAAGGCGGAGTTGACCAGAGCGGTCAGATTCCGCGGCCGGAGCCGATACGCGGCCTGCACCTTCCGGAGGCGCCGACCGGTGAAGCCGGCCGCGAAGGCAACGACTCCGAGGACGGCCGGCAGGCCGGAGTAGAGGAGGCCCAACGGGCCGCTCGGCGCCCACGACCTCACCAGGTATTCGACGCCGCCGGTTACCACCAGCGCTAGGATGCCAGGTATCCAGGGAACGTCGAGGAAGAAGTTCCGGATGTCGGTCCGGAACCGCCGGTGCACCATTCGGATCAGATAGAAGCTGGCTATCACATCTGCAACGGCGGCACCGGAGGCAACCCCGACCGGGCCGAGGGCAATCATCGCGGCCGTCCCGATGACATTCACGGTCATCGCCACCATGGCGAATCTGGCTTCCAGGTCGGGACGACCGAGGGCGGCGAGATACTGGGTCAGCACTCCCGTCCAGAGATTGACCAGGTCCCCCACCATGGCGACGGTGGCGACCTCGGCGCCGATGCGAAACCCATGGCCCAGCCAGGCAATGACGGCGAAGTAGGAGGCACCGATGGCCACCGTCGACAAACACGTGGTGAACACCACCCAGATCCGTTGCGTCCGTTCGAACTCCACATCGGAGCGGGCCACCCCGTCC
Organism: Acidimicrobiales bacterium; assembly: GCA_035551615.1. Lineage (GTDB taxonomy): Bacteria > Actinomycetota > Acidimicrobiia > Acidimicrobiales > Palsa-688 > JAKCDU01. The sequence goes on from DASZNC010000046.1 coordinate 26,057, forward strand.
CGGGCGTAGGTCAGAGTCAGATGGGTGCCGATAGGCCCGTTCACGTTGTAGGTGAGGCCCCGGATCTGCTCGGCCAGGCTGGTACCGACGTTGTAGAACGCCAGATAGCGCAGATTGAAAACGGCGCCGACCAGCAGGGCACCCACCTCACCGTTGACCAGGCCGATCACGCCCATGAGTTGCACGCTGCTGGAATAGCGGATCAGTTCGCGCTGCTCGGCCCACGGCAGCAGGCCGATGCCGTCCCGGGACAGATACTGAAGCGCAACCGGGCAGGTCATCAAGAAGGCCGCCAGTTGTTGACCGACTAGAACCAGGGCGACACCACGAAGGCCGGCATGAAGATGAACGCAGATCACCATGCCGAGCGCGTTCGCCAGGTAACTGACCGTCGACACGATGTTGGCGTACGCGTAACGCTGCCGGGCGCCGATAACGGCCGACACGATGGCGTGCAGGAGGCCAACCACGATGAGAATCCCCATTGTCCGCAACAGGAATGTTCCTTCGGAACGCAGATAGCCGGGAACGTGAAATAGCAGCAGGACCAATGGGGCCAGAATCCAGGCCACAGCCGAGATGAATATGCCCAGTACCACGACAATGGTGATGGCGGTAACGAATGTCTGTGTGGTTTTTGTCCGGTCATCAGTTCCGGCGTACAAGGCGAAATAACGAACGGTTGCGCCCCCGACGCCTCCCCCCAGCGGGCCCAAGAAGGCGCTGATGGAAGTCGCGAGCGCGAGGAGCCCCCATCGGGGCAGGCCGAAGCCGTGGATGTAGTACGGCGTGAGGCCGGCGCTTATGGCCAGGCCGGCCACGGAACTGAAGTTGTTCCAGAACGCCCCCGAGACCAGAACCCTCGCGACCGAGCGCTCGTTCAGGTTCCCGCCCGGCATCGACCGATTCTATTTGACCGCCGAGTCGACCCCGACGGCGGGACCGGGTTATCCCGGGCTGCGAATCAGTCCTGGGATCCTGGTCGCAACCTTGAACGATAGCGACGCCATGCGGAAGCGCACCGAACCGGGGCGGTGGTGAATCTCCTTGAAGACCTCGATGGAACGGCGCAGGTGCTCGGGGCGTGCGCCGCTCACTCCTTCGACGTGGACAATCGTCGTCGCCGGCTCATAACGGACCCGGTAACCCCGACGCCGGACCCGCAGGCACAGATCCTCCTCTTCCTTGTACAGGAAGAACCGTTCGTCGAAGCCGGTCATTGCCCGGAAGACATCCCCTTTGATCAAGAAGAATGCACCCGAGACCCAGGCCACGTCACGGCCGCCGCCCTGGTGTCTGGTGAAACTGTCTCCGGCAGCCAGGGCCCAGCGGGCTCTCAGCCCGCGCAACTCGGCGTGATCCCACACCTGTTGGCCCCCATCGGGATGGACCAACCGGGGGCCGACGACCGCCACCTCCGGCCGGCTGACCCGCTCCAGCAGGCGGTCCAGATCCGTGCCTTCCGGTACCACGCAGTCCGGGTTCACCAGGACATACACGTCGGGTTGCGGACCCGAGTCGGCCATCCGGTTGTGGGCCGACCCGAAGCCCAGGTTCTCGGGATAGTGGACGACGTCCACATCGTCGCCGTACCGGTCGAGCAGAAAGCTCAGGTCCTCGCCCGACCCGTTGTCGACAACGCAGGTCTCCCATTGATGTGAGCTGGCTCGTTGAGCGCGCAACAGGGACTCGAGGCAGCGGTCCAGGAGATCCGCCGTCTTGAAACTGACTATCTGCGCCCTGCACAACAAAGGTCCGCCACCGTTTCCGCCAGGCAGGACCTGCAGTGTTCAACCACGACCCGCCGCCTTACTCGCCGGTGACGATCATAGGAGTGCCGGAGACGCCGCGCCGCTCGCTCCTATCTGCGCCGGCGGCGAAGCAGGGCGGTGACGCCGAGGGCCGTGCCCGCCCCGGCCACCACCAGGCCGGAGATGATCAGCACCAGGTTGAGGTTCTGGCGGCGGCCGGGCGGGAGGTCGTCCCAGTGGATGCGCTCGTCGGCGGCGACCAGCGCCTCCTCGCTCGAGTACTCCGGCGCCCAGCCGGCCGACTTGATCCGGTCGGCGGCGACCACCCACGAGTGGGTCGCGTAGGCCCGGGCCTCGGCCGGGACCCCCTGGCGCCAGAGGCGCCACCCGACGGCGGCGAGCGGGGCCCCCAGTCGTTCGGGGATGGACAGCCGGGCCACCCCCCCGGCCAGGGCCCGGGCCTCCTCGTCGGTGATGCCGGCGTCGGGAGCCACGTTGTAGACCCCGGACAGGCGGCGGGCCCAGGCCAGGACGACGGCTCCGGCCAGGTCGTCGACGTGCAGGTACTGCACCGGCCGCCGTTCGTCGCCCAGGCGGGGCGCCCGGGTGATGCCGAGGGCCTGGTAGAGCGGGCGGCCGTCGGGCCCGACGGTGACGGTCGGCCGCAGGATGGACACGGCCACGCCGGGGTGGCCGTCGGCCCACTCGGCCAGCGCCCGCTCGGCCTCCGCCTTGGCCACGGCGAAGGCGAACTCCGGGTTGGGCCGGAGGCGGGCGTCCTCGGTCAGGGGGATCTTGTTGTCGGCCCAGGCCCCGTAGACGGTGGCGCTCGACACGTGCACGAGCACCGGGATGCCGGCCTTCTCGGTGGCGGCCAGCACCCGGCGCAGGGTGCGCTGGTTGGCGGCCGCGGCGGCGTCGATGTCGGCCGGGACCACCCCCTTGCCGTCGGGCACCCGCCAGGCCAGGTGGATCACCGCGTCGGCGCCCTCCAGGGCCCGGGCCAGCTCGGGGTCGCCGGGGCCGGGGCGGGCGGACAGGTCGATGGTGCGGGCGTCCAGCTTGGGTTCGGTGGCGGTGAGCGGGATCAGGTCGATACCCACGACCCGGCTGACATCGGCCCTGCCGGCCAGGCGGGCGACCACCCGGGATCCGACCGAACCGGCGGCGCCGGTGACCACTACCGTCGACACGGTCCTACGATGCCTCAGTGGCCGACGGTACGACCAGATCCGAGGGACTCACGTGAGCACTCCCGACCCGTTCGGAGGCGGCAACCCGTTCGAAGGCGGCCCCCTGGGTGACCTGATGCGCAACCTGGCCCGGTTCTTCACCGGCCAGGGGCCGCTGAACTGGGAGATCGCCCGGCAGATGGCCCAGTGGGCGGCGTCGGGCGGCCAGGCCGAGCCCAACGCCGATCCTCTGTCGCGCGTCCGCCTCGAGGAGCTCATCAGGGTGGCGGAGATGCACGTATCGGAGGCTACCGGTCTCCAGGTGGGGAACGCGGGGGTGCTGGCCGTGGCCGCCGTCAGCCGGTCCGACTGGGCCCTGCGCACCCTCGACGATTGGAAGCCGCTGCTCGAGCGGCTGGCCGCCCGGATGACCCCGAGCGGGCCCACCGCAGGTGCCGCCTCGCCGTGGTTCAACGCCGGCGCCGAACCGGAGCCGGCCGAGGGCGACGATCCGATGGCCAACCTGTTCGCCGGCCTGCCCCAGATCCTGGGGCCGTTCCTGTTCGGGCTGCAGTCCGGTTCGATGGTCGGTCAGCTGGCCAGCCGGGCCATGGGCCAGTACGACCTGCCCATGCCGAGACCCCTCCGCTCGGAGATCCTCATGGTCCCCGGCGCCATCGACCGCTTCGCCTCCGACTGGAGCCTGGCCGCCGACGACGTGCGCATGTGGATCTGCCTGCGGGAGACGACCCATCAGGCGGTGCTCGGCCGGCCCCACGTCCGGGCCCGGCTGGAGGAGCTCATCGGCCAGTACGTCGACTCGTTCTCGCCGACGTCGCAGTCCCTCGAGGACCGCCTGGGTGACCTGGACCTGACCGACATGGCCGGCCTGCAATCGGCGTTCGGCGACCCGGCCACCCTCCTCGAGGAGATGCAGAACGACGAGCAGCGGCGCATCCAGGTCCCGCTGCGGGCCCTGCTGGCCGCCGTCGTCGGCTACGTCGACCACATCATGGACTCGGTCGGACGCCGGCTGATCTCGTCGTACGGGCCGCTCACCGAAGCGCTGCGCCGCCACCGGCTGGAGGAGAACGCCGGCGCCCGCGTCCTCGGCCAGCTGTTCGGTGTGACCATGGACGCGGCTGGCTACGAGCAGGGCCAGGCGTTCGTGAAAGGGGTGCTGGAGCGGGCCGGCGACGAGGGGTTGAGCCGGTTGTGGCGTTCGGAGCGGGAGATCCCGACGCCGGCCGAGCTGGCCGCCCCCGGGCTGTGGCTGGCCCGCATCGAGTTCGACGACGAGTAGGCGGTCGCGAACGCGGTAAACCGTGGGCATGAGCCTCACCGCCAACCTGGACGAAGCGGCCACGCTGCTGATCGACCCGGCCGCATTCACCGACATGGACGCCTGGCATCGCCGTATGGGCGTCATCCGGCGGGCCACGCCGTTCGTGCCGGTCCAGGTGGAGGGCTTCTCGCCCTTCGTCGGCGTTCTGCGCCACGCCGACATCTCGGCCATCGAGCGCGATCCCGAGCTGTGGTTGAACACCAGCCGGTCGGTCCTCGGCCCCGACGCCAACGACGCGGCCATGGAGTCGGCCGGCATCCCCGCCCCCCGCACGCTGGTCCACCTCGACGGTCAGGACCACCGCGACCACCGCCTGGTCACCAACGACTGGTTCAAGCCGGCCGCGGTGAAGCGGCTCCAGCCGATGGTCGACGAGGTGAGCGACATCTTCATCGAGCGGATGCGGGAACTGGGCGGCGAGTGCGACTTCGCCCGGGACATCGCCCAGCCGTTCACGTTGAAGGTGATCATGGAGATCTTCGGCGTCCCCGAGGAGGACCGCCAGCTGATGCTCGAGCTGACCCAGGGCCTGTTCGGCGCCGCCGACCCGGAGTTCATGGGCGACGCCGCCGATCCCCTCGAGGCGGCCATGGGCGCGGTCATGAAGTTCATCAACTACTTCGGCGCCATCACGGAGGACCGCCAGAAGCACCCGACCTCCGACCTGGCCACCGTCATCGCCACCGGCATGCCGGGTGGACACCCGATGGGCGACGCCGAGCGGCTCTGGTACTACATCATCATCGCCACCGCCGGCCACGACACCACGTCGTTCGCCATGTCGGGGGGCCTGGAGGCCCTGCTGCGCGACCCCGATCAGCTGTGGGCCCTGCGCGACGAACCCGAGCTGGTGGTCAACGCGGCGGACGAGATAATCCGCTGGACCACGCCGGTGCGCCACTTCCTCCGCTACGCCACGGCCGACACCTCGGTGGGCGGCGTGGACATCCCGAAGGGCGGGCGAGTGCTGCTGTGCTACCCGAGCGCCAACCGCGACGAGGAGCTGTTCGAGGCGCCCGACACCTTCGATGTGCGGCGGGCCAACTCCGACCGCACCCTCTCGTTCGGTTACGGCACCCACTTCTGCCTGGGCTCGCAGGTCGCCCGGCGGGAGATCAGGACGATGTTCGCCCGCCTGGCCAACGAGCTGGAGTCCATCGAGGCGGCCGGCCCGGCCGAGTGGTCGGCGTCCGGCTTCGTGTCGGGCGTCAAGCATTTGCCCATTCGCTACCGGTTCAAGTAGGCCCGGCATGGCCCGGCCCACGGCGATGGACGACTACTTCGTCCACCAGATCCCCGAACTGCTCCCCAACGTCGTCACCCGGAACCCCCACTGGCGGGAGAGCTACTTCTTCGAGATGCACCGGCCCGACGCGGCCGGCGACGTCGTGTTCTTCACCATGGCCCACTACCCGGCCACGGAACGGATGGACTCGCTGCAGATGGGCAAGGTCGCCGGCCAGCCGGTGCTAGGCCTGCTGCAGCGCGACTACGGCGGCGACCCCCACACCACCGACGTCGGCGGCGCCCGGGTCCAGATCGTGGAGCCGATGAAGACCATCCGCCTGTGGGCCGACCCCGAGGTGGCGGCCATCGGCCTCGACGTCACCTTCGCCGCCCGCACCCAGGCCTACGGCCTCCGCCGGGGCACCATGCGGGCCGGCGACGACGTGGTCTGGGACCAGTCGCACATCTTCCAGTCGGGCGTATACGAGGGCACGTACACAGCCGCCGGCCAGACCCATCGAGTCGACGGGTGGATCGGCCAGCGGGACCATTCGTGGGGCATCCGGGACCACGACCGCTGCCCGCTGTGGATCTGGTTCCAGATCCAGCTCGACGACGGGTTCCTCGCCGTATGGCACTGGGAGCTGGCCAATGGGACCCGCATCTACACCGACGGCTGCTGGGCCGGCGCCGACGGGAGCGACCCGGTGCCGGTCATCGACTTCGCCCACCGCATGGAGTGGACGGGCCCCGGCGGCGACCCGGCCGACTACGGCAAGGACGGCGGCGCCGTCGCCGGCCTGCGGGGCTCGTGCACGTTCACCATCGAGGGCGGCCGCCGTGTCGAGGTCGAGGCCACCGGGACCTTCGACCGCCCGTACGAGCCGTTCCACCGCGGCGGCCTGTCACAGATGAAGGTGGCGACGACCGACGGCCGGACCGGCAGCGCCATCTACGAGATCACCGGTGCCCGCCACCACCGCTACTTCCCCGACACCGACGTGACCGGCCGGCTGCCCGGCTGAGATCGGGCCGGTCTGGTCAGGCCGGCGACGAACACGGCGGAGGTGACGACGACGGTCGCCGCCACCAGCACGAAACCGACGATCAGCGAAGTGTCGATCAGCGTCGGGATCAGCGCGCCCACCACCCACACCAACTGGAAGATCGACTCGAACCGGGCGAACAGCCGGCTGCGGTCACGATCGGGAGTGTCCCGCTGGACGATGGCGTCGAAGGCGGCCTTGGCCACGCTGGCGCCCAACGCGACCACGAAGGCGAGCACCAGGGCCGAGGGGTACCGGTGCTCGAGCCGGATGAACGACACGACGATGGCGGTGGCGGCGATGGCCACGGCCGCGCCCCCGACGAGGAGACGCTCGCTGACCCGGTCCCGCAGTCGGGGGGCCAGGAGGGCGCCGCCGAAATTGCCGCCGACGCTGGCCAGGCCGACCAACCCGTACCAGATGACCGGGGCGCCGTCGCGGCGGAACCCGAACACGACCAGTGCGGTGAGGAGCCCGGCGACGGCCCGCATACCGGCCATGGCGATCTGGGCCAGGCGGACCGGCGCCGGCAGATCGACCCGGTCGGGCCGCCGCAGGAGGCCACCAACCGGCCCGACCGCCGCAGCGGTGGTCGGACCGGGCGGGACGGAGGGCGGAAACGGGTCGGTCCTTTGACCAACTGGTTGGCGCGATCCCCTGAGCAGGTAGAGGCTGGAAAAGGCGGCGGCCGCGAACACGAGCACATCCAGGTCGAGCACGACCCTGGAATCGAAGAGGCGGTAGACGGCCCCGCCCAACCCGGCGGCGATCGTGGTGATCACCGATCCACCGACGGCCAGCCGGGAGTTGGCCCGCACCAGATCCTCGTTGTGGTCGACTACCGCAGGGACCAGCGCGGCCTTGGCCACTGCGTGGGTCTTCGAACAGACCAGGCTGAAAAAAGCGGCCGGGAACAGCAGAAGAGTGTGGATCCAGGCGGCCATCATGAGGCAGGCGGCCACCCGGCCGGCGGCGGCCAGGAACAGGATGGCCCGCCGGCCGCCGCGCATGCGGTCGATCAACGGGCCCACAAACGGCCCGACCACGGCGAACGGCAGGACGGTGCAGAGGAGGCCGAGGGCGGTGCGACCGCGCGCCGCGTGGAGGGAGACGCTGACGAAGACCGACCCGGCCAGGGCGACGGTGACGAAGGCGTCGCCGGCACCGGAGAGATTGTTGACGACGGCCAGGCCGAAGAACGGTCGGTCCCGCCAATCGGTCCCGGCCGGGCCGAGGCGGAACGGGAAACTGAGCGCCCGGCGCCAGTGCCCAGGAGCCCCGATTTCGGCCATTGGGCCCAAGCGTAGGCCTGCTCACCCGGTCGCGAAGGTTGTGCTCAAGCCGGTCCCCGGACGGTGCCGATAAGCCACATATGGCCGAAGATAGGGAATCCTCCGGTGGTTCGTTCCGTCCGTTCGATCGCCAGGCCCTGCACGCCACCCTGGCCGATGCCCTGAAGGACGCCGAATCGAGCGGTCATCCCGACGGCGGCGCCGAAATGGCGGCTCCCCCCGCCGCCCCGGCCGATGAGCGCACCCCTGGGAAGGTTCCGAATCCGTTCGGGCGCCCCAACCTTCCCTCGACGGCCGCCGCCCCTGCCCCGTCGGCGGCGGCCGTCCCCTCTTCACCCCGTACCGGCCCGAGCATCCTGTCGGGTGGCATTGGGAGTGTCATCTCCCCGTTGAGCGGCTCGGCCGGCTCCGGCGGCGGTCTCGGGGGTTCGGCCTCCGGACTGCGATCGCCGGGTTCCGGCCTGCTCGGCGGCAGCGGTGGCGGTTCGCTCGGTGGCGCCATCGGCAGCCGCCCCCTGTCCGGCCAGCTCGGTGGCCCGTCGGCCCCGGCCGAGCCGGCGGAGGAGGCGCCGACCATCGCCCTGCGCCGCCCGAGCCGGCAGGCGGCTCCCGCTGAGCACCTCGAGTCGGTCGCCGCGCCCGTGCCGGTGCCGCAGGCTCAGGCCCGGCCGTCGGTACCGCTGGCCGGGTGGGTCCCCACAGACGACGACATCCTCCCGCACGGGACGGCGCGCCGTAAGGGCGGCCGGCGCAGGTAGCTGGTCAGCGGCCCTTGGGTGGCTTGATGTACTCGGCCGAAGTGAAGCGTCCGGTGCCGTGCAGCACCCACACCGACGCCTTCTCGACCTGAGGCGCCGGGCCCAGGTCGACCCGGTCCTCGTTGGCCGCCGCCGCCAACAACTCGGGGATCACATCGCCATGGCTGCACAACACGACCACGTCGTCGGACTGGGACAGGCTCCGCGCCAAGCCGAGGGCCTGGGCGCCGTAGCCCTCGCCCAACCGGACCTCCTCCTCGACCGGTACGGCGGCCCGATCGGCGAGCGGGCGCACGGTGTCCACGCAGCGGACGTACGGACTGGACAGGATGCGGACCGGCTTCAGTTCGAGCAGGCGGTCGGCCAACTGGTCCGATTGCATCCGGCCGCGCCCGGTGAGGGGCCGATCCCGGTCGTCGGACTCCCACTCGCTGCGGGACTGGGCCTGCGCATGCCGTACGACCAGCAACATGAGGTCCAGTGTGCCAGAGCCTTGCCCGGTCGCCCGCCGGCGGGGCACATAGGCTGACATCGTGGCCGCACCGCACGGGCCGGCGCTCGGCCCCCTTCGTCGCACCATCCGCGAGATCGGTCTGGCCCTCATCACGGCCGGGGTCGTCGTGCTGCTGTTCGTGCTCTACCAGCTGTTCGGAACCAACCTGACCGAGTCGAGCCACCAGTCGAGCCTGGCCCGCCAATTCCACACCGCCACCGCGCTCGTCCCCACCACGACCTCCACGTCGCTGCCCACCTCCGCTCTGACGACCCCACCGACGACCGCCGACGTGCTGCCGTCGGTACCGTCCGGCGGGGCCATCGATCATCTCCAGATTCCGGCCATCGGGGTGGACAAGTACGTCGTCGAGGGCACCGACGAGAACAATCTGCGGGAGGGGCCGGGGCACTACACCGGCACCGCCTACCCGGGCCAGGTCGGCAACACCGCCATCGCCGGTCACCGCACGACCTACGGCGCCCCCTTCTTCGAACTGAACAACCTGAAGACCGGCGACAAGATCCTGTTGACCGACCTGAACGACCACACCTGGATCTATGTCGTCGACCAGGCGCCCGTCGTCGTCAGCCCGTCGGATGTTTCGGTGCTGGATCCGACCACGTTCGCGCAGCTCACTTTGACCACCTGCAACCCCCGCTTCGAGGCGACCAACCGCCTGGTCGTCTTCGCCAAGCTGCAGGGCAAGGCGGGTACGGTGACGGCGCCGACCCCGCCCAAGCCGTCCGCCCCGGCGGTGCTGCCCGGCGACGGCCCCACCCAGGTCGCGGCGGCCGGCATCAACCTCGGTCACGGTCAGTCCGGAGCCTGGCCCCCGAGCATCGTCTACGGCGCCGTCGTCGTCATCCTCTGGGTCGGCACCCGCCTGGCCATCAACCGGACCCGGCGCTGGTGGCGGCTGGGGGCCTACGTGGTCGGGATCGGGATCTGCCTGATCCCCCTGTGGTTCTGCTTCGAGAACGTCATCCTGCTGCTTCCGCAGAGCATCTAGTCGGGAACAGGCGGCTCGCTTCGCGGCTCGGGAGTTCGACGGCTGGGGCCGGGCGGGCGGGCCGGGGCGGGAGGCGTCGACGGGGGGCCGGGAGGGGCGGGCCGCGGGACGAATTGGGTCAACGCGCACGGGGCCGACCCTGGGTTGACGCGCTGGACGCCCATTCGGGCGATATGCGCGTCAACCGGGAATCGGTCCCATTTCGGGTTGACGCGTAGAACTCCAATTCGGGCTATCTCCGCGTCAATCCAGCGTGCGCGCCCGCGCGCGCTGTCCGAATTATGGCCAGGTCAGCGCCGAGCGGGTGCGGCGGCGGGTGAATCCGGACGGCGGTGCAGCGGGGACGGGACGGACGCCACGCCTAGGTCACGCCGGCGCGCGCCGATCGCCGGCTGTTCGGCCGGCCTGCGGCCGGCCGCTCCGCACGGCCGGCGGGAGCCGGCCGCTTGGGTCGAGGATCGAGTGAACGGCGAGCGGCGTCCCGGCACCGATGGCTGCGAGCGTTTTCAGGACATCGACGGCTGGCAAGGACGTCGAGACATGGCGAGGACGTTGAGGATGGCGAGGACGTCGGGACATGGCGACAACGTCGAGGGACGGCGCGGACGTCGAGAGATCTCGCGGGATGGCGAGGACGTCGAGGGACGGCGAAGGGGTTAGTCGATGACGTCGAGCAGGGCTTCGAGGACCTCGACGTCGCGGCGGTAGGTGATGCGCTCGACCGCCTCGTTGAACGGCACCCACTCGGCCCGGTCGACCTCGTTGTCGCCGGCCGGCGCCCCGGACACGACGGTCATGGCCCAGTACCGCACCCGCTTGTGCTTGCCGCTGCGATCCAGGTAGGTGGTGGTCGGCAGCTCCGGGCCGAGGGCGGCGACCACGCAGGTTTCCTCCTCGACCTCCCGCACGGCCGCCTCCTCGTCGGTCTCGCCCGGGTCGAGCTTGCCCTTGGGCAGGCTCCAGTCGTCGTAGCGGGGCCGGTGCACCAGCACCACCTCGAGGTGCCCCTTCTTCGTCCTGCGCCAGACCACCCCGCCGGCGGCCAGCACCGGATCGCCGCTCACCCGCCGGTCACCGGGTGACGGCCGGGACGGCCGGTACAGCGGCATCGGCGTCCAGCCGGCGGCGGGCCCGGGCCACGGCCTGGTCCTGCAGGCGCTGGTGGGCGTTCAGCCCGGCGTCGACAGGGACCTTGTGCCAGGTGCCGTCGGGGCCGAGGGTCCAGGCCAGCACGTCGTCGGCCAGCTCGGTGGCCAGGATCTCACGGATCCGGGCCCGCATCTCGGTCGACTCGAGCGGCACCACCGACTCGACCCGCCGGTCGAGGTTGCGGTCCATCATGTCGGCCGAGCCGATGAAGAACCGGCCGTGCAGCTCGTCCTTCTGGCTGCCGTCACCGAAGTAGTACACCCGGGAGTGCTCCAGCCACCGACCGATGATGCTCCGCACCCGGATGTTGTCGGACAGGCCCGGCACCCCCGGCCGCAGGCAGCAGATGGCCCGCACGATCAGATCGATCTGCACGCCCGCCTGCGAGGCCCCGTACAGGGCGTCGATGATGCCGGGGTCGACCAGGTTGTTCAGCTTCCAGACGATGCGGCCGTCGGGACCGAGGGCGGTCTCCCGGTCGATCAGCTCGAGCATGCGGGGGCGCAGGGCGCTCGGGGCGACCAGCAGCTTGCGGTACTCGACCCGCCGGCTGTAGCCGGTCAGGTAGTTGAACAGGTCGGTCAGGTCGGCGCCGATCTCGGGATCGGCGGTCAATATGCCGATGTCCTCGTAGGTGCGGGCCGTGCTGGCGTTGTAGTTGCCGGTCCCGATGTGGCAGTACCGGGTGATGCCGTCGCCCTCCTGGCGCACGACCAGGGCGATCTTGCAGTGGGTCTTCAAGCCGACCAGCCCGTAGACGACGTGCACGCCGGCCCGCTCCAGGGCCCGGGCGAAGCCGATGTTGGCCGCCTCGTCGCCACGCGCCTTGAGCTCGACCAGCGCAGCCACCTGCTTGCCCCGCTCGGAGGCCCGGATCAGCGAGCGGACGATGGCGCTGTCGCCCGACGTCCGGTACAGCGTGTGTTTGATGGCCAGCACGTCCGGGTCGCGCGACGCCTGCTCGATGAACTCCTCGACCGAGTCGGAGAAGCTCTCGTACGGGTGCTGGACCAATAGGGCGCCCTGGCGGATGGCCGAGAACACGTCGGAGGTCTCGCCGTCGCCGCCCAGGCGGAACGGCTTGACCGGGGCGAACGGCTCCTCCTTCAGCTCGGGCCGGTCCAGGTTGTAGAACTGCCACAGGGCGGTGTGGTCGAGCGGCCCGCTGCCCTCGTAGAGATCCTCGGGCTGCAGGTCGAGCTCCCGGGTGAGGAGGATGCGGACCTCCTCGGTCATCGATGGGTCCACCTCGAGGCGGACGGCCCGGCCGAAGCGCCGACGCCGCAACTCCATCTCCACCGCCACCAGCAGGTCGTCGGCCTCCTCCTCCTCGAGGGTCAGGTCGGCGTTCCGGGTGACCCGGAACGGGTGGTGGCTCTCGATCTCCATGCCCGGGAACAGCGACTCCAGGTGGGCGGCGATGACCTGCTCCAGGGCGAGGAAGCGGCGCCCGTCGGGCATGGCCAGGAGCCCGGGCAGCAGGGGCGGGATCTTGACCCGGGCGAAGCGCCGCTCCCCACCGGACGGGTCGCGCACGATCAGGGCCAGGTTGAGCGACAGGTTGGAGATGTACGGGAACGGGTGTCCGGGGTCGACGGCGAGCGGTGTCAGGACCGGGAAGATCCGTTCGGTGAACACCTTGCCGGCCCAGGCCCGGTCCTCACCGTCCAGCTCCGACCAGTCGGCCAGCCGGACGCCGTGCTCGTCCAGGCCGGGCAGCAGGTCGTCGAGGAACGTGCGGCGCCGGCGTTCCAGCAGGTGCTCGGTGGCGGCCC
>DASZNC010000047.1:0-101746 GCA_035551615.1 Acidimicrobiales bacterium
TGGGCCCTGGAAGGTGGCGATGGGCCGGCCGAACTGCTCCCGGGCGGCGATGTAATCGGACGTGATCCGCAGTCCGCCCTCGATCAGGCCGGCCGCCGCCGCACACCACGCCGCCGTGGCCATGTCCGTCGTGATGCCCAGTGCCGGACCGCCGAAGACGTCGTCATCGGCTACCTCCACCTGGTCGAGATCAACCGACCCGCACGGCTCGTCATCGGTCCCGACGGCCGACCGCAGGCCCACGCCGGGCGCGGTCCGGTCGACGACGGCCAGCACCGGCCCCCCATCCGACATGGCCCCGACGAGCAGGACGTCCGCCGATTCGGCGTAGGGAACCCCTACTTTCTGTCCGGACAGGCGCCATGCCGTTCCGTCCCGACGGGCCTGCGTGGTCGGTTGCCGGGGGTCGAACCCGACCGCCTCTTCCAGGGCGAACGTCGCCACCGCCTCGCCGTCAGCCACCCGCTGGGCCAGTCCGGCGGCCGCCGGCGCGCCCAGTCGCTCGAGCACCAGCACCGCGCCCACCGTCGCCCCGAACGGCTGCAGAGCGGCCCGCCGCCCCAGCTCCTCGGCCACGATGCCCAACCCGATCAGGCCCAGATCGGCACCGGCCGGGGCGGCCAGGGGGGCGCCCACCAGACCCGACACCACCATCGCCTTCCACAGGGACCGGTCGAACGGTTCGGGCGGCGATCCCATCGGTCCGTGGTCGTCGAGCACCTGGACGGCCAGGGCGCGCAGAGCCTCCTGCTCGTCGGTGAATCCGAAATTCATGCCATGCCTCCCCCCTGGAGACCCGTCGACCGGCCGTCACCGCCACGGTATGGAAGGGCGGCGGACGGATCAAGCAGGCCGCCCGCCGGTCCCCGCCATGTCCCGCTGGGTGGACCCGGGCACCGGACCAAACGCCCATTTCGACCGGCCGCCCGGAGGGGTGCGACCGGCCTCGCGTCGCCCATAATGACTCGCTATGCCGTTCTTGTCGTCACGGTGGGACCCGCCGCTCCGGAGCCCGCGCGACCGTCGCGACCGTTTCGTCAACTACTCGGGCGCCGTCGTCCGGGCGCCGGCCGGATGGGATGCGCCGGCCGACGAGGCGGACACGGCCAAGGCGGTGATCGCCGCCGCCGCCGCCGGCCGGCGCATCCGGGTGGTCGGGGCCGGGCACTCGTGGAGCCCGATCGCCGCTCCTGACGACCGGGCCATGACCCTCGATCAGGTCAAAGGAATCGTCGCCCGGGGTCCCGGATGGGTGCGGGTCCGGGCCGGTACCAGGGTGCGCGAGCTCAACCAGGCGCTGGCCGCCGCCGGCGAAGCTCTCCCCATCCAGAGCTCGATCACCCACCAGTCGGTCGCCGGCGCGGTGGCCACCGCCACGCACGGATCGAGCCTGGTGCACGGGAATCTGTCCAGTCTGGTGCTCGGCGCCCGGCTGGTGGTCGGCGACGGCACCACCGTCGAGGTGGCCGGCGACGATCCCCGGCTCGATGCCGTCCGGGTCCATCTCGGGGCCCTCGGGATCATCACCGAACTGACCCTCCGGACCGAACCGGCGTTCCGGCTGGCCGAGTCCATCGAGGCCATCCCGTTGCACCGGGTCGCCGCGCAGGTCGAGGACATCAGCGCCAGCGCCGAGTACGTGAAGATCTGGTGGATGCCGCACACCGCCGATGTGCTGGTGTTCCGCTACGAGCGCACCGAGGAAGAGACGACCGGGTGGCCGTCTCCCCAACTCCACCGGCTGGTCGAGATGTGGGTTCCAAAAGTGGTGCTACCTCCGGTTCTGGCCTGGCACCGGCGCCGGCCCGACGCCGTACCGGCGTTCAACCGGATCGCTCTCCGGCAGCTGAGCAAGAAACGGAGGGTGGGCCCGAGCGACCTGATGTTGACCGGGCCGGACCCGTTCCGCCACTACGAGACCGAGGCGGCGGTGCCGTTGGCCGCCGGCGGCGAGGCCTTCGACCGGACCGTCCGCCTGATCGAACGCCTGGGGGTGCGGGCCAACTTCATCCTCGAGTTGCGCTTCGGCCGCCACGACCGGGCCTGGCTCAGCCCGGCCCACGACCGCGACGTGGTCAACCTGGGCGCCTGCACCGCCGTCACCAGGCACCGGGAGCCCTATTTCCGGGCCTTCTGGGAGGAGATGGGGCCACTCGGCGGGCGCCCCCACTGGGCCAAGGAGATGGACCACGATGCCGTCGAGCTGCGCTCGCTCTATCCGCAGATGGACCGCTTCGTCGCCTTGCGCAACGAGCTCGATCCTGGGCGGGTCTTCTCCAACCGGTTCCTGGACCGGGTGCTGGGCGAGTAGGTCCAGCCGGGTGCTGGACCGGTAGGCCGGCGCCGGAAGGGCGGGTCAGAGGAGGGCTTCGACCGCTTCGGGCGGCCGGCCGATGACGGCCCGACCGTCGTCGGCGATAAATATCGGTCGCTCGATCAGGATCGGGTTGGCCACCAGGATCGCCACCCATTCGTCCCGGTCATGAGGTCGTTCCCGCAGTCCCAGGTCCCGGGCCCGGTCCTCACTCATGCGGGTGATCTCCCATGGCTCCTTGCCGAGCGCCTTCAGCACCTTGTCCAGGGCGGCGGCGTCGGGCGGGTCATCGACGTAACGGCGCTCGGTGTACTGCACGCCGTGCTCGTCGAGAATCTCCTTGGCCCCACGGCTCTTCGAACACTTCGGGTTGTGCCAGAGCTCCATGGCGGCGAGGGTAACCCAACCCCTCTATTCTCCGGCACGGCGGTGGCCGGTCGAGCAGAATGGGATGTGGCCCAAGCGGTACTCACCTTCGCACTGGCCGGGGCGCTCATCGTGCTCATCCCCGGACCGGACACCCTCGTCGTCCTGCGCAGCGTCGTCATGCACGGACGGCGCGAAGCGGCCCTCACCAGCCTGGGGGTGCTGACCGGACTGGTGGTATGGATCCTGGCCGCCGCCCTCGGGCTCACCGCTGTGCTGCGGGCCAGCGAGGACGGCTATCTCATTCTCCGTCTGGCCGGCGCCGCCTACCTGCTGTACATCGGCGTCCAGGCCCTGCGCAGCCGGGTTCTGCAGAAGGCGGCGGCTACCGCGCCGACCCGGTCCATCGTGGGACGGGGCTACCGGGCCGGCCTGATGACCGACCTGCTCAACCCCAAGGTCGGTGTCTTCTTCGTCACGTTCTTCCCGGCGTTCATCCCCCACCACTCCAACGTGGCCGTCATGACCGCCTCGCTCGGCTCGGTGTTCGTGGCCGAGACCGCGCTCTACTTCGCCGCCATGCTGCTGTTCATCCGGAGGGTCTCACAGTGGATGGACTCCGAGCGGGTGCGGCGCCGGCTCAACCGGGCCACCGGTCTAGTCCTCATCGGCTTCGGCGTTCGGCTGGCCGTCGAGGGCTGACCGTTTCCAGCTCAGTTCGGGAACACGCTCCAGCCCCGACCGGAGCGCGACCGGTACCACCCGCTGGCCGCCAGGGTGCCACCGTCGACGGCCAGCGACTGACCGGTGACGAACCGGGCGTCGTCGGATGCCAGGAACATGACGACATCGGCATAATCCGAGGGGTGACCCAACCGGCCCAGAGGTATCCAGCGCGGTAGGTCTGACGCGTCCCGACCGCGCAGCATCATGTCGGCGGGCGTCTGCAGCGTGTCGGCCATATCGGGGGCGATGGCATTGACCCTCACGCCGAAATTCCCGAGCTCGACCGCCAGGCTGCGGGTGAAGCTGAGCACGGCCGCCTTGTAGGCGGAGTAGACGACGTGACCGGGGATACCGCGGTGGACCTCAACGGTCGTCACGTTGACGATGCTTCCGCCGCCCTGGCTGACCATGATGGGCGCGATCCGGTGGGTGCAGCGCAGCACGTGCGTCAGGTTGATGTCGGCCATCGCCTGCCAGTCGTCCTCGGTCGAATCGAGGAAGCGGGAATGGGGGCGGAAGTCGCCCACGTTGTTGACCAGGATGTCGATGCGGCCGTCCCGGCGGGCCTGCGCCGCGGCGACCAGCGCACCCACTATTTCGGGATCGCGGATGTCGCCGGGCACCGGGGTCACATCACCACCGTCGGCCACGCAGCCGGCCGTCACCGAGTCGAGACGTTCGGCGTCGATGTCGTTGGCGACCACTACGGCGCCGGCGGCGGCGAAGCGCCGGGTGATCCATTCACCGATACCTCCCGCTCCGCCCGTGATCACCGCGACCCGGTCGGACAGACGCGGCCCGGGATCGGCAGGTTGGCTGGTCGTCACTTGTCCTCCCCTCTCGGCGTTGTGCCGCCCCGGATGTTAAGCCGTCGGCTCGGGACCGCCGGCCCGGGCTCGTCCCGGCTCGTCAGGGCGCCGACTCGGTGTCGAAAGCGTGCCGGCCGGTCGCGCCAGGCCGGCGCCGGGCTCGTCCCGGCGGTCCGGCGCACCTCCGGGCGGTCCGGCTCGCAATCGATCGGTCCACAGTTGCCGGGCTCGCAGGTAGGTGGACCGTCAGATAGCCCGTTTGCGCGATCTGGCGGTCCAGACGAATCGTTGCCTATTTCGAATGGCTCGCGAAATCGCGCTTTTCGACGCTCCGGCGGTCCAGTCGGCCGGAGCCTGTACAACTGCGGACCGGATTCTCGCGCTTCCCGGCCGGGTCGCCGTCCCTCGGAGCCGCCGATCCGATGAGAACCGGCCCCTCGTGCGTCTACCCGAAGGACGCAGCGCTTTACGGCGCGTCCCGAGACACGGAGGTGGTCAATGGCCGCAATCGCCCGAGGTCGTGTCGGCCGAGGAGTGGCAGAAGGCGGGGATCGGCCGGATCAGTACCCGGGGAAGATCCGCCTGAGGTCGTCCAGGGAGAGGTCGCCGGTGACCCGGACCGAGACCGGGGTGTGGTCCGGCCGCAGGCGTCCACTGGTCAGGCGGAGCAGTGACTCGGCGGGCAGGTTGACCGTTGTTCCGCTGTCGGTGTCGGCCGGTGCCTGGGCGAAGGTGGCGCCGTCCTCATTGAGCTCCAGGAGGTAATGGCCGTCCGGCTTGGTCGTGTGGAACGACACCCGGGCATCGCGACCTATCGGCTTGGCGAAATAGCCGGCGAAAGCGGGCAACGACTGAATGACGACGGCGACGAGGTAATCGGCGACCTCAGGCGTGGCGGCGAAGGCGACATCGATGTCCCAGCGGTGGAGGCCGACCTCGCTCAGGCGCATACCCGCGAAGAAGGCGATGTCGACCGGTGCCGGAAGGAAGCCGAGCTTCAACTTCTTGGTGGACAGCTCTTCGTCCGACAGCGACTCGTAACCTTGCACGAGGGCCTCGCCGGCCGACCGGAACCCGGTCGCCTGCTCCTCGGGGGACATGGCGTTCCAGCGGTCCCAGATGGCTTGGGAGGCGTCCATGTCGGCCTCGCCGGAGGTCAACGTGGCCAGTCCGATCTCGGCCGCACTACCGAGGTGGCTGAGCACCTGGGCGATCGTCCATTCCGTGCAGGCCGACGGCTTGGTCAGGTCGGTTGGACTCATGCCGCCGACCAGGGCGTCGAGCTCATCGTGCGACCTGCGGAGGGCTGCGACTGCCTGCTTCGTTTCGTTCGCCATGGGCTGGATCGTACTTCCGTCTCTGACGGAACCATGCCGCCGTATCCTGAGCCGTATGGACGGTGCGCTGGGCGCTCTCGGCGTGGCCAACCCGGTCCTGGCCGCGCCCATGGCCGGCGGGCCCACCACACCCGAACTGGTGACCAGCGCAGCGGCCGCCGGCAGCCTCGGTTTCCTGGCCGGCGGGTACAAGACGCCCGGCCTCCTGGCCGAGCAGATCGCCGCCGTCCGGGCCGTCACCGGAACCTTCGGCGTGAACCTGTTCGCGCCGAATCCGCTACCGGTCGACCGGGACGCATACCGGGACTACGTCGCGCACATTCGGCCGGAGGCGGCCCGCTACGGACTAGATGTCTCTGACAACGACCCCTGGGAAGATGATGACAGTTGGTCCGACAAGATCGATCTGCTGTTGTCCGACCCGGTGCCGGTGGTCAGCTTCACGTTTGGGATACCTGACCTGGCCGTGATCGGCGCATTGCGGCGGGTGGGCACCGTTACCGTGCAGACGGTCACCACTCCGGAGGAAGCACTGGAGGCGGTCGCCGCCGGCGCCGACATGCTGGCCGTGCAGAGCTTCGAGGCGGGCGGCCACTCCGGCACTCTCCATCCCGACCGACCGCTCGGGAACCTGGGCCTGGCCGATCTGGTGAAGCAGGTCGCAGCAGTTGTCGACCGACCGCTCATCGGAGCCGGCGGGCTCGTGGACCCCGAATCGGTGAGTGATGTTCTGGCCGCCGGCGCCACCGCGGTCGCCGTCGGCACTGCCCTTCTGCGGGCGCCAGAGGCCGGGACCTCGGGTACCTACCGGGCCGCGCTCGCCGGCGCCAACCGC
The DNA here is from genome assembly GCA_035551615.1 of Acidimicrobiales bacterium. Taxonomy (GTDB): domain Bacteria; phylum Actinomycetota; class Acidimicrobiia; order Acidimicrobiales; family Palsa-688; genus JAKCDU01. The sequence continues at coordinate 6,388 of DASZNC010000047.1, forward strand.
CCGACCGTCGTGATCCGGGCCTTCACCGGACGACCGGCCCGCGGCATCCCAAACGCGTTCACCGACTCCCACAACGATCTGGCCCCGCTCGGTTACCCCGCCCTGCACCACCTGACCTCACCCATCCGGCGGGCCGCCGCAGCCGCCGGTGACGCCGACCGGATCAACCTGTGGGCCGGGACCGGCTACCGCTCAGCGGGCCAGGAGCCGGTCGGCCGCATCCTCGACCGACTGGCCCAGCACATCTGACCCCACCTTCCGGGACCGAATCGGCCGCCAGGCCGACCGAGCCGGCCCGACCAGATCAGGCCCGAGCCCGCAACCCGGTGCAGACGACATCGAGCATGCGCCGCTGCGAACTGGCTTCTGCTTCGGTGCCGCTGAACGAGCAGACGCCTACCACCAGGCCAACCAGATCCGCCATCGTCACATCAGCCCGCACGCCGCCCGACTCCTGGGCCCGCTTCAACAGACTCTCGATGGCCGCGTCCAGTCGGGCCTTGGGTATGGCCGGCGACGCCTTCACATCGATGCCCAGTCCGGAGAGGGCGTCGACCAGGTTCCGCTTCGACGCCCCCTGATCGGCCAGGTATCCGAGGAAGTCGAACAGGGCGGTCGTCGGGTCATCGGCTCCGCTGACCTCCTCCGCCCGCTCCGCCAGAGACTGCATGTGCTCGATGATCACCGCTTCGAACAGCGCCTCCTTGGTCGGAAAGTGGCGGTACAGCGTGCCCGGCCCGACACCTGCCCGACGGGCGATCTCGTCGACGGGGACACCCAGACCCTCCTCGGCGAAGGCCTCCTCGGCCGCCGCCAGCAGCCGGAGGCGATTGCGGCGGGCGTCGGCCCGTAACGGCGCCGGGCCGGCCGTGTCCTGGGCGATGGAGGGAGAGCCGATGAGCATTCGAGAGTAGTCGGTTGACAAACGGAACGATCGTTCCGTATATTGGGCACAGTACCGGAACGACCACTCCGATTCTAGGCCCGGTTCCCCCCAGAGTGAGGAAGAAACAATGACGCACACCCTTGATCCCACGCGCCCGCCTCTCTGGCCGGGCGACGAACGCCCGCCCCGCCGGGGCCTGGTCCTGGCCGTCATCGCCGTGGCCCAGCTCATGATCGTGCTCGACGCCACCGTCGTCACTATCGCTCTCCCGTCGGCCCAACGGGCCCTGCACATCTCGATCGCCAACCGGCAGTGGGTGATGACCGCCTACACCCTGGCCTTCGGCGGACTGCTGCTGCTCGGCGGCCGCATCGCCGACTTCCTCGGCCGCAAGCGCATGTTCGTGCTCAGCCTCATCGGATTCGCAGCCGCCTCCGCCCTCGGTGGATTGGCTCAGGACCAGGCCATGCTGTTCGTGGCCCGGGCCATCCAGGGATCGATGGCCGCCGTCATGGCCCCGGCCGCCCTGTCTCTGATCACCGTGACCTTCACCGAACCCGAGGAACGAGCCCGGGCGTTCGGCGTGTACGGCGCCATCTCCGGCGGCGGAGCCGCCATCGGCCTCATCCTGGGCGGTCTGCTGACGCAGTACGTGTCGTAGCGCTGGACCCTGCTCATCAACGTGCCCATCGCCGTCCTCACCGCCTTCGCCGCTCTCCGTCTGGTCACCGAAAGCCGTTCGGAGCACCGCACGAGCTACGACATTCGGGGTGCCATCACGTCCACCGCCGGGTTGGTGTCCCTCGTCTACGGGTTCACCCGGGCCGAGTCCGACGGCTGGACCGCCGCCGCCACGCTGACGCTGGTCGGCGTCGGGCTGGCCCTCCTGGCCGCCTTCGTGTGGATCGAACGACGTACGGAGTCGCCCCTATTGCCCTTGCGGGTCGTGTTGGACCGCAACCGGGGCGGGTCGTTCCTGGCTTCCCTGCTGGCCGGCATCGCCATGTTCGCCACGTTCCTGTTCCTGACGTTCTACTACCAGCAGACGCTCCACTACTCGGCCCTGCGCACCGGGTTCGCCTTCCTGCCGTTCTCGATCGGGATCATCGCCGGCGCCACACTGGCCAGCCGCTTCCTGCCCCGCACCGGCCCCCGCCCGCTGATGGTCGTCGGGCTGGCGCTCGGCGTCGTCGGGCTGGTCCTCTTCCACGGCGTCGGTGTGCACACGGTGTTCCTCACCGGCATCATGCCGGCCGAGCTGATCGTGAGCTTCGGCATGGGCATGGCCTTCGTCCCCATGAACAGCACCGCCCTGATCGGTGTCGACCCGAGTGATGCCGGTGTCGCCAGTGCCCTGATGAACACCACGCAGCAGACCGGTGGGTCTCTCGGCGTGTCCCTGCTCAACACGCTGGCCGCCTCGGCCACCTCCAGCTACCTGGCCGATCACGCCGGCCGGGCCGCCGCCCAGGCCGCCGCCGTCGTGCACGGCTACACCACGGCGTTCGCAGTGAGCGCCGGGTTGCTCGGGCTGGGCGCCGTCATCTCCCTGGTGATGCTGCGGGCCGGCCGCGCCGACCTGCCAGCCGAGCTCGAGGTGATGGCCGCCGCGTAGCCGGAGGATCAGGCGGCCAGCCGCTCGCGGTGCTCCTCGACCAGCACCCGGGTGACTATGCGCCGGAGCGACGCGGCCACGTCATCCTTGGCGACCGCGTCCTCCGGCAGCCAGTCCCGCAGCTCCTCGACCAGCCAGTCCCGCCAGGCGGTGACCACCAGTTGGGCGGCGTGCTCGCCCGCTTCGGTGGCATGCAGGGTGTCACCTTCCCGGCGCAGGAAGCCCCGGTCGACCAGGTCGTCGTAGAAGCTGGTGAGCACTCCGGCCGGGATGCCGATGTGGTCCTCGATGACTGCCTGCGTCGGGTCGACACCGAACAGGCGGCTGCGCAGGATCACGGTGAGAATTCCCCAGGCAGTGGCCACGTCTATACCCGCACCCGACGCGTCGACCACCCTTTGGGTCCAGGTGCGGCGATCGGTGCGGTTCAGGATCCGGCCGATGACGTCCTCGAGCTGCGAGTTCAGATCGGAGCTGGCGGGCACGGCGAATCCCTCGCCCGGCCACCTGGCCGCCTCCTGGGCCGTTCCCCGCATCTTTACCTGTGGCAGGGTCAATGCCAGCAAGAGGGCGACGAAGGCAATGGGCACGGCAGCCAGAAAGACGTCGTGCAGGGCCTCGGCGTACACGTGGATGATCGGCCCCCGGATCGCCGCCGGTAGCTTCTGGAGGGCGCTCGGATTCGACGAACCGGCGTTGCTGTGCGCGGCTCCTCCCAGTCGCTTGATCACGGGCGGCAGCTGGCTTTTCAGGTGGGTGGCGTAGATCGTGCCCATGATCGACGCCCCGAAGGATCCGCCCAAGGTACGGAAAAAGGTGACACCCGAGGTGGCCGCACCCAGATCGCGATAGTCACTCGTGTTCTGGACGACGAGGGTGAGAATCTGCATGATCAGGCCGATCCCGGCACCGAGCACGACCATGTAGACGGACTGTTGCCAGACCGGGGTGCGCTCGGTCATGGTCGACAGGAGATAGAGGCCGACGGCCATGACCGCACCGCCGGCGATCGGGAACGCCTTGTACCGGCCCGTCCGGCCGACGATCGTCCCGCTGCCGATGGCGGTGACCAGGAGGCCCAGGACCATGGGCAGGACCCGCACGCCGGAGAGCGTCGCCGACGAACCGCTCACGTACTGCAAGAAGGTCGGCAGGAACGTGATCGACCCGAGCATGGCGAATCCGACGATGAAGCTGAGTGTCGACGCCGTGGAGAACACCCGGCCCAGGAACAGGCGCATCGGCAGGATTGGTTCGTCCGCCCGGTTCTCCACCATGACGAAGATGATCAGAGCTGCGGCCGAACCGGCGAAGAGCCCGATGATCGTCGGCGAGGCCCACGGATACTCGGTACCGCCCCAGGATGTGGCCAGCGTGAGCCCGGTGGCGCCCAGGGCGACGAAGACGGCGCCCAGATAGTCGACCCGCGGGCGGGTTCCGGGCGGGATGCCCGGGATGGTGCGGGCGGCCACGATGATGACGACGATGGCGATGGGGACGTTGACGTAGAACACCCAACGCCAGGTGAGGTCGTCGGTGAAGAAGCCGCCGAGCAACGGGCCGATGACGGTGGCCACACCGAACACCGCACCGATGGCGCCCTGGTACTTGCCCCGCTCCCGGAGGGGGATCACGTCCCCGATCAGCGCGGTGGCCGTCACCGACAGCCCCCCACCCCCGATGCCCTGCAGGGCCCGCAGGCCGATCAGCATCGGCAGGTTCACCGACAGGCCGCACAGGAACGAGCCGACCACGAATATGCCCACGCTCACCTGGAAGACGGTCTTGCGGCCGAACAGGTCCCCCATCTTTCCGGCCAGGGCGGTGGCGACCGTCTCGGCCAGCAGATAGGAGGTCACCACCCAACTCAGGTGACCGGCGCCACCCAGGTCGCTCACGATGGTCGGCAGAGCCGTGGCTACCACCGTCTGGTCGAGTGCCGACAGCAGCATCCCCATGGCCACCGTCACGAAGACCAGGTTGACCTGGCGCCTCGACAGCGCCAGCCCGTCGGCAACCGACGCGTCGAGGGTCTCCGTAGCTGTCGCCGTCACCGGCGAGAGGCTATAGCCGCCGCCGGACCGCCGGACGACCGGGCCCGACCACCCCGACCGACGGCGAATCCTGCCGCCGCCGGACGGGCGGGCAGGACCACCCCGACCGCCGGCGAATCCTTCAGGTGGTCTTTCGCGCCCCCCGCCGCCAAGGAGTACCCCGTTGCGACCTCGTTCCCGCCTCGCCTTCTGGACCGCGTGCGCCGTTGCCGCGACTGCCGGCACCGCTTATGCGGCGTCCCCGACGCCCAGCGCAACCGGAGGGGCATCCGCGGTGAGCCCCGAGTTGCCGGCTGGGGTCATCGCCTCCAGCTTCGCCGCCGGCAGCCGGTGGAAGCCGGAACCGGCGACCTTCGGCACCACCGCCCAGAACGACCTCCCGGTGACGATGAAGGACGGGACGGTGCTCCGCGTCGATGTGGTGTACCCGACCGACGCCCGCACCGGCCAGATGGCCGCCGGACCGTTTCCCGTCCTGCTGACACAGACGCCGTACGGCAAGGGGACGGCATCGTCGACCACCCCTGGTAGTTCCGCCGGCGGGGGCTCGGTCACCGGCGGGGCCGACACCTACCTGGCCCAGCGCGGCTTCATCGAGGTCATCGCCGACGTGCGCGGTACCGGCGATTCCGAAGGCAGCTGGGGGCTGTTCGACCCGGTCCAGACCTCCGACGGCATCTCCCTGGTCGACTGGGCGGCCAAGCTGCCCCACTCGAACGGCAAGGTCGGCACCTACGGGCCTTCGTATCTGGGGATCAACCAGCTACTCCTGGCCGGCAGCATCGGCCGCAACTCCCCGCTCAAGGCCATCTTCCCGATGGTGTCGGCCAACGACATCTATCGCGACACGTCGTTCATGGGCGGCCTGATCGACAACGAATTCGATCTGGCCTATCTGGGTCTGACCGGGAGCCTGAACACCATGTGGCCGGCCGCTGATGCGCTGGAGGCCGGGTCCGACTCGCTTGGGGCTCTGACCGAGACGGCAACCGTCGAATCCCAGCATCTGGCCGGGCTGGCCGGCTACGACGCGTCCTTCTCGGCCCAGACCCTGTCGGGTGGGGCGACGGCCTACGACGGTGCCTACTGGAACGCCCGCGACCCGGGCTCACTCTTGTCGAACATCGTCGCCAACGGCATCCCGGCCTACCTGGTCGGCGGGGAGTTCGACCTGTTCCAGCGGGGCGAGCCGCTCAACTACGCCGGGTTCCAGAATGCCTACGACCACCGCCCGGTCGGCGGACCGATGGCCTCCGGCCAACCGGTGACCGGGCGCTACCAGCTGATCGACGGTCCCTGGGAACACCTGAACGGGTCCATGGTCGACGTGGACGAGCTCGAACTGGCCTGGTTCGACCAGTGGTTGAAGGGCGAGAACACCGGCGTCGGGTCGACCACGACTCCGCTCCACTACTTCGACCTGGGTACGTCGGCGTGGGACGAGACGACGACCTATCCCTTCACCGGCTCCTCCGATCAGCGGCTATATCTGGGGTCGAGCACCCTCTCCGCGTCGGCGCCCACGGCGGCCACGGCCGGCACCAGCACCCTGGTGTGGACTGGGACGGGCACGGTGTGCAGCCGGGCCGTGGACCAATGGTCCATGGGGGCGTTGTCCATCGCCTCGGCCGCGGCCGGCATCACCGCCCCGTGCGCCGCCAGCCAGACACCGGCCACCGGTGCGCCGCTCACCTCGACCAGCTTCACCAGCGCCCCCCTGACCAAGCCGGAACGCATCGCCGGACCGCTGTCGGCCACGCTCTTCGCATCGGCCACCAGTAAGGACACCGAGTGGGTGGTCGAGGTCGAAGACGTGGCGCCCGACGGGACCACCACACCCCTGACCGAGGGCGCCCTGCTCGGATCCCTGCGGGCCGTCGACCAGGGTTCGAGCTGGACGGCGCCCGGCGGCAGTTACCTCCTGCCGTACCACCCGTACACCGAAACCTCGGCCCAGCCGGTCGTACCCGGTCAGACGACCCGGTACGACGTCGAGATCTTCCCGACGTTCGCCACCATCGCCGCCGGCCATTCGATCCGGGTGACGATCAGCACGGCCGACAGCCCCCACCTGACGGCCGCCGCGCCGGCGTTGGCCAATCTGGCCGGTGGGGTCTACACCCTGGACCACACTCCGGGGGCCCCGTCCTATCTCGAGTTGGCCGTCCAACCCGGGGCCTGACCGCACAGCTGCCTCGGTCCGGCCGGCGGCGGACCGGCCCGAACCCCGGCCCGGTCGCTAGGACCAGATCGCACCTATGCGGGTGGCTTCCTCTTTGCCCTGACGAACACCGGCCTCGAAGGCGGCGGCGGCCCGCGTGAAGTCCATCAGGTTCAGGCCGAACCCGCTGATCTCCAGCATCTCGGCGCCGGGCACGACGGTCTCGACCTTGCTCCCGCCGGACCTCAGCCCGTCGATCTGGCCGACCGTGGCACCGAAGACGGCGTCCAGCTCCGGTGTCGACAGCTCCTTCGGGATGTCGAGAAGGGTGCAGGACACGACCACTACGGCGTCGTGTCCCGATGCCACATCGGCATTGACCATGTCCCGGACACCTCCGTCCATCCAGCGGGCCCCGAGGATCGACACCGGCGGGAAGATGGCCGGGACGGCGCAGCTGGATGCGATGGCCAGCTGAGGGGCCACGCCCGAATCGGCATCCCAGATCCGGAACCGGCCGGTGGCGGTGTCCACCGCCGTGCAGGAGAAGGCGGCCGGCCAGTCGGCGTCGGCGAACGTGGCGAACATCGACAACCACACGTCCTCGGTGATCGTCGGTGTGGCCACGGCGATCGCACCGAGCGCCGCCCGATGCCGGTCGGCGTCGGCCGGGTCCTGCGCGGCCTGGGCGATCGTGGCCATCAGCTCACCCAGTCCGTCGGCCCCGCCGGCGGCCGGCGCCGGCCCGGCGTCGGCAATGGCCGCTCCGCCCGACACCTGGGTGGTGGCCTCGGTCAGGTCACCGCCCGAAGCCAGCGTGAAACCGACGACCGATCCGGCCGAGGTACCGACGACGGCGTCGGCACCGGCCAGATCCACCCCGGCGTCTTTGAGCCCGACGAGCAATCCGGCTTCCCAACCGATGCCTACCGGCCCGCCGCCTCCGAGAACCACTGCACGTGACACTGACCCACTCCTTGTTCGGATGGGCGATGCTATTCGGAACGATCGTTCTTTTTCATCCGGCCGCCGGGGTGCGGGCCAGGTGCCGCTTCACCGCCGCCACCCACTGGTCCCGGTGGGTCAGCTGCGGCGAGTGGTAGGCGCCGGCGATGACCTCGAGCCGGCCGTCAGGCACCGAGGCGGCCAGCTCCGGCGCCTGGTCGGCCAGGTCGCCGTCCAACTCGCCGACGATCACCGTCACCGGGCAGCCGATCGCCGCCAGGTGGTCCCGCATGGACACCCCGTCGTCCGAGAAGAGGGCCTGACCGAGGGCTTTGATGGCATAGGGGTCGACCGCCGCGTCCATCTCCGCCTTGCGGTCCTGCCACTCGACCGGCGTCGTCTGCTCGATCAGACCCACTTCAGGTCCGAGCACCGGCCGCTCTGGCGGATCGGCCGGGTCGTACGAAGCGAAGAAGCCCTGCACCATCTCGGCGACCGCCGGCTCGCTCGGGGTGAACGACCAGGCGCTCGTATCCATCAGGATCAGCGACCGGACCAGGTCGGGCCTCTCCGCCACCAGTCCGAGGGCGATCCGCCCGCCCATCGAATGGCCGAGCAGATCGATCGGGCCTCCGACGACCCTGTCCACGAACGCGCCGAGGTCGCCCACCAGCGTGTCGAAGTCGTAGCCGTCGAGGGAGCCCGTCTTGGTCGACTGCCCGTGACCGCGGTGGTCGACCGTCACCACCTCCCGGTCGGTCTCCAGCTCGGGAACCACCAGGGCGAAGTCGTGGCTCGACCCGGTGTAACCGTGGACCAGGAGCAGGGGCGGCGAGCCGGCACCGGTCCGCTCGTAGTACAGGTTGACCCCGTGGATCTCCTCGTTGCTCATGTCCGGGATTCTCCTCCTGGGCTGACGACCGCCCCAGTCGAGCACACCCGGATCGGGATCGTCGCGTAACCATTGGACAGGGCCGCCAGGCGGGCGGCGAACGCGTCCTTGTCGTCCGCCCGTCGGTGCAGCACGACGAGTGACCCGCCGTCTCCGCCTGCGCCGTTGACCTTCCAACCGACGGCACCGGTCGCCGCGGCCACGGGAATCACCGTGCGGGCATCTTGTCCGACAAGTGACCGGTGGAGCCGTTCTTGTCCCTCCGAGTTGGCGAGCATGGCCCGTCCCAGCGCCTCCACATCCCGATCCAGGACGGCTCGGCGCCCGGCGATGGCCGCCCGGCGCAGCTGCTCGAACGCCGGCTGCCCGGATCCGCCAGCGTCGGCGATGACCTGCTCGTGCACATCTGAAGAGCTGTGGGCCCGACCCAGATAGACGAGCGTCATCAGGTCCCCGAGCCCGGCCCAGGCCGGCAGGTGTTCGGCCTCGGCTCTCGGATAGTCGTCGATGCCCAGGAAGAGGATGCCGCCGTGGGCCGACGCCATCTGGTCCTGGATGCCGCTCTGCCCCCCGAGCACCTCGGACTCGACCCGATGGGCGGCGTAGGCCACCTGGTCGGGACCCATACCCGCGGCCCGGGCCCGGGCCAGCGCGGCGATGACCCCCACGATCACGGCCGCCGAGGTGCCGGTACCGGAACCAGGGGGCACGTCCGACCTGACGGTGAGAACATGGGCCACCGCCGGCTCAGGGGGGAACAGGTCGACCGCCGCCTCGATGAACGGATGCCGGGCCGGCCTCGGCTGGCCGGGATGGATCAGGTAGGACTCCGAGAACGAACGCAGGTCGAGCCGCACCTGGCCGGGCCGGTCGTCGATCTCGGCCAACGTGATCTCGACCCCGGGCTCGACGGCGAAGTTCAGCACCCGCCCCGGGCCCCCGAACCAGGTGTCGGTCCACCCGCCCAGATCACAGATCCGAACGGGCGCCGTGACCTCGATCATTCCTCCCCCGGGGGCTTGCGGGGCCGGCCCCGCTTGGGGATGGGGCGGGCCGCCGCTCCCCGGCCGGCGGCGGTCAGGGCGCCCCGCAACAGGAACTCGATCTGGGCGTTCGTGCTGCGCAACTCGTCGGCCGCCCACCGCACCAGTGCGTCATGGACAGCCGGATCGAGCCGCAGCAGGATGCTCTTGCGGTCGCCTGAGTCGCCGGAGGGCACCGGGTCAGTGGTAGAGGGAGCCGGCGTTGACTATCGGCTGGGTACCCCGGTCGCCGCACAGCACGACGAGCAGGTTCGACACCATGGCCGCCTTCCGCTCCTCGTCCAACTCGACGATGTCCTGGTCGGCCAGGCGTTCCAGGGCCATCTGCACCATGCCCACGGCGCCCTCGACGATCCGCGACCGGGCGGCGACGACGGCGCTGGCCTGTTGGCGTTGCAGCATCACCTGGGCGATTTCGGGGGCATAGGACAGCCGGGTGATGCGGGCTTCGATGATGTCGACGCCAGCGGGAATGACGCGGGCGGCGATCTCGGCCGCCAGTTGACCGGCCACTTCGTCGGTGTGGTCCCGCAGCGAGAGAACGTCCGGATCGGACCTGTCGTAGGAATGGCTGTTGGCCACGTGACGAAGGGCGGTCTCACTCTGGATGTCGACGAAGGCGACGTAGTCCTCGACGCTGTAGGTCGCGAGGGCGCTGTCGCGGACCATCCAGACGACCACGGCGGCGATCTCGATCGGGTTCCCGTCCGAGTCGTTGACCTTGACCGTCGGCGTCTCCTTGTTCCGGATCCGGACCGATATCCTCCGGCGCACGGCGAAGGGGTTCACCCAGCACAATCCGGTCCGTCGTACCGATCCCCGGTAGCCGCCGAACAACTGGACGACCCGCACCTCCCCCGGTTTGATGGCGGTCAGCCCGGTCACCCCGAGCAGCCCGATGATCAGCAACAGGATCCCGCCGAGAATGCCACCCGGATCGTGGATGGTCCCGAGGATGGCGATCCCGGCGCCGACGGCGACGACCGACCCGGCCAGGACGGCGAAACCCTCCCATGCCGGGTAGGCGCGCTCTTCGACCACCGGACCACTTGCCAACTGGTTGTTGACGACTTCGACTTGTGACTGCATCTGGACCTGCCTCCGTGGTCACGGCCCGACGGACCGTCTATCAAAGTGATATCACTTTTATGATGATCCGGCAAGGGGCAGCGCGTCCGGTGACGGACTTCTCGCGACGGCCGGTCGGCGAGGGGGACTGGATCGCGACGGTCGGACGCACTGGGGCCTGGATCGACCCGAACCGCGCTGACCGCGGATTGCATAATCTGGCCGCCGGGTGGGCACAGGAGGAACCATGGATGACGATCGACCGATCTCATACGAGGCTCTGGCCGTGGGGACACCGGTCGTGACCGCGTCGGGAACCGAGTTCGCGACCGTCCATCACGTGCTCCAGGTACCGGAGTTGGACGTGTTCGACGGCCTCTCGGTCAAGACCCGCGACGGCCTCCGGTTCGTTGATCGGGATCAGATCGACACCATCTCGACGAATGTCGTCCGCTGTTCGCTGAGTGACGACCAGGCCGCGGCCCTCCCGCGCCCGGACGGACCACCGGTGATGGAGGTCGACCTGGCCCACGAGGAGAGCACGACGCTGACCGCCCGCCTCGGCCGCCTGTTCGGCCGGCCTCATTGGAGGAACGTCGACCGTAGCTAACCGGCCAGGGCGCCCAACTCGTCGACCGCCCCGGGACGCGAGATGTCCACGACCCCGAGGACGGGCCGGCCCGGGCCGGTGACCCGGCGCAGGGAATCCGCCGCCGGGGACTTGGCCGGCGGCACGCCGGCCGCCAGGATTACGAGGGGGGCGTCGGTGATCTGATGGAGCACGGCGGCCCGCCCGATGGCCTTCCACAGGACATCGTTGCGCTGGAGACCGGACCGGTAGCTGGTGTGACCGCCGGCCACGTCGAACAACCAGGTGATGCCGTCCCGCCGAGCCGAGAACGAGACCTCGACCCCTCCGGGGAACCGGGCGCCGGCGACCACCTCGGAGAATCCGGCCGCTTCGATCAGGGCCCGGGCCAGATCACGCGACGCCGGTCCCCCGTCGTCGGATCGGGCCGGACGGAGCGACTTCCTCTCCTCGGCGATCCGGGCTTCGGCCCGCTCGATATAGGCCGGGTCCAGGTCGTACCCGGCGTAGTGCCGGCCGGCCCGCACGGCAGCCACGGCGGTCGTGCCCGAACCGACGAACGGGTCGAGCACCAGGTCGTCCGCATAGGTGTAGAGGTCGATCAACCGGGCCGGCAACTCGATCGGGAAGGGAGCCGGATGGCCGACCCGGGTGGCGCTCTCTGCCGGGATCTCCCACACGTCGAGGGTGTCCTCCATGAAGTCGTCTCGGGTCATGGTCGACACCGACGGCAGGCCTCGGGCCGCCCGGGCGCGGACCGGTACGGCCCGGTCGAAGCGTCCCTTGCTGGCCACGATCACCCGTTCGGTCAGATCCCGCAGCACCGGGTTGGCCGCCCGCTGGAAGCTGCCCCATGCGCACGAACCCGAGGATCCCCGCTGTTTCATCCAGACGATCTCCCCCCGCAGCAGCAGCAGCAGGTCGTCCTGCAGGATCGAGACCACATCGGATGACAGCGACCGGTAGGGCCGGCGGCCCAGATTGGCCACGTTGACGGCGATGCGACCGCCCGGCTCGAGGGCGCGTACGCAGTCGGCGAAGACCTCCCGCAGCATCTGGAGGTAGTCCAAATAGGAGCCGGGCACGGCCCCCTCCCCGAGGGCGGCTTCGTACTCCTTGCCGGCGAAGTAGGGCGGGGATGTGACGACCAGCGCAACCGACGAGTCGGGGACCTCCTCCATGTGCCGGGAGTCGCCCGCGATCAGCTTGTCGAGCGCCCGGTGATCGCCCAAGTGGTCGTCGGCCGACACCGCCGGTGCCGCGAACCGGTCGTAGAAACCGCTGGCATCATGGTTCTCCCGCCGGGACACGCCGAACGACGAGGTCGCGGTCGATCGACGGGCCATCGTCGGACGAGCCTATTGACCCGGCCCGGACCGGGCGGGGATGGCTACCGGATCATGAAGCCGGCGTCCACCGGCAGATGGATACCGGTGATGTACCGGGCGTCGTCGGAGACCAGCCAGGCCACGGCGTCACTGACGTCGGCCGGTTGCAGCAGGTCCACGTTCATGGCGTTCTGGTACAACTCGGCGGCGCCGCCCATGGCCTCCATGAGCTTGGCGAACTCCGGGTTGGAGACCATCATCGTGTCCACCGCCGTCGGGTGGATGGTGTTGACCCTGATGTTGTGGGGAGCGAGGTTCAACGCGTAGCCCCGCATCATGCCGATCACCCCGGCCTTGGCCGCCGCGTAGGCGTCGTACCCGGCCACCCCGGATGCGAATCCCTTGAGACCGGCCGTCGAGCTCACCAGCACCACCGCCCCGCCGTGGCCCAGCCGGATCATGGTGTTGGTGGTGGCCCGCAGCGTGTTCCAGGTGCCGGTCAGGTCGATCCCGAGGACCTCGTCCCACGCCTGGGCCGCCGTCTCGTCGGAGTGATCACCCCACCAGGAGGTGACACCGGCGTTGGCGATGACGATGTCCAGGCGGCCGAAGCGCTCCACGGCGGCGTCGGCCGCCTTCCGGAGGGCGGCCAGATCTCGGACATCAGCTTCGACCCCGATGGCGGAGCGACCCTCCTTCTCGATCAGCTCGCATGTCTCCTGCAGATCCTCGGGCGACGCCATCGGGTACGGAACGGTGTCGAAGTCCCGGCACACGTCGATGGCGACGATGTCCGCCCCCAGACTGGCCAACCGGACGGCGTGGCTGCGGCCCTGGCCCCGTCCGGCACCGGTGATGTAGGCGACCCGGCCCTCCAGCGAACTCACGTTGGGTACTCCCCTCTGCCGGCCTGCCGCCGGCGTCCGGGTACTGTGCCACGGGGGGCCCCGGGACCTACGTCAATCGGTCCCGGCCACCGAGATGCGATTGCCGCCGGCCCGCTTGGCGTCGTAGAGGGCGTGATCGGCCCCGGCCCGCACCGCGCCCAGTTCGGCGACCGGGCCCCCCGACACGCCCATGCTCACGCTGATCTGCAGGCCATCGCTGATCACGCCCCACCGGTCGGCCTTGATCTGGTCCATCAGGACGGCCGCCCGCTCGGCCGCGGTGGCCAGTTCGGCATCGGCCAGGACGACGAGGAACTCGTCGCCACCGAGACGGATGGCCAGGTCGGAGGGCCGGATACCGGCCTCCAGATGGACGGCCAGCCGGCCGAGGACGGCATCACCGGTGCCGTGGCCGAACCGGTCGTTGACCATCTTGAACCGGTCCACGTCGACCATGATCACCGCCACCTTGGCCACGCCCCGGCGATCGAGGTCGGTCATGAAGAGACCCAGCGCCCGCCGGTTGCCCAGGCCGGTCAGATCGTCCCGCCGGGCCTCCTCGGACACCCGGGCCAGTTCGCTGACCAACCGGGTCGAGGCGATGCGCGAGCGCATCGATTCCAACTGGGCCAGGCGGTCCGCCCACCGATGGCGGATCTGGATGTCGGCGCACCGTAGGCCCGATGTCGGGCCGGTCGTCGCTTCGACCTCGGCGGCGATGTAGAGCGCCAGGTCGTACAGAAGGGGGAAGGCTTCGCGGTCAATGGCCTCCACGGCCCGGCCGGCGCGCTCGTATGCGTCGGGGGCCTTGGCGTCGACCGCGATCAGCGCCCCCGCCAGCTCCAGATGGCCGGACGTTCTCGGATCGTCGCGGCCCTCGGCGCGCAGGGTGGCCAACATCTGATCAGCGACATCGACCGGAGCGGCACCGGTGACCGCCGCCATCAGATGGCCGAGCGCCTCCAGCTCGGTGAGCCACGGCGCCGGCATCCCGTAGGCACCGGACCGGGCCATCACCGCCCCCCATGCCCGCCACCGATCGGCCAGTGCGACCTGGTCGCCGAGCTGGCGCAGCCGACTGGCCCAGGAGACCTGGGCTTCGACCCGATTGAACATGACCGCCGCCAGGAGGGTGTCGCCGACGCCCGGATCGGCTCGCCCGGCCCGGGCGATGGCCGCCGCGTACTGTTCGTCACCCAACTCCCACATCGAGCGGTAATCGAAGGCGATGCCGCAGGCGGTGTGGGCGCTCATCATCTCCAATGCCTCGCCCTCGGCCGACTCCAGCAGGACCACCGCCTCCGCCAGGTCCCCGTCGAAAGCAGGCGATGCCGGGCCGAGAATCCCCTCGACCACGAAGGCGGCCCGCATGGCCAGCCCGAGCGCGGTCATGCAGTCGTCGCCGTCCTTGCGGCTGACGCTCACCAGCGCATCCACGTCGCGCGCCAGGGACGGATCCTGCTCGATCCAGGAGCGCACCGCCCGGCCGAACATACCGACCCGGACGACCTCTCCGTAGCCCTCGTCGCGGGCGGAACCGATCAGGGCCTCCAGCTCGCCTGGCGCTCCAGGCGCGCCGGTCTGGATCTCCTGGATCAGTTCGAACGCCCGTATGCGGGCCTTGGCCCGCCCAGCCGCCCAGCCTCGGGTCGCGTACATAGCTCGCGGTCATCTTCGCGCCACCCCCGTGAGCCGCCAACGGCGGGAACCTGTGAATTGGACGCGTGTGGAACCGGATGAACCCTTTGTCCACCTAAGAATTTGACTGAGGGTCAGCCGGCCGTCAGGTACCACCCAGTGCCGCGTAGGCCGGGCGCACATACGACTCGGCCCTGACCGAGCCGATGATGCCGGCGGCCATCTTGTTCATCATGTAGGCAAAGGTGATGCGGCGCTCGACGTCCATCAGGATCACCGAGCCGCCCCACCCGCCCCAGAAACACATCCGTCCCTCCGGCAGGTACGGCAACGTCTGCGGCTCGGGCAGGCCGAAACCGACTCCGAACCGGAGGGGCACGCCGAGCACCAGGTCGACCCCGCTCGCCTGCTCGTCGAAAATCCGGTCGATCACCTCGGGCTCGAGCAGGCGGATACCGTCCACCTGGCCACCCCTCGACACGGCCGACAGGAGACGGGCCACCGACCGGGCGTTGCCGTGGCCGTTGGCCCCGCCGATGTCGGCCGCCCGCCACCCCTGGGTGTTGGCCGCGGCGGCGTCCACCGGCGGCCCGGTGAAGGTCTTGACCGCCGGGCTGTTCAGGTCGATCTGGCTGAAGTCGAGCTCGAGGGGTGGCGGCGGTACCACGGGCGACACCCGCCCGGCGTCGCCCGGGGCCAGCCCGATCTGGAAATCGGCACCGAGCGGTCCGGCCAGCTCCTCAGCGACGAACTCCTTGAGC
Organism: Acidimicrobiales bacterium; assembly: GCA_035551615.1. GTDB lineage: Bacteria > Actinomycetota > Acidimicrobiia > Acidimicrobiales > Palsa-688 > JAKCDU01. The sequence continues at coordinate 22,255 of DASZNC010000047.1, forward strand.
GTGCGGCCCGACACCCGCCGCACCACCTCACCGATCAGGTGCCCGTACACCAGCGCGTGGTAGCCCGAGGCCGTGCCCGGCTCCCACCACGGCTGCTGGGCGGCCAACCGGGCGACGCACGTGTCCCAGTCGTAGAGGTCCTCCATCACCGCCGGCTGGTCGAGGCCGGCCACACCTGACGTGTGCGAGAGCAGGTGGCGGACGAGCACCGCTTCCTTCCCCCCGGCGGCGAACTCCGGCCAGTAACGGCTCACCGGGGCATCGACGTCCAACTGCCCGCGTGACACCAGGGTCAGAGCTGCGAGGGCCGTGGCCGTCTTGGTCGTGGACCAGACGTTGACGATCGTGTCCCGGTCCCAGGGGTGGGTCTGCGCCTCGTCGACCCAACCGCCCCACATGTCGACGACCGGGTCGCCATCGATGTCGATGGCGATCGACGCTCCCAGTTCCTCACCCGAGTCGAGATTGGCGGCGAGTGCGTCGCCCACCTCCTTGAACCGGTCGTCGCACGTCCCGTGCACTTCGGCCATCTGGAACCCCCCGACTCCAATCAGATCATCCGGACCGCCTGACAATACCGACGGGCCGCCCGTAGCATCCCCCGATGCTCGTTCCGCTCCCGTCACTCGATCCCATGCGGGCCAGCCCGACCGCCGTCTGGGAAACGGCGCCACAGCCCGAGCGGTGGGATTTGGAGGAGTGGTGCGACCCGTTGTTCTCCGACTTCGGCACCTACGGGGAGACCTGGGCGGTGGCCGTCGCCCATCGTGGGCGGCTGGTCTACTCCCGCTACGACGGGCGGCTGCCCGGATGGGGGTCGCCCGGCCAGGTGGTCGGTCCGGAGACCGGTCTGCTGTCGTGGTCGACGGCCAAGTCGGTGCTGCACGCCCTCGTCGGCCGCCTGGTCGCGTCGGGGCGCCTGCGCCTCGACCAACCGCCCGGCGTTCCCGGCTGGGGAGAACCCGACGATCCCCGGCGACTGATCACCCTGGACCATCTCCTCACGATGCGCGACGGTCTCGACTTCGTCGAGGACTACGACCCCGACGGGAACGGCCGGTCGGACGTGATCAAGATGCTGTTCGGTGGGGTGGAGGACATGGCCGCCTTCGCCGCCGACCGGGGCGTGGTCGCCGATCCGGGCACCCGGTACAACTATTCGAGCGGGACCAGCAACATCGTCTCCGGGGTGGTCGCCCGCTTGGTGGGCGGCGGACCGACCTACCAGGCCTGGATGCGAGCCGAGCTGTTCGACCTGATCGGCATGCGCTCGGCCGCGCCGGAGTTCGACCAGGCCGGTACGTGGGTCGCCTCGTCCTACCTGCGGGCGACAGCTACCGACTGGCTCAGGTTCGGCGAGTTGTACCTGCGCAACGGCGTGTGGGACGGGCGGGCCCTGCTCCCTCCCGGGTGGGTGGACCACGCCCGTACCGCCCGCTCGGCCGACCCCGACGGCGGGTTCCACGGTGCCCACTGGTGGACCGACGACGACAACCTGGGCACGTTCTGGGCCGAGGGTTACGAGGGCCAGTTCATCATCGTGTGCCCGACCACCGAGACGGTGATCGTCCGGTTCGGCCGCACCGGCTCGAGCGGATCGGTGCTGGCCCCGTGGCGACGGGACCTGGTGCAGGCCATGGCCGATCGGCTCTGAGCGGTATATCGATCGCTGCGGCCGGCGCCTTCCGATTCAATGGGACATGGTCGGAATCATCGACCGGTGGCCGCTCTACGGCCTCCGGCTGCGCACCGAGAATCTGGAACTGCGCCTGCCGACCGAGGCCGATCTGGTCGAGTTGAGCGAGCTGACCCGGGAGCCGCTCCACGACCCGTCGGTCATGCCGTTCGGCGTGCCGTGGACCGATGAACCGGTTGACACCCGGATGCGCAGCACCGTCCAGTGGCATTACCGGGCGCGTGGCGAGTGGTCGCCCGACGACTGGAAGCTGGAGCTGGTCGTGGTCCGGGACGGTCGGGTCGTCGGCACCCAGGGCCTCCACGCCCACCGCTTCGCGGTGACCCGGGAGGTGAGCACCGGCTCCTGGGTGGGTCGCGCCTACCAGGGCCAGGGGATCGCCACCGGTATGCGCCGGGCCGTCCTCGACCTGGCGTTCACCGGCCTGGGTGCGCTGACGGCGAGGAGCGGCGCCTTCTCCGACAACCGGTCCTCGCTGCGGGTCTCGGAGAAAGTCGGCTACCGGAGGGACGGCACCGAGACCCATGTCCGGCGCGGCGAACGGGCCGAGATGGTCCGCTTCCTGATGACCCGGGAGGACTGGCGGCAGCTGGCCCTGGGCCGGCCGGCGGTCACGATCGAGGGCCTCGACGCCTGCCGGGCCGACTTCGGTCTGCCCGATCCGGACTAGGCGATTCGACCCGCTGGCGGCGGGGGAGGTGGCGGCCGGCGGCCGATCGATGTCGGCGCGTTCCGTGGTCGATTCTCTGGGTGGCACCAACACTATCGACCACAGATCGATTGGTCGACCACAGAAAGCCGGGAGCTTAGGGGACCGGACGGCCGTTCCAGGTAGCCAGGAACGCCAGGGTGGTCGCCGCCGCGTTGTCGGCGGCCAGCTGCCGGTAGACGAAGAACTCGGCCGGGAAGCCGGGCAGGTGCAACGGATCTCCCCCGCCGTCGGATGCGGCCCGAAAGCCGATGAAGGGCACATCGTGCTGAGCGGCCACCGTGAACACCGCGGCCGTCTCGTTGTCCTCGCTCACGTAGGTGCCGGGCGGGGCGGCCGAGTCGGATTCGTAGTCGAGCAGGAACGAAGCCTGCAGGAAGGGCGGGACGGTGGTCGCAAGAGCGGACGTCTGGCCGGCCCGCTGCGGGTCGGGCAGGCGGCACGGCCAACAGCCGAACACGTCGCTGGCCGCCGGCGTGCAGGGTAGGGCCCGACCGCCGAATCCGTCGTTGCTGAGTCCGGTCCCGCCCACCTCGACCACCGGCGCATGCTCGACCCGCACCGGTGTCGGTTCGCTGCTGATTCCGGTGACCTGGCAGGTGCAGGTGGGATCGCCGGCCGGCGTCGTCTGGATGAGGTCGATGGGCCCTTGCCGGGCCTGGTCGGCGACGGCGAGCAGCGTCGGGCTGGTCGTCAGGAAGTGGCGGCCGTCCTCGGTCCAGCGGGCCGGGACCATGACGTCCCCGATGTAGTCACCGCCTGATGTCCCCGAGAAGACCACCGCCGAGAAGCAGCCGAAGTGGGTGAATGCGGCCTGGGTCATGGTGGTGGCGTTGACCATGCCGATACCGGTCATGGCCATCACCGCCGGCTGGCCCTCCACCCGGCCCGACCAGAAGCCCTTGCCGTCGTACACCCACGCCGGCTCCGGACCGACCTGGGCGGCGGCCAGGATCGGGGCCAGCTCGATGGGCATGGCGCTGAGTATCAGTACGGGGCAGGTCGCCGCCCCAGCCGCCGACGCCGACCGGCTCGTCCCAGCTGCCGACGCCGACCGCCCCGACCCGACGGGCACCCCCCAGCCGCCGGCGGTGGTCGACGCCCGGGCCGCCGTGGGCAGAAGGGCCAGGAGGGCGGCGGTGACGGCCAGCAACGTCAGGCGGCGACGCACGCGAGCCATGTGGTCAAGATTCGACGAAGACCGGAGTCAGCCCTCCGTCGCCGGACCAGGACCACGAGCATGGCCGGCATCCGGCGGCAAAGGGGGCCGCCCGGCCAGGGCCACGAGCATGGCCGGCATCCGGCGGCAGAGGGGGCCGCCGGACCGAGCCCACGAGCAGGCCGGCGCCGGTGGCAAAGGGGCCGCCGAAGGAGGTGTCCCGACCGCCTAGTAGACCCAGACGGGGGTGCCGATCGGATCCAGATTGCTGGCCCAGACCCAGTCGATGGCCTCGTTGCTGATGCGGGCGCACCCGTGCGACACCGGGTAGGGCGGTACCGAGTCATCGCCGTGGATGGCGAATCCCTCGTAGAAGAAACGGGGCCGCCACAGGGTGCCGAGCGAGTCGGTGACTGTCCCGTCGACCACCCGGTAGGTGTTGAAGTGGCCGGTCGGCGTGTCGGCGACATCCGTCTGGCCGTCCTGGGTGTAGGTGTAGCCGCCCCCGGTGGAGGTGTTGAGCGTCCACTCGACCTGGCCGTTGTTGACGAACATGATCAGGTCCTTGGCCAGGTTGATCTGGATGTTGTAACCCGAGCTGGGCTGCGGCGTCGGCTTCACCCCTTGGGCCAGGGCCGCCTCGGTGGCCGGTCCGGCCACCCCGTCGGGGGTCAGGCCGGCCGCCTTCTGGAGGGCGTAGACGGCCTGCACGGTCGCGTCGCCGTACTGGCCGTCGGGGGTGTCGCTCCAGTAGCCGAGCGCGGTCAGACGCTGTTGCAGGGCCAGGACAGCCGCGCCCGAATCGCCCTCCTGGAGCTGGCCGGCCGGAACCGCCGGCGGGGCGGGGGGCGGGGGTGGCGGCATCACGGGCAGCAACCAGTAGCCGGCGCCGGCTGCGTCGCCGATGATGGCGGCCACCGGTGCGGCCGTGGCCGAGCCCCCCATCGAACCCGCGAAGGGGGCGTGGCCGAAGGCGAAGACGCCGCCGTCGGACGCGGCCAGCCAGTACCCGTCGCCGGTTGTCGTCGACGCCATGCCCACGACCGGGGCGATCAGGTGGTCGCTCCCGGTCGAGCCGTAGAACCTGGCATCACCGAAGGCGAAGATGCCGCCGTCCGATGCCACCAACCAGTAACCCAGCCCGTTGGCCGACGGGGCCATGCCGACCACCGGTTTGGCCAGCGTGACACCACCGGTGGAGCCGTGGAACCGGGCGTCACCGAAGGAGAAGATGCCCCCGTCGGATGCCACCAACCAGTAGCCCAGCCCATCGGGGGTGGCGGCGATACCGACGATCGGCTTGGCCAGCTTCACACCCCCGGTGGAGCCGTAGAACCGGGCCTGCCCGAAGGCGAACACGCCGCCGTCCGACGCGACCAGCCAGTAGCCGTTGATGCCCTTGGCCGTGGCCAGCCCGATGATCGGCCGCACCAGGTGGTCGGCCCCCGTCGACCCGTAGAACTTGGCATCGCCGTAGTTGAAGACGCCGCCGTCGGCCGCCACCTCGTAGTAGCCGCCGCCGTCGGGGGTGGCCGCCATGGCGACCACCGGCTTGGCCAGCTTTGTCCCGGGCGAACCGTAGAATGCGGCGTGCCCGAACGGCACCGGCTGGCCGGCCACGTCCGGAGTGGCGGTGGCACTGTGGACCATCGCCGCGACCGGAGCGGGGGCGGCCCCAGCCGCGGAAGAGGCGGCATTCACTGCGAAGAGCGCGGCCATCAGGGCGGCCGGGCCGCGAAAGAGTCTCATCGGCTGTCACCATATTTGGCCGCTTAGATTCTTCGCTATGCAGGAACACAACGTCCTTGGCGGCCAACTCGAGCCGTGCGGCACCGATCCGGTCACCGGGTTCTACCGGGACGGTTGCTGCACGACCGGTCCGGAGGACGTGGGCAGCCACACCATCTGCGCCGTGGTCACGGCCGACTTCCTGGAACACCAGAAGTCGATCGGCAACGACCTGAGCACACCGATGCCGATGTACCGGTTCCCCGGACTGGTCCCCGGTGACCGGTGGTGCGTCACTGCCGCCAACTGGCTGCGGGCCCACATGGACGGCAAGGCGGCGCTGGTCGTCCTGGCCTCGACCCATGAGCGGGCGCTGGAGATCGTCCCGCTCGAGGCTCTCCGCGAGCACGCCGTCGATGTGCCCGCCGACCCGAGCGGGTTGACCGACTGAACCGCGGGGAACCGGTGCCGGTGGCCCGAGGGCCGCACACAGATCCGCCCGGGTGAAGGCGAGACGGGGGGCCGCCAAGGTCCACCTCTCGGTGGCCGCCCCGTCTCTGTGTGCGGCCCCTCGGGACCGACACTCTTAGTACGGGCGACCGCCGGTCATCTTGCGGTAGAAGTCGCGGCTTTTGTGAAGATTTCTACAGAGTGGCCGAATCGGTCAGGTCGGAGCCGGGACCAGGCAGATCCCGTACGTCTTCCCGTAGGCGATGCACAGGAGGTACGGGTCGGGTCCCTTGCCGCCGAACTGCACCGAGGCGGGCGCATCTGCGACCGCCGGCCGGGCCGTCGCCGCCGACGAGGAGCCGTGGCCGGAGAGCGGGGCCAGCGTTACGAAGGCGCCGGCACCGACGGCGGCGACGAGAGCGCCGGCTCCCGCCAGGCGCCGGATGCGCCCAGAGGATGTGGTCATTTCGAAGTCTCCTTGGTGGACTGAGGAGTACTCAGCACAGGTAGCAGCGTTTTGACCGTCTGCACGGCCTTGTTCATGTATTCGGCGACGACTTGCGGAGCTACCCCGACAGTGAGGTTTCCGGCGGTGACCTTGGCCGGGGCGTTGTGGGCGTAGCGGTTCTGGGCCGTCCCGCTCGTGACCAGGGTGCCCACATGGAACGTCGGGGGGGACGATCCGGCGGCCACGGTCGACGGCACCGGAACGGCGGCGGTGACCGGCGGACGGGCCTGGGGATCACTGGTCGACGGTGTCGGGGCCGGCGTTGTGGCGGCGGTCGTGGCCGGGGTCGTCGGCGCCGCCGCTTTCGAAGCGGTCGAGCTGGTCACCGTCAGAGCGGAGGCGGTGGCCACCGGTCGGGAGCCGTTGCCGGCCGCACCCGAGTTGGGCGACATGCTGACCGTGGCGGCCACCCCGGTGACGACCGTGATGGCGGCGAAGGCGGCCAGGACGGCGTGGCCGCTCGGGACCTCGTTGCCGGAGAGCCCGGGGATACGCCGGGCCACCCGGACGTAGGCGCGACGGCCGCCGGACCGGAGCCGATCGACCAGCACCAGGAGCATGGGCAGGAACGCCAGCATCCGTTCCCCACCGGCCAGGACGGTGAACTCCCGCTTCAGGGCCTGGCGGGCCCGCCACAGCAGCGACTCGACGGTGGCCGACGTCACGCCGGATCGGGCGGCGATCTGCTCATAGGTGAGACCCTCGTCCTCGCGCATCATCAGGGCCGTGCGGTGGCGATCGTTCAGCCGGCCGAGCGCCTGGCGCACCAGGACCCGGTCGACGTCCTCGGTGATCTGCTCCAGACCGTGGTCGATGCCGGGGATCTCGATGGATTCGGTCGGTTCCGACCGTGACCGCTTGCGCAGCACATCCGTGCACAGGTTGCCGGCCACGACCCGCAACCACGGGTAGAAGTTGCGGTCATAGGCCGAAGTGGGCATGGATCGCCAGGCCCGGACGAAGGCCTCCTGGGCGACGTCCTCCGCTTCGTGGCGATCCCTCAGGCGGTATTGGCAGTAGCGCAGCAGCTTGGCATGGTGGGCGCGGTAGACCTCGGAGAAGGCGGCGTCGTCCTCTTCAGTTAGGTATACCTCAGACGCGCTCAAGTAAGCCCCCGGCAAAGCCTGGTTAGGTCAGTTACTCATAGGAGTTCGGCGCTCGGGGCGGCCGTTCCTGCCGGGATGCTCGAACTTTTCTCGCCAGTATGGATCAGCTTCCACCGGTGTTCCTTGGCCAGCACCCGCCTCCTCCGGCCCGGTTCGCTGGGCGGCACCGAGGCGTCGGCGGTGAGCCAACCACGGCGGTGGAAGAACCACATCAACCCGCCCACCAACGCCACCTGCAATGCCACCCCGAGCAGGAAGAAAGTGGCCGTGGCATTGATGTGGCCGGTGAGCCAGCCGAAGTTCTGACCGAAGAAACCGGTGAGGTAGGTGACCGGGAGGAACACCGTGGCGATGATGGTCAGCTGCTTCATGACCACGTTCAGCCGGTTCGAGACGGTCGACAGATGAGTATCGAGGGCGCCGCTCATCAGGTCGCGATAGCTGTCGACCAGTTCGCTGATGCGCATCAGGTGGTCGTACAGGTCCCGGAAGTAGCGCTCGCTGTCAGTCGTCATGCCAGGGACGACGCCGGGCTCGCTGAGGACGCTCGAGAACATGTCCCGCTGGGGGGTGACGATCTTCCTCAGCGCGATCAGCGACCGCTTCAGATCGAAGAGCGTGCCCAGCTGCTGCTCGGTCGGCCGCTCCAGGATGGCGTCCTCGAGTTCGTCGATCTGGTCGTCCATGGCCGACAGGACCGGGAAGTAGCCGTCGACGAGCGTGTCGATCACCCGGTACAGGAGCATGACGTGGTCCTCGTGGCCCCGGGCCGTAAGCCTCGGGACGAGGGCGCTGAGCGCCGGGCAGTGGTCCTGGTGCACGGTGACCAGGTACTTGTCCGTGTAGAAGCAATGGACCTCGACCAGATGATTGTGGTGGTTCACGCCGTAGACGACGAGCATCACGAAGTCGTCATAGATGTCGAGCTTCGGTCGCTGGCCGAAGTTGGCCGCGTCCTCCAACGCCAGCGGGTGGAACCCGAAAGTGTCCCGCAGGAACGCGTCCTGTTCCTCCGGACCGGGATCGATCAGGTCCAGCCAGAACCGGGCGCCCGATTCGAGCAAAGCCTTCACGGTTTCGACGGTCGGAACCTCGACTTCTCCGTCGACGGTTATCAGATGACCTTCCATCCACGAGATATTTCCAGGAAAAAGGAGGAGGCTCGGCGACTCCGACCTTCTCCGCATTTGCGTCGATACGCGTAATGCCGCGGGGCTTCAAGTTCTCCTGCGGACGCGGCCGATAGCCACATCGTGAAGACCGGGTCACGATCAGGATTTCGGCGCTGGTTCCGGCGACGCCCGGCGGGTCCGGCCCAACCGGCGCTGCCGACCGACCCGGTCACCGGGCTGGCCGGCCGCCTGGCCATGACCGAGCAGCTGGCGCAATGGATCGAGACGGGGCGGGAGGCGGCGCTGGTCCTCATCGATCTCGACGGGTTCGCAGCCGTCATCGAGGGGCACGGCCGGCCCGCAGGTGACCGGGTCCTGTCGGAGGCGGCCGCCGTCCTGGCCGCGGCCGTGGACGGGAGGGGTTCGGTCTACCGAACGGGGGACGATCAGTTCGTCTCCCTCATCGACGCCGGTTCCGATGAGAGCGCCCGGCGGTGGGCCGTTTCCGTGCAAGCGGACCTGCCCCGGGCCTCGGCGGCCGTGGTCATGCTCGGCCGCCACCGGCGGTCCGATTACCTGTTCCGTGATGCCGAGATCACCATGGCCGCCCTCAAGGACGCGGGCGGCGGGATGGTCGGTCTGTACGGTCCGGAGGTCGACGACTGGGTGCGCGACGGACGGGCCGAGATCGAGCAGCTGGGCCGCGAGGTCGACGAGTTGCGTGCGCAGAACCGCCGGCTGCAGGAAGCGATGCTCGTGGACCTGCACACCGGTCTGCCCAACGTCGTGGCCTTCGACGCCGACCACGCCCAGGTCGAGGCCCGCCGTAAACGGACCGAGGACGGATACAGCGTCCTGTTCGTGCACGTGGACCACCTGGATGAGCTGCTCGGCCGCGTCGGCATCGACGCCGCTCTGGTCGCCCTGGCCAAGATTGGAGCCACCGTCGCCGTCACCGTGCGGGGCAGCGATCGGACCTACCGGATGGGAGACGGCGAGTTCGCCGTGCTCCTCCCGGGGGCCGAGCTACGCGAGGCGGTGGCCGCCGCCGAGCGGGTGCGGACCAAGGTGGAACGGCTCGAACTGAATACCGACGAGGCCGGCGAGCGCCGGTTGACCGTCGTGGTGGCGGCCATCGCCGCCAGCTTCCGTCACAAGAACGCCAAGGACGTCGTGGCTGAACTGCAGGACGTCATGGCCTCCGGCCAGCGAGCCGGCACCAACCGGGTGATCTGGCCGCACTGACCGGAGGGACCGGCGGCGGGGCGCCGGCAGAGTCCAGGTCGGGGGCGCCCCGGCGGTCGCCGTCGGACCCGCGCCTCTCAGCCGGCCTTACGGATACGCCGGAGCGGCGGCAGGGTGGGCGGCGGTTGCCGGCGCGGCGGCAGGTCGGCGAGCAGATCAGCGGCCACCGTGGCGATGGCCTGGACGGCCCGCTCGAACGCCTCCTCGGTACCGGGGCCGGTCTTCTGCACCCCGCTGATCTTGCGCACGAACTGCCGGGCGGCGGCCTCGACCTCCTCGTCGGTGGCCGGCGGTTCGAGGCCTCTCAAGGTGGTGATGTTGCGGCACATGGGTCAAGGTCTACACGCCTATGGTGGCCCGGGTGAACTCGAACGACCGGACCGGCAGAACCGTCCTCACGACCGGGTCCAACTCGGGAATCGGCCTGGCCACGGCCATCCACGTCGCCCGCCTCGGCTATCGATCGGTGGGCTCGGTCCGTTCCGGGGCCAAGGCCGACATCGTCCGGCGCCAGGCCGAGGAGGCCGGCGTCCGGGTCGAGACGGTGATCCTGGATGTGACCGACGCGGTCGGGTGCGAGGAGGTGATCGGCGACCTGCGCCCGTGGGCGGTCGTCAACAATGCCGGCTACGGCGGCATGGGCGCCATCGAGGATGTCGATGACGACGAGGCCCGACTCCTGTTCGAGACGATGGTGTTCGCACCGATGCGCCTGGCCCGCCTGGCCGTTCCGGTCATGAGGGAGGGCGGTAGCGGTCGCATCGTCAACATGTCCTCTGTCTTCGGCCTCACCACGTCGCCCCTCGCCGGTTGGTATGCCGGCGCCAAGCACGCACTGGAAGCCCTGTCCGATGCGCTGCGGGTCGAAGTGGCCTCGTCGGGCATCAAGGTGGTGCTGATCGAGCCGGGTGGGTTCCGTACCGGAATATGGGACGAGGTGTCGCGCGAGATCGACCGCCGGGCCGACTCCGACTACCTCAGCGCCTACCGGCGCTCGGCGACCGGCCTCCGCTTCACGCAGGGCCTGATGGGCCATCCCGACCGGGTCGCCAAGGTGGTCGGCCGGGCGCTGGCCGCCCGCTTCCCGCAACCCCGGTACCTGGTCGGTCTGGACGCCGCCGCGCTGACCATCGGCCAGCGGCTGAGCCCGACCGTCCTCCGGGACCGCATCACCCGCCTCGGCCTGGGCCTCTGATCCGGCTGTCCCGCCCGGCTCCTCTACCCGCCCACCCCTCGACCGGCCGGGGCCGGCGGCGGTTCGACGGGCAGGATGAGGTGATCGGCCAGCCGGCCGTCGGCCAGGCGGAGCACCCCGAAGGTCCCGACCGGCTGCCGTCGCCTGACCGTCGGCGAGCCCGGGTTGAAGAGGCGCTGGCCGTCCACCCCCTCGGCGTCGATCGGGATGTGGCTGTGGCCGAACACGACCACTTGGCAACCGGGGAAGCGGCGACGCATGCGCCTCTCCCGACCGGCCGCCGGGCCGCTGTCGTGGATCAGGCCGACGGCGACGCCGGCCAGCTCCAGCTCGAGGTGGTCCGGCAGGTCGAGACGGGTGTCGTTGTTGCCGAGCACGGCGTGGACCGGAGCCGGGGTGGCGTCGCGTATCCGCTGGAGGGCGCCGGGCTCGACCACATCGCCGGCGTGCAGCACCACGTCGGCGGCGGCCAGGTGCTCCAGTACCGAGGGCGGCAGCCATTTGCGATCGCCATCGCGCAGATGGGTGTCGGCCAGCACGAGGGCGGTCAGGAGCACAGGTTCACTCCTTTGACCTTCAGCACATCGACGACCGCCTGGTCGAGGCGTTCCTCCGGGAGGGTCCCGGCCGATACCGCCTGGGTGATGGCGGTGAGGATGGCCCGGGTCTCGGCCTGCAGGGGGCCCGGGGCCAGCTGCGCCGTCTCGGCCGGGGTGAGGGTGGACCCGAACAGCACCATGTCGGCGCCCGCCTCGATCGACGCCACCGCCGCGTCGGGGACGGAGTAGCCGGCCGAACTGATGGCGCCGGCGGTCAGGCTGTCGGTCATCACCAGACCCCCGAAGTGCATCTGATCCCGCAGTAGCCCGGTGATCACCGCCGAGGACACCGACGCCGGCCGGCTGGTCAGACCCGGAACCGTGGCGTTGGCCACCATCACCGCCCTCACCTCCGATCCGATCGCCTGAGCGAAGGGAAGGAGTCCGGCCGCCCGCAGCTGGGCGATCGGCCGCGTCTGCGCCGCCCCGTAGTCGGTATTGCCGGAGGCCTGGCCCAGGCCCGGGAAATGCTTGACGACGGCCACCACCCCGCCGGCCGCCAATCCTTTGGCAAACGCAATGCCATAACTTGCCGCAGTCGCCGGCACGGTGCTGAACGACCGCGGCCCGTCCGGATCCCGTTCGGTCAACTGGGCGCCCCCGTCCAGGTCCAGGACCGGGGCCAGATCGACGGTCACGCCGAGCGCCTTCATCTGCGCGGCCACTGCGGCCGCAGCCTGCTCCACCTGGCCAGGGGTCATGGTGGCGGCCATCTGACGGGGCCAGGGCAGAGAATTCACATCGGGGACGAGCCGCTGGACGCCGCCCCCCTCCTCATCGGCCATGACCATTGGGGCCGGCCCGGGCCGGTCGCCGGTCGCGGCCTGGAGGTCGGTCTTGAGTGACGCCGCCCCCGGCACGCTCCCGATCAGGAGGATGCCGCCGGCCTGCAGGTTGACCGCCACCGAGACTGACGCCGACTGCCCCTGAAACACCGGCACGGCGACCAGCTGAGCGGCCCGACGGGCGACCGGCCACCGGGCGATCACGGTCGCGTTGCTGCAGGTCGGCGGGGTCGACGGGAGCGTCACCGACCGGCTGGTCGCCGTCCCCGCCGGGCTGACCGACGAGGGCGGCGCCGACGGAGCGGCGGTCGGGGCCGGGGATCCGGACTCGGGATGGCCCGACGAGCAGGCGGCCGCCAGGACGGCGACGGCGACCAGCCACGCTCTCACTTCGGTTCGGGGGCCTCCCCGGCGACGGTCGTGAAACCGTCGGCTATGCGGTAGATCACATCCGCCCAACCGGGTCGGGGGATCGCCGGCAGATCGGCCGGCGCCATCAACAGGGCACCCAGCATCAACATCACGCAGAACCGAGCGACCCCTTGGGCGTCCAGGTCCTCATCGATGCGCCCGGCCTGCTGGTCGTCGCGGATGAGGGCGCTCAGCCAATCCAACCCCTCGGCCAGGTGGCGGGAGGTCACGTCGGCCACCTCGGGATCGCGCCGGGAGGCCACCAGCGCCTCCACCATCAACCCGCCCCTCCCGGCCGGCACCCGGTCGAGGTGCCGTCCGATGTCGGCCAGCAGGTCGGCGATCGAGTGCCCCTCGGCCCCGGCGAACAGCTCCTCGATCTCCTTGGCGCCCCGTTCAGTCAGTGCTGCTGACAGCAAATCCGACTTGGAGCGGAAGTGCCCGTAGAGGGCGCCGTTGCTCAGATCCGCGCCGGCGGCGATGTCGGCCACCCTCGTACCTTCAAACCCCCGGCGGTCGAATTCCGATGCCGCCGCGTCGAGCAGGCGCTGTCGGGTGTCCTCCGCACGGAGGCCGGCGATGCGGCCCATATGGCGCCAGCCTAGGCGGCGGCGCCGGCCAACTTGTCGTTCAGCGTCCCGTCGGCACCGAACAGCCGGTCCCGCCACTCGGCGACCAGTTGGTCGGTCTCGTGGTCGTCGGGATGGAAGTCGGGCCGGTCGTAGTCCTTCAACCGCAGCCACAGGTCCCGGCTGAAGATGGGCGAGTGACGAACCCGCCGCCAGCTCTGGCGCAGCCGGCCGGGCCGGTACGTCTCCCGATCGGCCAGGAGGGCGAAGGCGATCTGGACGACCAGACCGAGGATGAACCCGACCCGCAGGAACTTCATCGTGACCACCCGGGTCCGCTCGCTACCGCCGATGGCCCGATACACGTCGAAGGAAACGGCCTTGTGCTCGGACTCCTCCAGCGCATGCCACACGAACAGGTCCCGCACCGAGGGGGCGCCGAACAGCTCTCTTGTCTCCTCGCTGGTGAGCACCAGTTCGGCCAGAGTGGCGGTGAAGTGTTCCAACGCGGCGGTGGCGGCCAGATTGGACGTGGGCGTCAGGATCCGCTCCCGCAGGGCCACGGCCCGGCGGACGAACTTCTCCACCCGCTTGGTCGGGTAGCCCAACTCCGCCAACCGGTCGTTGAACACCCGGTGCTCACGCCCGTGCACCGATTCCTGGCCGATGAAGCCGGCCACCTGCCGCTTCAACTCCGGCTCCGTCACCTGGTCCCGGAAGCGGCGCACCGACCTGACGAAGAAATCCTCGCCGTCGGGGAACACCGCCGACAGCGCCACCGCTAAGTGGCTCAGGATCAGGTCGCCGTCGACGGCGAAGTGCTTGGGCAGGTCGGCGAAGGACTCTTCGAAGTCCATCCGACGGGTGGGCACCGAGCGGGTCATGGACCTTATTAAAAGACTGTTCATTTAATCCGTCAAGAGACGTCGGTCACGTCTTCGCCTGCCGCCTGAGCTGGATGATCCGGGTGGCCCCACCGGCGAACATGATCAGCCCGCCCAGCACGGTGGCCAGCAGCAGGTCGACGGCTAGCGGCACGGACCAGGTGGCCCAGAAGAAGTGAACCCGTACCGACCGGAGGTTCTGGAGGATGAACACCAACAGGACGATGAGGAAGAACAAGCCGGCGGCCAGCGCCGCCCATGTCGCCGACGCCCGGGTGTTCCGGGCCGGGTTACGCCGCCGTTGATCATCCGGTCGGCCGACGGTGCCGGCCAACTCGCTCGGCTCCACCGTGCCGGCGCCCGGGTCGATGCCGGCCTGCTCGGTCCTGATTGCGGGGTCGTCTACCACACCGGGGATATACCCACCAGGTCAGTGACTACGCGCCAGCACCCACTTGTTGCCGCCGGACGCCTTGGCCTCGTACAACGCCCGGTCGGCCGCCGCGACCAACGCCCCGGCATCGACGGGACCCTCGGGATGGGCCACCGCCACTCCGGCGCTCAGCGTCACCTGCTGGGGCAGCTCACCGAAATCGCCGGCCCGGAACGGGCGCCCGACGGTGCGCACGCACCGCTCGGCCACCGACGCCGCCTCGCGTTCGTCCGCCACCCGGGCCACGACGATGAACTCATCGCCGCCCAAGCGGGCCACGTCGTCTCCGGTGCGGATGGCGGACCGGAGCCGGCCGGCCATGCCCAGGAGCACCTCGTCGCCGGCGCCGTGGCCGAAACGGTCGTTGACCTCCTTGAACCCGTCGGCGTCGCAGATGATCACCGCGATCGGCCCGGATTGGGCCATGCGCTCGAGCGCCGTCTTCAGCCGGCGATCTCCGCCCCGGCGGTTCAGCAACCCGGTCAGCGGATCGAGTTCGGCTTCCCGCCGCTGCTCCTCGAGCGCCCGCAGGTCGCTCGTGATGTCCTCGATGGTGCAGACCATGCACACCTGGGGGTCACCGGTGTCGATACGGCGGATGGACGTGCGGGCCCAGCCCTCCGACCCGTCGCTGCGCAGGTACCGGTGTTCCACCACGACCGGGCCGCCGCCGGTGGCCGCCTTCTGGCTCATCAGGGCCAGGCGGGCCGGGTACGGCGGTGCGGCCAGGATGGTGACCGGGCTGCTCCGCAACTCGTCGCCGGTCCGGCCCAGGATCCGCACCAGCTCGCGATTGGCGTCGACTATGCGCAACTCGCCGTCCAGCAGGGCGATGGCGATGGGCGCCTCGGCGAAGACCCGCCGGTAGAGGGAGGGGGACGATTCCCGGACATCGAAGTCCAGGTCGTCCCGGCCGATCTGCAGGCGGGGCGGGCGGCGCCGCCGGGCCCGGGTCGCCAGTTGGATACGCCGGGCCAGACGCTTGGACCAGGGCGATTTCGGGCCGGCCGGGACCGGTGTGTCGGGGCGCACGACAGCAACTTGGGGTTCTACGGGCTGGTCCGCGGATCTCACATCCTTCGGACCGCCGAGCCTGGTAGCCCCGGGTTCCATGTCGGTCGGATCCTACCCAGACCTATACATATCGTATGGGCCTCGCCCAGCCGAAAGTGCAATTCTAAATGCACAAAGGCGAATAGCCCGAATCAGCCGGGCAACACGGCCTCAATGGCCGAAATCAGCTCCGGCGCCTCCGGCGTCACCTGCGGGCGGAACCGGCCGGCGATATTTCCGTCCGGGCCGATCAGGAACTTCTCGAAGTTCCACTTGACGTCGCCCGCTTCGCCGTCGGCGTCAGCCTGCTCGGTCAGCTCGGCGTAGAGGGGATGACGGTTCTCACCGTTGACATCGACCTTCTCCGTCATGGGGAAGGTGACCCCGTAGGTGGTGCTGCAGAAGCCGGCGATCTCCTCGGCCGAGCCCGGCTCCTGGCCGGCGAACTGGTTGCACGGCACGCCCAGCACGCTGAAGCCCCGGTCCTTGTACCGCTCGTGCAGTTCCTCGAGCCCGGCATACTGCGGGGTCAGGCCGCACTTGGAGGCCACATTGACGACCAGGGTGGCCTTGCCGGCGAACTGGTCGAGATCGAGCGGTCCGCCGTCGAGGGCGGCGATGTTGGCGTCGGTTAGCGACATACGGTTCCCAACCACCGGTTCCAGCCCGGCATTCCCGGGCCCGTGATACCCACTCAGACGGCACGGTCGAGCCGGTGGGACTCGAGGAACCGGCGGCTGATATCGCGGCTCTCGGCGATCAGCCGACGGGTCTGGTCGAAGTTGGTTATCGGTATGTGGGACGTACGGGCGCCGGGCACGGCGATGACCCGCTGTCCGGGCCGGGCCAGGGCGGCCGGCTCGGGCAGCCGGGCGTAGCGACTGATGTCGAAACTGCGAATGAGCACCTCTAGGGCGTTCGGGCGGCCCGTCTGCCGCTCGGGGCCGGCCGGTTCACCGAGTACGTAGACCGTCGACGCGTCCAGGTCGATGGCCCGCCCGATCGGCACCGGCTCCAGCACGCCGCCGTCCACGTGGCGGTGGCCGTCCAGGACGGCGGGCGGGAACAGTCCGGGCAGGCACGCACTCGCGTAGAGCATCGTCGCCGCTGGTCCGCGGCCCCACCACCGGGCGACGCCGAACTCGAGGTCGGTGGTCACCACCTGGATGGGAACCAATGCGTCTTCGAGCCGCTCCAGTGGGCAGAACCGGGCTATCAGCGACCGGAGGGGGGCCGGTGTGTAGATGTGGTCCCGGCGCATGACCAGGCGGGCCAGTGTGTAGTACCGGTTGCGGCCGAACACGTCGCTGCGGCTGAGGCCCTGCCAGATCCCGGCCAGCTCGGCCACCCGGTCCGGCGTCGGCCCTATCGACAGGTAGGCCGCGTTGAGCGCGCCGACGGAGGAACCCACGACCACGTCGGGCACGATCCCGGCTTCGATCAGGCTGGCCAGGATGCCGACCTGGGCGGCGCCCGTGCTCCCGCCGCTCGGAAAGACGAACGCGGTGTCGGCCGGTCGGCCTCGGTCCTGGGTGGTCACGCCGCCCGCCGGGGCCGGACAATCCCCAGGACCGACTCGTAGTGGCCCAGGAGATCGTCACCGACGGCTACCCAGCTACGGCCCTCCACCGACCGCCGGGCCCGCGCCGCCATCGTCGCCCTCAGCGGTGGATCGGCAGCCAGGTGGGCCACCGCCTGGCTCACCAGATCGGCCGCGCCGGGTGGGTAGAGCAGCCCGTTGTCGCCGTGGCGGACCAGGTCCACCGGACCGCCGGCCGCCGGCGCGACGACCGGCACCCCCGACGCCAGCGCCTCCTGGATGGCCTGGCAGAACGTCTCGTCGGCCCCGGTGTGGACGAAGAGATCGAGGGAAGCCAAATGGGCCGACAGCTCGGCGCCGCTCTGGAATCCGGTGAAGGTGGCCCGGGGCATGGCCCGGCGCAACCTGGTGGCCGACGGTCCGTCGCCGATGATCACCGTCCTGACCCCGACGCGGCGGCTCAACGGTTCGAGCAGGTGCACCTGCTTCTCCGCGGCCAGGCGGCCCATGTAACCGGCCACCAACTCCCCCTGGGGCGAGAACCGCCGACGGAGCAGGGAGCTGCGATGGCTCGGATGGAAGCGGTCGAGGTCCACCCCCCGACCCCACATGCCGACCGGATCGATGCCATGGCTGCGCAGGGTCCAGGCGGCCAGCGTCGATGGGGCGAGCGTCAGGTCGCTCTGGTTGTGGACCCACCGCATCCACCCCCAGGTAGCCCCTGATGCGAACCCGAGCCCGTACCGGGCGCCGAAGCCGGCCAGATCCGTCTGGTAGACGGCCACCGAAGGGATGCCCAGGGTCCGGGCCGCCCGGACCCCGGCCGCGCCCAGCACGAACGGCGCCGCCAGATGGACCACATCCGGCCGGAAGCTGCGCAGGATGGCCTTCACCCGCCCGGTCGGCAAGCCGACCGACAACGACCGGTAGACCGGCAGCCCGACGGCGGGCACCCGCTCGACCGGAGTTCTCGAATAGGAGTCCGGACCGAAGCCCGGCGCGATCACCAGGGCCTCGTAGCCCCGACGTTCCAGATGCTCGACCACCCGGAGCACGGAGTTGGTGACCCCGTTGGTCTCAGGTAGGAAGCACTCGGCGACAATCGCCACCCGCACGTGACGTCACGATAAGCAACGTCGGTGACGACCAGGTCGAATCCGGGCGACCATCAGGCGAACATCGCCCGAACACTTCGTCGGTCTCCCCATTCCTCCGTGCCGGCCGTCCGTCAGGCAGGCTGATGGGCATGACCGCCCGCGAGCCGGAGACCCGGACGTATCCAGGCCCGGCCTTCCGGACGATCTCCGACTACGCCTGGCGGTTGCTCGTGGTCGGTACCGTCGGCTACTTCGTCATCCGGCTCCTCTCGACCCTCTCGCTCGTGGTCATCCCGTTCGTGGTGTCGATCCTGGTCGCATCGGTGCTCCATCCCCTGTCGGCCCGCATGCGTCGGGCCGGGCTGGGGCGGGGCGTCTCCACCGTGCTGACCATGCTCAGCGCAGTCGTCGTGCTCGGCGGCCTACTCACCATCGTGATCGTCCGCGCCGCCCAGCAGGCGCCGCAGCTGGGCGACGAGATCAACAATCTGCTGCCGCACGTCAAGCACTGGCTCATCGACGGTCCCCTGAAGTTGAACGCCACCACCGTCAACAACCTCAACCAGACGGTCAGCGACGACATCACCAAGAACTCCTCGGCCATCGCCTCCACCGCGCTGTCGACCGGGAAGACCGTGCTCGAGCTGCTGAGCGGCCTGGTCCTCGGCATCTTCTCGACTATCTTCCTCGTCTACGACGGTGACCGGGTGTGGGCCTTCCTCCTGAAGGGCGTGCCGGCAACCGCCCGGCCGGGCGTCGACGCCGCCGGCCACGCCGCCTGGCACACCGTCAGCTACTACATCCGCGGCACCCTCATCGTCGCCCTGTTCCACGGGCTGGTCGTCGCCGTGACCCTCACCATCCTGGGCGTACCTCTGGCCTTCCCCCTCGCTGTGCTGGTCGCCCTGGGCAGCCTGGTACCGCTCATAGGCGCCGTCGTGACCGGTGTCCTGGCCGTCGCGGTGGCCGGACTCTCGCAGGGCCTGGTGGCGGCCATCGTGATGACCGCCGTCCTCCTGCTCGACAACCAGATCGAGGCTCACGTCCTCCAGCCGTTCGTCGTCGGCCGGTACGTCCGCATCCACCCCTTGGCCGTGGTCCTGTCCCTGGCCGCCGGGGGCATCCTGTTCGGGCTGGTCGGTGCCATCCTGGCCGTGCCCGTGGTGGCGTGCGTCAACAGCGCCATCCGGGCCGCCCTCGCCGTCGCCGAGCGCCCGGCCATCAGCGCCGCCATCCTGGTCAAGCCGTCACAGGCGGCGGCGGCGACCGAATCGCCGCCTCCGGGTTCGCCCCTGCACGGCCTGGAGGACCCGGCGGTGACCGCCCCGGTCCCGGACATGGCCCCCGGGGTGCCGACCGCCGACAGCGTCGGCGAGCCGCTCGCCGAGATCACGGATCCGCCCCGGGAAGGAGGGTGATTCCAACCCGGGGATGATGTCGCCGCCGCTTGCGACCCGTACCTTGACAGACGTGGCGAGCGACGAGGAACTCCGCAAGGTCGCAGAAGACATCCGGGCGCTGGCCCGGTCGCTCGCCCGCGACATCCGCACGGCGGCCGACTCGGCCCGTGAGAACGGGCGCCCGGCCCGTGACGCACTCCGCGACGGTCTCCGCGACGCAGCCGAGGAGGCCCGTCGTGAGTTCCGCAGGAGTGCCCACTACTGGGCCGGCTGGGACCGGTCCCGGACCGGCCGTTCCGGCACGGCGGCCGACCCGGAGAACGTGGGCGGAGGCCCGGTGCGACCGCCCTGGGCCATTCCCCAGGGCCCCGACTGGAACAGGAAGAGCCGGGATCGCCACCGGCACCACCATCGGGGTTGGGCCCCCCCGTCCGTCCCACCTGGCGCCGTAGCGACGGCCACGCCCGAACGGCGGCCGTCGATCCCCCCGGTACGGCGCCGGTGGGACGCCCTCGTGCTCACCGGGATCCTGGTCGCCGTGTTCGGCGTCGCCTGGGTGTTGAGCGTCACGGCGGCGGTCAGCGTGTCGCTGGAAGCCGTCCTGGCCGCCGGATTGATGCTCCTCGGGGCCTGCCTGGTGGTGACCGGTCGCACCGACTGGAGCCTGAGCCGCCACGCCTGGCCGGTCTGGGTGGGCGGGGTCCTGATCATCGGCCTGCTGGCCACCTCCACTTCGTACGGCGTCAGCGGGGCACTGTCCCACCTGAGCGTCGGGAAGATGACGGCGACCGCGACCACCGCCAAGACGCAGACGCTCTACGGCGGTTTCGGCCAGTTGACCGTCGATGCCAGCCAAGCCACTCCCGGCTCGGTGATAACGATCGAGAACGTGGCCGGGCAGACCGTCATCGACCCGCCTCGCCCAAATCAGACGTTCGTGATCACCGGTCGCCTCTTGGCCGGTGACATATGCATCGACATGACTGCGCACTCGGCCGGCCTCGGTGCCTCGATCAACCAAACCTCGATCGACGGGAGAAACATGGATGGTTCCCCGTCGAAGAGCACTATTCCGGTCTATATCAATGTCCACCAGCTGGCTGGGCAGATCACCATCGAGAACGCGACATGCAGCCAGCAGTAGCCACCGACGTCCCGCAGCTGACGTACCGCTACCGCACGTCGCGGGTCGCGTTCGGCACCTTCTTCCTGCTGGTCGGTGCCGCCTTCCTGCTCGACAGCATGGGCACGTTCCGGGTCACGACCAACATCTTCTGGCCCCTGTTCATCGTGTCGCTGTGTGCCGGGCTGCTTCTGCACCGGGCCCGGCGCATCATGGTCGAGGAGGACCGCAGCGCCCAGTTGGCGGTGGCCGAGGAGCGGGTGCGCATCGCCCGTGAGCTGCACGACATCGTGGCCCACGGCGTGTCCCTCATGACCATCCAGATCGCCGCCGCCCGCCGGGTGGCGGTCAAGAACCCGGACTCGTCGGCCGAATCGCTCGAGGCGGCGGAGGAGACCGGCCGGCAGACCCTCTCGGAGCTCGAGGGGATGCTCGCCGCACTTCGTGGAGCGGACGCCTCCATCGGTGCGGCCGCCGGCACGGGCCCGGCCGGAGACGCCGCAACCGGCCGGGCCCGTCCATCCACCCCGGCCGGTGCCGGCGGACGTTCGCCTCTCCCCCGTATCGCCGACCTGGACTCGCTCATCGAGACGGTGCGCCAGACGGGCCGGACCATCCGGTACAACGTGCTGGGCGATGCCCCGCCGCTGCCGTCCAGTGTGGAGACGACCGTCTACCGGCTGGTGCAGGAGGCGGTGACCAACGCCGTGCGCTACGCCGGCGACACGCCCATCGACGTGCAGGTGATCTTCTCGCCGACCGCCATCACCGTGTTCGTCGACGACGAGGGCGCCGGACCCACGCCGACCAACAAGGGCGGCGGAGGCCACGGTCTGGTCGGGATGCGGGAGCGGCTCGGCGCCATCGGCGGCTCGCTGGAATCCGGTCCCCGCACGCCGGGCCCCGGATGGCGGGTGTACGCCACCATCCCGTTGCTGCTCCTCGAAGCCTCGTGAGGGCTTCCTGCCGGCGGGTGCCGGACGCCTGACAGAATCGGGCGGTGATCCGCCTGCTGATAGCCGACGACGAAGCAATGGTCCGCCGGGGGCTCCGGCTCGTGCTGGAGGCCGAGGATGATCTGCAGGTGATCGGTGAAGCCGCCGATGGCGTGGAAGCCATCGAGCAGGCCCGTCGGCTCCAGCCCGATGTGATCCTGATGGACGTGCGTATGCCCCGCATGGACGGGGTCGAGGCGTGCCGGCGGCTGGTCGCCGACACCGCCGCCCGGGTGGTGGTCCTCACCACCTTCGATCTGGACGAGCACCTGTTCGCGGCGATCCGGGCCGGAGCGTGCGGGTTCCTCCTGAAGGCGTCCCGACCGGAGGAGCTGGTGTCGGCCATCCACGCCGCCTCGGCCGGCAACGCCCTGGTGGAACCGCGGATGACCAAGCGGCTGCTGGAGGAGTTCGCCCGGCGGCCGGCGTCGGCGACGAACAACGAGCGCCGCTTCGATGACCTCACCGAGCGGGAACGGGACGTCCTGATGGAGGTGGCCAAGGGGGCGAGCAACGCGGAGATCGCCGAGCGGCTCTACATCAGCGAGACGACGGTCAAGACCCACGTCAACCACATCCTGGCCAAGTTGAACGTCCGCGACCGGATCCAGGCGGTCGTGCTCGCCTACGACCACGGGTTGGTCGAGCCGGGCGGATCGAGGGCGTAGGCCGCCTCCTTTTTCCGCCCCTGGGAGGATCACAGAATCGACCTCGCGGACGATGTGCGCGAGGCGTTGCCCCCTTAGCTTCTTCATCACAAGGAGGAGTTATGAGCGACTACCCGTCCCAAGAGACTTACTGCAGGAATCGAGGCGGCCGAGGGATCATCCGGACCGTCGCCATCTGGGTGGCCATCGCCGTCCTGGCGATGATCGCTTTCAGTACCGCCATGTGGGCGCTAGGGGTGGTGTGGTCCATCGTCGCTCTGTTGTTCAAGATCGCCTTGGTCACCGCCGTCGTAGCCTTCGTCTGGAGAAGAATCACCCGTCGGCGCCAGACCTATTGACAGGCGGGGCCAACGGGATTTGAATTGTGGGTGAACAGGTAGTCCATTTCCAGTACGGAAAGGAGGGCAAAGTGGCAACACGTTGCTCGTCCGAGGAGGACGATCCACCGCGCTGCTGAGGGTCTCCGAGGCATCTGAACCGGAGAGGCCCGATCAGCAGGCCGCAGAGGTGACTGTACGCTCCAGATGGCCGGCCCTATGGCCGGGAGGCGTTGCGGCGCCACCCGGGACGAGGCGGTCCCAAACGATACGAGCCAGGTCGCCGATGCGGTTCAACCGGCACAGGAAAACCCGGGGAGGGTTTTTCCTGTGCCGGTTGCGCGTGCGACGATGGATCCCGTGAGCGAAGGCGGGAGTTCCCTTCCCGAGCGGTTCGACGGTGGCGGTACCCGGACGCCCGGTCGGCGGGCCTTCGACATCGACCGTCGGCCGATCGGCGCCGGCGTCGACCGGCACAAGGACCGGGGCCTCGATCTCACTCCCGACGAGGTGGTGGCCCGCCGCCACAACCGGCGATGGATGGTCGGGCTCCTGCTCGTGTCGTGCGCCATCCTCGTGCCCTCGCTGATCGCCATGGCCGTGTACGCATCGAACGAACCGAATGGGCCCAGGATCTCCGCCCCGGCCGGCTACAAGGTGGTCAACGACGCCTACTTCGGCTACGTCGTACCCGAGACCTGGTCCAACAACCAGGAGTTCACCGATCAGGAGGGCGACGTCGACACGTCCGGCCCCGACGGCTGGGTCGGGGAGAACCGGGCCTACTTCCGGACCACCCCGACCATCGACACCCCCCCGCCGTCGTCGCTGCAGGCGTTCAACATGCCCCGGCCGACCCCGTTCACCCTCACCGCCGGGCACGCCATCATCGTGCCCGGGGCCAGCGGGGCGTTCGAGTACACCGCCACCCGACCCGGGGGATTCCAGGCCCAGGTCATCGACTCGTGGAGCGACCGGACCGGAGTCGAGGTGTGGCTCATGGTGCACGCCTCGACCCAGGTGAGCGATCAGCTGATCAGCTCGCTGCGGGCGGGCGAGTCCTAGTCAGCCCCGGCCGGGCCAGTCGATCCGGCACCAGCTGACCCGGCGGCAGGCCGGGCACCGCATCAGACGGGGCCACGGTCGGGTCGGCAACCAGACGGAGGGCACCAGCGCCCGGGCCAACCCGACGAGCGACAGGGGGGTGGCCGCCAGGCAGGTGCGGCAATGGACGACCGCCTCCCGATGACCGGGCTCCACCTGTGCCGGCTCGGAGAACAGCGCCCGGCGGCCCTCGGCGGGGCCGGAGGTCGGAGCACCCGTCGGCGCATCGGCGTCGCCGGTAGAGTCGAACTCAGAGAAGAGGGCCCGCCGCCCGGGCCGGGATCCGGCGGCCCGCACCGAACCGTTCGGGCCGGAGCCGTTGGTCGTGTGCTCGGTCATCGGGCCACACCCACTCTGGCCTCGAGGACCTCGGCCAACGCCCGGTAGGCGGCGGCGCTCGGCGAGCTCGGTGCGTGCCGCAGCACCGAGCAGCCCCGGCCCGGCGCCTCGGCCACCCGGACCGACTTGGGCACGGGCGGTTGCAGCACCTCGAGCCCGTAGGTGGTGCCGACGTTGGCCAGGGTCTCCTGCGCCAGCCGGGTGCGGGGATCGAACATCGTGGCCACGACGCCGATCACCTCCAGCTTGGGGTTGGTGAACGAGCGGACGTCGCCGATCGTCTCCATGAGCTGGCCCACGCCCCGGTGGCTGAGCGTTTCGCACTGCAAGGGGACGAGCACGCCGGCGGCGGCGGTCAGGCCGTTGATGGTCAGCACCCCGAGAGATGGCGGGCAGTCGATCAGCACGACGTCGTGATCGTCCAGGAGCGGTTCGATGGCCCGGCCCACCGCGTACTCCCGTCCCGGCTTGGTCAACAGGTGCACCTCAATGCCGGCCATGTCGATGCTCGAGGGGAGCAGGTTGACACCATCCACCGAGAGAAGGGCGTCGCCGGCATCGGCCTTGCCCAGCAGGACCTCATAGAGCGAGATCTCCAGCGCGTCGGGATCGGTGCCGGTCGAGAACGTCAGGCAGGCCTGCGGGTCGAGATCGACCAGGAGGACCCGGTGGCCGCGCTCGGCCAGCGCCGCGCCGAGGGAGTGCACCGTGGTCGTTTTGGCCACGCCGCCTTTCTGGTTGGCGACGGCGATGATCCGGGTCACGCCATCACACTAGAAGCCGGTCAGGGAACGGCGTAACCGAAGATCGGGAACCCGTTGTAGAAGTCCGAGTGCGACGGGAGGAACGGCCCGTTGATCACGACCGCCAGGTATCCGGTCTGGGCCGGGCCGGCGTCGCCCTCGATGGTGTCGATGGCCCCGTCCGGCCAGACCTGGGCGACGATCCCGGTGTGCACCGCGGTGTTGACGTTCTGCGGCCCGGTTCCGTACAGGACGGCATCGCCCGGGCTGGGCGTGGCCGACGGGCTCAGCACGTGGGTGTGGCTGGCCGCCCACGCCCAGATGTTGCCGACAAAGGCGATCGACCCGACCGGCACCCCGGAGTGCGACCACACCCAGGTGACGAACAGCGCGCACCAGGCCTCGCAGGGTCCGTAGGGGTTGCAGAAGTAACCGCTGCTCGGGTCGCCCTCGACCTGGCTGGACGCCAGGGCGACGATCGGGCTGTGCGAACTGGTCGGGTGGCTGAAGTCGGTCGGGAAGGCATCCGGCTCCAGCAACCAGTAGCCCCCACTGTCCGGGGTGGCCACGATCTGAACGATCGGCTGGGCGGCCGGCTGCACCAGGTCATTGCCATGGAAGGCGGCGTCGCCGAAGCTGTACACGGCGCCGTTGGCGTTGGCCAGCCAGTACCCGTTCCCGGACTCGGTCCCGGCGATGCTGTTGATCCAGCCGGAGATGCTGTGACCGCCGAGCGAGCCTTCGAAATGGGTGTGGCCGAAGGAGAACACGCCGCCGTCGCCGCCGGCCATCAGGTAACCGTCGCCGTCCTTGGCGGCCACCATCCCGACGATCGGCGACGCCAACTTCACCCCGCCGGTCGACCCGAAGAACCGGGCGTCGCCGAAGGCGAAGACGCCGCCGTCGGATGCGACCATCCAGTAGCCCTGGCCGGTGCTGGTCGGCGCCATACCGACGATCGGCTGCCACAGTTTGATCCCGCCGGTCGAGCCGTGGAAGCGGGCGTCACCGAAGCTGAAGATGCCGCCGTCGAGGGCGTACAACCAGTACCCGGCCCCGTCCGGCGTGGGCGTGATGCCGACGATCGGGGCGTACAGGTTCACTGCGGACACGTCGCCGTAATGGACGGCGTTGCCGTAGGCGTAGACCTTGCCGTCGGCGGTGACCAGCCAATAGCCCTTGCCGTTGGCCGTCGGCGCCATGGCGACCACAGGTGACGGGACAGTGGTGCGCGTCGGTGCGCCGTAGTTGACGGCATCGCCGTAGGAGAGGACGCCCGGGTTGCTGTAGGCGGCGCTGTGCAACGCCGGTTGGTAGGTGATCGGGGCCGAGGTGCCCGATGGGGGCGGTGGATTGGGTGGTCCTCCGAGCGGCATGGCCGTGGCGACACCCCCCGAAATGAACATGACCGCGCCCACGCAGGCGGCCAGAAGCGCCACCCTCCGTCTCATCCCGCCAACCATGGACCGAAAAGGTATTACCTCATCCTCCAGGGTGGTTGGCACCCAGGTAGAGGTCCCCTCCCCACCGGGCCCCGACGACGGCGGGGAACGATTCGACCCGCACGTCGGCGCCGGTGTGCGGGGCATCGACCATCACACCGTGCCCCACCACCAGACCGACGTGGGTCACCAGGCCCGGCCGGGGTCCGAAGAACACCAGGTCGCCGGCCACCAGCGCCCGGCCGGGACCGACCGGTGGACCGGCATCGAACTGGGCCTGGGCCACCCGGGGCAGCGGAACGCCGGCGGCCGCCCAGGCGGCCTGGACCAGCCCCGAGCAGTCGAACCCGGTGGCCGCCGACTCGCCGCCCCACCGGTAGGGAACGCCCACCTGGTCGAGCGCCCAGGATGCGGCCACTGACCCGCCCTCACCCGGGGGCGCCTGATCGTCGAGCCCGAACGCCTGTGCGTCGGACAGGACCTGGGTGACGTACGGGTACGAGTGGTTGTAGTCGTATACGGCGCCGGCCAACCCGTCCTTCGTCGCCGCTCCGTCCGCGCACAGCATGCGCACCGCGGCATAGACGCTGTCGGTCGGATCGTAGGGCGATGGGGGGTCCACGCCACCGGCCGGCACCGGCCGGTCGTACCGGGCGAAGGTGGCCGGCTCGAACTGCATCGGTCCTTCGGCCCCGGCCCGGTTGTGACCGGAGTGGACACCCGCCGCCGATGAGGTCCCGTTCTGCGATTCCACGGTGCCGATGGCCGCGACCAACGTCCACGACAGGCCCGGACAGGTGGCTGCGGCGGCCGCGTAGAGGCGCAGCATGGGCGCCGGGATCCGCGTCAATGCACCGGAGGTCAGGGGCGCGCCCTCGCCGGCGCCCCCCAGCGTCATGGCCAGGGTCTGGGCGATCACGGCTCCGAGTCCCACACATAGGACGAGAGGGACGAAGCCGGCGAGGAGAAGAAGACGTTTCACCTTTTTCATTATATTTCATGTAGTTGGATACGGTGATAAGATTTATGGTCTTGCGACCGTCGATCGCCGACTTCGAAATAATCGAGCCGTGGGGTCGATCGGGATCCCGCTTCGTCTGCCGTGCCCCGGCCCGGCTGGGAATCGGCGGGACGGTGCTGGTCTCGGAGCTGGCTGTGAACGCCGACGGGTGGCAGCAGCTGTGCGACCACCTGGCCCGCCTGGCGGCGGCGCCCGACGCCGCCGTCCTGTCGCCGATCGAGGTCGGTCCCGACCTGTCGACCGGGGGCGTGTTCGTGGTCACCGAGATGGCCCTCGACACCCTGGCCGATCCCGGTGGCCGGCGCCGCGCCGCCCGCCAGATGGAGGCCGTCGAGCAGGCCGCCCGCGGCGCCCACGCCCTGCACCAGATCGGCGTGACCCACGGCGGCATCCGGCCCGAGACGGTGGTGTTCACCGAGCACGGGCCGGTGCTCGACCTGCCCTTTCTCGACCTGGTCGACGGTCAGCTCATCACCATCGGTGCCTGGTCGGATCTGCTCACCTATGACCCCGACCTGCTGGGCGGCGAGGTGCCTTCCCGCAGTTCGGACGTATGGGCGCTGGGCGCCACGTTGCACGGCGCCCTGTCCGACCGCCCCCTGTACCCGGGTATCGAGGAAGATGAGCCGGTGACCGCGGTCCAGCGCATCCTGTTCACCCGGCCGGAGACGGACCCGGTGCTGCCCGCCGGCATCCGGGAGCTGATCGGCGCTTGCCTCGAACCCGACCCGACCGACCGCCCCCACACCGCGCTCGAGATCGCCGACCGACTGGCGGAGCTGAGAGCGTCCAGTTGATCGAACGGCTGGAAGTCACGGCGGGCCCGGGAACGGTGATCCGCTTCGGTCACGTAGCGGCGTGGACCTCGGCGGCCGCCTCGGCCAACCTGGTCAGCTTCCTCGCCGAATCGGCCCGGAACCTGGCCCCGTCGCCGATCAGCGGCAGCCAACTGGCCGACCACCTGGCCGGCGTACTGCGCCGGCGCGATCCCGAACCGGAAGTGGCCTTCGCAGTGGTGGGTCCGAGCGACGACGGCTGGATCGGACTGCTGCACGGGCCGGTCCAGGTGTGGGACGGCGTGCGCTGGACCGCACCCGACGCCCATCCCGGTTGGACCCGTGTGACCCTCGCCCCCCACCCAGCTTTGTCAGTATCGGTGTCAGGTTCTGGCGTTCCCCCTATCGCCCCGGACGGCCTCCTGGACCTGGAGTCGGGCGTGGTGCCGGGAGGCGGGTTCGTGCTGCTGCCGGCCGTCGTGGCCGGCGGCCGGGCCGGGACTCCCTTTACGACTGCGGCCGATCGGCCGGCGGGTGCGACCGGCGCCGGTGCGACGGAAGTGCGCGAGGCGGGACTCGGCGCTGCGGTAGTCGGTGCGGCGGAAGTGCGCGAGGCGGGACTCGGCGCTGCGGAGGTCGGCGCAGTGGGAGTCGGTGAAGCGGAGGTCGGCGCTGCGGAGGTCGGTGCCGAGGGACTCGGCGCGGCTCAGGCCGAGGACTACGGGGCCGCGGTTGACTCCGAACCGATCGATGAGGAGCCGGCCGGCGACGGGCGGCAGCCCGACGCGCCCAGTGGGGAGCACGGCGAGGAATTCGACGGGTCGGACGACAGGCCGGCCGACGGGCCGGCCAAGGATGTCGAGGGGGAGTCGGCCGCGTCGGAAACGGCCGTGATACCAGCCGTCGGAGCGGCAGCAGGACCGGCGGCCGCCACCGACACGGAGGAGGAACCGGCCGCCGCAAGTGCGGCCCCATCTGCCACCGAAATCATCACATCCGCGACCGCCGTCGAACCACCCGACCGGGCGCCCGCCGGGACCTCGGCCGACGGCGACGAGGCGGCAGAAGAGGAGGAGGCCGGGTCCGATCCGGCCGCCGCCGAACCGTCCGCCGAATCCACGAAGCCAGCCGAACCGGTCCAGCCGGAACCGGCGCAGCCACCGACCGCCCCGGCCCCGCCGACCAGCCCGGCCCCACCGACCGCCCCGGCCCCGCCCGGCGTCGTCGATCTGCGGTCGCCGTCCGTGCTCGACCGGGTCGTCGCCTACCCCCCGCTCCCCCCGGGTGGCGATCCGTCCGGTCCGGTTCCGGGCGCACCGGTGGTGGCCGGCGTGCCCTGCCGCCGCGGCCACCTCAACCGACCCGGTCTCTTCAACTGCGCCCGCTGCCACAACCCCATCGACGGCGGCGACGCCTATCAGGTCAGCGGCACCCGGCCGGCGCTGGGCTGCCTGGTAACCGATGCGGGGGCCGTTTTCCGGCTCGATACCGGCTACGTGATCGGCTCCGAACCGTCCCGCGACGCCACGGTGCGGGGCCGACTGGCCCGGCCGCTGCTCCTGGCCAGCCCCGACGTGGCCGGCGCCCACGCCGAAATCCGGCTCCACGACTGGGATGTCATCGTCACCGACCGGGCCGCCGAATCAGGGACCCACGTGTTCCCACCGGACGGCGACGGGTGGGAACGGCTGAAGGCGTTCGAACCGCGGGTCCTGTCACCGGGCACGCACATCGCCTTCGGTCCCCGGATCATCACGTTCCTGACCCCGTGGACGCCCCGCGATCAGGAGACCAGCCCCCGGTACTGAGGGCAGTAGTGATCAGCGGCGGCGATGATCACCGCCCCCAGATCGGCGGTGGGCAACGAACTCGAACCCGATTCGACCGACAGCCGGTCCGCCACCTGCTCGTAGCTGGCGTGGGCGGCGAAGTCGTTGCACACCACGTGCCCGAGCCGGACCAGGTCGGTGGGGCTGCGGAACTGCCCGATGTCGGGGGCGTTGCTCCTCACATCCGACAGGAAGGCCTGGTCGACCGGGCTCGGCCCGCCTCCTCCGGAACTGCACCCACCCGCCATCGCGGCGACGACCATTCCCGCCGATACGAGAGCCCCGGCCCGCGTTCTTGCCACCAGCCCGTAGTGTAAAGACCCGCTCATGACCGATGGTCCCACCTTTTACGACCGGGTCGGCGGCCAGCCCTTCTTCGAGACCCTGACCAGACGGTTCTACGAGGGGGTGGCGACCGACCCCCTCCTCCGTCCGCTCTATCCCGACGGCGACGACGGGCTCGAGGAGTCCCGCCGCCACCTGGAGCTGTTCCTCATCCAGTACTGGGGTGGCCCGAGTGACTACAACGACCAGCGCGGTCATCCCCGCCTGCGCATGCGCCATGCCCCGTTCGTCATCGGTCCGGCGCAGCGCGAC
This sequence comes from Acidimicrobiales bacterium, assembly GCA_035551615.1. Taxonomy (GTDB): domain Bacteria; phylum Actinomycetota; class Acidimicrobiia; order Acidimicrobiales; family Palsa-688; genus JAKCDU01. The sequence continues at coordinate 52,888 of DASZNC010000047.1, forward strand.
GCATGGGTTCGCCACATGACGGTTGCGGTCAAAGGAGCGGGCCTGTCCCCCCTCGACGAGATGCAGCTCCAGAGCTACCTCACCAGCTCGGCCGCCCACCTGACCAACTCCCCGATCTAGAACCCGGGATGGCTGAAAAGCCAGGAAATAGGCTATCCACCACCAAGTGTGTGCAAAGTTGCTGATATAGTCCGCAACTTTGCACATACCTGGTTGAAACTCCGCCGGACGGCCGAACCGGTCGGGCGCCGCCGGCTCACGCCGCGCCTGAAACCCCGCCGGACGGCCGAACCGGCCGGGCGCCCCCGGCTCACCCCGGCGCCCGAGGCCCGCCGATGGCCCGAACCGGGCGGGCGCCGCCGGCTCACCCCGGCGCCCCGGTGGCCGGCCGGTGGCCGCGGCCCCCGCCGGCTAACACCGCCCCGCCCCGAGGACCGCCTTGGTAGCGTGACGGGGCCCCGAAGAGCCCCTCCCACGACCATGCCGCCATGTCCCCCCGCTCCCGCCTCATCGCCAACCCGGCCCGGCCGATCAGTTCGGCGCGCCGGCAGAGGCAGAAGCGGCTGCTGGCCGTCCGCTCGGTACGCGACAGCCTGATCTCACTGGCCGGGCTGGTCGGCGCCCCGGCGGTCAACCAGGCCGGCGATCCGGTCGGCCGGGTGGCCGACGTGGTGGCCCGCTGGGACGGCCAGGAGGCCTACCCGGCCGTCACCGGCATGGTGCTGCGCATCGGCGGCCGGCGCTCGTTCGCCCCGATCGACCAGATCGCCACCGCAACGAGGAGCGGCCTGACCCTGGCATCGGCCCGGCTGAGCCTGCTCGAGTTCGAGCGCCGGGACGGCGAGGTGCTCCTCGCCCGCGACGTCCTCGATCATCAACTCGTCGATGTCGACGGCGTCCAGGTCATCCGCCCGGCCGACCTCTATCTGGCCAACACGCCGGCGCCCGGCGGCAGCATGCTCCGCCTGGTCGGCGTCGACGTCAGCGCCCAAACCCTGCTGCGCCGCCTCGGGCCCAAGCGGTGGCGGGGGGTACCCACCCCCGACCGGGTCATCGACTGGGCCACGATCCGCCCGTTCGGCAGCGAGGTGCCCAACGTCGGCCTGCGGGCGTCGCGCGACGAACTGCGCCGCCTGCGCCCGGGTGAGCTGGCCGACCTGCTCGAGGACCTCGGCCGGGATGCCCGCCAGGAGCTCCTGGCCAGCCTGGAGCCGGAGCGGGCCGCCGACGCCCTCGAGGAGATGGATCCGGAGGAGCTGGGCGCCCTGCTGCGGGAGACGCCTCCGGAGGAGGCGGCCGCCCTGGTCGCCCGCATGGAGCCCGACGAGGCGGTGGATGCCCTTCGGGACTTGGAGGACGTGGCCCGCATCGAGCTGCTCGAGCACATGGAGCCGGACCAGGCCGAGGCACTGACCGAGCTGCTCGAGTACGAGGAGGACCGGGCCGGCGGCTTCATGACGTCCCGGCTGGTCGTCGCCCACCCGGAGGAGACGGTGCGGGCCATCCGCCGGCAGCTGCGCAAGGCGCGGGAGCACTCCGGCGACGTCGACGGCATCGCCGTCGTCGATGTCGACGGCCGCCTGGTCGGTGACATCCCCCTCTACGAGCTGGCCATCGCCACCAACGACAGCACCTTCTCCAGCCTGCTCCCCGAAGGCGAGTGCGTGTCGGTGTCGACCGACGCCACTGTCATCCAGGTCGCCGAGCGGCTGATCGAGACCCGCCACAGCTCGATCGTCGTGGTCGACGAGGACCGCCGGCCGGTCGGCCGCATCCTGGCCGACGACCTGCTCGACGCCCTGCTACCCGAGCGGGGCCGGCACCACTTCCCGAGGTTCCTCACGTGACCGGTGCCGCGCTGGTGCCGGTCCCGAGCGACTCCTCCACCCCACCGGGCGAGGGTCGCCGCTGGCTGACCTACCTGGCCATCGCCGGCCCCGGCATCATCGCCGCCAACGCCGGCAACGACGCCGGCGGCATCATCACCTACGCCTCGGCCGGCGCCCAGTTCGGCTACCGGACCCTCTTCTTCATGGTCCTGGTCACCGTCGGCCTGGTCGTCGTCCAGGAGATGTGCGCCCGGCTCGGATCGTTCACCGGGAAGGGGCTGGCCGCCCTCATCCGGGAGGAGTTCAGCCTGCGCCTGGCCACCTTCGCCCTGTTCTTCCTGGTGGTGGCCAACGTCGGCCTGGTCGTCTCGGAGTTCGCCGGCATCGGGGCCGCCCTCGAGCTCCTGGGGGTCAGCAAGTACATCTCCGTGCCGATCGCCGCCGTCGGCATCTGGGCCCTCGTGATGTTCGGTTCGTACCGCTACGCCGAGCGCCTGTTCCTCGTCATGTCGCTGGTCTTCGTCACCTACCCCATCGCCGCCGTGCTCGGCCACCCGCACTGGGGCCAGGTCGTGTCCAACGCGGCCGTGCCCCACTTCCTGGCCCACAAGTCGTTCGTCCTCCTGGGCGTGGCCCTCATCGGCACCACGATCACCCCGTACATGCAGCTGTACGTGGCCGCGGCAGTGGCGGACAAAGGAATCGGCCCTGAGGAGTACCGGTTCGAGCGGGTCGACACCGTCTCCGGCGCCATCGCCGGCAACGTCGTCAGCTGTTTCATCATCATCGCCACCGCCGCCAGCCTGGGCCGCTTCGGCCAACCGCTGGCGTCGGCCCACCAGGCCGCCCAGGCCCTGAAGCCGATCGCCGGGTCGCTGTCGGTCGACCTGTTCGGGTTGGGCCTGCTGGGCGCCTCGATGCTGGCCGGCGCCGTCGTGCCCCTGTCGACCGCCTATGCGGTGTCCGAGGCACTCGGCGTGGAGCGGTCCGTGTCCCGCACGTTCGCCCAGGCCCCGCTGTTCCTGTCCCTGTTCAGCGCCCAGATCGTCATCGGGGCCATGGTCGCCCTGCTGCCCGGCAACCTGGTCAGCCTGCTGATCAACACGCAGACCTTGAACGGCCTGATCACGCCGGTCATCCTGGTGTTCATCCTGATCCTGGCCAACCGCCGGCGCCTGCTGGGCGACGCCGCCAACGGTCCCGTCTTCCGGATCGTGGCCACCATCTCGGTGGGGGCCGTCGCCGCCATGGCCGCCACCCTGGTCGTGCAGACCGTCGGGGGCTGGGTCGGCGTTGGATGATCCGCCCCGACCTCTGACCGCCGCCGTCCACGGGACCGGGGCCGACGCGGTGATGCTCCTGCACGGGCAGCCGGGATCGGCCGATGACTGGCAGTGGCTGATCCCGTTCCTGGAGGACGGGTACACCGTCGTCGCGCCCGATCGGCCCGGCTACGGGCGGACCGGCGGCCCGGCCGCCGGCTTCGCCGGCAACGCCGACGCCGCCGTCGGGCTACTGGACCACCTGGGCCTGGACCGGGCCGTATTCGTGGGCCACAGCTGGGCCGGGGCCGTGGCCCTGGCCGCCGCCGAGAACCACCCCGACCGGGTGGCCGGACTGGTCCTGGTGGCATCGGTGGCGCCCGGGCTGCGGCCCGGTTGGGACGACCGGCTGCTGGCCGCCCCGGTCCTCGGCGACGTCATCACCGCCGGCACCATGCGCGGCCTCGGGCTGGTCCTGCGCAGCGCCCGCCTCCACTCCCTGGCCGAGCGTCGCCTCGGGGAGCGGGGCAACGACGCGGTGGCCGCCCTGACCCGCCTGACCCGCAGCGGCGACAACGTCTGGCGGGCGGTGGTCGCCGAACAGCGGTCGCTCCTGACCGAGCTGCCCGGACTGGCCGCCGGCCTGGGCGGCATCACCGCGCCCACTGCCGTCGTCCAGGGCCGCCAGGACCGGGTGGTACCGGTGAAGGCGGCCGGGGAGCTGGTGGCGGCCATCCCGGGCGCCGTCCTACGGCTGGTCCCCGGCGTCGGTCACATGGTCCCCCACGATCGGCCCGGCGCCATCGCCGAGGCCATCGACCTGGTCGCCGGCCGCCGCGCCGGTTAGCCGGTCGATCGGCGCAACCGGTCGCATTCCTGTCGTTACCCCGCGTCCCACACTGCCTATTGACAACAATCCGGTTCGGGCTGAGTGGCCCGGGCGGTCAGACGGCCAGGTAGCGCCGGATGGCGAAGGCCGAGCCGGCCACGCCCAGGGCCAGGCCGAACACCAGGAGCAGGATCCCGTCCAGGATGGCGGAATGGCTGCTGATGGTGAGCTTGGTCCCGAGGAACGTCTCGTACTGAAGCAGATGGGCGATCGAGTTGCGCACGAAGTAGATCACGACGCTGCCGATGATGGCCCCGACCAGACCCTGCAGGGCCCCTTCCAGCATGAACGGCAGCCGGATGAACCAGTTGGTCGCCCCCACCAGCTTCATGACCGCCACCTCCCGGCGCCGGGCGAAGATGGCCAGTTGGATGGTGTTGACGATCAGGGCGATGGCGCCGACCAGGACGATGGCGGACAGCACGTAACCGCCGATGCGCAGCTCGCGGGCCTGATTGAGCAGGTTCTTGACGGCCAGCGCCGGGTACGAGACCCGGAGCACGCCGGGCTGGCTCTTGTACTCGTTGCCCAGTGCCTCGATGTCCTGGTCCCTGGTCGGGACCAGGCGGAACGAGGGCGGCATGTCGTTCTGGGTCAGGGCGTTCTGGATGTCGGCGTTGCCCTGGAAGATGGTCTGGAATTCCTTCCAGGCGTCCGCCTTGTCGACGTAGCGGGACGTCTTGACGCCCGGGTCCTGGGTCAGCTCGCTCTTGATGGACGTGACCTGGTTGGCGGAGACCGTCGGGCTGAGGAAGATGGCCACCTCGACGCCGCCTTCGGACTGGATCGACGCCTGGTGGATGCCCTGGCGAACGACCAGCACCGCCCCGAAGGCGGTGAGGGACACGGCCATGGTCAGGATGGCGGCCAGGGTCATGAACAGGTTGCGGCGCAGGTTGCCGGCGCTCTCGCGCAGGACATAACCGCCCGACAGCGCCATCAGGCGCCCATCCCGTACACGCCTCGGGCCTGGTCGCGGATCACCGTGCCGCGGTCCAGTTCGATCACCCGGCGCCGCATCGAGTCGACGATGCCGTTGTCGTGGGTGGCCATCAAGACGGTGGTCCCCGTCCGGTTGATCCGGTCGAGCAGGCGCATGATGCCGTTGGTCGTGGCCGGGTCCAGGTTGCCGGTGGGCTCGTCGGCCAGCAGGATGAGCGGCCGGTTGACGAAGGCCCGGGCGATGGCGACCCGCTGCTGCTCACCGCCGGACAGCTCGTTGGGCAGGTTCTGCAGTTTCTTGCCCAGGCCGACCAGGTCCAGGATCTGCGGGACCTGGGAGCGCACGACGTGGCGGGGCCGGCCGATGACCTCGAGGGCGAAAGCCACGTTCTCGTAGACCGTCTTGGTCGGCAGCAGGCGGAAATCCTGGAACACGCAGCCGATGTTCCGGCGCAGGTAGGGCACTTTCCACGCCGACAGGGTCCCGACCTCCTTGCCGGCCACCCATACCTCGCCGCTGTCGGACTGCTCCTCCTTGGTGACGAGGCGCAGGAACGTCGACTTGCCCGAACCGGACGGTCCGACGAGGAAGACGAACTCCCCCTTCTGGATGTCCACGGTGACATCCCGCAGGGCAACCGTCGTGCCCTTGTAGGCCTTGGTGACGTTGTCGAGTTTGATCATGGGGCGAGAAAACCGTCCAGGGTCGCTGAATGCACGCAAGCGCCCCCCGACCGGCGTCCGGTCGTCAAGGGTAGCCGCTGGCAACACCCGACTGATGTCACTCGGTGCCGGTCGCCTCGGCCCGGCGCCACCGGAGGAAGGCTTCCATGAACTGGTCCATGTCGCCGTCGAGCACGGCCGAGACGTTCCCGGTCTCGTAATCGGTGCGCAGGTCCTTGACCTGCTGGTAGGGCGCCAGCACGTAGGAGCGGATCTGCGACCCCCACCCGACCATCGGCTTGCGCCCGGCCAGGGCGGCCAGCTCCGCCTCCCGCTCCTCGCGCTGCAGCTCGGCCAGCTTGGAGGCCAGGATCTGCATGGCCTTGGCCTTGTTCTGGTGCTGGGACCGCTCGTTCTGCACGGCCACCACCGTCCCGCTGGGCAGGTGGGTGATGCGTACCGCCGAGTCGGTGACGTTGACGTGCTGCCCACCGGCGCCCGACGACCGGTAGGTGTCAATGCGCAGCTCCTTCTCGTCTATCTGCACCTCGCCTGACAGATCCTCGAAGAACGGCACCACGCTCATCAGGGCGAAGCTCGTCTGGCGGCGGGCCTGGGAGTCGAACGGCGAGATGCGCACCAGCCGGTGCACGCCCCGCTCCGAGGCCAGCAGGCCGTTGGCGAATCGGCCCCGGATGATGAAGCTGGCCGAGAGGATGCCCGCCTCCTGACCCTCGCTCACCTCCTCCACCTCGAACTCGAAGCCCCGGCGTTCGGCCCACCGCTGGTACATGCGCACCATCATCTGGGCCCAGTCCTGGGCGTCGGTGCCGCCGTCCTTGGCGTGCACCTCGCAGACGGCGTCGCTCTCATCGTGCTCGCCGGTGAACAGTGACCGCAGCTCGAGGCGGTCGAGCTCCGCGTTCAGCCCGGCGACCGACTCGACCAGCTCGGGCTCGAGTGAGTCGTCACCCTCCTCCACGGCCAGGTCGTGCAGCGTCTGCGCATCCGACAACGATGCGGCCAGGCGGTCGAGCACGTCGACGTCACCTTTGACCTGACCGTATTCCCGATTGACCCGCTGACCGTTCTCGGTGTCGTCCCAGAGGTCGGGCCGGGACAGCTCGGACTCGAGGCGGGGCAGCCGCGTGCGCAGCTCCTCGCCGTTCAGGTATTTCTCCGCCTCGCTCAGCCGCTGGCCGAGCGCGGACAGATCCCCGGTGTAGTCCCGCAACCGCCGTACTCCTCAGTTACCGGCGCCGTGGCAGAACTTGAACTTCTTGTTGCTCCCGCAGGGGCACGGGTCATTGCGACCCACCTTGTCGAACTCCGAGGTCAAGACCCGCGGCTGGCGGACCGCAACCGGGTCGGCGGCACCGTTCGTCGCCATCACCGGCTCCGCCTCCTCGCCCGGCGCCGGCCGCATCTGGGCGGCCGCCTCGATGGCCCGGTCCCCCTGTACCGGGTCCTCCTGGGCGTGGTAGGACGCCCCCTCGAGCGCGTCGGGCTGCTCCGGCGTCGGCTGCAGGATCTGGATCTGGCTGTGCATGACCAGCTTCACGTAGTCGTCGTCGATGCTGGCCATCATCTGGCCGAACATCTCGTAGCCGTCCTTCTGCCAGGCGACGAGGGGATCCTGCTGGCCCATGGCCCGCAGGTTGATGCCCTCGCGCAGGTAGTCCATCTCGGACAGGTGCTCGCGCCACTTCTGGTCGATCAGGTTGAGCATGATGTCGCGCTCGATGAAGCGCATGGTCTCTTCGCTGCTGCCCTCGACCAGCGGCGGCTGATTCTGCTCCCGCTGCTCGTAGTAGGCGATGGCCTCGCCGGCCAGCTTCTCGTAGATCTGGTTGGAGTCGTCGAGGGCGCCCAGCTCCTCCTCGCTGATCTGGCTGGGGAAGTACTGCCGGGCCTCGGTGACCAGGCCGTGGATGTTCCAGTCCTCGCGGTCCTCACCCGGCGGGCAGTTGGCGGTGACGATGCTGTCCATGGCCGAGCTCACGACGTCGATGGTGCGGGCCCGCAGGTCCTCCCCTTCGAGGATCATCCGGCGCCGGGCGTAGATCACCTTGCGCTGCTCGTTCATGACCTCGTCGTACTTGAGGACGTCCTTGCGGATCTCGGCGTTGCGGGCCTCGACGGTGTTCTGGGCCCGCTCGATGGCCCGGCTCACCATCTTCGAGTCGATCGGGATGTCATCGGGCAGGGCCCGGGTCATCACCCACTGCATGGCGCCGGTGGCGAACAGGCGCATCAGCTCGTCCTCGAGGGACAGGAAGAACCGGCTCTCGCCCGGATCGCCCTGGCGGCCGGCGCGGCCCCGGAGCTGGTTGTCGATGCGCCGGGACTCGTGGCGTTCCGAACCGAGCACGTACAGGCCGCCCATCTCCCGGACCTGGGCGCCCTCCGCCTTGCACTCGTCCTCGAACTTGGGCAGCAGCTGCTGGTAGAGGGCCTGCCCCTCCTCGCTCTCCGGTTCGTGGCCGGAGGCCCGTACCTCCTGGGTGGCCAGCATCTCCGGGTTGCCGCCGAGCAGGATGTCGACGCCCCGGCCGGCCATGTTGGTGGCCACCGTGACGGCGTGGAGGCGGCCCGCCTGGGCGACGATCTGCGCTTCCCGGGTGTGCTGTTTGGCGTTCAGGACGTGGTGCGGGATGCCCCGGCGCTCGAGCAGGCGGGACAGCACCTCGGACTTCTCCACCGATGCGGTGCCGACCAGGACCGGCTGGCCCTTCTCGTGGCGTTCGATGATGTCCTCGGCCACCGCCTCGAACTTGGCGTCCTCGGTCTTGTAGATCAGGTCCTGCTGGTCGTCGCGGACCATGTCCAGGTTGGTCGGGATGGGGATGACCTGGAGGTTGTAGGTGTTGGCGAACTCGGCTGCCTCGGTCTCGGCCGTACCGGTCATGCCGGCCAACTTCTCGTACAGCCGGAAGTAGTTCTGGAGGGTCACCGTCGCCCAGGTGTGGTTCTCCTCCTTGATGGTGACCCGCTCCTTGGCCTCCACCGCCTGGTGCAGGCCGTCGGACCACCGGCGGCCCTCGAGGATGCGACCGGTGAACTCGTCGACGATCTTCACCTCACCGTCGGCGACGATGTAGTCCTTGTCCCGCTTGTAGAGCTCCTTGGCCTTCAGCGCCTGGGTCAGCTGATGGACGTAGTTCGACGAGGCCAGGTCGTACAGGTTGTCGATGCCGAGCGCCTTCTCGACCTTCTCGATGCCGTCCTCGGTGGGTGCGACGGTCCGCTTCTCCTCGTCGACCTCGTAGTCGGCGTCGCGGCTCAGCGACCGGGCCACGCCGGCGAACTGGTAGTAGAGACGGGCCGACTGGTCCGACGGGCCGGAGATGATGAGTGGCGTGCGGGCCTCGTCGATGAGGATCGAGTCGACCTCGTCGACGATGGCGAACTGATGGCCCCGCTGGACCATGTGCTCGAGCGCCCGGGCCATGTTGTCCCGCAGGTAGTCGAAGCCGAACTCGGTGTTCGTCCCGTAGGTGATGTCGGCGTTGTAGGCCGCCTTCTTGGCGTCCCAGCCGTCTATCTCGGGCGACACCCGGCCCACCTCGAGGCCGAGGAAGCGGTGGACCCGGCCCATCCAGTCGGCGTCCCTCTTGGCCAGGTAGTCGTTGACGGTGATGACGTGGACGCCCTCGCTGGTGAGGGCATTCAGGTAGACCGGCAGGGTCGACACCAGGGTCTTGCCCTCACCGGTGCGCATCTCGGCGATGCCACCCAGGTGGAGGGCGGCGCCGCCCATCAACTGGACGTCGAAGTGGCGCTGGCCGATGGTCCGCCAGGCCGCCTCACGGACGGTGGCGAAGGCCTCGATCAGCAGGTCGTCCAGGTCCTCGCCCCGCTCGATCCGCTCCCGGAAGAGGACCGTCTGGTGGGCGAGGGTCTCGTCGGTCATCGCCTTCATGTGCGATTCGAGGGCGTTGATGTCGGGGACGAGCGCCTTCAGGGCCCGCACTTTGCGACCCTCACCGGCCCGAAGGATCCTGCTGAACACGCTCATGCATGCTCCCGAACTCGACCCGCGTCGTGTTCCGTGCTCGATGCACGTCCGATCCGATTGTGATTCACCGTCTGCGGCGCCGCCCAGCGGGACACGACGCGGGTCGAGTTTTGGATCATGGTTACGTAATCGTACCGGGGCATGCACCGTGGCGATGAGCGGACGCCGGTTAGCGTGGGTCGTGGCCCGTGAGTGGAAGCCGATCCTGATCCGGGTCGCGCTGCACGTGCCGGTGGCGGCCGCCATCGGGTTCTATTTCATCCGGTTCGCCCTCCTGTCGGTCCAGGTCCAGGACGGCTACGGAGCACCCGGCTACGACATGGGGATCTTCGATCAGGGGGTGTGGCTGCTGAGCCGGTTCCACGCTCCCTACGTCACGGTGATGGGCCGGGACCTGTTCGGCGACCACACCTCCTTCGTGCTGCTGCTGGCCGTCCCCTTCTACTGGATCTGGCCGGAGGCGCAGACGCTCCTGGTCCTGCAGGCCGCCCTGCTGGCCGCCGCCGCCATCCCCATCTACCTCCTGGCCCGCAAGCGCACCGGCAGTGTGGCCGTGGCCACCGGGTTGGCCGTCGCCTACCTGCTCAACCCGGCCCTGCAACGCGACAACCTCGAGCAGTTCCACCCCGAGGCGTTCCTCGTCTTCTTCCTGGCGCTGGCCATCTACTGGGCCCTGGAGTGGCGGCCCCGCCTGTTCGTCGCCGCCTGCATCGGCTGCCTGCTGGTCAAAGAGGACACCGCCCTCCTCGTCGTCCCCCTCGCCCTGCTCGTCGCCTGGCGCCGGAACCGCCGCCTGGGCCTCTGGCTGGCCGCCGGTGCCGCCGGCTACGCCCTGTTCGCCACCCAGGTGGTGATCCGGTTGCTGCTCGGCACCACGTCCTTCTACTCCAACCGGATCCCCTTCGGCGGGATCAAGGGGCTGCTCCTGTCACCGTTCGCCCACCCGGTGAAACTGGCGAAGTACGCCATCAGCGGCTACAAGCCGTTCTACCTCTGGCAGATGGGTGCCGCCTTCGGGTGGGCCTTTGTGGCCGCCCCCGAGGTGGCCGTCGTCGGGATCTTCATGCTGGCCGAGAACCTGCTGAGCAGCTTCCCGTACATGCAGCAGATCCAGTACCACTACTCGCTGTCGCTGGTTCCGGTGTTCGCCATGGGCACGGCGTTCGCGGTGAGCCGCTTCGTGACCGCCCGCCAGCGGTACACGGTGACCACCTACGTGGTGGGGGCGTCGCTGGTCGCCTGTTACATGTGGGGCCTGGCCCCGTTCTCGCGCCACCCCGTCTATCCCCATTCCGCGCCCGACGACCCGGCCGTGATCTCGACCAACCAGGCCCTGCGGGCCGTCCCGGCCAACGCCGTCGTCAGCGCCGACTACATGTACGTGTCCCACCTGGACCACCGGGTCCAGTGCTACCAGTGGCCCACCCCGTTCCGGGCCACTTACTGGGACCTGTACACCCACGAGGGGAAGTACCTGCCGCAAGCGGCCACCGTCCAGTACCTGGTGATCCCGACCAACCTGTTCGGCGACGACGCCACCGTGTTCGCCGACATCGCCGACCAGTTCCAGCTGGTCAGCTCCGGTGGCGGGGTCAACGTCTACCGGCGCATCGCCCCCGGCTGACCCCGCTCAGGAGGCGCCGGCCCCGGTCTCAGTCGTGGGGATCGAGCAGGCGCTTGCGGACGGCGTACATGACCGCCTCCATCCGGGAGTGAAGGTGCAGCTTCTCCAAGATGTTGCGGACGTGGTTCTTGACCGTGTTCTCAGAGATGTACAGCTCGTCGGCCACGTCCTTGTTGCTCATGCCCCGGGCGACCAGCTTCAGCACCTCGAGCTCCCGGGCGGTCAGAACCGGCGCCGGCAGCTGCTCGCGCTCCTCCGCCACCTTGGCCAAGGTGTTGAACTCGTTGAGCAACTTGGCCGCCATCGACGGCGATATCCTGCTCTCCCCCTGCACCACGGAATGGATGGCCGAGGCCACCTCCTCCACCGAGATCTCCTTCAGCAGGTAGCCGTTGGCCCCCGCCTTGATGGCGTCGAAGAGGTCCTCCTCCTCGTCGGAGACAGTGAGCATCAGGATCTTCGTGGACGGCAGGGTCTCCCGGATCCGGCGGGCCGCCTCGATCCCGTTGACCCGCGGCATACGCACGTCCATCAGGACGACGTCGGGGGCCATCTCCTCCGCCTTGACCACGGCCTCCTCGCCGTCTTCGGCCTCGGCGACCACATCGATGTCGTCCTCGGTTCCGAGGACGACGAACAGGCCCCGCCGGAACACGGCCTGGTCATCGGCGATGAGGACCCGGATGACCTGGTCTTCGGACGACTCGCTCACGGCGGAGAAAGTAGTCGACTTTGACTAGTGCCTACTGGGAGTCTCAGCGGCTGACCTGGTCTTTGACCCCACACCCGCCTGTCACCCGAGGGACCCCTGTGGCCCACAACACGTGTCAGGACTTACTTCTAAGCCGCACCATGATCAGCAGCCGGGGCTGCCTTACGTGGGTCGTTTCGCCTGCGACTGGCATCGACTTTCAACCACAGACCCGCTGAGGTCCCGGTTCCAGGATACCTAGTCAGGGACCGGCCAGGGCGGCTTTCAGATCCCCGAGCACCGGGACCGGGCCCGGATCGACGCCCAGATCGGCGGCCAGGTACAGCGACACGTAATCACCGATCAGGATCAGGTCGAGCAATTGGGCCAGGTCGCCGTCGCCGGCCGCCTGCACCTCGACCACGTCGGCCACCACCTCCTGCATGATCTCGCCGATCAGTTCGAAGCGGCGACCGACCTGCGGGTGCTCGCTCTCGTGACGGAGGGATACGGCGGTCAGGACCTGCCGGGTCACGTCACCGTGGACGCCCCACCCGCAGACCTCGTTGTGGCACAGCTCGGGTTGAGCGGCGTAGAACGCCGGCGCCTTGGCGTTCTCGTTGATCTGTGTCTTCCACCGCTGCGCGGCCGCCGCACCCAGCTGACCGCCGCCGTGGATGAGGGCAAAGGAGCGACCTATGCGCCGGGCCACGGTCGCCGGCACACTCCCGTCCCCGGCGGTCTCGATCTCGTCCCGCCGGGCCTTCAGCTGCTCGACCGCCGAGGCGATCCACGTCTGGCCACCCCGGTAGAGGCCCAGGTGGTCCAGGATGACCAGAGGCGGGATGGCCATGGCCCCGAACGCGGCCCGGGGCTGCGGGATGTCGGCCGGGACAGGGAACACCGGCGCGCCCCAGCTGCCGGCCAGGCGCCCGAGTTGGCCGCCGCTCGTGATGGCGATCAACTGGGCGCCGGCGGCTTCCGCGTCGGTTGCCGCCTGCACCGTCTCCTCGGTGTTGCCGGAGGCGGAGATGGCGATGACCAGACTTTCGGGGCCGACGAAGGCGGGGCACTCATAGCCCTTGCACACGACAATGGGGATGGGCATCAGCGGATAGGTCACGGCGGTGACCACGTCACCGCTGATCCCGCTGCCGCCCATCCCGATGACGACCACGTTGGTCGCCTCGAAGCGCTCCACCTGGCCGACCAGCTCGGTCGCCTGGGCGGCCGCCTGCTCCACCTGCTCGGGCAGGGCCGCCGTCAGGTCCCACATGCCGACGGTGTCGAGCCGCTCGCCGGTGACGCTCACGCGAGCGCTTCCCAGTTCAACGCCACGCCGTCGGCCGCCGCCTTGTCGGTCAGACGCTTGTCCTCGGCATCGTCGACGACGTCGGCCTCGTCGATCAGCATGACGGGGATGTCGTCGGTGATCCGGTAGCGCATGCGCAGCCGCGGGTTGTAGAGGCACTCCTCGTCGGCGAAATAGAGGAGCGGCCCCTTGTCCTTGGGGCAGGCCAGGATTTCGAGCAGCTTCGGGTCCAGTGCCATCGCTAAGCCTTCTTTTCTGAGGTGAAGAGGGCGAGCACCTCGGCCGTACGGGCGTCGCACGACTCCCGGTCGGGCGCTTCCAGGTTGAGCCGGAGCAGGGGCTCGGTGTTCGAGGGACGCAGGTTGAACCACCAGTCGCCGTGGTCCACAGTGAGCCCGTCCAGGCGATCGATTCGGGCCCCGCTGTCGGCGAAGTGGGCGGCCACGTCCTCGATCACGGCCGCCGGATCCGATACCTCGGTGTTGATCTCACCAGAGTCGGCGTAGCGTTCGAAGTCCTTGCGGATCTCCGACAGGCGGCGGGGATCCTTGCTCAGGACCTCGAGCACGACCAGGGCGGCGATGGCCCCGGAGTCGGCCCGGAAGTTGTCCCGGAAGTAGTAGTGGCCGGAGTGCTCGCCGCCGAACAGGGCATCGGTGTCGGCCATGACCGCCTTGATGTAGGAGTGACCGACCCGGGTCCGCACCGGGGTGCCGCCCCGTTCCCGGATGATCTCCGGCACCGCCTTGGAACAGATCAGGTTGTGCAGGATGGTCGATCCCGGGTGCTTGTCGAGCATGGCTGCAGCGACCAGCGCAGTGGTCGTCGAACCGGAGAGCGGGACCCCCTGGTCGTCGACCAGGAAGCAGCGGTCGGCGTCACCGTCGAACGCCAGCCCGACGTGGGCGCCGCTGTCGCGTATGCGCTGCTGCAGGTCGCGCAGGTTCTCCGGCTGGATCGGATCGGCCGGGTGGTTCGGGAAGGTGCCGTCCAGCTCCTGGAACAGGATCTCCAGCCGGAACGGCAGGGCGGCGAACACCGCCGGCACGACCAGGCCACCCATCCCGTTGGCCGTGTCGGCCACCACCTTCAACGGCTTCAGCGCGTGAAGGTCCACGAACGAGCGGACCTTGTTGGCGTAGTCGTGCAGCACCTCGGCCCGGGTGATCGTGCCCCGCGGCGTGTCGCTGGGGGGCGGCCCGGCCGACAGGTAGGAGGCGACCGATCTCTTGATCTGGTCGAGCCCGGTGTCGGCCCCGATCGGCCGGGCCCCGGCCCGGCACAGCTTGATCCCGTTGTACTGGGCCGGGTTGTGCGACGCAGTGAACATGGCCCCCGGGGCGTTCATGCTCCCCGACGCGAAGTACATCTCGTCGGTGGAGCACAGGCCCAGGTCCACGACGTCGGCGCCGGCCGCCGTCGCCCCCTCGGCGAAGGCGTGCACCAGGTCGGGCCCCGACGGCCGCATGTCGCGGGCGACCAGCACGCGGGGCGCACCGGCGAAGCGGGCGAACGAATCACCCACCGCCCGGGCCAGGTCGACGTTCATCTGGTCGGGGACGGTGCCCCGGATGTCGTAGGCCTTGAAGATGAGGTCGAGGTAGGCGAGATCGGGGGGCGTCATGCGACCGGGAACCTTACCGCCCTGGCCGGGACCGCCCCTCCCGTGGCCGTCGTCGGAGACCGGCGCCCACATGAACGCCCGGCGGCGGCGCCGGCGGGTGTCCACGGGATAGGCCACCGGGGCCGCTTTCCACATGAATCCGACCGCCCCCAGACCAAGGATCGACATGATGATGCCGACCCAGTCGACGGGGGTGTAGCCGTAGTACAGCTTGACGTGGGTGGAGTTCGGTACCACCAGCATCAGGTTGGGTGCGACCCGGTACACGCCGGAGGCGCCCTGGACCTGCCAGTTGGGGAAGTAGGACTCCTTCACCAGGATGGGCACGCCGGTCTGGTCGACGTCGAAGGAGATCGACTCGTTTCCTTTGACCACGTTGCTGACATGCACCGACGGTTCAGGGGTCACCGGGAGGTTGGTCGCATCGGCCGGTACCCGTGCCCAGCTGGACGGCCCCGAGGCCGCCTCGTAGACGTTCCAGTCGTTGGCGTTCAGGTACCAGGCCTGGGCCGCGTCCAGCCAGGCGTTGCGGGTCCCGACGTTCTTGACCACCACTGGTTGGTTGGTCAACGGTTCGACCGTGCTCGGGTCGGTCGAGTCGGTCGTACTGGGCAGGACCTCGTAGATCTTCCAGGTGAGGTTCTGGTTCTCGGCCGCGTTCGAGGTCCCGCTGTTGATGTTGACCGGGTACGGACCGACGGTGCCGACCAGCCGCAGATCGGGATCGGCGTCGGCCGCCGCCTCGATGTCAGCGGTGTCGGCCATGAAGTACTTGTCGCCCATGATCTGCATGTGCTGGACGCCCTCGGCCACATTGGGCCCACTCGGGTACTGCAGCCCGCGCACCGGGTTGGACGGCTGGTCGGACACCTCGGCCACGTTGATGAAGTGGTAGGGCGTGGACGCCGACGACTCGTAGTAGAGCCCCTCCTCCGAACCGATGCAGCCGTTCGTCCAGTAGGGCAGCAGCATCAGGGCGTCGGGGGTGCCGAAGTCGTTCTCGGCCGGCTCGTACTGCCACAGCGCCTGCCCGCAGCCGTACTGCTTACCGATCTTCTTCATCTCGCCGTACAGCGCCGTGTACTCGGCGTGGCGCGACTTGGCCGGGTTCTCGTAGCCCGAGTAGTTCCAGTACACCCAGTCGGGCACGAACGACGAACTGCTCGGCGTCAGCCCGAACACGTCCTTCGTGGTGTGGGTCGAGTCCGGGATGGGGTACAGCACGAAGACCGCCATCCCGATGAACGCCAGCGGCGCCACCCCCCAGAACCCGGGGTGGCCGAGCATCCTGGCCGGTGGTCGGGGGGCGATGACCTCCACCAGCATGATGCCGATCTCCATGACCAGGATGCCGACCAGCAGGTACAGGCAGAGGAACCAGAACGGCAGGAACCGGGCGTTCCACAGGGTGGCCTGGGGAGCCAGCCGGAACACCAGGGCGGAGAGGATGGCCATCAGGCCCAGCCAGGTGCCGACGAAGTTGGCCCGGGCGATGGCGATCACGAAGCCGGCGATGGCCAGGCCGATGAGGATGGTGTCCTTGTGGGTCAGGGTGAAGACGTAGTTGGTGACTTTCCCGTAGCCCATGTCGGTCGTGTACGGCAGGCGCCAGTAGAACGGCAGCGCCCAGAAGCCCATGAGCAGGCCGCCGGTGACGAGGGCCGGGACGGCGAAACGGAGGCGCCTCCAGTCGCGGGTCACGGCCACCTTCATGAGGAGCATGACGACGGCGCCGCCCAGGGCGAAGAAGAACGGCAGGATGTGCGAGAGGCCGCACAGGGCCAGGATCACCGCCGACGACGCCCGGTGACGGCCGTCCTGTAGTCCCCGGATGAACAGGCCCAGGAACAGGAAGGCGAACGAGAGCGAGATGGAGAAACAGAACTCGCCGGCCATCGTGGAGGCGATGTTGCCGCCGTAGATGGTGAACTCCCGCGAGAAGATGAACGGCAGGGTGGCAGCGGCGAAGATGGCCGGCATCGGGAAGAGCATCCGGGCCAGGCGGGCGAACGCCCAGGCCGAGATGGGCAGCGTGATCAGGCCGATCGAGGCGATGATCTTGAACGCGATGTTGTAGTGGACGACGTACGACAGGACGGCGATGGCGACGATGGGCAGCGGGAAGTAGTAGGTCAGCGCCGGGAAGCCGTTGTACCAGTCCGGCGTCCATCCGGTGAGCCGCAGGTTGGGCAGCAGGGCCCGCTTGACGTAGGCCGGCAGCCACACATGGGCCCCCATGTCGCCACCGGCCGGCGTGGTGTTCTTGAAGATCTGCGACGGCTGCAGCTTCCAGAAGACCAGCAGGGCCGACAGGGCGACCACCGTGAAGGTGATGGCCGCCTCCGGGCTGACCCGCTCCTTCAGCCGGTCCCACTGCGGGCGGGCCGAGTCGGGAGGCCAGATGGACGCGGCGTCGTCGTCGCCCGGACGCGTGTGTTCGATCTCTTCCGTGGCCGTCATGCGGCCCCTATCCTGCCCGGTTCCGAGCCCTAGAAGGGGGCAGAACGGCTATCGGGGCAGCGGCGCCGCCGGGTCAGGCGCTGGCCGACGCGATGTCGAGGACCGAGTCGAGGCTCAGCGTGCCTTCCATGCCCTGCCACCACCGGCGGTCGCAGTGCGAGCACGAGAACATGGTGACCGGCTCACCGCCGACCTGGATTTCGATCACAACCAGTTGTCTGATGCGGCAGGCCGGGCACTTCATGGGAACTGTGTCGGCCGAAACCGGCGGAAACTTGAGCGCCCGGGACCCCCAGGCCCCTCGCCGAGACAACCTGCGGGCCCAATGGCGGGATGTGAGCAGGGATCCACCGATCGATCCCGCCCTGCGCAGGCCGTCTGGACTCGGTCCTTCAGTGGAAATGGACGGTGGCGTGGACGGCCACCGCGTTGAAGGTGACATGGGCGGCGATGGACGGGGCCAGGCGGCCGGTCCGCCAGGCCAGCACGCCGAAGATGATCCCGATGGCGGCCAGGCCGGCGAACTGCAGTTTCTCGAAGTGGGCCAGACCGAACAGCAGGCCGCTGACGATCACCGCCGCCACCGGATTGGTCCACCCGGCCAGGGCCCGGAGCAGAAGGCCGCGGAAGTAGAGCTCCTCGACGATCGGGGCGCCGACGGCGACGAATAGGTACAGCAGGGCGACCGAGAGGTTGGTGTGGGCGGCCCCGACCTCGTGCACCGTCGGTTGGCCGAGTTGGCGCACGATGTTGTGATCGATGTGCTCGAACGGCCGGTAGAGCAACGGCACCAGGGCTTCCTGGCCGGCCCACCCGACGAGCACGCCCAGCGGGACATCCCACCACTTGATCGCCCACCCGTAGTCCCGGACGACCGAGCCCGTCCCGCGGGTGCGGCTCCACCACAGGACGGCGGCCACCAGTCCGACCCACAGCCCGGCCAGCTCGGCCACGAGCACGGCCACCGGGAGTGGCGCGTTGCTCGACGTCTGGTAGCCGGTGGCGGCGATGGCGATGTAGGCGGTGACCTGGGAGACCACCAGGCCGACGGCGAAGCCGAAGAGGGCGGCGGCGATGCCCTGCCGGCCCTGGGCGGCCGTCCACCGGGTCACCCCCGCCGATGAGTCCGCTATGAGACGAGGGTCGCCGGAGGCTCGTAGTGGCCGGGTCGGCCCCCCCGGCGGTCCACCTGGGTCCAGCCCTGCGGGGCCCTGAGGCGGCCGGCGTGGCCGGCGCACAGCGCCCACTGGTCGCCGCCCTCGGACGGGGCGTCGTCCAGCCACACCCGCTGGCCGGCGTAGTCGTAGGTCAGCCAGGCGACCGTCTCACCCTGGCAGCCGGGCCGGGCGCACAGGAGGCGGGCTCGTCCCGAGGACCCGTATCTGTCCATGGATCAAACTCTATCCGGGGTGGTGGGTCGGAATCGGAGACCCCGACGTACCATGGCGGAATGAGTAGGCAGCCCGGAGACATGAGGGACATGAGGCCGGGCGGCGGCCCGTCCGGACCCGGCGGCGGATCCCCGTCCTCCGGAAACAACTGGCGGTGGATCGCCGTCGTCCTTCTGACGCTCGTCATCCTCGTGTTCGTACTGTCGACGGTCAGCCGGGCCGGCAACCCGACGTCGCAGAACTACACCCAGTTCTCCACGGCCCTGGATGCCGGCAAGATCGCCACCGCCACGGTCAACACCGACACCGGCCACATCACCTACACCAACACCGCCGGCCAGCAGTTCTCGGTCAGCGGCCCGCCGCTGGACAACGACGGCACGCTGGTCCAGGAGTACCGCCAGCACATCAAGACGCTGAAGTTCACCGAGACGACCACCGGTTTCTGGGCCGAGTGGGGCATCTGGATCATCTACGGGGCGGCCATCATCGCCCTGCTCGTGTTCCTGAGCCGCCGGGCCCAGGGGCAGATGAGCGGGATCATGTCCATCGGCCGGTCCAAGGCCAAGGTGTACACGACCGAGCGACCCCGGACCACCTTCTCGGACGTGGCCGGCTACGAGGGGGTCAAGCTCGAGATCCGCGAGGTGGTCGACTTCCTGCGCTCGGCCAACCGGTTCAAGGAGATCGGGGCCAAGATCCCGAAAGGTGTGCTCCTGGTCGGTCCCCCGGGGACCGGTAAGACCCTCCTGGCCCGGGCGGTGGCCGGCGAGGCCGGCGTCCCGTTCCTGTCGGTGACCGGTTCGGACTTCATGGAGATGTTCGTCGGCGTGGGTGCGTCACGCGTGCGGGACCTGTTCCAGACGGCCCGCAAGCAGGCGCCGGCCATCATCTTCATCGACGAGATCGACTCCATCGGCCGCAAGCGGGGCGCCGGCCTGGGCGGCGGCCATGACGAGCGGGAGCAGACGCTCAACCAGATGCTCGCCGAGATGGACGGTTTCGAGTCCACCGAGGGCGTGGTCATGATGGCGGCCACCAACCGGCCCGACATCCTGGACCCGGCCCTGCTCCGGCCCGGCCGCTTCGACCGCCAGATCGTCGTCCCCCTCCCCGACCTCGAGGAGCGCCTCCCGATCCTGGCCGTGCACTGCAAGGACAAGCGGGTGGATCCCGACGTCGATCTCACCGTCGTCGC
Source organism: Acidimicrobiales bacterium (assembly GCA_035551615.1). GTDB lineage: Bacteria > Actinomycetota > Acidimicrobiia > Acidimicrobiales > Palsa-688 > JAKCDU01. The sequence continues at coordinate 72,791 of DASZNC010000047.1, forward strand.
CCGCGGCACCCCCGGCATGAGCGGCGCCGATCTGGCCAACCTGGTCAACGAGGCCGCCCTCCACGCCGTCCGCCGCACTGCGTCCGCCATCGCCATGCAGGACTTCGAGGCCGCCCGCGACCGGGTCCTGATGGGCCAGCGCCGGGAGTCGACCGTGCTCTCCGACAAGGAGAAGGAGGCCACCGCCTACCACGAGGGCGGCCACGCCGTGCTGGCCTACATCCTCCCGGACGCCGACCCGGTCCACAAGGTCACCATCCTGCCGACCGGCATGGCGCTGGGTGTGACCCAGCAGTTGCCCATCGAGGAGCGCCACACCTACTGGCGGGAGTACATCGAAGACGCCATGTGCGTGATGATGGGCGGCCGCTGCGCCGAGCAGTTGACGCTCGGCAGCCTGTCCACCGGGGCGTCCAACGACCTCCAGCGGGCCACCGAGATGGCCCGCAAGATGGTTCGCGAGTTCGGCATGAGCGAGCGCATCGGCCCGATGGCCTGGGGCCAGGAGGGCCAGGTGTTCCTGGGCGAGGACCTCATGCACGCGGCCCGCGACTACAGCGACGTGACCTCGCGGGTCATCGACGAGGAGGTCGAGCGGATCCTGCGCGAGCAGGAGGCCCGGGCCAGCCGGCTGCTCACCGAGCACAAACGGGGGCTGGCCGCCGTGGCCGCCGCCCTCCTCGAGAAGGAAACGATCGGCGGCAGCGAGGTGGGCCGCCTGGTCGACGAGGCGTTCGGCCAGCCGGTGCACGAGAACGCGCCGATCGTACCCCGCTTCGCCGAGGCCATCACCGTCGAGCCCGGCGACCTCTGATCGGTCGGGGGCCCGGTCAGCCCTGGGCGGCCGGCACCCCGGCGGCGATGGACACCCCGGTCCCGTGCCCGGTGGCGTACAGGTTGAACTCGGTATAGACCGGCCCGGTCGCCTGCACGGTCACCATCCGCACGGCCGACGCCGTCGATGCCGCTGCCACCGCGACCCCGGTCCGCCCGCCGGCCGGGACGGTGACGGTCTCGGGACCCTTGGCCAGGCCGCCGATCGTGACCTGGACCGGTTGGTCACCCGGGTTGAACACGACGATCCCGCCCTGGTGGTTCTTGTCGATCCCCGGCGTGGCCACGATCCAGCGGTCCGATGAGAGGCGCTGGCCGAGCATGGCGCCTATTCCTTTGACCGGAGCGGGGGCCGGGACGGTGACGTGCTGGGCCGATACGGTGCGCACGGCGACGACCGGTACCCCGTTGGTCGACTCCAGGCGGGCCGAGTGGGGCTCGCCCGGCGGGATACGCGGTTCCTGCTCCGACACCACCGCCAGAGTCTGGCCCGGCCCCACCTGGAGGTCGAACGGTTCCGCCGTTCCCTGCTGGAGGCCGACCGCCAGGCGGATATCGGCGGTGGCCGACCCCGGGTTGTAGATCACATACTGCTCGTCGATGCCCTGGCCGGCGACGCCGTCCGGCCACACCCAGGACAACCCGGCCGACGGCGCGCCCAGCATCAGCGACAGCCCGGGCACCGGCCAGGCCGGATCGGCGAGTGGGGCGTTGGCGGCCGCCGTGCCGACGATCGACTCCTGCGAGGTGGGAGGAGTGATGACCTCCTCCTCCCACGCCACGACCTCACCCGAGCGGGCGGTGACGGAGGTGGCGATCGCCGTCCGCCTCCTCAGGTGACCGCTGAGCGGGATCACCACCAGACCGCCGGGCGACACGGGGACGCCCTGGAAGTCCGATGGCTGCTCGCCGCCGTTGTTGGTGGAGAACGCCATGTCGACGACGATGCTGTTCGACGGGGACGGATTCTGCAGGAAGATGTACTCGGCTGCGTTGATCCGGGTCTGGCCGGTCGGGAAGTACCAGTGGGCCGACCCGGAGGTGGAACACGGCGCCGTCGACGTGCCCAGGGCACCGGCGAGCACCTGGTAGACGGCGGCCGAGCCGTCCACGTCCACCTTGGCCCCGACATAGGCGCTGCCGCCCCGGATGCTCTCGTTCAGCCCGGCGGTGACGCCCGGCTGGATCGGCACGGACTGGGTGCTCGACTTGCCGTTGGAGCCGGTCAGGGTCACCGTTGCCGTCTCCGGGTCGGTCCCGTTGTTGTAGATGATCACCCGGCCGGGCGCAACGCCCGACGGCAGGTCGGTGGCCCCGGCGCAGAACCAGGTCGACGAGTAGGCATCGACCGGCGCCGCCACGGGCACCGGTTGGACGACATCGGCGGTCGCCGCAGCCGCGGGGTGCGATCCGGCGGCCCGGTCGGCCAAGCCGCCCACGCCGAGGGCGGCGACCAGGACGAGGATCACCGGGGCCCGGCGGACGGTTCGCGTGGCGTGCCTAGACATCGGTCCACATCTCCTCGTCGTCGGGCGCCTCCGGGCCCCGGCCCGATCCGGTGGCGCGGATCGGGCCCGGTCGCGTCCGGCGGGGCGGGCCCGACGAGCGGGCCGGCCCGGAACGCCGTTCCGAGCGGGCCGACGGGGCCGGGCTCATGGGGGCGAACCAGTCGGCATCGACCTCCTCGCTCTCGTCGGCGCCGGCCCGGCGCCGTCGGTCGAGGACCAGGACGACGGCGGCCGCCGTCCACAGGATGATCTCGATGAAGTAACCGGCCCGCACCAGGAATGGGGCCGAGTAGGTCAGGCGGGCGGCGGCCGTCGGGTCCGCGGCGGCCGGGGTCTGGAAAGACATGGCCCAACCGAACGCCGGCCGGGCGCCGATCGACCGGCCCCCCGCCGCCAGGTGCCAACCGGAGTCGCGGGTGCTGCCGAAGATCACCTGCTGCCCGGTCGGCACCGGCCCCGAGGACCCGCTGGAGGTTCCTCCGGTCAGCACCGGGGCCGAGCCGGTGAGGTCGGTCTCCTGGAGCCGGCGGATACCCTCCACACCGCCGCTGGCGGCGGCCTGGGCGGCACCGGTGGGCAGCACCGACCGCACCGGCGACCAGGCGGTGTTCTCGAACACCGTGTAGTTGGGATCGGAGACCTGCAGGGTCTGGAGATCGGTCTGCAGGGCCAGCCCGCTCATGATGGCGTCGGGCACGGCGACGGCCGGGCCGCCGCCCCCGTTGGCACCGACGTGGTTCGGAATCACCAGGTAGTGGATCCCGGCCGGGGCCAGGAGGTGGCCCAGCTTGGTCGTCAAACCCTTCTGCACGAGCAGCAGGTCGGCGGCCAACTGGGGGGCGGCGCCGGCCGCCCCGCTGGCCCATGCGTCGGCCAGCGACGGTTCCCCGTCGAAGGTGGTCCCGTAGGCGAATCCGGGCTCGAGCTCCCGGCCGGCCATCGGCAGCGAGTCGGGCGCCCCCACCCAGAGCACCCGGTAGTCGCCGGCCTGGCTCGACGGCAGGAACGCGAGCGGTCCGGTGGCGTCGGCGGACGGGAGGTTCCACCGCCCGCCGCCGACGGCGGCGAACCACGGGAGCGACGACACGGCCAGGGCCAGCCCGGCCAGGCCGGCGGCCGCCTGGCGCCAGCCGAAGTTGTACCCGGGCAGATCCTGTTCGAAGGCAGCCACGCCCAGCGCCGCCGATCCGGCCAGGGCGGCCGCCGCCGGGGCCAGGACGACGTCGAGCGGCAGTGGAGTGACCCAACCCCGCCGGCCGGCCCAGGCCACGGCGAAGCACACGAGCGCCATGACCCACAGGCGGGCCGCCCACTCGAGACGCCATTCGCGCCCGACCAACAGCGGCAGGGCGGCGGCGATGAGGATCAGCCATTCCCACCAGCCCGACCCGAACGGTCCGGTGTGGAAGCGCAGTATCTGGCCCAGGCCGAGCCGGCCGGCCGCCCCCAACCCGGGTCCGCTGATGGTCGCCCGGGTGGCGATGACCGTTGCCGACCACGGCAGCAGCAGGAGGAAGGCGATGACGGTGGCCACCGCCGAGACGGCGAGCAGCCGCAGCGAGTTCAGCGCCCGCCCGGTCAGGAGCGACCCGGCCAGCAGGCCGGCGCCCATGAGCGGCACCACGTACATGTAGGACGGGCCGACGGATGCGACGACGGCGATGAGAACGGCCAGCCCGACCACCCGGACGGCGATGCGATCCAACCGCGACGTGGGCACCGGAACGACACTCGAGAGCCGGAACAGGATGGAGAGCACCCAGGGCGTGGCGCCGTACGCGACCAGACCGTCCCAGTGGCCTCCCGCCAGGGCGTTGTAGGGCAGGGGCACCAGGGCGTAGGTGACGGTGGCGATGACCTGCCCCCGACGCGACCCCCACAGGCGGGCCCCCCGGTAGGCGCCCAGCGGACCGAGAACGAGGGGGGCCAGTACGACCACGTGCTCGAGGGTCCCGGCGGCACCGAACAGCACAGTGTCCAGGAGCCCGAGCAGGGCCATGGCCGGGCTGCCCGCCCCCGGCGCCCCCAGGCCACCGGGCTGCCAGGCCGACCACCATGACCGCCAGATCGTGGCCCACCCGCCCGACGTGTTGGGCAGCGTCCCGATCTGACCCAGTGGCCGGCCGAACAACGACCTGGTCCCGACCACGAACCCGATCAGGAGCAGCGTCAGGAGCAGGCCGTTCAGGTTGCGGCGGCGGCTCGGCCGTTCGATGGGGGCCACGGCCCGGCCGTCGGCGTCGGGTTCCGGCCCGTCGGGATCCATGGCCAGCGGGCGGGCGGCGAGGCCCTGCTGCTGCAGCCCGCTGCGGACGTCGTCCACCCGGGACTGCACGAACCCCCGGAGGCGGGCGTTGCCCCGGACCTGGAGGCTGCGCAGCTCCCCGTCGCCGATGTGGCGGTTGTGCTGGACCCGGGACCGGGCCCGGCGCAGCTGGCCGGCCGGCCGCAGCGCCCCGGTCAGGGCGGAGACGACCTTGCGGCTGTCGGCCAGCCGGCCCTGCAGCAACAGCGTGACCGCCTCGCCGAGCCCCCACACCACGGCCAGCGGGACGATCCAGGCCAGCGTGTACCACCGGTAACAGGTGAGCAGGGTGCGGTAGCGGTTCCGGTTCTCGTCGGCCGGCACCCCGTCGGAATCGGCCCGGGTCCCCCGCCGGCCCCGGCGCCGCTGACCGTTGCGGGTGGCCTCCAGGTGCCTGACCCGGGCGGCCGGCACGGCGGTGATACGGGCCCCGAAGAGCCGGGCCCGCCAGGAGAGGTCCATGTCCTCGCCGTCGTGGTCGACCACCGGGTCGTAGCCGCCCAGGGCGGTGAACAGGTCGGCCCGGACCAGGGTCACCCCACCCGGCGCGATCAGTATCTCCCGGACCGAGTCGTGCTGTTCCTGATCCAGCTCCCCCCGGTCGACCAGGTTGCGCCGGGCGCCCACCTTGTCGGTGGTGAGGCCGACCGCCAGCAGACGATCGGGGGCATCCCACTCCACGTACTTGGGCGACGCCACGCCCACGTTCGACCGGAACGCCTCCTCGACCATGAGGCCCAGGGCGTCGGGAGCCAGGGCCACATCGTCGTGGCAGAACAGGAAGTGCGAGGCCCCCTCGACGATCTCGAGGACCTCGTTGGCGGCGGTGCCGAATCCGACCCGGCGCTCCAGCCGGCGCACGAAGGCGCCCGGCATCACCGCGGCCACGGCGGCGGTGATGTCGACGCTGCTGCCGGCGTCGATCACCAGGACCGAGAGATTCGGGTAGTCCTGGGCGGCCAGGGAGGTCAACGTCTCCTCGAACCACGGTCCGGGGTCGCAGGTGACCACGACGGCCACGACGGCGGGCGCCGGCGGGGAAGATTCGGTTGCCATCCGGAGGGTGCACACTAGTGAAAAGGCGCCCGGCCGACCGGTCAGCGCCTAGTCGACCGGATCCCGTGACATTCGACACACTGCTAGCAAAGTGCTTGCAACTGTTATACAGTGGTGCTCACACAGCAAGCGCGGACCGCATCCCCCGGCGGACCGCCCCCAGGAGGTTCTACTCAAATGCCCGACGTCAAGTTTCCCACCATCGATCTCGAGAAGGCGGCCAGCGACCTGACCGACGCCCTGAAGGAAGCCACCTACGTGGCCGTCGGCCTCGGCGTGCTCGGCTTCCAGCGGGCCCAGGTGCAGCGGGTCGAGCTCACCAAGCAGCTCGAGACGCAGCTGGCCGGCCTGTCGACGTTCTTCAACTCGCTGAACGGCCAGACCGAGTCCTACATGAAGACCATCCGTGAGCAGCTCGAGGAGGCCCGCACCCAGCTGGCCAAGCTGTCCGGCGACATCCTGCCGGGCGATGCCCCCGACGCCGCCGCCGTGCGTTCGCAGCTGACCGAGCTGGCCAAGTCGGTCGACGAGGCCGTCGCCCCGGTCCGCCAGCAGTTCGAGGGTCAGCTGGACCGTCTCGAGGAGGTCCTCCCCCAGACCGCCCGCGACTTCGTCCAGAGCGTGCGCGGCGCCGCCGCCACCCAGGAGCAGGCGATCCGCAGCGCCGTCGGCCTGGCCTGATTCCAGGTCTGGTTCGTCCGGACCGGTCGACCGCGATCGGACCGCAATCTGATCCCCCCTGCGAGGGCCGGCCGCGCTGCGGTCGGCCCTCGTGCATGTCCGAGGTGCCGGCGCCCGGGGCCGGCGTGGTGCGGTCGGCCCTGGTGCGGTCGGCCCTGGTGCGGTCGGCCTGGTCCGGTCGGCCCTGGTGCGGTCGGCCCTGGTGCGGTCGGCCCTGGTGCGGTCGGCCTGGTCCGGTCCCGCCCACCCCACCGTCCCCGGCCGGGCCGGCCGCCCGGCGTCAGCTCCGGTTCTGCCAGAACGCCAGCACGTCGGCCAGGGTGCGGTCCAGGTCGATCTCCGGCTTCCAGCCGGTGGCCTCCCCCACCCGGCGGCGGTCGCCGCGCAGTTCCGGTATCTCGACCGGACGGACCCGGGCCGGGTCGACGACGATCGGCATGTCCACGCCGGCCAGGGCCAACAGCCGTTCGGCCAGATGGCGGATGCTCACCGCCTCCCCCCGGCAGATGTTGTACACCTGGCCCGGTTGGCCGTCGGTGAGCAGCAGGCGGTAGGCCCGGACCACGTCGCGCACGTCGCTCAGGTCGCGGCGGGCATCCAGGTTGCCGGTGCTCAGGTGATCGGCGCCGGATGCGACGGCACCGGCGATCTGTTCGGCCAGTGCCGGTACCACGAAGTCGTTGCGCTGGCCGGGCCCGGTGTGGTTGAACGGACGGGCCCGCACCACCTCCAGCCCGGCTCCCAGACCGGTCTGGATGGCGATCATCTCGGCCGCCGCCTTGCTCGCCGCGTACGGGCTGACCGGGGCCAGGGGCTGATCCTCGGTCACCGGCAGGTCGGCCGGCTGCACCCGGCCGTACACCTCCGAGGAACTGATCAACAGCACCCGCGGATGCCGCGCACAGGCCAGCGCGGCGTCGAGCACGTTGGCCGTGCCCACTGTGTTGACCTGGTAGGTGACCGCGCTCGACCCCCACGAAGCGCCCACGCTGGCCAGCGCGGCCAGGTGGCAGATGGCGTCGGGCGCGGCGTCCACGATGAAGTCCCGCAACCCGTCGGCCACCGTGATGTCGACCTCGGTGTCCAGCCCGATCACCACGTCGCCCTGGGATTCCAGGTGCTCGATCAACCAGTGACCGACGAATCCCTGGCACCCGGTTACTACAACTCGCACTTCAGGAAGCTATCTCCTGGTACACGGCCCGAGTACCGGCGGCCATGGCCGCCCCCCGGAACAGGGCGCTGCGCCGGCGGCCGTCGTCGCCCATCCGGGCCCGGGTCGACTCGTCGTCGAGCAGGGCACCGATGGCCTCGGCCCACGCCGCCGGCCGGTCGGGCGCGACCAGCCGGGCGGCCCCGCCGGCCACCTCCCGCAGGGCCGGGATGTCGGAGGCCACGACCGGGGTGCCCTGGCTCATGGCCTCGACCAGCGGGAGCCCGAAACCCTCGTGGCGGCTGGGCAGGGCGAAGATGGTGGCGTGCCGGTAGAGGGCCCACAACTCGGCCTCGCTGACCCGCCCGATCTGCAGGACACCGGCGCCCGGCGCCACCAGGTCCTTGTTCAGCCAGCCGTCGTAGCCGGCCAGCACGGTGACCACGTCGTGCGACCGGCCGACCTGAGCCATGGCCGACACCAGGGTGCCCACCCCCTTGCGCGGTTCGAGACTCCCGACCCACAGGACGAACGGCCGGTCGGTCAGCTCCCACTGCTTCAGGACCGACGGGTCGGGGGGCTCGGCCGGCGGGTCGACGCCGTTCGGCACGACCCGTATCTTCCCGGCCGGTACCGGTGTGTGGGCGACGATCTCGTCGGCCGCCGCCTGGCTGACCGTGATCACCACGTCGGCCCGCTCGGCCGCCGCCCTGATCCCCATCCGGTGGAACACGCGGCCGCGGGCGGAGAACGCTTCGGGGTACAGCTCGGGGGCGGCGTCGTGCACGGTGACGACCAGGGGGACGTCTCTCGCCGGCGGCACGGCGACCGACGGGGCATGGACCACGTCGGCCCCCACCCCCCGCAGCGCCGGCCGCCGCAGAGCGCCCCAGGCGCCGTTGAGCAGGCGGGCCGGGAGCGGCTGGACGGCCGTCCGGGCCCGCACCGGTCCGGAGACCCCGGCGTCGGCCAGCACCCGATCGACCTGCGCCCGGTCGTGGCGGGCCGTGATCGGCACCATCTGGCAGTCGGGGAAGGCATCCGGAAGTACTGTTAACAACTGCGCCGTGTACCGGCCGATACCACCCGGCGACCGGTACAGGAGCTGCTCCGCATTGACCGCCACTCGCACCAAGCGCATCCTCTCTGTGCAGCCCGTCAGCGACGGCGGCGGTTCCGAGCACGCCCTGATCGGGATGATCCGCCAGCTCGGTGCCAACGGTTGGGAGTGCCATGTCGCCGTTCCCGGGCCGGCCCGGCTGGCGTCAGAGTATGGCGCGGCCGGCGCCATCCTCCATGTGATCCCGATGCGCCACCTGACCACCTCGGGCGGCGCCGGACGCTGGGCCGGCTTCGCCGCCGGCTGGCTGCCGGCCGTGGCCCGGCTGGCCCGGCTGGCCCGGCGGCTGGACGTCGACGTGGTCCACTCGAACTCATTGCACACCTGGTACGGCTGGGCCGCCGCCCGGCGCGTCCGGCGCCCCCACGTCTGGCACGCCCGGGAGATCGTCTTCCAGTCGGCCGCCGCCCTGCGCGTCGAGCGGTTCCTGACCAGGCACTTCGCCGACCGGGTCATCGCCGTATCGGCCGCCGTCGGCGCCCAGCTCGACCCGGCCAACGTGGTCGTGATCGTCGACGACCCGTCCCCCGATCGCTTCACCCCCGCACGGGCCGGCTCGTTCCGGGCCGGCGTCGACCTGTCGGATGCGGAGGTGGTGATCGGGTCGGTCGCCCGGGTCGACACCTGGAAGGGCCACGACGTGCTCCTCGACGCCTTCCCGGCCGTGGCTGCGGCCCGCCCCGGCGTCCGCCTGGTCGTCGCCGGCGCGCCGGTGCCCGGCAAGGAGGGCTACTACGAGTCCCTCCGGTCCCGGGCCGCAATGATGCCCGGGGTGCTCTGGCTGGGTGCCCGCGACGACGTGCCCGACCTGATGGCCGACCTCGACCTGTTCGTGCAGGTGTCGACCGAGCCCGAGCCGTTCGGACTGGTGGTCGTGGAAGCTCTCACCAGCGGCGTGCCGGTGGTGGCCGGCGCCGCCGGGGGGCCGCTAGAGGTGCTGGGGGCCGGCGCCGTCGGGCGGGCCACCGCCCAGGGCCGGTTGGTCGCCCCGGGAGATGCCGGCGCCCTGGCCGCCGCCATCCTCGAGGTGCTGCCCGACGGGCCCTCGTCGGTGACCGGCCGCCGGGCTCGGCCCCGGCTGCGGGAAGGGGAACCGGGCCGGTTCAGCGCCCTGTTCGACCAGGTGGCCGGCTGCGGGCCCTGACCGTGATGCCCCGAACCGGGACCGGGACCGCGCTCGGCCGGTCCACAGTTGTGTCGGAGCCAGTCATGTGGACGGCCAGGACGCGCAATTCGACCATTTTCCGGGCCACTCGGATCCGGCGCCATTTCGACTGGACCGCCGGAACGCGCAAATCGACGTTCTGAGCGTCCCCTCGGATACGCCCCTGACAACTGTGGACAGCCAGATCGCGCCATCCGTCGGCCCTCCTGGGCTCCGTGCCCCGGCCCGCGCCCCGCACCCCGCCGCTCCCCTGCGCCCGTGCGTCCCGCCCCGGCCCGGCGGACACCTCAGGCCAGAACGTCCCGGTACAGCTGGGCCAGGCCGTCGGCCAGGGCCGGCCCGCTGAACATCTCGACCCGGGCCCGCCCGGCGGCGATCAGGTCGGCCCGCCGGGAACCGTCGGTCAGCACGGTCAACAGCGCCGCCGCCAAGCCGTCGGCATCGCCCGGCTCGACCAGCTCGGCGGCATCGCCGACCACCTCCGGTACCGCTCCGCCGGCGGTGGCGACGACCGGCACGCCCCGGGCCATGGCCTCCAGTGGCGGCAGGCCGAAACCCTCGTAGAGCGACGGGTAGGCGAACACGGCCGCCCCGGCCATCAATGTGGCTGCGTCGTCCACCCAGCCCTCCCTCCGGATGCGGCCGGCATACGGCGACGCGGCGATGGCGGCGGCCAGGTCGTTCTCGGCCCAGCCCGGCGGGCCGGCCAGGCGCAGCTCCAGGTCCGGCACCGTACCGGCGACCCGGTCGAACGCCCTGACCAGCGCCGGGAAGTCCTTCCGGGGTTCGGTCCGTCCCAGTCCGAGCACATACGGAGGTCCGGAGTAGGTGGTCAAAGGAGTTACCGGTACCGCCACCGCCGGCGCCACCACCCGCACTCGCTCCGGGGCGGCCCCGAAGTGCTCGACGATCTCGGCCGCAACCGAGCGGGCACCGGTGTGGACCCAGGCGCCGCCGGCGATGGCCCGGGCGACGAGCGCCGGGTACCGCCGGGAGTGGGCGCTGGCCAGTTCCGGGTAGCGGACCGCGCTCAGGTCCCACACCGACACGACCCGGGCCGCCCGTCGGGTCGGCGGCACCACGAAATTGGTCCCGTGGACGACGTCGGCCGGCCCGGACCACCATTCCCCGGGCGGCCAGTCCACGGCGCCCCAGGCCCGGAGCAGGGCGCCGGCCGGCGCCGGCCGGGCCACCGCCCGAACCCCCTCGGGCCGGGCGTCGGCCACCTGTCGCCAGCCCCGGAGGGTGAACCCGTACCCGACGACGTCCAGATCCGGGCAGGCGGCCAGAAACCTGAACATGCCGTCGACCGCGGTGCCGATCCCGGTCCGGGCCCCGAGCAACGGGGTGGCGTCGAGGGCGACCGTCGGCATCCGGACAGCGTCGCAGAATTGCCCGGCGCCGGCGTGATCGGTCCGGCCGCTACCCGCTCCGGGTGAGGATAGGGTGCGCTGATGATCGTGGCCCTAGCCGGGGGCGTCGGCGCGGCCCGGATGCTGAACGGACTGGTGGCGGTGGTGCCCCCGGAGGACATCACCGCCGTGGTCAACACCGGCGACGACACGGTCTTGCACGGCCTCCACATCAGCCCTGACCTCGACACCGTCACCTACACCCTGGCCGGCATGATCAACCCGGAGACGGGCTGGGGCCTCCGGGGCGAGACCTGGTCGGCCATGGCCGAGGTGCGGGAGCTCAGCGGCGGCCGGCTCTCCTGGTTCAACCTGGGCGACCACGACCTGGGCACCCACATGTTCCGGACCTCCCGGCGGTCGGAAGGGGCGCCCCTCAGCCGGATCGCGGCCGAGATCGCCGACCGATGGGGCCTGGGCCTGCGTATCCTGCCCATGACCGACGACCGGGTCGAGACCCGCATCATCCTGGCCGAGGGGGGCGAGATCGGCTTCCAGGAGTACTTCGTCGGGGCCCGCCACGACGTGCCGGTGCAGGGCATACGCCTGGCCGGCATCGACGACGCCCGGCCCGCGCCCGGCGTGCTGGATGCCATCGGCGCAGCCGACACCGTCGTCATCTGCCCGTCCAACCCGGTGGTGTCCATCGGACCGGTGCTGGCCGTGCCCGGGATCGGGCCGGCCGTCGAGGGCCGCCGGGAGGCCGCCGTCGCCGTCTCCCCCATCATTGCCGGCAAGGCGCTCAAAGGTCCGGCCGATCGCATGCTCACCGAGCTCGGCCACGAATCCTCGGTCGCCGGGGTGGCCCGCATGTGGGCGCCGTACGCAGCCACTCTGGTCATCGACGAGGCCGACGCCGACCGGGCGGGCGACGTCGAAGCGGCCGGCATGAGAGCGGTCGTCGGCCCGACCGTCATGAGCGGGCCGCAGGAGGCGGCCGCCCTGGCCCGTCTGGTCCTGGGTGCCGCCGTCCGATGACCATCGAACTGATACCCGTCGCCGGGATTCCGGAGATCCACCCGGGCGACGATCTGGCCGACCTCATCGCCGAGCACGCCGACCTGCGGGCCGGCGATGTCGTCGTGGTGACCCAGAAGGTCGTCTCCAAAGCGGAGAACCGGCTGGTCGCGGTCGACCCGGCCGACCCGCTGTCGCACAAGGTGCACGTCGAGGCCGAGGCGGTGCGCATCCTCCGCCGCCGGGGCGACCTGGTGATGACCGAGACCCGCCACGGCTTCGTGTGTGCCAACGCCGGCGTCGACCTGTCGAACGTGGCCGAGGGCTGGGCCGCCCTGCTGCCGGTCGATCCCGACCGCTCGGCCCGCTGGATTCGGGACGGCCTGCGGGCTCGGACCGGACTCGAGCTGGGCATCATCGTGTCGGACACCTTCGGCCGGACCTGGCGGCGGGGGGTCACCGATGTGGCCATCGGGACCGCCGGCGTGGCCGGCGTGGTCGACCTGCGGGGCACGACCGACGCCCTCGGCCGGGAGTTGGCCGTCACGGAGGTGTGTGTGGCCGACGAGCTGGCCGGGGCCGCCGAACTGGTGATGGGCAAGTCGTCCGGCGTGCCGGTGGCCATCGTCAGGGGCGTCGACCCGTCCTGGCTGCGGGAGTCGTCGGTCAGGAAGGAGATCGTCCGACCGCCCAGCGAGGACCTGTTCCGCTGACCGCAGGTCCGGCCCTCAGCCGGCGGCGCGCCACCAGTCGATGACCGCCGCCGTCCCCTCGGCCAGAGAGGTCCACGGTTTCCACCCCAGGTGGATGGACGCCCGCCCCGGATCGAGCGACAGGCGGCGCACCTCACCGGCCCGGCCGGGACCCCTGGCCGCCGGGTGGTCGACCCCGGCCTGGGCGGCCATGGCCCGGTAGAGGTCCCGCACGGCGGTCTCATGACCGGTGCCGACGTTGAGGATCAGTCCGCCGCCACGGTCGGCGGCCCGGGCCAGAGCGTCGACCACGTCATCGACGTACACGAAATCCCGGGTCACCCCGCCGGTGCCGTTGACCGTGCACGCTTGCCCGGCGGTCAGCTGGGCCGCGAAAGTGGCGACCACCGGGCCGGGGCCTTGCCTGGGCCCGTAGACGTGAGCCAGGACCAGGGTGGTGAATTCGAGGTTGTACGACTCCCGGTAGGCATACAGGTAGTCGGCGACCGTCTTCTGCGCTACCGCCTCCGGCCGCACCGGTCGCTGCACCTGGGACTCGCGTACGGGCAGGTCGCCCTGGTCGGGATCGCCGTACACCGCTGCGCCGGAGGCGAACACCACCTTGCGGGCGCCGCTCGCCCGGGCCGCCTCCAGCACCCGCAGGGAGCCCATGATTCCGACATCGGCCCCCTCGACGACCCCGACGGACGGATCGGGAGCGGCCAGGTGGTAGACGACCTCAGGGTGGGTGCGGGCCATCAGGTCGCCGACCGCCGGGGCCCTGATGTCCAGCTGGTGGAAAGTCAGGCGCCCGTTCGGGCTCCGCCTGGCCTCGGCCAGATTGGCCAGTGACCCTCCGGACAGGTCGTCGACGACATCGACGTGATGGCCTTCGGCCATGAGCCGCTCGACCAGGTTCGAGCCGATGAACCCGGCGCCGCCGGTGACGAGCGCTTTCACCCCGGCTGGGGCAGCCGCGCCTCCGACACCTCGGCCCCCGCCTCCACCTCGTGCCCATAGCCGATCACCGACTGCGCCGTGATCCGGGCCCCGGCCCCGATGAGGGCGCCGGCGCCGATGATCGAATCCCTGATCGTGGCCCCGTCGCCGATGACCACCCCGTCCATGACCACCGATCGCTCGATGGCCACATCCTTGCCGATGGCCACACCGTCGCCGACCACGCTGTCGGCCACCGGGCCGATCGGCGCGTAGGCCAGGTTGGCGGCCAGCAACGTGGCCGGCGTGCCGGCATCGAGCCAGCGGGCGTCAGAGCCGCTTGCGTACAGCCGCCCGTCGGCGGCGACGGCCGGGAACGTCTCGCGTTCGATCGAGACCCGCCGATCGCCGGCGATGCGGCCGAGCACGGACGGCTCGAGCACATAGGTGCCGGCATTGATGTAGTTGGTGGGAGCGGTGCCCGGGGCCGGCTTCTCGATGAAGGCGATCACCCGTCCGGCCTCGTCGGTCGGCACCACTCCGAAGGCGGACGGATCGTCGACCGGGGTCAGGGCGATGGTCGCCTCCGCCTCGTGGTCCTGGTGGAATTTGATCAGGGCGGTCACGTCCAGGTCGGTCAACACATCTCCGTTGATCACCAGGAACGTCTCGTCGACCCCGGCCTCGGTGGCCGCGAAGCGGATGGCCCCGGCCGTGTCGAGCGGGCTCGGCTCGACGGCGTAGATCAAGCGGACACCGCAGCTCTCACCGTCGGGATAGGCCGACAGGAAGGCATCCGGCCGGTACCCGAGCGACAGCACCGCCTCGTCGACGCCGTGGCCGGCCAGCCACTCGAGCACCCGCTCCAGCATCGGGCGGCCGCCGATGGGCAGCATCTGCTTGGGCGCGGTGAGGGTGAGCGGGCGCAGGCGGGTCCCTTCCCCGCCCACGAGTACTACCGCCTTCACTGGTTCGCGGCGGCCTTGGTGGTCGAAGAGGTCGAGGGCTTGGTGGTCGCCGTCGACGGCTGCGTCGTCGCCGTCGTCGCCGCCGGGGCGGTCGTGGCCGTGCTCGGCAGGGTGGTGGCGGTGCTCGGCAGCGTGGTGGCCGAAGTGGCGGGCAGGGTGGTGCTCGTCGACTGGGCCGCCTGCAGGGCGCCGCTCAGGCTGGAGATCACCGACGCCGGGGGCGCCGGGATGGAGGATTCCTTGGACGCCGGCAGGAAGGCGATGGTGAGCATCTTGCCGGACGCCAGGCGGATGTCCGGCGGGTCCAGCTTGGCGAACTGGTGGTGCTTGGTGTCGCCGTTGTACAACTCGCCGGCGGTGTCGGTCGTGGACTGGAATTCCTTCACGTACACATGGCCGGCCGCGCCCTCACAGGAGTCGCCGTTCAGGTAAAGGTGGCCGCCGGGGATCTGGACCTCGGCCGCATTCAGCTTCATGCCGACGGTGCTGGCGAACTTGCCCAGCGTGGCGTTCTTGCCGGCCTCCGACTTGGTCGTCGGATTGATGTAGATCACGCCCTCGGTGGTGGTCGTGATCCCCTTGGTCGGTTGGCCCTTGGTGGGCACATAGGAGATCTTGCCGCACAGGTCGACGGCATAGCCCTCGAACTCCGTGGTGGTTCCGACCGCCGGATCGGTATCGCCGGCGCTGTTGATCGAGTTGTTCCGCTGCGTCCGGCTGGTGATCGTGCCGACCACACCCAGGACCACGATCAACGCGATTATGCCGTAGTACGCCCAGGGCGTCCGGCGCCGATGGGCCCGGCCGCCGCCGATCCCGGCGGCCCGCGCCACTTTCTTGCTCGAGGAGGCCTTGCCCATATTCGCGTGCAGGCTAGCGAACCAGCCGTTTGGGTCCCAGCCGGTGGCGGGCCGAGGCCACCGCCAACCGGGCGGCCAGGCCGATGCCGACCACGGGGAGGGCCAGACGGCGGGTCCCGGTCGTGGTGCGCCAGGCGAAGCGCCACATGGACCGGTGGTGGGCGGCGAGCATCCGGTAGGGGTGCAGGTTGGCCGATACCCCCTGTACGTGCAGGACCTCCGCCTGCGGCTCGTAGCCGACGGCCCAGCCGGCCCGCCCCAGGCGCCAGCACAGGTCGACGTCCTCCATGTACATGAAGTAGCTGGGATCGAATCCGGCAACCGAGTCCCAGGCGCGGCGCCGGATGAGGAAGAAGGCACCCGATATCCAGTCGACCCGGGCCGCGTCGGCGTGGTCCCAGTCGAGGAGCCGGTAGCGCCGGGTGAACCGGTTCCGGGGGAACACCAGTCCGAACAGGCCGTGGCCGATGGCATCCACCAGGTCGGGGAACGTCCGGGCCGACGGGTAGAGGGTGCCGTCCGGGTTGACCAACTTGGGCCCGATCGCCCCCATCTCGGGATCGGCCTCCAGGGCGGCCGCCAGCCGACCCACCGCCTCGGCCCCGACCTCGATATCGGGGTTGCAGATGAGCAGCGCCCAGCTCCCGCCGGCGGCCGGGTCGGTGGCGCCCAGATTGACCGCTCGCCCGTAGCCCAGGTTGCCGCCGGAGTCGCGCCAGACGGCACCGGCGGCGCCCGCGACCGACCGGGAATCGTCGGTCGACCCGTTGTCGACGACCACGATCCGGTCCACGCCGGCCGCCTTGAGCGACGCCAGGCACGGCCCGAGCACGGTCGCGCTGTTGTAGCTGACGACTACCGAGGTGATGTTCTCCATGCCCCGCGCCGGGCTAAGCGGCCATGCGGGTCCTGAACCATTCGATGGTGTGGCGCAGTCCCTCCTCGAGTGGCACTTTGGGTTCCCAGCCGAGGGTTTCGCGGGCGATGGTGAGGTCGGGGCGGCGTTGGGTGGGGTCGTCCTGGCGGGCCGCTTCGAAGACCACTTCGGAGGGCGAGCCGGTCAGCTTGACGATCAGTTCGGCCATCTCGTGGACCGACCGTTCCTCGTCGTTGCCGACGTTGACCGGGCCCAGGTGGTCTGACAGCAGGAGGCTGACCAGGCCGGCGACCTCGTCGTCGACGTAGCAGAAGCTGCGGGTCTGGGTGCCGTCGCCGTAGATGGTGAGCGGCTGGCCGGCCAGGGCGGCGGTGACGAAATGGGAGACCAGGCGGCCGTCGTCGGGGCGCATGCGCGGCCCGTAGGTGTTGAAGATGCGGGCGATACGGATTTTGGTGCCGTGGCGGCGGTGATGGGCCATGGTCAGGGCCTCGCCGAAGCGTTTGGCCTCGTCGTAGACCGACCGGGGCCCGACCGGGTTGACGTTGCCCCAGTAGGTTTCCGGCTGGGGGTGGACGAGCGGTTCGCCGTAGACCTCGCTGGTCGATGCCTGCAGGAACCGGGCGTCGTTGCGCAGGGCCAGGTCGAGCAGGTTGGCCACTCCCCGGCTGCCGATCTCCATGATCTCCAGGCTGAGCCGGTCGAAATCGACCGGGGAGGCCGGGCAGGCCAGGTTGAACACGGCGTCGAGCGGGCCCACGTCGGGCAGTTCGCCGCGGATGTCGGCCTGGACGAAATGCATGCCGTCGCGCTCCAGGAGGGCCTCGACGTTGGCCGGCGACCCGGTCAGGAAGTTGTCGACGCAGATGACCTCGTCGCCGCGGTCGAGCAGATAGCCGCACATGGCCGAACCGACCAGGCCGGCGCCGCCGGAGACGAGCGCCCGCATCAGGACCGGCCCATGCCGGTGTATGACATCCCGCACGCCCGGGCGCCGGCCGGGGCGAGCATGTTGCGGGTGTCGATGACCGCCGGATTGGTCATCACCGCGGCCGCCCGGCGCAGGTCGTAGCGGGTGAACTCCGGCCACTCGGTCAACACCACCAGAGCCGACGCCCCCCGGCAACTCTCGTAGGGGTCACCGACGATGTCGAAACCGAGCTTGGCCAGATGGGCATCGGCTGGGTCCGGATGGGTCGGATCGAACGCCCGCACCTTGGCCCCGCGGTCACGTAACCGGGTCAGCACCGAGATGGCCGGCGAGTCACGCAGGTCGTCGGTGCCGGCCTTGAACGTCAAGCCCCACGCCGCCACCGTCACCCCTTCCAAGGATCCGCCGGCCGCCGCCTGGACCTGGTCACAGACCGATTCGAACTGGGCGTCATTGGCCGACACCACCTCGCGCAGCAACGCGAAGTCGTAGCCGTGATCCTCGGCGATACGGATCAGGGCGTGGGTGTCTTTCGGGAAACACGACCCGCCCCAACCCGGTCCCGGCGCCAGATGGTCCCCGCCGATCCGCTTGTCATAACTCATCCCCCGGATGACATCGACGGCGTCGGCACCGACCGCCGCGCACAGATTGGCGATGGCGTTCACGAACGACACCTTGGCCGCCAAAAACGCATTACAGGCGTACTTGATCGTCTCCGACGACGCCAGATCGGTGATGATCACCGGCGCCCCCAACGGACGGTACAGGTCGGCCAACCGCTCACCCACCGTGTGATCGTCACAGCCGATCACGACCCGATCCGGATACAACCAGTCCGACACCGCGTTGCCCTCCCGCAGAAACTCCGGGTTCGACGCCACCGACGTATCCGGCCGCCCCAAAGCCGCCACCACCTTGCCGGCCGATCCCACCGGCACCGTCGACTTGGTCACCACCACCGCCCCCGGCCTCAGATGAGGAGCGATCTGCCCCGACGCCTGCTCCACGAAACGCAGATCGGCCGCCCCGTCCGCGCCCTGCGGGGTCGGCACACACAAGAACACGAAATCGGCCGCGGCCGCCGCCGCCGCCGAATCGGTCGTGAACGTCAAGCGGCGCGTCTCCAAACCCTCACGCAACAACTCATCCAGGCCCTCCTCCAAAATCGGCGAGATCCCCTGCGCCATCCGCTCCACCTTGGCCGCGTCCACATCCACCGCGATCACCTGGTTCCCCAAATGAGCCAGACAGGCCGCAGTGGTCAACCCCACATAACCGACGCCGATAACGGCAACCGAAGCAGGATGTCGGGTCTTCTGAATGTCCTTGGTCATAACTTGATCAGCGCCTTCACCGTTCGTTCGAGGGATTCGTGGAAATCAGGCAGGAGCGGGATACCGCTCATCCGCAAAGCCGCGTTGTCCAAAACCGAATTGGCCGGACGCGGCGCCGGCCGCGGCGGAACCAGATCCGCAGACGAGATGGCACCCACCCGCCCCGGATCATCCCCCGCACAAGCCAGAACGTCGCGGGCGAAGCCGTACCACGTGGTCGGCCCCTGGTTGGTCACGTGGAACACGCCGGGGCGGCGGCTCACGCCCAACTGTAGGAGCATGGCCGCCAGATCGTCGGTGAAAGTGGGGCAGCCCCGCTGGTCGTCGACGAAGCGAAGCGGGCCCTCCGCCGACGCCAACCGGAGGATGGTCTTCACCATGTTCGACCCATGGGCGCCGCACACCCAGCCAGTGCGGGCGATTGTGACATCCGGCAGCAACGATGACATCTCCTGCTCGCCAGCCAGCTTGGACCGTCCGTACACGGAGAGCGGGGACGGGGCGTCCCATTCGCGGTACGGCTCCGCCTGCGTCCCGTCGAACACGTAGTCGGTGGAGACGGCCACCACGTGGGCGCCGACCAGCCGGGCCGCCTCGGCCACGTTGCGGCACCCGAAGGCGTTCACCCGGTAGGCCCGCTCGGGATCGGACTCGCACGCGTCCACTGCCGTCCAGGCCGCGCAGTGGATGATCAGGTCCGGTCGGGTCGAGCAGATCTCGGCCAGGGTGCGGTCCCGGTCGCCCACGTCGAGCGCCGCAGACGGGGCGCCGATCATCTCGTGATGGGTCGCCAGCTTCAACAGATCGGTGCCCAGCTGACCGCCGGCGCCCGTGACCAGGATTCTCAACGGGCGGATCCGGCCCGCTTCAACGGCTCCCACCACGACCGGTTGTCCCGGTACCAGGCGAACGTGTCGGCCAGGGCGTCGTCCAGCTTCCGCGACGGCGACCAGCCCAGCCCGCGCACTTTGGTGATGTCCACCGAGTAGCGGCGGTCGTGACCGAGGCGGTCATCGACGTAGCGGATCATCTCCTCACCGACGCCGGCCAGGGCCAGGATGCGATCGGTCAGGTCGCGGTTGGTCAGCTCGTTACCGGCCCCGATGTTGTAGATCTCCCCGACCTGCCCCTTGCGCAGCACGGTGTCGACGGCCGAGCAGTGATCGGTCACGAACAGCCAGTCCCGCTTGTTGAGACCATCGCCGTAGAGGGGGACCTGGACACCGTCGAGAAGGTTCGTGGCGAAGAGCGGGATGACCTTCTCGGGGTACTGCCACGGTCCGAAGTTGTTGGACGCACGGGTGACGCTGACCGGCAGGCCGTAGGTCGTGTGGTACGACAGCGCAATCAGGTCCGACCCGGCCTTGGAGGCGCTGTAGGGCGAGCGCGGTTCCAGCAGGTCGGTCTCCACGCTGTCCCCCTGTTCCACGGACCCGTAGACCTCATCGGTGGAGATGTGGACCACCCGCTCGATACCGAGCTGGCGGCAGGCGTGCATCACCGCATTGGTGCCCACACAGTTGGTGACGACGAAGTCCTCGGGGCCGGCGATCGAACGGTCCACATGGCTCTCGGCGGCGAAGTGCACCACCGCGTCGTGACCCCGGGCCGCCTCGGTGAAGGCGGCCAGGTCACAGATGTTGTCGTGCACGAAGCGGTACCGCTGCGGGTGGGCGGCGGCCACGTCGGCCAGGGTGGATTCGTTACCGGCGTAGGTGAGGGCGTCGTAGACGGTCACCTCGTCGTCGGTGTGCTCGAGCACCCATCGGACGTAGTTGGATCCGATGAATCCGGCGCCGCCGGTAACCAGCAATTTCATGGGTTGCCAGATTACTAGGGGCTACTGCAGGTCAATGGTGCAGTGGTCCCCCAGCATGAGCCGGGTGGCCAGCGGGCGGCGGGCCGTCCGGGTCACCTCGACGTGGTGCCCGAGCAGCGAATCCTCCAGCCGCCCGGCCCCGACGACCCGGCAGTCGTCGAGGATCACCGAGTGCTCCACTTCGCTGCCTTCGATCACGCACCGCTCGCCGATGGCCGAGAAAGGTCCGACGAAACTGTCGGAAATCGAAGTACCGGCACCGACCACCACCGGGCCGCGGATGCGGCTGCGCACGATCCGGGCCCCGGCCGCGATGACCACCCGGCCGTCGATCTCGGATTCGTCGTCGACCTCGCCGTCGACCGCCCTCTCCATGGTCTCGAGAATGAGCCGGTTGGCCTCCAGGAGCGGCGTCAGTTTGCCGGTGTCGATCCACCAGCCGTCGAGCACCTCGGTGCGGACCCGCAGCCCCTGATCGACCAGCCACTGGATGGCGTCGGTGATCTCCAGCTCGCCCCGGGGCGACGGCTCGATGGCCGCCACCGCGTCGTGAATGCGGCGGTCGAACAGGTAGACGCCGACCAGGGCCAGGTTGCTGGGCGGATCGGGGGGCTTTTCGAGCAGGCGGACCACCGACCCGTCGGTCGTCAGTTCGGCCACGCCGAAGCGGTGCGGGTCGGGTACCGGCTTCAACAGGATCTGGGCGACCGGCGGCACCGCGTCCTCCCCCAATGCCGGGGCCAGCGATCGCAGGCGCTCGTCCTCGAACCGGTCGACGAAGTCCTTCAGGCTCTGCTTCAGCATGTTGTCGCCGAGGTACATGACGAAGTCGTCGTCGGCCAGGAACTCCCGGGCGATCAGCACCGCATGGGCCAGACCGAGCGGGGCGTCCTGGGGCAGGTAGGTGACCGACAGGCCCCACGCCGAGCCGTCGCCCACGGCTGCCATCACCTCGGCGGCGGTGTCGCCGACGACGATGCCCACCTGTTTGATGCCGGCACCGGCGATGGCCTCGAGCCCGTAGAACAGGATGGGCTTGTTGGCCACCGGCACCAGCTGTTTGGCCCGGGTGTGGGTGATGGGTCTCAGGCGCGTACCAGCGCCTCCCGCGAGGATCAGCGCCTTCACCGGCCGGACGCTACCACCGGAGGTGGGTGACGTCCCCGACCGACACCGTGTGGATCGCCCCGTCCCGTTCGCGCACGAGCAGTTGGCCGGCCCCGTTGATCTCCTCCGCCCGGCCCCTCAGGAGGGCCCCGCCCGACATCTCGACCGAGACCTCCTGGCCGACCGTGGCGCACTGGTCGCGGTAGTCGGACGCCACCGCGTCCCAATCGGCGGCCCGCCCGTCCAGTTCCCGTAGCCAGGCCTCCAGGAGCAGCGCCCGGTCCACCCGCCGGCCGGCCAGGGCGTCGAGGTGGGCCGCACCCGGTGGCCCCCCGTGCACATTGAGGCCCATGCCCACCACCACCGCGCCACCGGCGGCGACGGCCAGGATGCCGGCCAGCTTGGCCCCCCCGACGAGCAGGTCGTTGGGCCATTTCAGGTCCGGCTCGACACCGGCCACGTCGGCGCAGGCGGCGCGGGCGGCCAGGGCGACGGCGGAGGAGACCAGCGGGTGGCGGTCGGGCGGGAGCGACGGGCGGAGGAGGACCGACACCAGCAACCCGTCCCCCGGTCGGGCCTCCCACGTCCGATCCAGCCGGCCCCGCCCGGCGGATTGGAAGTCGGCGGCTATCACCACTCCCTCCGGCGCCCCCTGCCCGGCCAGCCCGATGAGCAGGTCATTGGTCGATTGCGTCTCGTCCAGGAGGCGGATGTCGCCGAAGCGGGTTTCGGTGGCCAATGCGGCTCGGACTCGCTCCTCGATGTTCACCCTGAAAGAATGCCTCCCCGTGCTCACCAAGGTCTTGATCGCCAACCGGGGCGAGATCGCCGTGCGGGTCATCCGTACCTGTCGCGAACTCGGCATCGCCACCGTCGCCGTCTACTCCGACCTCGACCGGGACGCCCTCCACGTCCGCCTGGCCGACGAGGCGTACTCGCTGGGCGGCCAGACGGCGGCCGAGTCCTACCTGGACACGGCCAAGATCCTCGACATCATCGAGAAGAGCGGGGCCGACGGGGTGCACCCGGGCTACGGCTTCTTCTCCGAGAACGCCGACTTCGCCCGGGCCATCACCGAGGCCGGCGTCACCTGGATCGGGCCACCGCCCGAGGCCATCGAGGTCATGGGGGACAAGATCAGCTCCCGCCTGGCCGCCCAGCGGGCCGACGTGGCCGGCGTCCCGGGGACCACCGAAGTGCTGAAGTCGGCCGACGAGGTCGTCGCCTTCGGCGAGACGAACGGGTGGCCGGTCGCCATCAAGGCCGCCTACGGCGGTGGTGGCCGCGGTATGCGGGTCGTCCACAACGCAACTGATGCCCCCGCCGCGCTGGAATCGGCGCAGCGGGAGGCGGAGAAGGCGTTCGGCCGGTCCGAGAGCTACATGGAGCGCTACCTCACCTGGCCCCGCCACGTCGAGGTGCAGGTGTTCTGCGACACCCACGGCAACGGCGTCTACCTGGGCACCCGTGACTGCTCGGCCCAGCGCCGCCACCAGAAGCTGATCGAAGAGGCGCCGGCGCCGTCCATCCCGGAGGAGACTCTGACCGCCATGGGCGAGGCCGCCGTGAAGGTCGCCCAGGCCTGCGGCTACGTCAACGCCGGCACCGTCGAGTTCATCTACCAGGAGGGCGACTTCTTCTTCTTGGAGATGAACACCCGCCTCCAGGTCGAGCACCCGGCCACCGAACTGGTCTTCGGCCGGGACCTGGTGGCCCTACAGCTGCAGGTCGCCGCCGGCGAACCGCTCGGCTTCACCCAGGACGACGTGCGCCCGAACGGCCACGCCATCGAGATCCGGCTCAACGCCGAGGACCCGGCGGGCGGCAGGTTCCTCCCGTCACCCGGCACCATCACCAGGTTCTACCGACCGGACGGTTTCGGCGTCCGGGTGGACGCCGGCTACGACGAGGGCGACACCGTCAGCCAGTTCTACGACAACCTGATCGCCAAGCTGGTCGTCTGGGGCACCGACCGGGAGGACGCCCGCCGGCGGACCATCCGGGCCCTCAAGGAAACCGTCATCGAAGGTCCGGCCACCACCATCCCGGCCGACCTGGCCATCCTCGAGCATCCCGACTTCATCAACGTGGAGCACTCCACCAACTGGGTCGAGCAGAAGCTCGATCTGAGCGGGGTGTCGGCCCCGACCACGCCGGCCGCACCCGACGGCGAAGCCCGGGTCCAGCGCGACGTCGACGTCGAGGTCAACGGCCGGAAGTTCTCGGTCCGCCTGTGGGTGCCGGACGTGGCCCCGGTCGCCGCCGCCGCCGGTGGTGGGGCCAAACCGGCCCGCCCCCGACCGGCCGGCGGCGGGGCGGGGAGCGGCGGCGGCGCCGGCAGCGGCCAGGTCGCCGTGCCGATGCAGGGCACCATCGTCAAGGTCCTGGTCAACGTGGGCGACAAGGTCGAAGCGGGCCAGGCGGTGACCGTGCTCGAGGCCATGAAGATGGAGAACAACATCACCGCCGAGACCTCGGGCACGGTCAAGGAGGTCAAGGTCAAGCCGGGTGACGCCGTCGGCGCCGGCGACATCGTGGTGGTCATCGAAGCCGAGTAGCACCGCGCCCGGCGGGGCCACCTGCCGGGCGCCCGCATCGCCGGCTGCCGATCGCCGGCTGCCCCCGGCTGCTATTCGGCCGCTTCCGCCAGCGCCTCGCTCAGGGTGGGGTGGGCCAGGCAGCTCTCGACGATGTCGCTGACCTTCAGGTTGGCGGTGACGGCCAGGGCCAAAACCGAGATGAGCTCGGCCGCGTGCCGGCCGACGATCGACCCGCCCAGCACCACGCCGGTCGCCGGGTCGGAGACGATCTTGACGAACCCTCCGGGGTCGGAGTTGATCAGCGCCTTGGCCGTCGCCTGGTACGGCACCTTGGTGACCCTGATCTTCCGGCCGGTGGCGAACGCCTCCGCCTCGGCCAGGCCGACATCGGCGATCTCCGGCTCGGTGAAGATGGCCGAAGCCGCCTTCTCGTAGTCGATGTGACGGTGGATCCGGGTGTGGATGCCCATGATGTGCTCGGCGATCTTGCGCCCCTGCATCGACGCCACCGACGAGAGTGGCAGTTTGCCTGACACATCGCCGGCGGCGTATATGTGAGGCACGTTCGACTGGCAGTGGTGGTTGATCTGGACGTACCCGCCGTCGGTGATGACGCCTGCGTTCTCCAGGCCCAGCTCGTCGCTGTTGGGAATGGAACCGATGGCCAGCAGGGCGTGCGACCCCTTGGCCACCCGGCCGTCGTCGCACCGCACGGCGACCTCGCCTTCGCCCACGTCGATCCCCTCCGCCTTGGCCCCCTTGAACAGGCGGACCCCCCTCCTCAGCAGCTCCTCCTCCAGGGCGGCGGCCACCTCGGGATCCTTCCTCGGGAGGACCTGCTGGCGGCTCACGATCAGCGTGACCTTCGACCCGAACGAACTGAACATGTGCACGAACTCGACCCCGGTCACACCCGAGCCGATCACGACCAGGTGCTCGGGCATGGTCGACGGCGGGTAGGCCTGCCGGGTGGTCAGGATGCGCTCACCGTCGGGGACGGCGAAGTCGGGGATGCGGGGCCGGCTACCGGTGGCGATCAGGATGGCATCGGCCTCGATCGACTCCACCCCGTTGCCGGTGGTGACCTCCACCTCGTGCGGTCCGAGGAGCCGGGCCGATCCTTTGACCGACCGCACCCCTTGACTGTCGAGCAGCCGGGTCAGCTGCATATTGAGGTGCTCCTCGATCTCTTTGACCCGGCGGCGCTGGGCGTCGACGTCGAGCGTGGCGTCCTGGTGCGACAGGCCCATGCCCTCGATGCGGCGGGAGAAGCTCATGGCCCCGCCGGTGGCGATCATCGTCTTCGACGGGATGCAGTCCCACAGATGGGCGGCGCCGCCGACGACATCCCGCTCGATGAGCGTGACCTCGGCATCGAGCCGGGCCGCATACGTGGCTGCGGTGTTGCCGGCCGGTCCCCCTCCGATGATGACGAAGCGCATCCGCTAGCGGCTCGGCTGGAAGACGCCGAACTCGGCGCGCAGCACGTCGCTGACCTCGCCCAGCGTGGCCCGCCGGCGCAGCGCCTCCTTCATGGGCGGCAGCAGGTTGGCCGTGCCCCGGGCGGCCGTGGCCACGTCCCCGAGGGCGGCGTCGACCGCCGCCTGGTCTCGTTCGGCCCGGGTGCGCTGCACCCGCTCGATCTGGTGGCGCTCCAGCGCCGGGTCGATCGGGAACACCTCGGACGTCTCCGGAGCGTCGCTCACGAACTTGTTGACACCGACGATGACCTTTGTCGCGGCGTCGACCTCCTTGGCGTAGGAGTAGGCCGCCTGCTCGATCTCCTCCTGCATGTAACCGGCCTCGATGGCGGCCACCGAGCCGCCCATCCCGTCGATCTTCTCGAGGTAGGCCCACGCCTCCTGCTCGACGGCGTCGGTCAGAGACTCGACGAAGTAGGACCCGGCCAGGGGGTCGGCGGTGTCGACCACCCCCGACTCGTTGGCCACGATCTGCTGGGTACGCAGGGCGATGGTCGCCGCCTTGGCGGTGGGCAGGCCGAGGGCCTCGTCGAACCCATTGGCGTGCAGGCTCTGGGTCCCGCCCAGCACGGCGGCCAGGGACTGGATCGTCACCCGGGCGATGTTGTTCTCCGGCTGCTGGGCGGTGAGCGTGGAGCCGCCGGTCTGGGTGTGGAACCGCAGGAGCTTGCTCTTCTCTTCCTTCGCCCCGAACCGCTCGGTCATGATCCGGGCCCACATGCGGCGGGCGGCCCGGAACTTGGCCACCTCCTCGAAGAAATTGTTGTGGGCGTTCCAGAAGAAGCTCAGCCGGGGGGCGAACTCGTCCACCGGCAGGCCGGCCTTGACCGCCGCTTCGACATAGGCGATGCCGTTGGACAGAGTGAAGGCGATCTCCTGGACGGCCGTCGAGCCGGCCTCGCGGATGTGGTAGCCGGAGATGCTGATCGTGTTCCAGCTGGGCAGGTTCTCCCGGCAGTAGGCGAAGATGTCGGTGATCAACCGCATCGACGGGCGGGGCGGGTAGATGTAGGTGCCCCGGGCCACGTACTCCTTCAGGATGTCGTTCTGGATGGTGCCGCCCAGCTCGGCCGCCGGCACGCCCTGCTCCTCGGCGACCAGCTGGTACAGGAGCAGCAGGATGGACGCAGTGGCGTTGATCGTCATCGACGTGGTCACCTGGTCGAGCGGCAGGCCGCCGAGCAGGACCCGCATGTCGTCGATCGAGTCGATGGCCACCCCGACCTTGCCCACCTCGCCCAGCGCCCGGGCGTGGTCGGAGTCGTAGCCCATCTGCGTCGGCAGGTCGAAGGCGCACGACAGCCCGGTGCCGCCCCCGGCCAGCAGCAGTCGCCACCGCTCGTTGGTCGCCTCCGCCGTGCCGAACCCCGAGTACTGGCGGATGGTCCACGGCCGGCCCCGGTACATCGTCGGGTATATGCCTCTGGTAAAAGGAAACGACCCCGGCGCCCCCAACTGCTTCTCCGGGTCCCACCCGTCGAGGTCAGAGGGTGAATACGAAGGTTTGATCTCGATCCCCGAGTCGGTGTGTCGGGCGTCTTGGGCCATAGCCCTGAAGGTTAGAGCGAGGAGGGATCCGACAGGTAAGCCGACAGGCTGGGGATCGGGTAGGAGACGATCCCGTCGGGGAACACGACGGCCAGGGCGGCCGGCGTCAGGTACCACGTGGAGAAGTCCGTGGTCGCGGCGTGGGCCAGATTCTCGTAGGCGAACTGGGTGGTGGCGACCGAGGACAGGTAGGACCGGTAGTCGCCCTTCAGGATGTCGCCCAGTTCGACCGGGCGGCCGGACAGCGTCACCGTGGCCGCCGTCACCTGGCTGCCGCAGTGCCAGAGGATCGACACCAGATTGGGGTCGGACCGCTCGGTGACCGGCTGGCAGCTCGGTTGCAGGCCGGTGCCGGTGACATCCAGGACCGAGCTGGCCGCCGGGTGGCCGGCGACCTGCGGCCTGTTCCCGGAGAACGTGACGGCCGGACCGCCGACCGTCGGGCTGCCGAGCGGCGCGATCGACGTGGACGGGGCGGCGATGGCGCCGGGGTCGGACGACCTCGAGGTGCAACCGGCGAGCGCGACGAGAAGGACGAGGAGAAGCGCCGGGCCGCTCCTTTGACCAGAAGGCATCCCGGACAGACTAAAGGGCCGTCCCTGCGGCGACGCTCCGGGTCAGACGCCGACCGGGTGCGGCATGCAGAGATCGTTGTACTCGGCGATCACCAGCTGCTCCTTGGGGATGCTGCAGGCCGCGCACTCCGGATCCCGGTTGACCTTGAACGTCCGGAAGCTCTCCTCGAGGGCGTCGTAGGCGAGCAGGCGCCCGACCAGGAGATCGCCGATGCCGAGCAGGAGCTTGATCGTCTCCATGGCCTGGAGGCTGCCGATGATGCCGGGCAGCACACCCAGCACGCCGGCCTCGGAGCACGACGGGGCCAGCTCGGCGGGGGGCGGCTCGGGGACCTGGCAGCGGTAGCACGGGCCCTCGTGGGGCATGTAGACGCTGGCCTGGCCCTCGAAGCGGAAGATGGAGCCGTGGATGACGGGGATCCGCTTGAGCAAGGAGGCGTCGTTGACGAGGTAGCGGGTCGGGAAGTTGTCGGTGCCGTCGACGATGACGTCATAGCCGTCGATGATGTCGAGGATGTTGTCGGCCCCGAGGCGGACGTCGTAGGTCACGACATTGACGTCGGGGTTGAGCGCGGTCAGTGTCTTCTTGGCCGAGTCGACCTTGCGATCGCCGATGCGATCCATGTTGTGCAGGATCTGGCGCTGCAGGTTCGACTCGTCGACCACGTCCATGTCGATGATGCCGAGGGTCCCCACGCCGGCCGCGGCCAGGTAGAGGGCCGCCGGCGACCCCAGACCACCGGCGCCGAGCAGGAGGACCTTGGAGCCGAGCAGCTTCAGCTGCCCCACCTCGCCCACCTCGGGCAGCAGGAGGTGGCGCTGGTAGCGGTTGCGTTGGGCCGGCGTCAAGGTCTGGGGCGCCGCCCAGGGGCGGTCGTCGTCCTTCCACTTGTTGAATCCGCCGATCAGGGACTGGACGTCGGTGTACCCCAGATCGCCCATGGTCTTGGCGGCAAAGGCCGACCGCACGCCGCCGGCGCAGTAGACGACGACGGGCGCCGCCTTGTCGATCAGCTTGCCCTCCACCTGGAACTCGAGGTGGCCGCGGGGCAGGTGCACGGCGCCGGGCAGGGCGCCCTGCTCGTACTCGT
>DASZNC010000048.1:0-21777 GCA_035551615.1 Acidimicrobiales bacterium
ATGTGATCGGTGCTGGGGCGGGCAACGTGATTGCTGCTGGGGCCGGGAATGTGATCGGTGCCGGGGCCGGCAACTGACGGCCGGATGGTGGGACGCGCTCAGCCCGCGACGCAGACCCCGGATCGATGGGATGGACTGACGGCTGACCTCCCGGTGCGAGAGCATCGAGGCGACGATGTCGCTCCGCTTCGACCAGGTCGACTTCCGGTTGGGCGTCCTCGAGTCCGGCTTCCATGACCTGCGGGCGGATACGCGGACCTGGTCCATGGCGCTGCTCAGCACGATGGTCGTGCTGGTCGGGGCGTTGATCGCCGCCACCAAGCTCTGATCAGCGGATCGGGACCTGCGGGGCCCGGCGTCGACATGTGGGCCCTCGAGCGTCGGACCATCGACCACCGGGCGGGCATAAGGGGTGCCCGAAAGTACAAAGCGTCGGCCCTCGGCCCAGCTGGACATCGAGACTGAACCGGACCAATCAGACAGGAGGCGGAGATGAGCGACGACGACAGCGGTGTCAGCGGTCCGGGAGGCCCGGGCGGGCCGGGCGGTTACAGCGGTCCGGGTGGGCCGGGCGGTCAGTCGCAGGGCGGACCTGGTGGTTACAGCGGTCCGGGTGGGCCGGGCGGTCAGTCGTCCGGCGGCCCAGGTGGTCCGGGCGGCTACAGCGGCCCCGGCGGAGGTCCGGGGGGCTACACCGGCACCGGCGGCCCGGGTGGACAGTCGCAGGGTGGGCCCGGCGGATCGAGCGGTCCGGGTGGTCCGGGCGGGTACAGCCCGGAACCGGGAGGGCAGTCCGGCCCGGGACCGGGCGGTCAGTCGTTCGGCGGCCCTGGTGGCTACAGCGTGGACCCGAGCGCCGGCCCGGGCGGCAGCTCACAGCAGCCAGCCGCCACCCAGGACCCGCCGGCTCAGCACCAGACGATGTCGGCTCAGGAGGCCCAGTCCCAGGGCTACGCCGACGGCAAGGCCGGCGCCATGGGCAAGTGCCTGGACGATCCGCAGGCCGACGCCGCCTACCAGCAGGCGTACCAGCAGGGCCTGGCGGAGCACCAGGCCTACAACGGTCCGTCGGTCGGCCCCGACAACCGGACGGAGCAGGAGCGCCAGGACGACAACGACGCCCAGGAGCGGGCCGAGGAGTTGAAGCGGGAGTGGGGCGAGACCCCGCCGGAGGAGATCGAGCGCATGCACAGGGGCGGCAACAACCCCGAGATAGAGATGCCGGAGATCGTCGGGGACTGATCCCGGGCCTCCCAGACGGTCCCCGTGGGGGGTCGTCAGACGGTCAGACCGACGGACGCACCGAGGTGGGCGGCGGCGTCGACGCGCGCCCATTCGGTCGCCGTGAAGGCCATCCCGGCCGGGCGCCGGCCGACGAGGGACTCGTCCGACCCGGGCATCGGGACGACGATCTGGACGGTGCCGTCGGGGGCCGGGCCCGGCGCGCCGGTGGCCGTCGACCACTCGGTGAACGGGCAGATCACGTCGAGCACCTCGGTCAGATGGGGACGGTGCCCGGGGACGAAACGCAGGGCGGTGAGGACCGCCGTCAGCGGGTCGACCGGTGCCGACGGCTCCGAATGCAGGACGATCGTCGCCGCGGCCATGGCCAGGTCGGCGACCAGATCCTCCATGGCCGGCTCCAGGGCGAAGTCGACCACCAGGTCGTCAATAGCCAGGGAACCGTCGGTGCCGTGTACATCGATCGACAGGATGTTGCCGCCGTGGAGGCCGATGACGGTGGCCGCCTGGCCGAGCGCACCGGCCCGATCGGCCAGCGATACCCGGATGCGCACGACCGAACTCATCCGGCTGAAGGTATCTGACGGCACCTGTCGGACAAAGGGGTTCCGGCATCATTCACGCACACGAAACAGTCCGTGCGGACTTCGCGGATACCGGTTGGGCGCCGGGGCGGCCACCACCTCGGGTCAGGCGTCGGGCACGGTCTCGTCGGAGCGACGCCGTTCGAGGTTGGTGTCGGGGGCGGCATCGCGGTCGTTCTGCCGCTCATCGGAGTCGGCCAGGATGGCCTGCGCCTGCTCGGCCGGCACCTCGGTCCCGGCGGCGATCTCCTCGGGGAGTCGGTTGGCGGCTCGGGCGGCGGTGCGGTCGTCGGTCACGGTGAGCCCATACCCGACCGGGCCGGAAAATAGTCGCCCGGGGGTCGGACGAACACGCCGCGAGCTACTGGCCGAGCGCCGCCTTCAGGTCGCGGACGTGCTCCTGGGTCTGTTCCAGGAGTGGTCGCAGCGCTTCGGCCACATCGGCCAGGCCCAGGTCCATGGCCTGGCTGAACCGCTCCCGGTAGCGCTCCAACTGGGTCTCCTCCAGGCGCAGGTCGGCGGCCAGGGCGTCCCGACCGGACGCCACTTCGACCGCCGGCACGTCGGTGGCCGGCACCCCCTCGAGGAAGGAGATCTGCTCGGCCAGGATACGGGCGTGGTTCAACTCCTGGGGCAGGTGGACCTTCAGCTCATCCACCGTCGACAGGTACTCGGCCCCGGTAATGGTCGCGATGTGGCTGATGTACTGCACGATCGACTGGTACTCGCTGCGCAGATCGTCGTTGAGAGCGTCCACGAAACCGGCTTTGTCCATAAGGGCAGCCTTCCCATGTGCCGCCCCGGCGAACCAGGCCGCCCTCCGAGCGAAGTGGTGCTATTCAATCACCCGCTTCCCTATTACCGATCTACCTAGTAGTATTAAGCGGGCTGAGGGGGAGAAGAGCTGCATGGGTTCGATCAACTTCGATGTAGTTACGGGGAGCGTCATCGTCGGCCTCCTGGTGGGCCTGACCGGGGCCGGGGGCGGCGCGCTCATGACGCCGATGCTGATCCTCCTGTTCGGGATCAAGCCGTCGACCGCCATCTCCTCGGACCTGGTGGCGACCGTGCTGATGCGGCCCTTCGGCGCCGCCGTCCACCTGCGCCGGGGCACCGTGCACAAGCCGATGGTGGGCTGGATGGCCCTGGGCTCGGTGCCGGCCGCCTTCCTCGGCGCCTTCCTCCTCCACCAGATGAGCAACGCCAAGGGGGCGACGGCCAACGTGGAGCGGGCCCTCGGCGCGGCGCTGCTGCTCGGGGCTTCGGCCATGCTCGTCCGCTACATCATCGACCGGCGGTCGGCCAACCCGAGGACGGGCACGTTGGACAGTGTGCGCGTCCGGCCGGTGGCCACTGTCGCCATCGGCATAGTCGGGGGCCTGGTCGTCGGGCTCACGTCGGTCGGGTCGGGGTCGCTCCTCATCGTGATGCTGATGTTCCTCTACCCCAGCCTGTCGGCGTCGCGGATGGTGGGTACTGATCTGACGCAGGCCATTCCTTTGACCATGGCGGCGGCGGCCGGGGCCATGATCTTCGGCCACGTCGAGATTCCCCTGACCGTCTCGATTGCGGTGGGCGCGGTGCCGGCGGTGCTGGTCGGCTCGTTGCTGTCGTCCCGGGTCGGCGACCGGCTGCTCCGGCCGGCCATCTTCCTCGTCATCCTGGCGTCCGGCCTGAAGTACGCCGGGTTGGGCACCGATGCGCTGGCCGCCTCGGTGGGCGTGGCGTTCGTGGTGGTCGTGGTCGAGATGGTGCGGACCAGCCGGCGACCGGCAGCCCGGAGCACCGACGTGGCCGAGCGGCGGCCCGTACGGGTCGGAGCACCCAGCCCCACGTAGATCGGCATCTCGTCACACTGGGGGCGTACGCTGGGTGACGCCGTCGGAGGGCCGGATACCGCCCTCTCCTTTGACCGAACACCGATACCGGAATGGGGAGAGTGGTGGCCATCAGCGAGGAGAGCCGACATCATTTGTACCAACGCTTGGAGGCGGTGCTCGGTGAGCGAGAGGCCGCTGTCCTGATGGAGCATCTTCCTCCGGTCGGGTGGGCGGACGTGGCGACCAAGCGCGATCTCGACGTGCTCGGTGACCGCCTGGATGCTCGGATCGACTCTGTCGAGCACCGGGTGGAGGAGGTGGGGCATCAGCTGACCGGTCGAATGGACCGGATGGAGACCGGTCTGACCGCCCGGATGGACGGGTTGGAGACCGGTTTGACCGCCCGGATGGACGGGCTGGGTACCGGGATGACCGGTCTGACCGCCCGGATGGACGGGTTGGATTCCGGTATGACGGGTTTGGCGGCGCGCCTGGATGGCGTGGATTCGGGGGTGACGGGTTTGGCGGCCCGGATGGACGGTGTGTTCGGGACGATGTCGGTCCGTTTCGCCCATGTGGAGCAGGGCATGGCCGATCTGAGGGCCGACTCGCGGACCTATCTGCTGGCCGTGATGAGCGCCATGACGGTCTTGGTCGGGGCGCTGATCGCGGCCATCAGACTCTGATCGCCATCAGTAGCCGTGCCACGTGGAGGCGGGCAGGTTGGTCAGCTCCGAGGTGATGACGCCGCCGGTGGTGATGACCCAGAGCTGACCGTTGATGACGACCGAGCGGGTGGCCGCGTCGGAGGCGTGGGTCAGGGTGGCCGTGCGGGTCAGTCCGCCGCTCGGACCGATCTGGAAGGCAGAGACACCGCTGGCGGACTCGTTGTTGCTGTTGGGCGCGGCAAGGAGGGCCAGGTTCAGCGGAGCCCAGTACAGGAAGGCGTGCGGGTCGTAGCCGGAGTAGGCGAACTGGGCGCCATCGGCCAGGTCCGACGTGGCAATCCGGGTCGGGTGGGCCGGGTTCGACACGTCGTAGGTGGCCACCACCAGACCGGACGGTTCATTGTCGGTCAGGTTGACCCCGACGCCGAGCAGCCGGTTCCCGGGCAGGGGGTAGAGGAACTCGGAGAAACCGGGCTGGTCGAGCTGGCCGGCGAGGGTCGGATGGGTCGGGTCGGCCAGGTTGACGACATACAGCGGGTCAAAGGTCCGGTACGTCACCACATAGGCATCGGCACCGATGAAGCGGACGGCGCGCACGAACTCACCGACGCCCAGTCCGCCGATCTGGCCGATCTGGGTCAGCGCCCCACCCGACACCCGGAAGACGGTGATGAGTGACTGGCTGGTCGAAACCGTGCCTTCGGACGGCACCACATTCGCGCCTGCGGAGGGGGCGTCGCCGCCCGGAAGCGGGCCGACGCGAGGGTCGGGGTTGGTCAACCCGGCCGCCGTCGAGGCCACCCGCAGGAGGCCGGTGGCATCCTCATCCATGGCGTAGGAGTTGATGAGCCAGCCCGGCACCTGGCCCGACCCTACGAACAGGGGCGGCCCCGTGGTCGGGGTGTCGAAGGCGTAAATGGACGTGGTGGCCCCGGCCGGCGGGACGACGGTGCAGCACCCCTGCTGGTAGCCGGCCTGGGGCTGGGTGGTGTTCGACGTGGCCGTCGGGCCGGCCACATAGAAGCGGTCGGCGGTGGCGTAGACGGTCTGGCCGGCGGCCACCACCGACGTGCCCGGCCCGGGGGTGGCGCTCGCCGGGTCGAGGGTGAGCACGCTGACCGTGGCCAGGCCGCTGGCGTGGGCCGGCCGGGAGACGGACTGGCAGGAGGAGACGGGGGTGTGGGCGGACATGCTCCCGTCGGGGTTCTCGACCTGGTAGCTGGGCAGCCATTCATCGAGGGTGCTAGCGGCGATCAACGCCTTGTTGGCCGCCGTGGCACTGGCCGTGTCGCCATCAGCGGCCGGTGTCTGGAAGCCGATGCGGGGTCCGGATGTGTCCAGCGCCAGGCGCACCTGCTGGCCGACCAGCCGGGCCGCCACCACCGTGCCGTCGAACTGGAACGTGCGCACGAGCACGGGCGCAGCCGGGTTGGACAGGTCGACGACGACGGC
The DNA here is from genome assembly GCA_035551615.1 of Acidimicrobiales bacterium. GTDB lineage: Bacteria > Actinomycetota > Acidimicrobiia > Acidimicrobiales > Palsa-688 > JAKCDU01. Next base: position 5,767 of record DASZNC010000048.1, read on the forward strand.
CTGTGCCGGCGGCTGGCCGTGCGGCAGGTAGGCGCCCGGATACGAGACGCCCGCACCCGAAGCGGCGCCGAACGCAGGGGTCACCACCCCGTAGGAGGAGGCGGTGTCCTGGCTGGAGAAGACGATGGCCTGGTTGCCGTCGAGGAGGAAGCCGCCGCCGGTATCGCCCGACAGGCTGATGTGGCCGAGTACATGGGCCGACTGGTCGAGCACCCGCAGCGTGGAGCCGTCCAGGGTGACCACCGAGGTGCCGTTCGTCTTCACCGTGTCGGGCTCATCGACGCCGGCGACCTGGTCGTTGGTCTGCGAGTAGCTGCCGGCGGTGCCGCCACCGGTCGCGGTGCCGGCCGCTGCCGAGGTGCCGGACGCACCAAACGTGGCGGCACCGTTGCTGATCGAGGGAGCCGCCTCCGGCGTCATCGATCCGGCCCCCGAAGCCAGACCGTGGTAGATGCCCTGCTGGTCATACGGCTGGAGGCCGTACGGTCCGACCTGGGCGGCCGCTTGGGTCTTCATGTAGCTGAGGTAGTCGGAGCAGCCGCCGAAGCTGGTCAGGGTCCCGGTCAACCGGTAGGTCCGTGGATGGTCCCCGGTGGCGATCGGCACCGGGGCCGGGGACCGGCCGTGGCCCGGCACGATCACCAGGCCGGCGACCAGGCCGGCCACCAGCAGGCCGGCCACGCCGCCTTCGAGGCGTCGGGTGTGCACCTTGTGCCGCACGGAGTACACGGCCGCCAGCCCGTCGGTCGCCGGGGCCACGCCGGCACCGGACTGGAGTAGTTCCCGGAGGCGGGATTCGGTGCTCTCCGACACGCCCGTCTCACCCGGAGCGTCGGGCCGGCCTGGAGCGCCGGACACGCCCGGTTCGCCCGCTGTATCGGGTTCGCCCGGCACCTCGGGTACGCCCGGCACCTCGGGTTCTCCGGTCGGGGTCTGGCCGTCGTCGGTCATCGGATCTGTCCTTCCTCGGCCTCGGCTAGGAGGCCACTCGTTCGGAGGGAGGTGATGGCCCGCCAGGCCCGGCTCTTCACGGTGCCGACCGAGCAGCCCAGGACCTCGGCGATGTCCGCTTCTGAGCAGTCGTCGAAGTAACGCAGGACGATCACCGCCCGCTGTTCGGCGGGCAGCGTCATCAATGCCCGCCGGACGACCACGCTCAGATCGGCGTCGTCGAAGGGATCACGGGGGTCGCCCTGGTCCGGTAGCGGGTCGGTCGGCATCTCGCCGGTCCACCGCCGGGCCCGCCATCCGATGACGGTGCGGATCATGACGATCCGCACGTACGCATCCGGATGCTCGACCCGCCGCCAACGGCGGTAGGTCGAAGCCAACGACACCTGGACCAGGTCCTCGGCCAGGGCCCGGTCCCCGGTCAGGAGGACGGCCCGGCGGACCAGGCCCGGGTAGGCCTGGGTCACGTACCTGGCGAAACCCTCCTCGTTGCGCAACCGTGCACCTCCCACACCGCTATGACGGCGTGGCTGACCATTTCGGTTCCCGCCGTCGCATATTTGGGGGAAATGCGGTGAGCGGGCCCGGATGTCCCGTTGCCGTGAGCCGGTGGAGCAGACACAATCCAGGTAGGCACAGGGGAAGGGGCACCCAAATGGTCATGACTGCGGAGACCACCAAGTTGGTCATGTCGATCAGCGAGTCGGGCGACGATGTCGTCCTCGAGTTCACATGGGCGACCGACGGCGCCGACGACGGGGATCGGGTCACCGTCTCGTTCGCCGTCGAGACGGCCTCGGCTGACTACCCGGGCGCCGTCCTGCCGGTGGCCAACCTGGATGTCGCCGCGTCGGACGGCACCGTGGCCGTCACCATTCCGCAGGATCCCGGCGGCGAGCGCCGTCACCTGGAGGACGAACAGGTCTCCGACGAGTGGGTCGTCCGGGTGGTGGTGGGCGCCGAGGGTCAGACCTACGGCCAGGCCCTGATCAAGTGGTCGTACGAGCGGTCCGGGCCCGAACGCCTCGACAACTGCACCATCGTCGACCTGGGCGGTGTCGAACACCAGATGGCGTCGCTGGTCACTGACAACGCCTACGACGTCGAGGGCGAGGAGATCGAGGCGGACGTCGAGCCGCTCGACGAGGTGGCCGACCTCTCCGAGATGGTCAAGTCCATCGACCTGGGCGCCAAGACGAGCATCTTCGGCCGCAAGTCGACCGAGGTCGTCGAGGAGGAAGAGGAAGACGAGGGCGACGGCGCGCTGACCGGCCAGGTCGACGGCGACGAGGACATCGAGGACGGGGACATCGAGGGCGAGAGCACCGAGGACGATGAGGGCGACGATCTGGCCGGCCTCCTCGAGCTCTCGGAGATCAAGAACGACGTCCTCGAGAACGCACTGGCCAAGCTGAACCAGATGCAGGTGACCGACGACCTCGAGCAGATCATCCACGAGCTCGAGAACCTCGACCTGAAGCCGCAGTCCGAGGACGGCACGGCGACCGACGAGGAGATCGAGGAGATGATCCGGCTGCTCGAGGCCTTCGATCCGGGCGCCGAGTCCAAGCTGGAGGAACTGGAGGAGATCCTCCCCGACCTCCCGCTCAAGAAGATCGACCGGATGGTGGAGGTGCTCGACCTGGAGCCGCTCAGCCTCAGCGACACCGAGGTGAAGAACGTGCTCACCGCCCTCACCCAGCTGAAGCAGATGGACGACAAGACCGACAAGGTCGGGCGCAGCCTGCTCCAGACCAGCATGAAGCTGAAGGCGGACGATCTCGAATCACTGCGGGTGATGGCGCAGGGCCTCGACTTCGACAGCCTCGACATCGAGGAGGAAGAGGAGGAGGGCAGCGGCGAGGTCACCGAGTTGGGCGAGATCAACAACGAGGCGCTCGAAGAGGCGCTCAACGTCCTGCGGGAGATGCAGGTCTCGGCCGACCTGGATGATCTGCTCCTGGAGCTGAAGGGCTTCGAGCTGCCGGAGCGGGAGTCCGAGGAAGGGTTCCAGCTCAACGATCAGGACCTCGACGAGCTGCTGAACCAGCTGGCCAGCTACGACCCGGGCGCCGAGTCCGAGATGAAGGAGCTGGAGGACGAGCTGGGCGACCTGCCGCTGCAGCACGTCGACAAGGTGGTGCAGACACTCGACCTCGACTCGCTCCGCCTCGACGACAGCGAGGTCAAGGACCTCCTGTCCGCCCTCGGGGGGCTGAAGAAGAAGGACGAGAAGACCAACAAGGTCGGGCGGAAGTTGCTCCAGGCCAGCATGAAGCTGAGCACCGACGACCTGTCCAGCCTGCGTGACCTGGTCAAGGACCTCGATCTCGGTGCCCTCGGGCTCGAGTCCGAAGAGGCCGAGGCCGAGGACGACGACGACGGGCTGGACGACCTGCGGGCCGGCGCCCAGCAGGTGGACAAGGCGGCGGTGGACCGCACCGTGGCCATGACCTGCCAGGACTGGGACGGCATCGCCGACCAGATCGCCAAGGACAACTACCGCAAGATCAACGCCCTGAAGAACGGCCAGGGCCTCAGCATCACCGTCTGCCGCCAGTACATCCTGGTCGGCGACGACTGGGGCGACAGCTACACGACCTCCTTCTCCGAGAACCTCCGGGGCGACGGAGGGGACTGGCCCGTGAAGAAGGGCACCGTCGAAAAGGGCGTGATCGTCGTGGAGAAGAGCTCCGGCGTCTTCGACAAGGGCAAGCTGCTCTTCACCGGCATCACCTCGAGCGCCAACCGGGACGCCGTCAAGGCCCACATGGCCAAGAACTCCAAGAAGGAGTGCGTCTTCAGCTAGCGGGCCGGACGGTCAGGGTGGTGCCGGGAGCGTGGCCAGGTCGATGACGGCGGCCAGGTCGCGCCCGCCATCGGAGCAGGCCCGCTGCCGATCGGCCCCGGTGCCGCCGGACAGGATGCGCCGGACGCCGGCACCGACCCGCTCCTCGTCGCCGGCCATGGCCAGCACCGGCGCCAACCGGTCGAGCAGCTGGCCGAAATGGTCGGCCGCCGCGGTGGTGCTGCCGTCCGCCGGGTCCATCAACCGGCCGCCGATCCCGTGCCGGGCGGCCAGCCAGTTCGCACCCCGTAGGAACTCCGGGCGCAGGTCGGGGTCCGGGTCGGTAGAGGTCAGCGCGTCCAGCACCAGTGCCCTGACCAGGCCGGCGACGGTGACCGCGTCGTCCACACTGAGGCACACGTCGGCCACCCGGACCTCCACCGTCGGGAACGTTCGCGACAGCCGGGCATCCCAGTAGACCATGCCCTCGTCGATCATGACCCCGCCGGCGACCAGCTTGTCGACCACATCCCGGTAGCGGTCGTAGGACCCGAAGCGGGCGGTGACGCCGGCGCTCGGCCAGCGCACCCACTGCTCCGAGCGGAAGCTGGCGAAGCCGGTGTCCCACCCCTCCCAGAACGGCGAGTTGGCCGAGAGGGCCAGCAGGGACGGGAGGTGGCGCCGGATCCGGTCGACGACACGCACCCGGTCCTCGTCGTCGGTCACCTCGATATGGACGTGGCAGCCGCAGATCAGCTGCTCCCGGGCCAGGACGATGTTCGTACCGGCCACCGCCCGGTACCGGTCCTTCTCGGTGAGGAGCCGGCCGGCCTCGCCGATCGGGCCCGGATATGTGCCCGAGGCCACCACCGAGGTCCCCTCGTCCCGGGCGGCGGCGGCCACTGAAGCGCGTTGCCCGGTCAGGCGATCGGCCAGCTCGGCGAGGGTGGAGCAGGGCTCGGTGTTGATCTCGATCTGGGCCCGGTGGAGCTCCTTCTCGGCGTCGGCGCCGGCCACGACCTGCTCGACGCGGGGAGCCGGACGGCCGGTTTCGGCGTCGACCAGGAGGAACTCCTCTTCCACTCCGACCGAGGGAACTTTCATATGACGTTGTTATTACCCGGCGGCGATCAACCAGTCGAACAATGCCTGCTGCTCCGGCCACCGGGTCAGGCACTCCGGGTGCCACTGCACGGCCAGGACCGGCCGCCCCGGCCGTTCCACCGCCTCGACGGTGCCGTCCGGCGCAGTGGCCGTCGCCCGCAGGCCGGCGCCCAGGCCGATAGCCGCCTGATGGTGAATGCTGTTGACGCCCAGCTCCGTGACCCCGACGATTCCGTGCAGGAGGCTGTCGGGCACGATCTCGATCTGGTGGACGATCTCGGTCCGCCGGTCGGGCACCAGGTGGGGCAGGTCGGTGACGTCGGGCAGGTGCTGCACGAGCGTGCCACCCAGCGCGACCGTCACCACCTGAGCGCCCCGGCAGATGCCCAGGACGGGGACGGATGCGGCCAGCGCCGCCCGGACCAGTCCGATCTCGGCCGTGTCGCGCACCGGGTCGATGCCGCCGCACTGCTCCGACACGGCCTCGCCGTAGTTGGCCGGGTCGACATCGCCACCCCCGCTGACGAGCAGTCCGTCCAGCCGTTCGATCATGGGGGCCTCGGGCACCGGCGGCAGGATGACCGGCCATCCGCCGGCGGCCGTCACCGCCGCCACGTAGCGGTCGTCGAGCTGGTCGAGGGCCCGCTCGTTGTCGGCGGTCCGACCGCAGGTGATGCCGATCAGGGGGCGGCCGGTCATCCCCTATTGCTACCCGAAGCCGCCCTCACCTTCCGGTGCCGGCCCCGCTCGTCAATGGGCCAGGCCGGCGGCGATGTTGATGGTGGCGGCGATGATCACGGTGCCGAACAGGTAGGACAGGAGGGCGTGGCGCAGGGCGGCCCGGCGGATCGATTTCGTCTTCAGGTCGGTGTCGGAGACCTGGTAGGTCATGCCGATGGTGAAGGCCAGGTAGGCGAAGTCGCCGTAGGTGGGCTGATCCTCCTCTTTGAAGTCGACCGCCTTCGCCGGGTCCCGGTAGTACAGGCCGGCGTAGCGGAGGGTGAAGACGGTGTGGACGATCCCCCAACTGGCGATGATGGTCGCCACCCCGGCGATCAACAGCAGGACCTTCTCGGCACCGCTGCTGTTGGCCGCCTTGAGCACGCCGAGGACGACGGCGGCCAGGGTGGCCACGCTGGCCGAGAGCAGGAGGGTGTCGGCGATGGGGCCGTGGGGGTCTTCGGCCGTCGCCATCCGCTGCGTCTCCTGCGGGCTCATGCCGGCCACTCCGCCCCACGTCACCGCCAGCCAGATCACCGCGGCGACCACCCACACGATCAAAGGAACCGCCTGCCACGGCACCCACACCCACGCCACGGCACCGGCCACGGCGCCCCCGCCGGCACCCAGGCCGACCCGGCCCAGCCGTGACACCCGGATCACCCCCCGACGTCGTACCCGGCTGTCACTCATCCTGTCAGTCCTACCCATGGGGCCGGTTCGCGCTGCGCCCGACCCGGGTGTCCGGCCGGGGGAGACGGGGCGGTAGGCCCGACCGGCGCTGCGCCCGACGGCGCGACCGGCGCTCGCCCGGCGCCGCGGCCGGCCTAGAGGTGCTGGCCGGCGAGGAAGTAGCCGCTGCCGGTGGGGGCGGAGGCGATGGCGTAGAACGTCTGGCCGGGGATGCCGGTACCGCTGCCCGACCCGCGGAAGTGGGCGTCGCCGAAGCTGAATATGCCGCCGTCGGAGGCGGCCAGCCAGTAGCCGTCGTTGTCGGTGGTGGGGGCGATGCCGACGATCGGTTTGTCGAGGTGGACGCCGCCGGTGGAGCCGTGGAAGTGGGCGTCGCCGAAGCTGAATATGCCGCCGTCGGAGGCGATAAGCCAGTAACCGTTGCCGTCAGATGTGGCGGCCATGCCGACGATCGGTTTGACCAGGTGGACGCCGCCGGTGGAGCCGTGGAAGTGGGCGTCACCGAAACTGAAGATGCCGCCGTCGGACGCGACCAGCCAATAACCCTTGCCATCACTGGTGGCGGCCATGCCCACGATCGGCTTGACCAGGTGGAAAGCGGCCAGTGATCCGTAGGTCTTGGCGTCTCCGTGGCCGAAGACCCGGCCGTCGGCGGTGGTGGTCCAGAATCCCTTCCCGTCGGCCGTCCGGGCGAAGCCGGTGTAGGCGGTGGGGGACGCATCGTCACCGGCCGGCAGTTGACCGATGGCGGACGCCACCGATCCGTAGGCGTACACCGCGCTGTGGTGGTTGCTGCCGCAGATCGATACGAACGTGTAGCCCTTGGCCTTCAGTTGGGTGATGATCCCGGGCAGGGCCTGGATCGTCTCCGTCCGGGGGCCGCCGGCATCGTGCATGTCGACTACTGCGCCGGGAAAGGCGGCGCCGACCACGCGGGCGACGATGGCGGCCGAACCCGGGTTGGTCCAGTCCTTCGGGTCGACCGAGTAGCTCATGGTCGTCAGGCCCCGTTGGCCGATCTGGTCGAGAGCCGCCTGGTTCCAGGCGTTGTAGGGCGGCCGTACACAGGTCGGGGTGATCCCCGTGAGCTTCTGGACCTCGGTCTGGGTCTGGTCGATCTGGTACGGGAACTGGGACGGGGCGACGGTCGTCAGGTCCGGGTGGCTCCACGTGTGGTCCTCCACCGGGTAGCCGGCGTGGGCCACCATCTGCACGTACTGCGGGTAGGCCGCGGCGTTGCGCCCGATGTCGAAGAAGGTGGCGGCCACGTGGTACTTCTGCAGTACGGCGAGCACCTGCGGGGTCTGCGGCCCCGGCCCGTCATCGAAGGTGAGGGCGATGACCTTCTGGCCGGCGGTGGCCGCCCCGCCGGGCGCCTGATCGGTGTAGAACGCCGGTTTGAAGTTGGCCCCACCGGTGCTGGACGCGGCATCAGCGGCATGCGGCGGCTGGGAGGTGCGGCTCGGGCGGGTCGTCGTCGGATCGACATAGAGCCGGGCGTTGGTCGTCGGCCGGGGGGCGGCCACCGAGGAGGTGGTGGTGCTGTCCGGCGCGCTCGTCGCCCGGGTCCCGGTCGGAGCGACCGGCGCCGTGCTGGTCGGGGTTTTCTTGGCGCTGGTCTCCACGACGGCGCCGACCGTCGACGCCGCCGCGACCGCGACCACCAACCCCCAGAGCCACTTTCTATCCACGATTACCCACGCCGGCCGGGGCCGGCTGGTTCCTTACTTTCTGTCGGCGTTGCTCGGGCGGGGGGCGGGAGCGGGGAGAGGGTTGTTCCTTTGACCGTTGCTAACGGCTCAACGGACCCGGCCGAAACCGATCGGAGTCCCGTCCCAGTCGAGGACCTCGACGCGCACGACCGTGCCGGGCGAGTCGGCGGTGACGATCTGGCCGTTGCCGATGTACATGGTCACGTGGCCCGGCTGGGCGCCGTCGCCGGTGTCGTAGAACACCAGATCGCCGGGCTGCAGCTGGCTCTGGCTGACGCGGGTGGTGTCCTCGTACTGCGAGACGGTGTAGTGGGGCAGCTGCACGCCGGCCGCTTCCCAGGCGTACATGACCAGGCCGGAGCAGTCGAAGGCGCCCGGACCGGCGCCGGCCCACTCGTAGGGCTTGCCGACCTGGGCCAGGGCGGTGTGCACGGCGATGGCGGCGGCACTGGTCGTGGCGTGCACCGGCTGGGGGGTGGTGGCGGTGGTGGCGGCGACCGTCGGTTCGGTCACGGTCGTCGACGATCCGCCGGGCAGGCGCAGGACCTGGCCGACCTGAATGATGTTGGGGTTGGCGATGTGGTTGATCTGGGCCAGCACCTGGTAGGTCGTTCCGAAGCGGGCGGCGATCGACGACAGGGTGTCGCCGGAGACCACGGTGTAGCTGCCGTCGCTCGTGGAGCGCGTCGTCGTGGTGGTGGTGGTCGAGCCGCCCGAGCCGGACCCGATGACCAGCACCTGGCCCGGGTAGATCACGTTGGGGTTGGCGATGTGGTTGCGCTGGGCCAGGGCCTGCCAGGTGGTGCCGAAGCGGGCGGCGATGGCCGAGAGAGTGTCGCCGCTGACGACCCGGTAGGTCGTGGTCGGCTGGGCCACGTGGCCGATGCCGGCGGCGGCCGGGACCCCGATGCCGACGTTGGCGGGCGGGGCGGTGGCTGCCACCGCCGCCGACCCCCCGCCCAGGATGACGGCGCCGCCCAGCCCGGTGACACTGGCCGTCGTCGCCGCCGAGACGACCAACGTGCGCACCGACTGCTCCTTGAGGCGGACCTGGGTGTCCTGCAGGTTGGCCAGCCAGCGCTGACCGGTCGTGTCACGCGGGGTGCGGCCCACGGCGATGGTCAGAGCGAACACCACCGGCGACAGCGCCCACCCGGCCGCGTAGGAGACGAGGAAGCGGGCCATGGCCCCGGCCCGGCGCCAGGCCGGCACCCCTTGCGGGACGGCCGCCCGCTCGCCGGCGGAGCGCTCCGGGCGCACCGCCAGATCGGTCAGGTCGTCCCAGCGGGCCGCCGGGGTGGTGGCGGCCAGGAGCTGGCGGAAGCTCTCCTCCATCTGCACCCGGCGGGCCCGGTGCAGGACGGCCGCGTAGGTGAGGCCCAGGCCGATGCAGAAGGCCAGGGCGCCCCAGGCCGCCGCCGACCCGGTCCCGACGACGGTCACGGCCGCCACTGCGGTGAGGGCGGTCAGGCCCAGGATCACCCGCCGGCGCCGCAGCCGGGACGGCGACCCATAGGCCAGGCTGAGTGTGCTGGGCTCCTGCACGATGGTCATTGTCTGGGACCTCCCCTTCCGGACCGGGTCATGACGCATGCCGCGACACCACCCGGTTTCCGCCCGTTGGTTGGCGCAAAGGCTAGCCGTCCGCCCCGGCTCGTGTGCCCTGCGGTCAGACGACCATCATGGAGTGCCACTGCCAGGCCGAGGTCACGATCTCGTCCAGGCCGTAGCGGGGCTCCCATCCGAGCAGGTCACGGGCCCGGGAGTTGTCGGCGAACAGCGCCACCGGATCACCCGGCCGGCGGGGGTGATCCTGGGCCGGGACCGGGCGGCCGGCGGCCCGTTCGGCGGCGGCCAGCACCTGGCGCACGGTCGAGCCCACTCCGGTGCCCAGGTTGACGGCGACCGACTTGCCGCTGTGGCGCAGGTAGTCGAGCGCCTTCAGGTGGGCGTCGGCCAGATCGTCCACGTGGATGTAGTCGCGCACGGCGGTGCCGTCCTCGGTCGGGTAGTCGGTCCCGAACACTCTCAAAGGAGGGGACTGGTCGAGCAGCGCCTTCATGGCGAGGGGCACCAAGTTGAGGCTGGCACTCCAATCCTCGCCGAGGGAGCCGTCCATGGCCGCTCCGGCGGCGTTGAAGTAGCGCAGGCTGACCGAGCGCATGCCGTGGCTGCGGTCGTACCAGTGCAGCATCCGCTCGACCAGGGCCTTGGACTCGCCGTACGGGCTCTCCGGCTGGATCGGGGCCGTCTCCGAGACGGGGATGGTCTCGGCCGTGCCGTAGACGGCACAGGTGGAGGAGAACACGAAGTGGCGGACGCCGTTGCGGTGGGCGGACTCGAGCAGCTGGGCGGTGCCGGCCACGTTGTTCTTGAAGTAGCGGCCCGGGTTCTCGAAGGACTCGCCGGCCGCCTTGTACGCGGCGAAGTGGATGATGGCGTCGATGTGGTAGCGGCCGATGGTGTCGGCGACCAGGTCGGCGTCGGCGATGTCGCCGACCACCAGGGGCGTGTCCACCACGGCATCGCGGTGACCGAACTCCAGGTTGTCGAGCACGGCGACCGGCTCGCCGCTCTGGCGCAGTTGACGGACGGTGTGCGAGCCGATGTAGCCGGCGCCGCCGGTGACGAGAACGGGCATCCCGCGAGTCTCGCATCTGCCGCCCTCCCCGGTTCGGCGGGTGACAGATGGGAGGTCGCGTCTGCCGCCCTCGCCGGTTCGGCGGGTGGCAGATGGGAGGCGCGTGCCTGCCGCCCTCCCCGGTTCGGGGCGTGACAGGCTGGCGCCGTGCTCGTCACCAACCACGTGCTGGCCGGAGCCCTGATCGGGCGTGCCCTGGCCCGCCATCCGGTACTGGCCTTCGGTGCCGGCGTGGTCTCGCACATCGCCATGGACGCCTGCCCGCACTGGGGCGACGACGCCGTGACCATGGACACGCCCGAGTTCTTCCGGATCGCCTGCTGCGACGGTTGCTGCGGCCTGGCCGCCATGGCCATCGCCGCCGGCCTGTCGCCCCGCCGGACCCGCCTGGCGGTGGTCGCCGGTATGGCCGGAGGGGCGGTGGTCGACACGGACAAGCCGTTCGACTTCTTCCTCGGGTGGAACCCGTTCCCGGAACGATGGAACCGGTTTCACAAACGGATCCAGAACGAGGCCCCGCACCGCATGAAGAACGAGTTCGCCGTCGGGACCCTGTTGGCTCTCGTCTGCTGGCGGGTGCTGCGGCAGCCGTAGCGCTTCTGGTGGGGGCGCTTTCTGGTGGGGCGCCGCGTGTGAGGCGCTTGCCGGTGGGTCGCTCCCTGGTGGGGGCGCTTCCTGGTTGGGGCCCGGTTTCGGGGTGGGAGGGGCGCAAGACGCGCATCGCGGGCCGATTGCGGCAACTTATGGCTCAGCTATTGAGAAGCGAGGATGCCCGGGCCTACGCCCGGGCATCTTTGTCTCGCTCGCGGCACCTGGCGTTCCGCTCGCGGCCGGCGGCCTCGGGCCCCGGCGCCTCCTTTGGCCGCGAAGTACTCGACCGGCTGTATCGCCCGCCGAGTGCCACCTCGTCGGGCGTCGCAGCCGGATGGGGCCCGCAGCCGGACGGTGTCCGACCACCGACCGCCCGCCGGCGTAGACGGTCAGGCCGGTTCGCAGACGACGACCGGGATCTCCCGGTCGGTGTTGCGCTGGTACCCGTCGTAGCCCTTGTAGGCGGCGACGATACGGGGCCACAGCTCGGCCCGCTCCTCGGCCATTGCCGTGTGGGCGATGAACGGCTTGGTGGCGCCGTCGATGGTGAGCTCGACTGCGGGGGTCTTGGCCAGGTTCTTGTACCAGCCGGGGTGGTCGGTGTGGCCGCCCTTCGATGCCACCAGCACCACCCGGCCCGGTTCGTGGATCGGGGCGGTGAGCATGGTCGACCGCCGCTCGCCGGTCGTGCGGCCGACGGTGTGCAGCTCGACCGGCTGCATGCCCATCACCGACTTCGGGAAGCGCCCGCCGGTCAACGCCAGCAGCAAACGGTGGCCGTGCTCGAGGGCCCAGGCCCCCGCTTCGATCGTCCTGTCCTGATTCCCCATTGGGGAATGCTTAGCAGGAGGCCTACACGTAGGGCACGGGCAGTAGCCGAAGGTCCTCGACCAGCAGCTGGCTGGGCCGGAGGGTGGCCGGCTGGGGACCGCCCATGTAGTAGCCCTGGGCCATGTCGCAACCGAGCTGGCGGAGGAGGGCCAGGTGTTCGGCCCGCTCGACGCCTTCGGCCACGACCGTCTTGCCCAGGCCGTGGGCCAGGGCGATGATGGCCCGGACCACCGTGCCGTCGTCCTCGCTGTCGCTCAGGCCGGCGACGAAGCGGCGGTCGATCTTCAAAGAGTCGAACGGGTACCGGCGCAGATTCGACAGCGACGAGTACCCGGTACCGAAGTCGTCCATCGACAGGTTGACACCGAGCCCCTTCAGGTCGTCGAGCCGGCCGGCGACCAGTTCGGGCTCCTGGATGAGGAGCCGCTCGGTGAGCTCGAAGGTGATGGTGGCCCGGTCGCCGGCCGATTCCAGGGCGTCGGCCACGATGGCGATGAGCCGTTCGTCGCCCAGCTGGCGGGCCGACAGGTTGATGGCCATGTCGATCGGTTCGCCCCGCTCGGCCCACACCGCGGCCTGCCGGCAGGCCGTCCGCAGCACCCATTCGCCGATGGCGACGATGGCGCCGCTGTCCTCGGCCGTGTCGATGAAGTAGTCGGGACCGACCAGGCCCAGCTGCGGGTGCTGCCACCGGAGGAGGGCCTCGGCAGCGATGACCCGACCGGTCGTCAGCTCGATGACCGGCTGGTAGAAGAGGCGCAACTCGTCGCGCTCCACGGCGCCGCGCAGGAGGTGTTCGGTGTGGGCCCGCACGACGGCCGCCGACCGGGCCGCCTCGTCGAAGATCTGGATGCGGCCGCGGCCCAGCTCCTTGGCCCGGTACATGGCGGTGTCGGCGTCGCGGATCAGCACCGCCGGCGTCGGATCCGGTCCCTCCGGGGAGGCCACGCCGATGCTGGTCGACATGAAGTAGCGGTCCTCGCCGAGGAAGAACGGTTCCTCGAAGCAGGCCAGCAGGCGGTCGGCCTGCGCCATCGGATCGCCGGGCGGCTCGCACAGGACGACGAACTCGTCTCCGCCGAAGCGGGCCACCGTGTCCTCCGGGCCGGCGGCGGCGCGCAGCCGCCGCGACGCCTGGACGAGCAACTGGTCGCCGATCTCGTGGCCCAGGCTGTCGTTGATCAACTTGAAGCGGTCGAGGTCCAGGAACAGGACCGCCGGCCGGCGCGACAGCCAACGGTTGCGGATCAGGCTCTCGGACAGCCGGTCGAGGAACAGCTGCCGGTTGGGCAGCCCGGTCAGCGAGTCGTGGGTGGCGTGGTGGGCCAGCTCGGCCTCGACCCGGCGCCGCTCGGTGATGTCGCGGACGTTGACGACCACACCGCCGACGGCCGGGTTGTCCCGCAGGTTGGTGCCGACCATCTCCAGGTTGCGCCACTCGCCGTTGGCGTGACGGACCCGCATCTCGATCGGGGTGCTCGACGCGTCGTCGACCGTCCCCACCGCGAAGACGGCCCGCACCGAGTCGACCTCGTCGGGGTGGATGAGATCACCCAGCTCGACCTCGAGCAGCTGGTCGGAGGTGAGGCCCAGCATCCGCTCGCACGCGCCGCTGACGTAGACCGGCTTCTTGCCGTCGTCGCGCAGCAGCATGATCATGTCGGACGAGTTGTTGAGGAGGGCCTGGAACCGCTCATCGCTGGCCCGCACCTCCTGCCACGCCTTCTCGCGGTCGCTGGAGATGGTCATGGCCATACGGGACACCAGGATGAAGGCGAGGTAGCCGAGGGCGGCGGCGCCGTAGTCGGCCGGTGCGTGGACGTAGGTGGGGATGATCTTCAGGGCGATCCCGACCTGACCGGCGACGATGCCGGCGAGGGCCCACCACCGGACGATCTTCCAGGTGTCCTGGTTGGTGCGGGCCACCAGTTGCTGGGCGGCGACCAGGTACACCAGCCCGAGGGCCGGTCCCCACCCGGTGCAGTAGATGGCGGCGGTGGTGGCCAGACAGTCGGTGAACGCCCGGCCGTGCAGGGTCACTCGGCCGGGATGGCGCGCGTACAGGACGTTGGTGATGGTCGAGGTGACGACCGGGCCGAGAACGGCCGCGCCGTAGACCCAGAGTGAGACGCCGGCGATCATGTGCCAGCGGCGCAGGAACAACAGCAGGACCAGGCAAGGGGGTCCGATGGCGTACGAGAGCACGAGAGGTGATCTACGGATCCGCGCCACCAGATCGCCCTTCCCGGTCATCGATTTCACATCGGCAGGAAATGCGGCCGATGCGAGCCTTTTCGTTGATCGGTGATTTGTCGGATTAGGACGATTCAGACCGCCCTCCGACAGCATTTACACGGGGTCAGGGCCCGGTCGTCGCGGTCGTCGCCGTCGTCGGGCTGGAAGCCGTCGTCGGGCTGGTCGACGGAGACGTCGAGGGGGGGACGGTGGACGTGCCGGCCACAGTCGTAGTGGAGTCCGCCGGCAGTGTCGTCGCCGTCGGGTCCGACGTCACCGGGCCCGTCCCGGGCGTGGATGTCGCCGATGTGTTACCGCCCGTTGATGTCGTGGCGAGCGTCGTCGAACTGGTCGACTGGGCTACAAGTCCGCTGTTCGTGAGTACCTGGTTGACCTGCGCCTGCACCGCCGCGACCTGGGCGGCGATGGCAGCCGGTGTCCCGTTGGCGCCGAGCGCGGCCAGATCATTCAGATGGGAGAGGGCGGCGTTCAACTGGTCGACCACCTGCTGGGACGGCTGGGCGTCGAGGGTCACGACGATCTGGTCGGCGATGGCGGTGGTGGCGCAGGCCGGACAGTTCTTGTTGAGGGCGCCGGCGGCGTCGATCGGCGCCACCACGTTGCTCGAACCGACCACCAGCACGACCTGGAACGACACCGCCACCGTGGTGCAGGACCGGCAGTCGGCCAGCGCGTACGCGGTGTTGGTCTGGTCCACCGGGGCCCCGCCCGTGACGGTCACGACCGTATAGGCGACGTTGTAGACGACGCCGTGGTCGGTCGTGTTGACGGCCAGGGCTTGATTGCCGCCGGGCCCGGGAGGAGCCGGCAGCTTGAACGGGAACGCCGTCGCGGTGACCTGGCTCGACGGCGCCGGAGCATCGCCGGCGGTCGTGGTCGTGGTTGCGGCCGGGCTGGTGACCGTCGGGTCGGTCGCCGTGGGCGCGGCGGCAGGATCGGGGGTCGACGCGCTGAGGACCGCGACCGCGGGCTGCCCGTCCTTGCCGGGGATGACGAAGAGTGCCGGGTGACGCCTGGACGCTCCGCCGACCGGGATCATCGCGACGGCGAGGTGGCGGCCCGGGGCGATCGAGGCGCGCTGGATCGCCGGCGCGGGACGAGCGGCCCGCTGCGGCTGCGCGATCACGTGTGCGAAGGAGACGAGCGTCCCGGCGTCGGTCGGGCGAATCGCCTGGTACTGCCCGGACGGCCACCAGGCCCACGCTGCGGTCGCCGAGAGCGCCGTCGCGGCGGTGACGAGCCCCCACTGGCGGATTGCGCTGTCGCCGCTCCACCCTCGCGCCTTGACGAGCGCGGCCCGCGAGAGACGCTGCGCGACGAGCGCGCTGCCGACGAGCGGCAGGACGAGGGCGACGAGGCGGACGCACGAGGCGAGGATCGACAGCGCCGACTCGTGCGGCATCGCCGCGGTGATCGCGCGGCCGCTGTCCCAGGCCGTCGTCGCGAGCCGCGGCAGCATCACGACTGCGCCCAGCATCATGCTCAGGAGCACCGGAACGACGACCAGCACCCAGAGCGTCACGAGGGCCCGGGCGCGGCCGTGCAGCGCCGACGGCTCTTTGCGGCGCCACGGCAGGAGCCGCCGCAGCGTCGGCCCGATGTGCGCGTAGAGATCGGGGACGCCGGTCGCGTCGGCGAGGATGTGGTAGCCGTCCGCACGGATCACCGGCGACAGGTTCTTGACCATCTCCAGCAGCTGAAGCGCGACCAGTAGCAGCAGCGCA